>NZ_RHOK01000023.1 GCF_003946175.1 Lacticaseibacillus suibinensis | reverse complement strand
GAGTTGTTGGTAATGCTTGTGGGTGTTAGTCTGAGAGTGGGTCATGAAGATTCCTGCTTTCTTGTTTAGCTAGTACTAACAAGAATAGGTCTTCATGGCCTTTTTGGTCTAGTCGTCAGGGTGTTGCACTTGAATTGTAAACTGGGGGACCAGCAATTTTCTGAAAAACCGACCAAAAAAAAGGGCCCTACGCCCTTTTACAGTTCACTCAAATCATTGGCCTTACTAAAATCAATGTAGATGGCCTTGGGATTATCCTTGGCAATCAAGATGTAGCCATGGCCCAAGAAGTCCTTGTCGCCTTCATAGGTCAGCGGGAACTCTTGGGCTGGGGCCAGGTTGCCTTGGATCAGCATGGCATACAGTTCGGTGTCGGTATGGTCATCGGAAAAGGCAAAGGCCACTGGTGCCGTGACCAGTTGCTTGCTTTTATTCATCAAATTAATCACGTCAAACAACTGGTTGGTGACTTCTTCCGGGAACACTGCCGCCACTTGGTCGCTCACGTGTCTGCGTTTCGTCGCTTCGTACATCTCGCGCCTCCTTAAAAAGTTAACTCAAGTATTTTAACATAAAGGCTGTGAAGTGGGGCGCTTTTAGGATGATAGCTAACCCATGAAGCGCGCCCGGTCAGGAAACCTCCACAGGCAGGGGCGAAAGCGGGGTGGTCAGCGCTTTGCGCCTCGCGCTGGGAGTCTCAAAGTCGCAGCTTGTTCTAAGTCAACAAGTTGGCTAAGAACAATTTCCCCCCTGAGCCCCTGCCTGCTCCGGTTGTCCTGCCCTACGGTAGTCGTTGAAGCCTACTTTCCCCCTAAACTGACAGGAGGCAAAACATGACGGTTGACTCTGGCGCTAAAATGCCACTATTCAAACCTTCATCTATTTCGACCGCTTGGGGGTAACAGACCTGCCTTGCAGTGCATCCAAGACCTGCATGTCATGGAAGCTCAGTTCGAAATCAAAGAGCTGGGCGTTTTCTTGGATGTGAGCTGGAGCTTGCGCCCGCGGGAGCGGGAGATAGTCGTGCTGCAGGGCCCAGCGTAAGACGAGTTGGGCTGGGGTGCGTTGGTAGCGGGCGGCCATTTTGCGCAGGGGCTTGAGCGTCAGCAGCGCCCCTGCCGCCAAGGTGCTGTAGGCGGCCACCACCATGTGCGCCGTTTTGCTGGCGGCAACGGCGGCGGGTTGTTGGTCGGTAGGATTAAGGCGCAGTTGGTTGACCATCGGCGGCACCAGCGCCGTTTGGGCCAAGGCCGCAATTTGATCGGGCTGAAAATCGGCGAGGCCGATGGCACGAACTTTACCTGCGGCCAGTGCCGTCTCTAACGCCTGCCAGGCCGCTCCCAGCGTGCTGGTCGCAGCCGCGGCCGGCAAGAGGGCAAGGTCCAGATAATCGGTGTGTAAAGCCTCAAGCGTCGCCGCGATGGCCGCTGGTACGGGGCTAGTGACGTCAACTTCTAGTTGCACAGTGATAAACAGGTCTGCCCGCGCCACCCCTGCCGTTTGCAGGCCCGCGACAACTGCGCCTTCACTGCCGGGAGTCAGTTCAAGCTGGCGGTAGCCGGCGACTAGTGCGGCCACCACACTGGCGGGTGTGGTCGTCGCGGTGGTGCCAAAGCCGACGATAGGCATGACCACGCCATTGGTCAGCGTAAAGGTATCAGTCAATGCGGTTAAATGTGTCAAAACAATTGCCTCCTTCACACGAAAAAAACGCCACTCAACCGTATGCGGTTGGGCGGCGCCTAGCGACCTCACTGAAAATTAGGCTTGCGCCAGGTTGGCTGCGACTTCCTTCACCACAGCCATATCGGTTGGCCATGGGGTATCAATGCCGCGGACCTTTTGATAAGGATCAGCGCCTTTAGCGGCAACCACCACGATACCGCCGTCGCGGCTGGCTTCAATCGCCGTTTGAATCGCTTCCCGCCGGTCCAAAATCGTTTCCACTTGCACCTGGTCGTGATCGATGCCAGCATCGATTTCCGCCGCAATTTTGGCGGGATCTTCAAAGCCGGGATCATCGGTGGTGAGATAGGCCGTCGTGGCGTATTCATTCAGCACCTTGCTGAAGCCTGGACGGCGCGAAACGCCTTTATCACCAGGCGAGCCTACCACCACCGCCATGCGCGGATCATGGTATTCCGCTTTCAGGAAGTGGAGCAAGGCCTTCATGCCGCCATAGTTGTGAGCATAATCAACGTAGACGGTGCCGTGGCCTGGAATGGCGAGATGCTCCATCCGGCCGGGAATGGTGACTTGGCGAATGCCAGGCATCGCTTTGGCGCCATCCACTCCAGCCAAACCGGCGCCAATAATGGCGGCAGTGGCGTTGCTTTCGTTGAAGTCGCCAATCAGACTCAACTGATACTGACCGCCGACATTCAAAGCAGCGGCCTTATCCGTCACGGGTATCAATTGGAACTGACTGTAAGTCGTGTTGAGCGTTTGGCTAGCGAAGCGAAAATCGATTTCGATATCATCACGTTGCGGCTTGAAGTCGGTGCTGGCGTACAGATAGATGCTGTCGGGATAAGTGGTCGTGGTGGCGGCAGCATACACTTCATCGAAATGCTCAGTTTCCGCATTCAGCACCACCTGCCGTGAGTTCACCACCAGCTGCAGCTTGTTGTGCAGGTAGTTGGCAAAGGTCGGGTGTTCATTCGGGCCAATGTGATCTGGCGTAATGTTGAGGAAAAAGCCGACATCAAAACTCAGGCCAAACACACGATTGCGCAGGTAAGCCTGACTGGACACTTCCATCACCAGATGAGTCATGCCGTTATCGACGGCGGCCCGCATATCATGGAACAAATCTACGGATTCTGGTGTCGTTAAATCAGACTTGAAGCGCTGATCTGGATTCGGGCCCACGATGCGGTCAATGGTGGAGAACAACGCCACGTGTTTTGGGTGCGCTTCTTCCAAAATCCCGCGAGTGAAATACGCCGACGTGGTTTTGCCCTTGGTGCCGGTGAAGGCAATAACGAACAAATCGTCTTGCGGAAAATCATAAAACGCCGCCGCCAAAATCGCCATCGCCTTGGTGATATTCACCACGATCAAAGCGTTCATCCCATTACCTTCGACGTAAGGCTTCTCCGCCACATAAGTCGTGGCCCCATTGTCCTTGGCCATGGAGAGATAAATTGGCCGGAAATGGTTGCCTTTGCAGAAAAACAGCGTCGGTCCGGAGACTTTGCGCGAATCATAGGCGATGCCTGTCATGTCGGTATCGACATCACTTTGCACCGCACTACTTTTCAGCAGATGGTGCTCTTTTAAAAGCAAAATACATGCATGTAGTGAAAGTGCCATGGTTGAACTCCTCCGCGACCTTTTGATTAGGTCAATTATAACATATCGATTTAGGCCAACTTAATCAGCGTCACCGCGTAATCGCCGCTGGGCGCGGTCACCGTTACCGTCGCGCCTGCGCGTTGGCCATCGATGGCGCGCCCCAGCGGGGAGTTAATAGCGAGATTATCTGGGCGCATGCTGGCTTCGTGCGGCCCCACCAGGCGATAGGTGGCGGTATCGTCATCATCGTCAAAGCGCACCGTCACCCGCTTGCCTAAATCTGCAATCGCCGTCGGGGTGGCTGATACCACCTGCGCATAGCGAATCACCTTATCTAAGTAGCGCAAGCGACTTTCCAAATGCCGCAGGTCGCGCTTGGCGGCACTGTAATCGGCATTCTCGGACAAATCGCCTAACGCCCGCGCCGCCGCTAGCGCCTGAATGCGCCGCGGCCGCTCGGCTTGAAGCAAAACAACTTCCGCTTTTAAGGTTTTTAACCCATCGGCAGTCATTTCATGATACTGCACAATTGAGATCTCCCTTGAACGAGTTAAAACAGATTACCGAAAAATTCACCAATCCCGCGGAACAACAGAACAAAGAAGTTCGCTTTTTCTGCCGTCTTGGTAGTTTTCAGCGTAGTTTGGTTGCCAGCCGTGCTCAGGTAGCTAAGCTGCTCGCCTTTCACATTCACCGTAACCGTACCCGTCGTGGTGCCTTTTTTGACTGGCGCCTCGGCCTTCCCGCTAAAGCCCTTGTTGGCATGATAAGTATAAGTCAAATCCTTCGCCGTGGTCGTTTGCGGCACCAAGAGTTCGGTGGTGCTGGTCGCTTTCAAAGCGACACTGCTTTGCTTGCCTTTATCAATCGCCAACCTGGCATGCCCGGCCACAGGCTGGTTAGCTTTGGTGGCGACCAATGGCTTCCAAGCGGCAAAAACTGCCCGCATCAGCGCTGCGGTTTGGTCAAAGCGCCGGGTGCTGGCGGTCCCATTGGCATGCAGCACCACAGTAATGATCCGGTAGCCATTCTTCTTCACCGTCCCGGTGAAGCAGTTCCCGGCCAGGTCCGTGGTCCCAGTTTTGAGCCCATCGACTGGCAAATCAGCTTGTGCTGACACTAAGCCTTTGAGCATCCAGTTATAGTTATCCATTTTGGTTTCATCGCTGGTGCCTTTGCGGAACACCTGCGACGCGATGCTGGTGGTGTTCAGAATTTCCGGGTAGTCATTCAGCAAATGGCTGGCGACAATCGCCATATCCTTCGCGGACATTTCGTTTTCGGCATTATCGCCGGTGCCAGCCACGCGGTCGGTTTTCAGCGCACTGTTGTTCAGACCAGTGACGTTGACGATGTCGGCGTCGTTAATGCCCCATTTTTTCAGCTGGGCCTGCATGTTAGCCACAAAATTCGCCTGCGAGCCGGCCAAGGCATTGGCTAGCAGCATCATCGCATCGTTCGCCGAGTAAATCACACTGGCATCGTAAAGCTCTTTGATGGTGTACTTATTCTCTGGCTCCAGCGGTACACCAGACAGCGAGCGGTCTTTGGCCAGTTCGTAAATCGACTGATCCGGGGACACCGTATCGGTCCACTTCAGCTTGCCATCATGCACGGCTTGAAGCACCAGGTACAGTGAAATCATTTTGGTCATCGAAGCAATTGGGAGCTTCTGATCGGCATTTTTGGCATATAAAATCTGCCCAGTTTTCGCATCCACGGCCAACGCTGCCTTGGCATCCACGTTGACATTGGTAGCGGCCAAGGCGGGGGTGGGACTGACTGCGGCCCAAACACTCAAACTTGCGACTAAGGCGATGACAGTGCGCCAAATTTTTTTCATTTTCAAACTCCTAAGCTTCTTTTTTAGGGGCGGCAGGCTTCAAAGTTTGGCCCAACCGCAGCGGTAAGTGCATAACAAAACTGGTGAGTTCAGGACTGGAATCCGCATAGATGTAGCCGCCATGCAGCGTGACAATGCTTTGCGCAATCGCCAGCCCCAAGCCGGTGCCGCCGGTTTCCTGCGAACGTGATTCTTCGACGCGGTAAAAGCGGTCGAACAACTGGCTCAGCGAATCATTCGGGATTTGCGCGCCGTCATTCGAGACTTTCACCACGACTTCTGAACCGATTTTCTGGGCATCCAGGAAAATGTGTTTGGCGCCTTGGCCATACTTCAAAGCGTTGGCAATCAAGTTGTTGAACACGCGGCCCAGTTTTTGGGTGTCAGCCTGCATCATTAACGGATCAGGCTTCCCCGACACGACAAACCGCAGCCCATGCTTATGGCCTTCCAGTTCAAAGCTGGCCGCCAGTTGCTCCAGCATCGCCACCATATCAAATTCCACCGCATTCAGCGGCGTGGTGGTTTGACGGACCTTGGTGTATTCGAACAGATCTTCCACCAGCACCTTCATCTGCTTGGCTTTTAAGTACGCGGTATGTGTGTATTTGATCAGCTCGTCTTCACTGCGATACTGCTGGTCCTCAATCAGGCCCAAGTAGCCGATAATCGACGTCAACGGCGTGCGAATGTCATGCGACACATTGGTGATCAGCTCGTCTTTACTGCTTTCAATCCGGCGCTCTTCCTTCATCGAATTGACCGTCGAATCCACCAGTGCATTGATGGAGTTAATCACCTTTTGCAAATCCGTGTTGACCTTGAACTGAATCCGATGATCCAAATGCCCATCTGCAATGTAATGCAATTCCCGGATCACATGGCGCATCTGAATCTGCCGATAGCGCCTGATGAGTCGCCAGTACACCACCAGCACATCTAGCAGAAACATGAAAATCATGAACACATTGCGCCAGCTCCATAAATGCTGGCGGTCTTGGCCAAAGGTCAGAACGTTTTTGACACTCCAAATCGAGTCTTGCAGCTGCTGACTGCTGGCAATCAATTCCTTAAGCAGCACGAAAACCGCATAGTTCAGCATCAACAAGAGCACGACGGTCACGACGCCTTCAAACCACAGCTCAGATTTCTCCTTGCCGGTCAGGCGGACTTTTTCTCCCATGCTTAGCCCTCGACCTTATACCCGACGCCCCAGACGGTTTCAATCACTTTTTCGCCGCCGGTAGCTTCTTCAATTTTATCGCGCAAATGCGACACGTGGACCATGACGGTTTTGGCCGACACAATCGATTCTTGTTGCCAAACCCGTTCAAAAATCTCATCCGCTGAGAACACGCGGTTGGGATGACTGGCCAGCAAATACAAAATGCCAAACTCCAGTGCGGTCAGTTGAATCTGCCTACCGGTCAGCGTCGTCACTTCATGGCTATCCCGCTGAATGGACAGCGGCCCCACTTCGAGCTGATCAGGTTCGTTGTTGGTGACATTATTCGTACTGCGCCTGAGCAAACTCTTGACCCGCGCCATCACTTCCAGCGGATTAAATGGCTTGGTCACATAGTCATCCGCGCCAGTAATGAGCCCCTGAATTTTATCCATGTCGCCAGTCTTCGCTGACACGATAATGATCGGAATCTGGGAATCCTTGCGCACCTGCTTGACCACTTCAATGCCAGACATATTCGGCATCATGATATCCAAAATCATCAGTGCAATATCAGGGTTAGTGGCCAACTTGGTCATCGCTTCTTTGCCGCTGTATGCCAAAACCGGTTCATAGTGTTCGTTTTTAACGTAAATACTCAGTAATTCAACGATTTCTTTATCATCGTCTACAATAAGAATTTTCATGATTAGGCTCCATTAACTTGTGGCGTATTCGTTACCGCCTACATTGTACCAAATGCGACTGTTCCTTGCTTGTGCAGGTTTCAAGCGTTGAAAAATCTCAAGAAACCAGGTGCTCAGGCACCCTCGGCCATTGGCTGTCTGATGCTTATCCACCGGCCAACAGACCCTCGAAGCAGCAAGCTAACTACCTGACTCACCAGTAAACGATGAAAATGGGCTAGCCACTAACGCAAATCACGTACACCCTTCTGTTAGCCAGCCGGTGGCGGCGCCACGCATAAACTCCAAAAGAAAAAGCCGCGCGCGGCGGCCTTTCCAAGCAGAGCTTATTCAACAGAATAGTTAGGTGCTTCCTTGGTAATCTGGACATCATGCGGATGGCTTTCGCGCAGGCCTGCCCCAGAAATCTGGATGAACTGGGCATTGTCCTGCAGTGCGGTGATCGTCGGGGCCCCAACATAGCCCATCCCTGACCGCAGGCCGCCATCCATTTGGTAAATGACATCGGCTAAGCTGCCCTTATAAGCGACCCGGCCTTCAATCCCTTCCGGCACCAGCTTCTTGGCTTCATTGACGCCACTTTGGAAGTAACGATCCTTAGAGCCATGGGACTGTTCCATGGCGCCCAAGGAACCCATGCCACGATATGTCTTGAAGCGACGACCTTGATAAATCTCCATCTGACCGGGGGCTTCATCAGTCCCGGCAAGCATGGACCCGAGCATGACGGCAGAACCGCCAGCCGCCAAAGCCTTCACAATATCGCCAGAATACTTGATCCCACCATCGGCGATGATGGCCTTGCCGCGCTTGCGCGCTTCGGTGGCCGCATCGTAAACCGCGGTTAACTGCGGTACGCCGACCCCAGCCACGATCCGAGTGGTACAAATGGAACCTGGGCCGATGCCGACTTTAACGACATCAACGCCGGCGTCGTACAGTGCCGCGGCGCCTGCCGCCGTCGCGACATTTCCGGCAATCAATGTGGCTTGCGGGAAGTGGGCCCGGATTTCCTTGATCTTACGCAGCACACCGGCACTATGGCCATGGGCGGTATCGATGACAATCGCATCAGCGCCGGCATCAAGCAAGGCTTGGGCGCGTTCGAAGGTGTCAGAGGTGACCCCTACCGCAGCGGCGACCAGCAACCGGCCGTGGTCATCTTTAGCGGCATCAGGGAATTCGACGACTTTTTCGATGTCCTTGATGGTAATCAGCCCGGACAAGCGCCCGTCTTCATCAACCAAAGGCAACTTTTCAATCTTGTGTGCTTGCAGAATGGCTTCTGCTTCCTTCAGGCTAGTGCCGGTTGGCGCGGTGACCAGATTTTCTGCGGTCATCACGGCACCGATGGCCACGCTGTGATCATCAACATAGCGCAAATCTCGGTTGGTGATGATGCCGGTCAACTTGCGCGAGTCCTTGGAATCCACAATTGGGACGCCAGAAATGCGATACTTCTTCATCAAAGCATTGGCCGCTGAAACCGGATCATTGGCGGTGAGGAAGAACGGATTGATGATGACCCCATTTTCCGAGCGCTTAACGGTCAAGACTGCGTCGGCTTGCTGCGCAATGCTCATGTTCTTATGAATGACGCCTAACCCGCCTTGGCGGGCCATCGCAATGGCCATGTCGGCGGTGGTGACGGTATCCATCCCCGCGGAAAGAATCGGGATGTTTAACTTCAAGTTTGGTGCCAGCTGAACGTGTAAATCAACGTCTTGCGGTAAAACGTGGCTTTCTGCTGGAATCAACAACACATCGTCAAAAGTGAATCCCTTCCGTGCGAACTTCGTGTCCCAATTACTCAAGAAAATCCCTCTTTCTGTCTTTAATCTGACTGTGCCCAAGAATCACTCAATACTGGTTTTTGTTGTCGACTAGCATAGCACTGGGCACCAGCAGGCGTCAACGGGAAAGCGAAAAACCCTACGCAGCCGCGGCCGCACAGGGTTTTTAAATGATAATTATCTCATTTTTGCGCACGCAGACCCGAATAATCATTTTGAGAAAGCGGGTTGCTCACGAAATCGTTCGCTTTTTATTCAGGTCAAGACCAGGGCTTGACGCAGTGTGTTCGGCTTTAAGCCATCAAGCCGCGCAAGTGATACTTGCGCTTGAGCAGCCAGTGGATGCCATAAGAAGCAGCAGCCAAAATCAGGTATGCCCACCATGACATGGTCGTAGTCAGCGGCGTGTTCAGGTAAGCCAAGGCGCCGGAAATCCAGGAGCCAGCCAAGATGATGACTACCGCCAAGGTTAAAATCTGCCAGGTCTTCATCCGGGTATCCTTCTTAGCACGGCTCCAGTCATTGTACAGGGCAAAAGCAAAGCCAGCAGTCATCGCCATCACGATAATTGACAAGAGGCCGTTGCCGGCGCTGGCCTTACCATGATTGTACAGGGCCATCCCGCCGTACACCAAGCCAAACATGCTGGCAAACAGGAAGCCTAAATCAACTCCAGACAACCAAAAGGCCACTTTCTTAATCGGCTTCGGGGCATGAATCAAGGATTCCGCTTTTTCCGTCACCGGTCCGTACAACTGAGTCGCTGGCCGGCCTTGGTGCTGGGCCGTGATGATTTCCGGCAGCATTTTAGCCAAAACCGTGCGCTGGCGCTCCTCGGTCCATTGGTGCTGAGTCAAAATCCGGCGCAGTTTGAAAATATATTCATCGTTCTTTTTCGACAGCTGCGGCAAGAGTGCGTCAACATCAACGGTTTCTTCAACAGCTTCTGCTTCTTTGATCGGTTTTTGAGCCAAAATTCTTCCCCCTAAACGTTAAACCGGAACTCGATTATGTCCCCGTCTTGCACCGCGTATTCCTTGCCTTCTGACCGGTAGCGGCCGGCTTCTTTCACCGCCTGCACCGAGCCATATTGGTCAAGGTCAGCAAAGCTCATGGTTTCGGCGCGAATAAAGCCGCGCTCAAAGTCGGAATGAATAATCCCAGCCACTTGCGGCGCCAGCATCCCTTGCTTGAAGGTCCAAGCGCGGGTTTCGGGGCCACCAGCAGTGAAGAAGGTGGCCAGCCCCAACAAATGATAACTGGCTTTGATTAACTTATCCAGCCCAGATTCACTAACGCCTTCCGCCTCAAGAAAATCGGCCTTGTCGGCATCATCTAACTCAGCAATTTCTTCCTCGGTGCGCGCAGACACAGCAATCACTTCGGCGCCTTCCTTGGCGGCTTCTTGCTTGATCTGCTGCACATAAGGCACGCTGTCCGGATCGGCCATGGCGTCTTCGGCGATATTCGCCACATACAGCACCGGTTTGGTCGTCAACAAGAACAACCCTTTGACGATTTTCTGTTCGTCTTTATTGAAATCAAGCGTGCGCACTGGCTTGCCTTCCTCCAGCACGGGTTTGATTTTTTCCAGCACGGCGAATTCCGCCATGGCTTCCTTGTCGCGGGCTTTGGCCTGCTTTTGCACGCGGGTATAGCGCTTGTCGACACTATCCAGATCAGCCAACGCCAGCTCCAAGTTGATGGTTTCCATGTCATCGAGGGGATCCACCTTGCCGGTTACGCTGGTGATTTCATCATCATCAAACGCTCGCACCACATGGATAATGGCATCGACCTGGCGAATGTTTTCGAGGAACTTATTCCCCAGGCCTTCGCCTTTAGACGCCCCTTTGACGATGCCGGCGATATCGGTGAATTCAAAGGTCGTATGCACGATTTTTTTGGCTGGAATCACTTCATCAATCCGCGCCAAGCGTTCGTCTGGCACTTCCACCATGCCAACATTCGGGTCGATGGTCGCGAAAGGATAATTCGCCATTTCGGCGCCTGCCTTGGTAATTGCGTTGAACAACGTGGACTTACCGACGTTCGGCAAGCCGACGATACCTGCTGTTAAAGCCACTGTCACTCACTCTTTCTCTTGATTAGTGTCCGCGGGGACCAATACCTTTTTCATTTTACGCTCAAAATCGTGTCGCGCCATCATCACAATGTGGCCGCAGCCGGTGCACTTAATTTTGATATCCATGCCTAGGCGAATGATTTCCCAGTCGTTGGTGCCACAGGCATGGGGCTTTTTCATCAAAACACGGTCATGCAGTTTGTACATCTTGTGGCCTCCTCAGTCGAGATTGACATCTAGCAAGCCCAGCAGCCGATTGAGATCAGCGGCGGTAGTGAAATCAATTTCGATTTTGCCCTTGCCTTGCTTACTTTGCGCGATGCTGACTTTGGTGCCGAACTTATCTTGTAGCTGATTTTCGCTGGCCTTGAGGAATGGCGACTTGGCTACGGGTTTCTTTTGTGGCTGGCTACCGGCATTCATCTGGTTGATCAGCCGTTCCAGCTGACGCACGGTCAGGTTATCGCTGACCGTTTTCCTGGCCAACGGAATCAGCCGTTTCTTGTCTTTTAGACTCAGCAGGGTCCGGGCTTGCCCCATTGACAGTTGGTTTTGGTTCAGCATCTTTTTGACTTCATTCGGCAAGGTCAACAAGCGCAGGTAATTCGCGATATAGGGCCGGCTTTTGCCAAGGCGCTTAGAAACTTCAGCCTGGGTCAAGCTGAGGCGCTTGATCAGTGTGTCATAGGCCTGCGCTTCATCTAGCGGGGTCAGGTCTTCGCGTTGCAGGTTTTCCAGCACTGCAATTTCCATCATTTCGGGATCTTCGAATTCACGAACAATGGCAGGAATGGTTTTCTTGCCCGCTATTTTAGAGGCCCGAAAGCGCCTTTCACCGGTGATAATTTCATACCCGTTCACGCTTTTGCGCACGATGATGGGCTGAAAGACGCCAGTTTGGCGAATCGAGTCCGCCAGTTCTTGCAACGCCGCTTCATCGAAAGATTTTCGCGGTTGATAAGGATTAGGCCGGATATCCGCCAGTGGCAATTCATCGACATTGTTGAGGGTAAGGTCAGGACTTTCGAAGTCTTTGAAAATCGCTTCGATGCCGCGTCCCAACCCTTTATTATTCTTATTCGCCATGGGCCGCTAACACTTCCTTTGTTAATTGCGAGTACACTTCAGCGCCTTTGGAGCGGGCGTCAAAATCGATGATCGGGAGGCCGTAACTCGGCGCTTCCGCCAGGCGCGTGATGCGGGGAATAACGACATCATAGACCTTGTCGCCAAAATATTTCCGTACTTCCGCGATGACTTGCGCGCCTAAGTTGGTGCGGGCATCATACATCGTCAACAGCACCCCTTCGATACTCAGCGTCGGGTTGAAGTGCTTTTGCACCAAGCGCACCGTATTGAGCAGCTGCGACAAACCTTCCAGTGCATAGTACTCACTTTGCACCGGAATCAAAATCGAGTTGGCCGCGGTGAAGGCGTTAATAGAGAGCTGGCCTAAAGACGGCGGGCAATCAATCAACACGTAGTCATATTGATTCAGCACCGGCTCCAGCCCCAGCTTCAGCCGCATTTCACGGGCCATTTGATTGGTGAGCTCGATCTCGGCTCCGGCCAGTTGAATGGTCGCCGGTACAATCGCCAGGTTTTTATGTTTGGTTTGGATAATCGCGGATTGGATCGGGTCCTCGTTCACCAGCACATCGTAAATATCCTTGCTGACTTCGGCTTTTTGTACCCCAATGCCGCTGGTGGCATTGCCTTGCGCGTCCGTATCAACAATCAGGACTCTTTTGCCGGCACTGGCCAGACACGCGCCCAAGTTAATGGTGGTCGTGGTTTTCCCGACCCCGCCTTTTTGGTTCGCGATTGCAATCACATGTGCCATGTTGTCCTCCTACTCCTTACCCTTGGGAATCTCGATGGTGAAACGATAAGCTGTAGCGGTTTCTTCGCGCTTGATTTTCGGCGCCAGCCCCGCTTCTTTGATCAGCTTCACGGATTGATTCAAGGTGTTGACCGCCATCCGCGCATCCTTAGTGACTGGCGTGCGGCGCCGGCGGGCGGGCTTCTTGGTTGCCTGCTTCGGCTGCGGTTGTTCTTCCTGCGCCAGGCCTAATGTCTGCGCCACCAGCTGCGTGGTTTCTTTCACGGTCAAATGATTAGCCAAAATCTCGTGCAGCAAGAGCTGCTGATGGTAATCATCGACTTTGAGCAATTCGCGGCCGTGGCGTTCAGACAGTTCGCCTTTCATAATCGCGGTCTGCACCGAATCAGACAACTTCAACAGCCGCAACTTGTTGGCGACAAAGGATTGGCTCTTGCCTAACTGCTTAGCCAAATCTTGCTGCGTCATGTTGTTGAGCTTCATTAAATCGGCATACGCTTCAGCCTCTTCAATCGGCGATAAGCCTTCACGCTGGAGGTTTTCAATCAGCGCCATGGCCGCCGATTCTTCATCACTCATTTTCTGAACAATCGCCGGTGCTTTTTCAAAATGCAGCGACTGCATTGCCCGCAAGCGGCGCTCGCCGGCAATGATCTCATAGTGGCTCGGTTCATATTCGCGCACCACAATGGGTTGCAGCAAGCCGTGGGTTTCAATCGTGGCGGCCAGCTCGCTAATGGCTTCAGCGGTGAAGACTTTGCGCGGCTGGTAGCGATTCGGCACAATCTGCGTCAGCGGCAGCTCTTGCACCTGCGGGCCAGTGTCTGTTTTCTTTTTGCCAAAAAATAATGCCACTATCCCTGACCTCCTAACGGTTGTTTGCTCGGCGTTCCTGGCTTGCGCGGAAAGCGGGCCGGCGTCGGTTTGACTTTATCAACCACGATCAACGTGCGCGAATCGCCGCCTGGTAGCGTCAGGGTCTTGGTGGCCGCATAACGCCCGCCCAACTCGCCAAAGGCTACTTTGGCATGGGCCAGCTCCGCTTCGCCTTTGCTGCCTTTCATCGCAATGAAATGGCCGCCTGGCTTCACCAACGGCAGGCATAATTCCGCCAGCACATTCAGCGGTGCCACCGCGCGGGCCACGACAACTTCGAAGCTGGCGCGCTTGGGGCCTTGGCCGAAAGTCTCGGCCCGGTCGTGATACAATTCCACACCGGTGAGGCCAAGGCTTTGGCTTAAGGCGGTTAAAAAGGCAATCCGCTTGTTCAGCGAATCGACAATGGTCACCTGCAGCTGGGGCGCCATGATTTTCAGCGGCAACGACGGAAAGCCAGCCCCGGCGCCAATATCGCACACCGTAAGCGCCTGGTCCTTCAGCGCGGGCCACGCTGCGACCAGCGTGATGGAATCGTAAAAATGCTTTAAATAAACCTCGTCACGGGCGGTGATGGCGGTTAAATTCACGTGCTGATTTACCGCCACTAATTGGGTATAATAAGCAGCAAATTGCTTCAGTTGCTTTGCGGTGGGGGTCAGCCCCAAGGCGGTTAAAGCCGCGGTAAACTCCGCTTCGTTCATCTTGTCACCCTTTTTTCTCACCAGTACGACCGCTATGTTGTGAAACTTTAGCGGGTTTCACGTCACTGTCTAGTTTAACTTAATCGCCGCCTAGTCACAACCTTCGGCGAGCGCTTTCAACCTGCGACCACATGCCGCAGCACCGCGAAACAGTGCTATAATGACGCAAACAGAAAGGATGAGTGAGATGACCGAAACAATCAAAGTCGCCTATCTCTATGAAGACCTGATGAATACCTATGGCGACAGTGGCGACGTCAAGATTTTACGGTATTGGCTCAGCCAGCAAGGTTACACCACCGTGGTGGACAATATCAGTCTGAATTGTCCCTTCGACGCCAGCGATTATGACTTTGTCTTTTTCGGCGGCGGCCAAGATTACGAGCAAACAGTGGTCGCCAAAGATCTCGCTCGCTTCAAGGACACGCTGCAGACTTACATCGAAAACGACGGGCCGATGCTGGCGATTTGCGGCGGCTACCAGCTGCTCGGCAGCTACTATAAGACCTCCAGCGGCACCGTCATCGACGGTCTCGGCATTCTGCCGCTGCATACCGTGTTCAAAGCTGACAGTCGGATGATTGGCGATACCGAATTCGAAACGCCTTTCGGCACCGTCAAGGCCTTCGAGAATCACAGCGGCCGCACTTACTTCGATGACAAAACCAAGCTCAAACCACTGGGAAAAATGATACAAGGCTACGGCAACAACCCAGACGACGGCGTGGAAGGCATGCGTTACAAGAACACGTTTGGGAGCTATGCGCATGGACCCATTTTGCGCAACGAAAACATCGCCAAAGCCATCACCGCCTTGGTGATTGAAAACCATCAAAGACGCACCGCCGCGCAGCCTGTCTAGGCCAAAAATCAAGTAGGAGGTAGCCGATTAGTTCAGCTACCGACCTCTCACACCACCGTACGTACCGTTCCGTATACGGCGGTTCAGTAATTTAAGCACTCTGAATATACTGGAGGGTCTTGGACAAATTGAGAAGGCCAAGGTTCTCCAGCTTTTCGTTCGTTAGGGTATACGTCAGAGTCTTGCTATGAGCCGTTCGCCAAGCCCCCTTGCGGGTGTTGGCGTTGGTGTAAGCGTCGTTCTGGGATAGTCCTAGCTTTTTCAAGTTCGCAACTTTGGTTTTGCTTTTCTTCCACTGTTTCCACGCATACTGACGGATACGTGACCGAAGCTACTGGTCCAAACTGCGGACAAAGCTCTTCATCTTGCCTATTCCGTAGTACTGAAGCCAACCGCGCATTTTGAGCTGTATCTCCTTAAACATCACGCTCAACGAGATGCCCCGATTGCGCTTCGTTAGAAGCTTCAAGGCTCTACTCACTCGTTGCTTGGCTTGCTTCGTTGGATACGGATATGCACTGTACTGGTTTACACCCAGCGTGAACCCCAAAAACTTCATCTTCGTCTTTTCCTGGTTCACCGTAAGCTTGAGTTCCTTTTCGAGGAAGTGCGTGATACTCTTCAGCACGCGTTCACCTGCCCGAGGGCTCTTGACAAAGATATTACAGTCATCCGCGTAGCGCACGAATGGGTGCCCACGCTTGACTAACTCCTTGTCTAGCTCGTTGAGATAGATGTTCGCAAGTAGAGGCGAAATTGGCCCGCCTTGTGGCGTTCCAGCCTCGCTCCGTTCGAACATTTTTCCGTTCATCGTGCCGCCTACTGCGGCTCACAGTGGCCTTTCACCACCTAGTTGACGCCCATGCCGGGCACACCACAAAAATAGAACTGCCCAGCGCTGGGCAGTTCTATTTTTATGTGAAGCTTAGTCTTCTTCGATGACGGTACCAGCGTTTGGCCCAGCATCCAGCTTGATAATGCGGTGAATGTTGATGACCACGGCGGAAATCGCGGCTGGTAAGTGGCGTTCTGCCGCAAAGGCCTTAGCGTCTTCGAAGATTTGGTCATCATTGTGGAATTCAACGGTGCCTTCGAAACGGAAGCCCTTCAAGATGCTGCGGTCAACGACGGCCACTGCCGCCTTGTGGTTCGCCTGCAAATTGTGCCAAGCATGGCGACCAGTTTCTTCGTTATAAATCAAACGATGATCATCGAACACGCGCATGGTCCCTTTCGGCCCGACTTGCGGATTGCCGGCTTCATCAGTGGTGGCTAGGAAGTTCAGCTGCTTGCCGACCATATCTTTCATTTCTTGGGTTAATGTTGCCATAATTATCAATCCCTTTCGCTTACTTTTAGTTACCAGATCATTGTAGCAGATTCAAGACCGATTGTGAACAATTCAACCGTGATTCTTCGGCCACCACCAGCCAATCAGACCGGCCAACAATCCACCCATCAGTAGCCCCAAGCCGCCGACGCCAAATGGATTCGGCAGCGGCGCCTGCAGCAGGTGGTATTCGCCCCACCCGCCTAGCAAAACAGCCGTAATGATGAGTAGACTGACCCCACTTTTTTGCTTATTTGTCATTATAAATGGGCCAGGATGGTATATTTGGTTGCTGGCACCGCCCCGTCGCCGGTACTGGTGCCGCCTTCGTAGAAAACCGCGAACTGTCCGTGATCGTCTTTGGCCACCACTAACCCCTTATCGGAAGCGTGGGCCACTTTAAAAATCTCCGCACTGCGCCGCGCAGCCGCGAAATCATACTCGGTGGCAATGGCATCGCCAGGGTTGAAAAAGATGGTTTCGTCCATAGGCTCACTCCTTGGCGGCTTGCTGAACCGCCTTGACTTTGGCAATCATCGACTTGGTGAACGCGGCAAAAGCCGGGATATCTTTCTCCTGGGCCCCTTGTTCGATTTTGATCGGCTCAGCGCCTAACACGGCCCCAGCCTGCACGAACGCCTCATCAAACAGGTCCGGCGCGGTGTTATAGTCCTTGCCATACCAAGGATCGCCAGTGCCAGCGACCCCCACCACTAGGGGCTTGGCACTCAAGTCGACGCCGGCGATGTCGCCGTAAAAATCATCGGCTTCCGGCGGCACGACCCCGCCAGACCAAGTATACGTGGCAATCACCACGGCATCATAGTCCACCAAAGTCGCCACATCGGTTTGCTGCATCTGAGACGTTTCAGTTTCCGCCCCGGCATGTTTGAAGAACTGGTCCAAAATCCGGGCCATCCCTTTGGCGTTACCAGTAATGGATTCATACAAAATCAAGACTTTCATCGCACTCACCTCCCCTTCAGTATAACCGGACGACCGGCAATGGAAAAGCTTTCACGCCAGGAGGGACCAAAAAATGGACGCCGATGACGGCGTCCTAGAGGCGGAAATGAAATTAATCAGCGTAGTTAAAGTGGGTCAAAGGCGCATGCTTAACGTCTTCAATGGTCTTCGTCCCAGCCAGCTGCATGGTGATTTCGAGCTCGTGGTTCAGCTCTTCAAAGACGCTTTGCACGCCTTGCGCCCCACCTAAAGCCAAGCCATAAATGACTGGCCGGCCCATGGCAACTAGGTCAGCCCCAGAAGCCAGGGCCTTGAAGACGTGGCTGCCGCGACGGACACCAGAGTCGAAGATAATCGGCACTTGATGGTTGACGGCCTTAGCAATGGCAGGCAGCACGTCGATTGAAGCTGGGCCACCATTCAACTGCCGACCACCATGGTTGGACACGTAAATCCCAGCAGCACCGGCGCCAATCGCGCGCATGGCATCTTCTGGGGATTCGATCCCTTTGACGATCACTGGCAGACTGGTGTACTCGGCAATGCGGCGCACGTCATCTTCGTTGATCTTCTGAGCGGCAGCGGCGTAGATTTCACCAATGCCTTTGCCCTTGCCATCGCCTTCAGAGAACTTCTCCAAGTTGGCCATTGGAATTGGGAACTGGAAGTTGTTGATAATATCAGCTTCACGGTAGCCATCCACCGTGGCATCAACCGTCAAGATAATGCCTTTAACGCCGGCCTTAACCGCTTCATCCAACAGACTTTCGTTGAAGGACCAGTCCTTGCTCATGTACAGCTGGAAGAACTGCGGCGCACCATCACCAGCAACGGCGGTGTCGGCGATTGACGTGGAACTGTATGTGCTTTGAGCCATCAAGCCGCCCACCGCGGCCACACCTTTAGCGGTATCTTTTTCACCCTGCGCATGCGCCAAGCCCTGCGCTGCAGTTGGCGCCATCATGATTGGGGTCTTCAGATCAAGCCCAAACACCTTCGTCGCGGTACTTGGTTGTTCAATGTTGGATAGGGCCTTGGGCACGATTTGGACATGGCCAAAGGCGGCCGTGTTTTGCTTTAAGGTCCAATCGTCTTCTGAACCGCCAGCGATGTAACCGAACCCGCCAGTCGGGATAATCTTCTTGGCTTCTGCTTCCAAGCTCGGCAGGTTCACGATCTCAAGTTTCTTTTCGTTATCACTTTGTTCATAGCCGTTTGTCATTGTCATAATAAAGGACCTCCGTATGTTTGACTTGTTTACGAAGGCTATCTTAACACTTACAAAAAATAAGTAAACAGATTTTGCTGACTTTTTGTTAGTTTTCTAACTGACAGCTAACGGCTGGTCAGCCCCAGCAGTCAAAATGTAATGCACCGCGTCGGCCACCTGGGCCACGCTGAAGAAACGAATATCAGGGTTGTCGCCGAAACGGTCGACTTCAATAATCGCCTCAAACCCACCAAACGGCCGCAACGATTGCCGTAGCCACGCATCCCATACTGCAGTGGTTAAACCCTTTTGATTAGCCAGGTTGCGCCGGATAATCACATTTTTGTTCTCGAAGTGCCGCACCCGTAGCGGAACGGGTTGGGCCGCGGCCAATTGATCGAGATAATTCAGTTGATCCATGACAACACGTCCTTTCACGAGTCACCCCTACTCTACTGACTTTATTATACAAACATATGTTCGATTTTGCAAGCATTTGGCCTCGGCTGACCGTCGAATTCAAAAAAATA
This sequence comes from Lacticaseibacillus suibinensis, assembly GCF_003946175.1. GTDB lineage: Bacteria > Bacillota > Bacilli > Lactobacillales > Lactobacillaceae > Lacticaseibacillus > Lacticaseibacillus suibinensis. The sequence goes on along the minus strand of NZ_RHOK01000023.1, from coordinate 12,882 downwards.
CGCATTCCGCTAAAAGTTCGGTATACTAGATTGTAGAAGCCAATCGAGGAGGTTACACCTGTGAGTGAAAAAGACCAACTAAGTGAGTTCTCTCGCGAGATCATTGCGTTCCAACGGAAGAACGATTTAACGGATACTGAAATGGCGCTGAACAGCCATGTTTCTGTGGAACACATCCATAACATTAAGGCGATGCGAGAGACCCCTGACCAAACGGTCGTGGCCAGCCTTCGCGACTACATGGAACACAAGCCGACAGGTAAATAATGACCTGGCCACAAAAATAGCACCGGCAGCCGGCTGACTGCAGGTGCTATTTTTGTGGGTTAGTTTTCCGCGTTCAACGGCAAAACCTTGATCATGGTGTCATTCGGAATCCGAATCAGGTCAAAGCGCTCCGCCAAATGGCCCACATGCATCCCCAAACCGTTCAGGAAGGTCTTCCGGTAATGGGCGGTCATGGTGGCCACAAAGGCTTTTTCGGTGGTGGCGTCAAGCTTGGTCAGCTGCTTATTTTTCCAAGGATAAGCACTGGCGCGCACCGACAAAGACTGACTACCGGAGGAAATATCGGCCTGGCGGCTATTGGTTTTGTTGCGGGTATTCGCGGTCCAGTACGTAAAGTAGCGCACCGGTTGCTTGCCGTTGCCAGAAGCAACCGTCGCGTAATAGGCCTTTTCGCCATCGCTTTGCAAAATCAACGGATGATACTCGTAGTTGACGCGCACCATAGTTGAGCTCGTGTAGTCGATTGGCCGTAGCCAAGTGACCCACGCCATGCCATACAGAGCCGCCACAAACACGAGACTTTCAAGCACGTCAAGTGCCACCACGCGCAATCGCGGCTGGTTCATCACGACCATTTTCAAATGCCGAGACCGCACATTCATCACCACAAACACGAGATAAATGAGCAGCAAGACCCAAGCGCCAGCGCCAATCAAATTCCACATAGTAAACTCCTTTTAATTCGCTGCATCTCGATCTGCTTGAGCCGCTGCTACTTGTCCCAGCATGTTCAAATAATGCCATGGGTGATCATAATGCGGGTTAAACAGCATGTCGACATAAGCGAGTTCATCGATGGTGTTGCGATTTTGAATCATGACTGAAATGGTATTCGCCGTTTCGGACACATCATGCGTACTGTAGAACTGCGCCCCCAAAATCCGGCGGTTAGCCCGGTTATACACCAAGCGCATGCTGATAGCAGCCGTTGTTGGCATGAAATTGGGCCGGTAATCGATGGTCAAATCCGCCGCCGCCGCATCAAAACCGTGCTGCAACGCGCGCTCCTGCGTCATGCCACTGCAAGCCAACGTGTGATCATACAACCGGAGCGCCGAAGTGGCCTGCGTGCCCATGTAGCGCACCTTGTTGCCAAACAGGTTGATGCCAACCAGCTTGCCTTGCCGCACCGCGTTGGTCGCCAGTGGCGTGTAGGCATCCTTACCGGTAGGGTTAAAATGCACCGCCGCAGCATCCCCGGCCGCATAGATATCTGGGTTGCTACTTTGCATGTAGGCATTCACGTGAATGGAGCCATCATGATTCAACTCGATTTGGCCTTCGACGAGTTCCGTCATCGGCTGAAAGCCCACACACACCACGGCTAAATCAGCCGTCCATTCGTTTTTATCAGTTTGAACATAAACTTGTTGATCGTCGCTATCAAAGCGGAGCGCCATTTCGTGCAAATGAGCGTCAACGCCATGCGCCGCCAGTTCGTGCTCAACTTGCTGGGAAATCGGCTCATCAACATAATGGCTCAACAGCCGGCGCACGCCATTGATAAACACGATATCATGACCGGTGCGACTATACGCTTCGGCCAGCTCCACGCCGATATAACCACCGCCAACAATGGCAATGCGGCGCGCGTTGGCGGCGGTTTCTTTGATGGCCAAGGCATCATCATAGTTTTTGCACATGAGGACCCGGGGAATACTGATGCCCTGAATCGGCGGAATTACGGGATAACTGCCGGTGCTGATGACCAGCTTGTCATATTTGGTCGTGTATTTATTGCCGGCTTCCAGATCCTGAATCGCCAAGGTGTGGTGCTCACTATCGACACTGAGCACGTCATGCCGCAAATGCACATGAATATTGGGGCCTAGCGCTTCGAGGCTGGCCTTACTAGCATAAAACAAGGTGTTCGGATCTTTGACGACACCTTCAAGGTACAAGGAGATTCCGCATGATAGAAAAGAAATATCACCGCGCCTTTCATACACATCGACAATGGTATCGGGATGCGTGAGCGCGATTTGCGTAACCACTGCCGTCCCAGCGTGGGTGCAGCCTACAATGGCGACTCGCATAACTAGACTCCTTCCAGTGTAAATTTCGATACTCCCATTATTGCACGAAACCAAGCAAAGCAAAAGGCTTCTCACTTTTGCCGGGGCTTGAAGCCCTTTATAATGAAAGTAAAGCCTGATTAAGGAGGAAATCTAAATGAAAGTTGCCCTAATTGGCGCCGGCCCGCGCGGCCTGCTCGTCCTGGAGCGGTTGATCGCCTGGCAGCAGCAGATGTCGGCGCTGCCGCTGACCATCACGCTGTTTGACCCTTATCCGATTGGTGGCCGTGTGTGGCGCCGCGATCAGGCCCCGCAGCTGATCATGAATACCGCTGCCCAACATATCACTTTATTTTACGATCGCACCGTGCAGGAGCCTGGCCCCATCATGCCAGGGCCAAGCCTAGCGCAGTGGGCCGTCAAAGAAGCCGCCACATTTTTGCGTAGCCGCGGTAAAAGCGCCCGGCCTTACCTGGCAGAAGCCGCAACGCTCGGCCCCAATGACTATCCTTCCCGCGCCCTCTACGGTTACTATTTGGCCTGGTTCTATGCCGAAATGCATCGCCGTAAGCGGCCCAATGTCGCACTGGTTTTCAAGCAAACAATGGTCCAGGCCGTTTCGCCAGACCCCTTCACGGTGCACACTGCCGCTGGCGCCGAATGCTTTGATGCCGTCGTTTTGGCGCTGGGCACCATGCCGAACTCCCTGACGCGCGAACAAGCCGCCTTTACGGCCTTCGCCAAGGCGCATCAGCGCGTGTACCTGCCGCCGAGTTTTCCGGCTGAAGGCGACTTAAGCCGGTTGGGCCCGCAAGATGTGGTGGCGATGCGGGGCTTGGGTTTGAGCTTCTTTGATTATGTCAGCCGCTTGACAGAAGGCCGCGGCGGCCACTTCCGCAATGAGCAAGGCCAGCTCACCTATCAGGCCAGCGGCGCAGAACCACACATCATCGCCGGGTCACGCCGTGGTTTACCCTATCACGCCAAGGCGCGCAACGAAAAAGCACCTGGTGAGGCTTGGCCCCCACGGTTTTTAACGGCGCAGCAACTGGCCAACTGGGCCGCCAGTGGCCCAATCACCGGCAAGCAATTCTTCCAAGGACTCAAAACCGAGGTGGGCTTTGTTTATTATTCCTTACTGCTAGCGCAGCAGCATCCTGAAGTCGATCTGCCATCCTTCCAAGCCGATTACATGACCGACCCGGCTGAAGCCTTGGCGGCCCTCAAATTGCCTGCCGCCGAGCTACTCGACTGGACGGCCCTGACGACCCCGCCGCAGGGTGATGACCCAAAGGCGATGCTGATTTACTTAGCCAAAGATGCCGCTGAGGCCGAACGCGGTAGTAAAACCGGCCCTCTCACCTCAGCGCTGGAGGTGCTACGCGACCTGCGCGATACCATCCGCCAAGTGGTGGATCTGGGCCTGCTCACCGATGACGAGTACCTGGATTTCTTTCTGCGCTGGTTCAATGGCACCAATGATTTTCTTTCCATTGGCCCGCCAGTCATTCGCATTGAGCAGCTGCGCGCCTTGATTGCGGCTGGCATTGTGACCATTGCCCCGCCGCAGATCACCATCACCACGGCCGGCAATGACTTTATCGTTGGCGGTCAGGAGGCGAGCTTTGAGCGCCATGCCACGGCGTTGATCGAAGCCCGGGTCCCGGCCCCAAACGCCGGGGCGGCCCAGAACCCGCTGATGCAGCAGTTGCTGCATGATGATCTAGCCACGCTGATGGAACTGCAGCTCGCTGGCGACCGCCGCTTTCAATCCGGGGCGGTGCTAGTCGACCGCCATTCTGCGCAGTTGCTGGATCAACAGCACCACCCGCAAGGCAAGCTCTTCTTCTGGGGCGTACCCACAGAAGGGCTCAATTGGCTGACTACGGCCAGTCCGCGGCCGTTCAGTGATGATGTCAACCTGCGCCTGGCGAACCGAATCGCCCGGCAGATCATGGATCAGTTATGATAAGATGAATAAAGAAGGCAGCGGTTCGATGGCTGCAGGGAAAGAGGGCAGCGCAGGATGTTTCCTTATGACAAATTGCGGACACTAAACGGTCTGGAATCAGCGGTTTATACCTATATCAATCAACATCAGGCCGAAGTGGAAAAAATGACCATTCGCCAGCTGGCGGAAAAAGCCCATGTCAGCACCACTACCATTTTGCGTTTCGCTGGGAAAATGGGGTTTGAAGGCTACTCCGAGCTGCGCTACGCCATCAAACAGCACCGTGCGGCCTTAACCAGTGCGCCGCCAGAGCCGAATTATGACATCACGGTGCCAATTGCGGAGTTCTTCGAAAACGTCAATACCACCGACTTTGCCAAGCTGATTGATCAGGCGTTGACCCATATTGTGCCTGCCCCCATGGTTTTGCTCTGCGGCATTGGTACCGGCCAGGCGCTGGCGGAATACGGGGCACGGTTTTGGTCGAATATTGGCAAGTTTAGCCTCGCCATCACGGACCCTTATTATCCCTTCCCGCTGCACACGCCGATTTTGCAAAACACCGTGATGGTGGCCTTGTCGGTGTCAGGCGAATCGCACCAGGTGATCGAAATGGCCAGCCGGGCTCAGCAAAACGGCGTCTACGTGATTGCCGTCACCAACCATGCCGATTCCACACTGGCCCAACTTTCCGACATGGTGATTGCGTACTACATGCCGGAAATGAAACATGGCGATTTGAACCTCACGACGCAAGTGCCGATTATCTACCTGATTGAGCTGATTGCGCATCGGTTGGATCAAGATCAAACCGAAAAAGCTAATTCGGAAAATTAGAAAACATGTCACGATTATGTGACATGTTTTTATTATGGTAATTGTTTTTTCATGGGTGCAAATACTTTTATTTTCAGTTGCAACCGGTTACACTGAAAACGTGGTCAAATACCACATGGCGGTGGCGGCCACCACCGTCGATCACCTGCTTAGGTGATGCCCAATAATTCTCCAATGTCAGACGTGGCATTGGCGGCCAAAATGAGAGCGTTCTCTAGAATTGGGGTTTGCGGTTTCAATGGAGCGACTGGTGATATCATCTCGATTGTTCTTCACTCAGCCAACCAGGCGCTTCAATCGTAGGCTTTTGGGGGTACAACTAACTCGTTATGGGAGGTAATGATCTATGCAAGCCATTATGAACTTGCTGGAGAAATACGTCGTTCCTGTAGCAGCGAAAATCGGTTCTATTCCTTGGCTGGTCGCATTGCGTGATTCATTCATCGCAACTTTGCCGATCACCATGGCTGGTTCGCTTGCTACCTTACTGAACGCGTTGCTCTCCACTTATCCAGCTCAATGGGGCATGGACGGCTTCGTTAATGCTGTTCAACCTATCATTCAGATCGATACAGTGGTGTCGATCGGGTCATTAACCATCTTCGCTGTCTTCTTCGCTGCTATGTGGGGTTACCATTTGGCAGAAGCTTATCAAGTTGATGGGGTTGCTGGGACGCTGATTTCACTTTCTGCCTTCTTCATGGGTATCAACAGTAATGCCAGCTTGGCAGTGCCTGGCCTGTCTAAAGGCGCCGTTAAGACCTTGACCACTGCTGGTGCGACATATGCTAACGGCAGTTTGACTGTTCCAAATGCTTTCGCCACTGGTAACTTGGGCTCAGCGAGTCTGTTTACCGCGATGATTTTCGGGGCGATTGCTACGGTTGTTTATATCTGGTTGATGAAGAAAGATATCTCCATCAAAATGCCAGATACCGTGCCACCTGCAGTTTCCAAGGCTTTCACAACCTTGATTCCTGGGATCGCGGCACTGTATGTTATTGCCATTATTACTTACCTGTTCCAGGCCTTCACCGGTCAAGCATTCGGTGACTGGCTGTCTGCTACCATTCAGGCCCCACTGCTGCACGCTGGCCAAGGTGCTGGGATGGTGCTGCTGGTTTCCTTACTGGTTCAAGTGTTCTGGTTCTTCGGGATTCACGGCCCGAACGTGCTGGCACCAATTCTGGAATCCATCTGGGGCACTTCCCAGATTGCGAACATCCAGGCTTTCCAGCATGGAGACGCATTGCCATACAAGTGGGTGCGTGGTTCCTTCGATGCCTACGTTTGGTTTGGCGGTTCAGGTGGTACCATCGTTCTGTTGATCGCCATCCTGATCTTCTCCAAGCGTGCTGATGAAAAAGCCGTCGCAAAACTTGCTTTTGCCCCTGGCCTGTTCAACATCAACGAACCCGTTATGTTCGGTCTGCCAATCGTTTTGAACGCGATCTACTTCATCCCGTTCATCGTGGCGCCAGTACTGAACACCGCCATTGCTTACTTTGTCACGGTGGCTGGCTGGGTTGGCCCAGTTAAGATTGCGGTGCCTTGGATCACCCCGCCAATCTTGAATGCTCTGATGGCCACCGGCTTTGACTGGCGGGCTGCCGTCTTGGCTCTGGTCAACATGATTATCGCCTTCTTCATCTGGCTGCCATTCGTTATGGCTTCCAGCCGCGTGCAAGTCGACGAATCAGGCAACCCAACTGCGGCCTAACGCAATCGATGCAAGATTAGAAATCTAGCTTCGCCGAAACGCCTCGAGCTGTTGTTGATGCCCGAGGCGTTCCGCTTTTCTCAGTGGCCGACTTTTACGCCCTTAATGGCAGTCGGTTGCCTTTGGGAAACGAGTGGCTTATGATAAGCTTTAGCGTATCGACGAAAGCGATTTCCGTCGACCACGACAACAAACCGAAAAACAAAGGAGTCATCTTATGATTTTTGTTAACTCAGCACTTTACCTCGATAAAATGGTTGCAGTCCTCGAAGCTTACGATCAGGACGGTGTCACCTTCAAATTACAATCAAAGCAAGGCATGCGGGCAACTTTCGCCACTACCGGGACTGACTTGGATGCTGCGGCTAAAGCAGCCAAAGCCGAGATCAAGAAGCAAAGCTGGGCTTCTGCCATCTTGTTCCAAGTTGGCGTTGCTTAACTCAAAATGAAGGCGCACTACAGTTCCGGTATGTTATCGCTCGCCATCGGGTTCTATGTCATCATGCTGAGTCCGAAAACGCCAGGTTCCGGTCAACTTGACCCCGGCCTGTTGACTCTGGGCATCGCACTTGTTGTTTTAGGCGTGATCTTGATCACACACCGGCGGCGCACCAAGAAAAACGACCAGCGGTAATTTCGATTACTCGGTGCACCAAATACGCCCTTCCGACTATTGCGGAAGGGCGTATTTTTGTGGGTGGTGCTTTAACAGTAGCCGCTAACCAGAAGCGAGCGCAACGTCTGCACTGTTGCTTGCGCGCGATGAGTTTAATCGGTTTGGGAGAATTAGTGTTGACGGCGCTTGGCCCCAGCCAGACCAAGTGTGCTTAGCAAGGTCACGAACCCGGCGGCAATCAGGCTAGTATCGTCGGTGTCACCGGTGTTGGGCAGTTTGTTCGCACTGGCCTTGCTGGTCGTGCCGGTACTCGTCGTACCATTTAACTGACTGCCGGTGCTGCCACTTTCGGTGCCAGTGCTCCCAGTGTTCGTGGCGCTACCGTTGCTACCAGTATTGCCGGCGTTCGGCAAGGCGTTTTTGGTGTAAGTGACGATCGCCTCGGCATCAGCGGTGACGTCTTCAACGGCGGCGATGGTACCTTCACTGGCGGTGTAGCCGGCGATTTTCGGGGAGGTCACAGCCGTGAAGCGGCCGTTAATCCAGTCGCTGTAGCTCAGCACGTGACCGGTCACAAGGTCGACAACAGCACTGCGCGTCGCAGTTGCGACGCGGGTCGCATCAGGCGCCGCTGTGGTGCCATCCGCGTATTGGTAGTGAATGGTCTCAGTGTTCGTCCGGTTCAAGTCGCTGGCCGTGACGTCGCCAACGTATGGACCATCAGCTTCAACCGCGGCATGCTTGTGCACCAAGTGAATCTGAATGGTTTGGTGCTGGTCGGTGTTGTTAGCCGTGTCAGCGGTGTAGGTAACGTCGCCGCTGGCGCTTTGACCAGCCGCCAACTCATAGCCGGCTGGAATTTGGTCGGTCAAGTCATAGGCCTGCGGGGCCGACTCGATGTTGCCGGAGAAGTCGGTAGCGGAGCCAACTGTAGCGCCATTGTCATCATCATCTACGAATTCGACGGAAGCGGTTTGTGGAATTGGGTAGTAAGTGACGTTGGCCGTGGTCAGGCCGTTCGCCTTGTTCAAGGTGGTGACGGCCGGCTGTGGCGCGTAGTAGCCGGCAATGGTAGGGCTGGTAATGCTCTTCGAGTCCTTGGTCGTCCAGGCACCGTAAGCGACAGCGCCGGTGACCAAATTGATTTTGTTGCCATCACGGTAAATCGCGATGGATTGCGTCTGGTCTGGCAATAGTGTCTTGCCGCTGGTCCGGCTGATGTAGGGAATGATTTGCGTCACGGTACCGTTCAAAGCGGCGGCATTCACATCGTCGTTCGGAATGGTCGAGTTATAGTAGGCATTCGCCACGTCCCCTTTGTTCATCGGGGCGTCGTGATTCACGGTGACGACTTGCGCACCGAGCGTTATCTTGTAAACTAGGTCCTGATCGGTGGTCGATGTGGCGAGTGCGCCAGGACCGCTCATGTAAGTGTAGCCGGCCGCTTGCGCCACTTTGACCTTAGCATTATAGTCAGTCGGAATGTGAACGTTAGCGGTGTTGGCCGGTTCCGTATAATTCAATTCGAGGCCTGGCACCTCTTGGTTGTTATAGATAAACTCGAACTTGACGTTGATGGTCGCAGTCGCGGCAATGCCTTGAGACGCGGCCTGAACGGGCTGCGTGTTGGTGGTGTCGCTGGCAAAGCTGATGCCTGCCAGCAAAGTGCCTGCGACCACTGCGGCTACCCAAAGTTTATGATTCTTATACATTTTCACCCGATAAACAGGCGCGGAACTACCTTGTGTCGAAGTTTTCTTCAATATTGTTATCCCCTTTTTCTCGGCCTCGTACACCCCTATTTTACCACTCTTGTATATTGGTACATATTGAGCTAGTATTTTTGTCTATTTTTTTGATAATAGGTTAACAATTATCTGACATTAATTTGACCACGCGACAATGGCCGGCGGGTAGACTCTGGTGGCGCACTGGGAAAAACGACCAGCGGTAATTTCGATTACTCGGTGCACCAAATACGCTCTCCCGACTTGTGCCGGAAGGGCGTTTTTTCGTGGTCAGGACTTTAATAGCTCCCGGTAAACAGAAACGAGAATAGCGCAAGCAACAGGATGAACGCCATCATGCCAAAGGTCACCTTGATCCAAAACATCCCTGAGCTTAGGTAATTGTCCCGCTTAAAGTAGCGGTCCATGTGATCTTTGATTTCAATTTGGCTCATGCCCGGAATGGTGAGGAGATTGCGGCGAAACAATTCGCCGTTAGCGGCGGTGAGGACTTCGTTGAAGATATGCCGGTCTGGCGTCTCGAAATCTAATGTGTACCAAATGTACCACTGACGCTGATAGAACTTCTGGCCAGGAATGCTCATCCGATGCTTCTTAAAGGCAATCGCCTTGATCTGGTCATAGGCATACGAGTAATACGCCGTTGGGTCATCGATGAACTCAATCACCACAAAGAAAATCATCCGTTGATTGGTGAACAGCATCAACCGATTACCGCGCAGGCTGGACTGGGACTTGATGTAGTCTTTGGCTTTTTGAGTCTGCGGGGCGTACATGCCCATAATGCCATCGGTGGCATAACCGGCGTTTTCTTCGTTCGTCATCGGCATCATGCTCAGGATTTCTTCATCTGGCGCCAGCAACTCGGCTACTTGGCTGAGCACTTGTTGCATCGAGATATACAAGCTGGCTTCCCGCGCTTTATAACGCGCCTTCAGCTCAGGCATGTCCTCTAACCCCGTCACTGTGGTGGGAATGCCATTCATCTGATTAACGACTTGCACAAAAGGATTAGTTAAAATCGGCATGATTCATTCCTCCTTGGCGTAGTTTCTTACGGCCACGTGACAGATGCTGATACACCGCATCGCGTTTCAAATGCAGCTGCTTAGCGATTTCTTCAACCGTGAGGGTCTGGATGAAATACAAGCGGAACACTTGCTGTTCCAGCGGTGACAGCACCGCAAATAACGCCTCCAGGTCCTGCTGTTTGGCAGTCGGCGCGGCCACCGTCACCGAATCCAAATCAAGCGTCGCAAAGGTTGCGGCTAAGCCACGCGCATAATCGATGGCTTGATGTTTGGCGATGACACTCAGCCAGTTTGGAAAACTCCCCTTGGTGGCGTCAAACTGGTCGATGCGCGTCCAGACTTTGTAGTACACCCGATTTTCAACATCATCCGTGAAGCCGCGCGCGTACGCGGTCAGCAGCTGATGCCAGACGACTTGCCGAATCAGGCGCCCATACGCCTCCACTAACACCAGCAAGGCGTCATCGTCGCGGGCTTTGAGCTTAGCAATCAGCGCTTCGTCATCCATGGTCTCACCCCTCTTTCCCTTACACCCTATCATACGAGATGATTGGCTCAAATCTGACATTAATCGCGAAAAAGTCGTCCTTCTCGCTTCTACCGCCTGCGCTTGGGTACGATTAAAGTAGTCAAGAAGGAGGAGAATATCATGCGTCCGTTGATTGGAATACCTGCCGACCAGCTTGCGGTTCCTAGCACTGCCGTCAACACGGTGAACGCCATGGTGGTGCCACGAATGATTAAAAATGCCATTATCGAAGCCGGTGGCACGCCGCTGATTCTGCCATTTCCGGAAGAGTTTCCGGTCATTGACCGGCTGATTGCTGATGATCTGGCGGTTATTGACGGCTTAATGCTACCCGGTGGGCCAGATATCGACCCGACGCTGTACGGGCAGGAGCCGCTGCCGCAACTCGGGGCTGTGGTTTACCCCGAGGACCGTTTCGAGCTGGCGCTGGTCCACCGCGCCGTGACAGAAGGGCTCCCGATTTTTGCCACCTGCCGCGGCATGCAGATGCTCAATGTTGCGCTGGGCGGTGACTTGTACCAAGACCTGGCGTCTGAAGACAGTCACGCCACCATTCGTCATGCCCAAGCGGCCAGCGGCCAATACCCCACCCATCACGTCAATATGATGGCAAACACCCACCTTGAAAAACTGCTGGGACCGCGGGGCTACGTCAACTCACGCCATCACCAGGCGGTGCGTCATTTAGGCCAAGGCCTGCGCATCAGCGCCACCGCCCCTGATGGCGTGGTTGAAGGTATCGAGTCCATCGCCTCTGAGCAACTGCTGGGCGTACAATGGCACCCCGAAAATCTCTACCCCAACGCCCCAGAGCAACTGCGCCTGTTCAGTGACCTGGTGCGTCGAGCCGCTAAGTTCAAGCGTCAACGCAAGACATTTACCCTGTCAACTTTGTACACTGAAGATAGAGGCGGCAACGCGGCCATGTCTTAGTCGCCCTTTTTACAAATTTATTTATGTCATCGGTCAAAGGAAGTGAGCAGATGAGACCCATTATTGCCATTGTCGCTGATGTCATCGAGGACCCCAGCGTGAACACCAAACCCAACACGGTTGATATCTCACCCACCATGTTCAAAGATACGATATTAGCTGCCGGCGGTTTGCCCATTGTAGTGCCGTATCCCAGTCAGCTGAGTTTGATTCCGGAGATGGTTCAAGCTTATCTGCCGCTGTTTGACGGCTTGATTTTACCTGGCGGGCCGGACGTTGACCCGACGCTGTACGGCGAGGAGCCCAGCCAGGAAATTGGCCCCGCTAATCCGCCACGTGATCAATTCGAATTGGCTCTGATTCGCGCGACTTACGCAGCTAACAAGCCCATGTTTGGCCTGTGCCGCGGCAGCCATATTCTCAACGTGGCCTTCGGTGGGACCTTGTATCAAGACCTCGCCACCCAGAAAAAGGCCGCTATTCGCCACCTCCAGCGCACCTCAGGCGAATACCCAACGCATCATGTCAACATTGTGCCCCAATCGCGCCTGCATCCACTGCTCGGTGACCGTGCCTACGTCAACTCCCGCCATCACCAAGCCACCCGCCGGATTGGCAACGGGTTGCGCCTAGCCGCGCAAGCCAATGACGGGACGATAGAAGCCTTCGAAAGCAGCGAAAATGATTTGGTGCTGGGCCTGCAGTGGCATCCGGAAAACCTCTGGCAGGAAGATCCACCGCAGCTGCGCATCTACGCCGACTTTATCGATCGGGTCAATGCCCACCGGCAAGCCAACCTGACCGCCTCGGTGAGCGCAACCGTTCTATAACCTGAAAGGCCTCGACCGCAGCGCCGAGGCCTTTTGATTCCCGTCTCATCATTCTCACCAATATTTAATCTTCATTCAAGCCGGATTGGCCGCGGAAAATCGCGGTTTCGATTGTATAAAATGTAATCGTCTACAATTATTTAATTAGATTTTTGATTTTACCATTTACGACCACTTATGTAACCGCTATCATCATAACCGTAATCAAACAACTTTCGAGGAGGCAAAAACATGGCCCTCAATTTTCAAGTCAAGTGCAACGATGATAACGAATTCTTGATAGTGGTCTAGTCTGTTACGCCATGCATCGGTAGTAATCGCATGGGCGAAGATAGTTCAGAATACGTCTGGGACGATGGTTCAGTGCGGATTGGACTGCTTGAA
>NZ_RHOK01000022.1 GCF_003946175.1 Lacticaseibacillus suibinensis | reverse complement strand
ATTGATAAGGCCACAGGTAAGGTTGTTCTTGACGCTAAGGGCAACCCAATTACTGCTGAAAAGACGTTCGTCGCTGACAAAGCCGACGGGTCGGTTACCATGACTTACACCGTTGATGCTTCTAAGGCAATGGGCAAAGAATTTGTTGTCTTTGAAAACCTCTACCGTGACAACAACCTAGTTGTTAGCCACGCGGACGTCAACGACGCAGGCCAGACCGTCAAAGTGGTTACCCCAAAGGTTCACACGACGGCTACTTCCGACGAAGGCGACAAGCAGGTGATGCCTGAAGAAGACGTCACCATCAAAGATGCCGTTGCGTACAGCAACCTGGTTGTCGGTAAGCACTACTCCGTAACCGGCTATCTGCACTATACGGATGGCTCTTTTGTCCTTGACGCCAAGGGCAACAAGATCGCTAAGACGGTTTCCTTTACCGCTGAGAAGACCGATGGCACCATCGACGTGACCTTCACGGTTGATGGCCGTCTGCTGGCGGGCAAGGACGTTGTTGTGTTTGAAAACCTCTACCACAACAACAATCTGATTGCTTCTCACGAAGACATCAACGACAAAGACCAAACCGTTCACTTCCCGAAAATCGAGTTGCACACTACGGCAACGGATTCTGAAGGGTCCAAGGAAGTTGTTCCAGAAGAAAAGGTAACCGTTAAGGATGCTGTGGCTTACCACAATCTGATTGTTGGCAAGACCTACACTGTCAAGGGCTACCTGCACTACACCGACGGATCGTTCGTTAAGAACGCCGACGGCTCCAAAGTTTCCAAGACCGTGACCTTCAAAGCCGAAAAGGCTGACGGCACGATTGACGTTGAGTTTGTCGTTGACGGCCGCGCTTTGGCTGGCAAGGACGTTGTGGCTTTTGAGTACCTCTACCACAACGGCAAGCTGATTGCTTCTCACGAAGACATCAACGACAAAGACCAAACCGTTCACTTCCCGAAGATTGAGCTGCACACCACGGCGACCTCTGACGGTAAGAAGACGGTGACCGCTAGCCGGAACATGACCATTAACGACGTTGTTGAGTTCAATGACCTCGTGATTGGCAAGACCTACACCGTCAAGGGCTACCTGATGGACAAGGCCACTGGCAAACCGGTTCTGATCAACGGCAAGAAAGTCACTGCTGAAAAGACCTTCAAGGCAACCGCCAAGGACATGAAGGTGACCATGACCTTCACGTTCGACGGCAGCTCCCTGGGCGGCCATGACGTGGTTGCTTTTGAAGACCTCTACCACGATGGCAAGCTGATTGCCAGCCACGCTGACATCAACGACGCGGGCCAATCGGTTCACATCGCGCCAGCTCCAAAGCTGACGCAGACTGACGACTCCCTGAATGGCGTTCTGTTGGCCCTGGGCGTTGTTGCTCTGATTGGCGCTGCTGGTGTGGCCTTCTACCTGCTGCGTAAGCGGGCCTAGCCTATGCGACGTAAGCGTTGGCCACTAACTGTTGCATTAATCTTGCTGATCCTTATCGGCGTGGCTTTGATCCTATGGCAGCCGGCCCAGGAGGCCAGCAAGGGCCAACGCGCACGGAGTGATGGTCAGCAACTAATCAAGTCACTCAAGAAGGGCAAACAAGCGCCCCATACGCGGGCAAGACGGGCCGATACGGCCGTTTCAATCCCGTCAGTAGGAATTGACCTAGCTATCTACAAAACGGATGCAGGGCTCAATTACGGGGCGCTTGCGGAGCTTGCCCGCGTGAAAGCGAACACCAGCCCCGTCGACAACAACTATGTCCTTGCAGGTCATAGCTCATACGTCCCTGGGGTTTTGTTTGCCAATCTTTTCCAACTGACGACCAGTCAGGGCTACGTGCGTAATGCAGGCGCTCCCTACCGGCCGTCAGACTACAAGGGCGGCACCGGCACCGGCGGTCTGATGTATGTGTATACGCTAGAAGGCAAGTACACCTATGAAGCCGACCGGGCATATACGGTTGAAGGTAGCGATGCTTCGATCCTTAGTGATCCAGCAGCTGGTGCCGCCAAACAGATCCACCTTTTCACTTGCCCGCGAGTTGGTTACAAACACCCAGCGTTTCGCTACGTGGTTCAGGGCCATTTAATCAAGGTGAAGCCTACAAAACTCGGCCTCCAAAAGCATCTTGATACGTCTCTAACGGTTTCTGACCCCACCTCGTATCGCGTGGGCACGTTAACAAGCGATTAAGTATCACCACCGCTGCCGGAACAGCGTTAGCGCCTGCTGATGCTGCCAGGGTTCGACTCCCTGGGGCGGTCTTGCACCAAAAGAATTTGCAGGATACGTGCAAGGCCCTCCGCGTATTTTATCTGATAACCGAAAAGAATGGAGACTGAAATGGAACATTATATTGATTTTGGCCACTACGAGATGGTCATAACTGCTGGCAAGGTCATGCTGCTCATTGCGATAGTTCTGGCATTGGTTGGCCTTGCCCTCGATAAGAAGAACATTTCTTTAGCAGACGACTGGGTTTTACCAGTCTTCACAATGCTTCTGATTGTGGGTAGCATTATTTCGATACTGGTCGAACCCTTAGATAGCACAAAGCAACTCACGACCCCACTAGAGATTGAACGCTCTGGTGATATAACCTTAGACTTTACGCCCCTGGGACACGCGGATCACGGGACTGCTGAAGCTACAACACCGCAAGGCCGGGCAGTCGATCGCGTTCTTAACAAGGCTTATGCGCTTTCTAAGGGGAAAGGATACGTTAGCCTGGAGGTGAGCTCGAAGAAGGCTGAAGCTGTGTTGACTATGAAGAAGGGCAAGCCTTACAAGATTGTGTCAAAAATTGACTCAATGAAAACGGTTAATGCTGACGCCAAAGGAGGGGTAGAGAAATGATGAGATCAATAGCAACACTGATGATGACCTTGGCCGCGTGGAATCTTACGATATGGAATGTCATAGCAAGGCGTGATGAGGTCAGAAAAATGGCCAATCAGGTTCGAGAAATGCAGAGAATAGGGGCACCAAGGGAGATGCAAAGCGGAGCCTTAAACAAGCTTGAAAAAGCGTACCGTGGGCAAGTAGCACAAAAGCTATTTCTCACTTTCCTAAGCGTATATTTTTTCGGAGCTTTGTTGACCATAGGTTGCATGATGCCCTATGGCGAATCATTGTCTATGCAAACTCTGAGTGAGCTGGGGAATAAGGCGATGCCGTTCGGCTGTGCGTTGGGTTTGACTGTAACCGGCTGTGTCATGATAGGCATATTTGTTTACGAGAAAGTGTGCGACAAGATTGACAAGAAACACGATGGCTGGGTTATCCCGTGGATGCTGCTGGGGCTTCCAATCCTACTGATTGGAGCACTATGGATGACCCACATGTAGGAAGAGGTTTGTCTCGCGTCAGTGCCGCTGACGCGTTTGTGATTCAATTGGCTGGGGCCTTGGATTTATAGACAGAAAGAAGGATATACAATGGCAAACCTTGACTATATTCAGGGAAGACAAAGACGAGTAGTGTTGCAGATTGTTCCTGGCTGGTACTTCAGGGGTGGTGCGTGGACATACCAGGCGAAGGATAAGATATATATCACCTGTGACCCATTCCGAGCTGCCGACGTGTCTCAATTGCCTATGGAGCAACAAGAAGTTTTGAGCGGCCTTGGCGTATTCAAACCAATCTATTTGACCACCAGTGTTGTTACGAAATCAGTCCGTGGTTCTCACGATACTTAGCAATTTCTGCCGCCATACAAGCCTGTTCGGTCTTATTGACTGTATTGGCGTCTCCGGGTAAATCGGTGAAATCAACAGAGTAGTGGTCGTTGTTGGCAATCTGAGCCCAAACTTCAGGAGGTAGCAAGTGCTGTACTTTCCAAGCATTAAAAGCAGACCGATGGCCGGCACCGTTGTTGTGGAAGCCTTTGAAAAATAGTTTTGTCTCCTCTTCAGGCTTGTCCTGTAAGTTCAATAATGCGTTTCGAGTCTCATAATCAAGTGAGCTTTTCCGGTAGTGGAGAGATCTATTGACATCGTTCCAAAGGCTCAAGAAACCCTTGGCAGGGTTTAGCTGATGATTAAAGAAGGAAGAGATGTGTTTTCGTTCCTCGACTGAGTATCCATCGGTTGCGACTTTATAGCCGGTATATATTTTTACCACGAGAGGCGGTTGGTTATCTCCCTTTCTGTTAAATGCCAGGAGCCAAGGCTTAACAAAGTCCCCAGCAATGAATGAGACCGCGAATGCTCTCTGGTTTATCTCCATATCGAAGACAAAAAAGTCACGTCCGTGGCCTTCGCTATCCCTGACTGTTTTCAATACCGGAAGCTGCGTGTCGTGACGCTTACCTGCTTTGGGTAAGGCAATCGGTACAAGTTTTAATACTGGATTCATGTCCATAATGAAACCTCCAAGGAGTGATGAGAAGTGCTAGTTATTCAAATTGTGCCAGGCTGGTACCTGGCCGACGATGCATTAGATGAAGTCTACGACTACCGCCCAGGTCACGAGATGGAAATACTGATTTATGATCTGCCAATCACTTCTGACCTGCAGCTTGCACTGAAGATTGATTCGGCAGAGGGCCCCTTTATTGATGATTTGAGAAACAACATTGCTACTGTTCAGGCTGTGCCACTGGATAGGCTATAGGCGCCAGCCGGGTACGAGGATAGAATAGCATGCAGATTACAGTTAGGGAGTTTTTAGGCCAAAATAGGTGGGTATCTTTTCTCTAGAACAATTGAAAGGTGGGGTAACCATGATCGGAGCTGACAAAAGCTGGATTAAGTTCGCAGCTACAACAGATACTCGTCGCGAGCTAGAAGATGTTCAGCGGGCGACTGGTGAGCGGACCTCTTCACTGATCCGCCGACTCATTCATCAGGAAGCCGCATTGGTCCACGCCGGGTTTACCACGGGGCCACAGAAGCAATAAGCGAGCAGTCGACGATGGGGTGACTTCGGCAGGCGGCTACCCCGCTATTTACCTTGTTCCAACGATTTCTTTAATTACTATTCTCCTGGTGCCCCTACTTCTCTTCCCCAGAGAACAAAAGTAGGGGCTTTTTGCTGTCTTTGGAAGGTATCTGATCGTGTGGATACTAACAGGGTTCGACTCCCTGTGGTGGCTTAGGCGGCCACCCCCAAGGCCTGCCTAGCCCTACCTATTTTTCATTATTACTCCTCCAAATTTGAGTGGTCTCTTTCCCAGGAGGCCACTTTTTGTC
Source organism: Lacticaseibacillus suibinensis (assembly GCF_003946175.1). Lineage (GTDB taxonomy): Bacteria > Bacillota > Bacilli > Lactobacillales > Lactobacillaceae > Lacticaseibacillus > Lacticaseibacillus suibinensis. The sequence continues at coordinate 27,767 of NZ_RHOK01000022.1, read as the reverse complement.
GTGGCTGGTACATCCACTTCTTTAGACTTAAGCGGTGGACGCGGGTTCGATTCCTGCACACGACGTAGGCGGGTAGTTACTTTACGCCCGTCGCTTTTAACTGTTGAGTCAGATGATTTTAATCGGCTGTAGTCGAAATTAGAAAGGAGGCGATTAGAGTCGATGAACGATGAGGCAGAGCATGGCATTTATATCCCTGATGACGTTCTCACCAAGCCGGTATCGAGCCGGTTTGTGATTGAAGCGGATGGAAATCAGAAAGAACGAGTGCAAATCACCATATCAAGTCAGTACGTTGGTCAAAAGGCACGCGTCACATTCTACGTAAGTATGTTTCCGGAAAATCGACTAGTGATTCTAGGCAAGACGGACCACACGTCGTTAACCAATATGATTATGTTCACTGTGCAGCACGCCCAGGTTGAGATCAACGGGAACCTCACCATTATTGGATGGCGGTTCACCGATCTACCAACAGATTTTATCTAAAAGGGGGAACACAAATGGAAGCAGCATACGATTTTGAGCCAATTCAGCTCGTCGTGCCGGTTCGTAAGATTAAGCGAATCGCGTATTTCGACGGGCTGTACGTGTTCAAGGTTCGACGTGAGGATCTTCGCAAGCAGCGTAGTCAGCTACTCGGTAGCAACTTCTATGCAGCGCGCGGCTGGTTCGCTTATCCACATCGTCTATATCTCGGGCCTGTGGTTGAGGTTAAGACCTCAAGCACGCATATCTTGCAACTAACCGTTGATTGCCGCGTGTCTGGTAACCGACTGGATTAAGGAGGCACTCATGAATTCAATTCAACTCGTAGGCCGTTTGGTTCGCGCAGTGGAGTTACAGTACACAGCTACAGGTAGGGCTTATGCGCGTTTCACTGTCGCAGTGAGTCGGCCACACGACAAAGACAAGACAGACTTCATTCCTTGCATCATTTGGGGACAAAGTGCGCAATCAACCGCAAAGTATGTACACAAAGGCAACCGAGTGGGCATTATTGGTGAACTACATCAGAACGACTACGTGACTAAAGACGGTGAGAAGAAGCAGAGTTTTCAAGTGCGAGCAGACCAGGTTGAATTTCTAACTCCTGCTACCAGCCAGGAACCTGACGTACAGTCCGCCGCTGGCACTTCAGGCGCCGGTACGACGCCTGAGTTGGACTGTGAGCAATCAGCGCCGCTGGATCCATCAACTCCGGCAGAGACTAGTCCTGGGGCGCAAAGCCAACCGGAACCTGCTAATCAAGTTAGCCAACATCACGAAGCGGACGAACAGCCAGCCGTACCCGAAGACCGTGAGGAAACGGGTCCTGAAGATTACGACCATTTCGATATTACCGAAGACGACATTCTATTCTAAAGGGAGGACACCATGGACGAAGATAAAAGTAAGAAACGTAAAAAGATTGCAGCTTGGGTGATTTGCCCGATTGTGCTGCTAGGCTTAGGTGCTGGCATCGTTAGTTGCCAGCAACAAGGCACACATAAGGACCAGACCGTTCAAGTACAGAAGAAATCCAAAGACAAGGCTAAAGCAGCCGCTGGCCATAGCTCCAAGCAGGCGGACAAAACTGTTGAAGATGCGATGGCCGATGCTGGACTTAGCTCTAGTGATACCAATGGTAACGACGTGAGCGTGTCGGATGACGGTCTTGTTGGCGAAAATGACCTAGCAGTGGCTTTAAACGGTAAAACGACTACGAGTGCTCTGGCTCTAGTAGATGGCGCTGATGCCGAGGTCAAAACGTTGGCTGAAGCGGAAAAACCAGCTTTAGTACCCCCGATTGACAATTCTAATACGTCAAAGCCTTCGACTGGCACGGGTACAGATACAGGAAACAAAGGCGGCGGCTCTGACTCTGGTGAAACCACAACAGATCAGGCACCTTCCATCAGTGCGCCGGCGACGATGATGGTGCACAAAGGGCAACAATCAGTAGACTTTCGGGTTGGCGTCACGGCCAGTGACTCCGAAGACGGCGATTTGACTAATGCAATTGGCTATACAACCACGCTTGATAAGAACACGCCAGGCACCTATACCGTTACCTACTCAGTAACGGATAGCGCGGGCCACACCGTATCAGTGACACGCGATATTACGGTGATCAACGACAAGCCATCTATTGTGTTCCTGAATGACAATCCGGTTGAGGTTGGTACGACCTTTGACGCCTTGAAAGATGTTAGCGCTGATGACTATCAAGACGGCGATTTGACAGGCAAGGTCACCGCTGAAGGTAAGGTTGATACGACGACTCCTGGTCAGTATGAACTGACCTATTCCGTCACTGACAGCGACGGGCAGACGGTCACCAAGCAACGCACAGTCACGGTTTACGCTGACAAGCCAAACATCGACACCAACAATCAGAACACCAGCGTGGCGCTAAATAGCGAGTTTGATGTTCTTCAAGGTGTTAAGGCCACCAGCAAGTATGGTGAGGCTGACCTCAAGGTTGACGGCAACGTTGATACCAGCAAGCCAGGGGAGAATAAGCTGACCTACACGACGACCGATAAGTTCGGGCAGACGACGACCAAGACCGTGACCATCAACGTCACGGCGGATAAACCGAGTCTGGATGTTTCTAAGGTGCCGACGACGCTCAAGGTCGGTGATCAGCTTGATGCCATAGCTAACGTAACAGCGACCAGCCCTTATGGTGACGCCAAGGTTACTGTTGATGGTTCCGTTGATACGGGTGCGGCAGGTGACTATAAGTTAACCTACACGGCCACTGATAAGTTTGGGCAGACCACGACTAAGGAAGTTACGGTCACTGTGGCAGCGGACGACAGCACGGATGCAACTGAGGAGGAATAGTAATGGCAGCAGGAGAACAAGAGGCCGTTGAGGCCGTTTTTCGATTGGCAAATCTAAGCCTTCAGATGCTGACGCCTGTGTTAAAGGCAACGGTGGGTACTGCGGTCCACGCTACGACAGCCGTTATCAAGAAGACAACGGTCACGCAAAAAGGGCGCTTAGGACAGCTGGTAGAGAAAGGTTCTTTGGAGCACATCGATATTAGTAAGACTGACCTGGGTGACTTCAAAAAGGCGCTCAAGTCCCTCAAGGTTGATTTCTCTCTAGCGAAGGAACCTGGCACTGATATTTACCACGCTTTTTTCAATGCTGAGAGCTTGGACCGTGTGAACATCGCTGTGAACCGAGTGCTAGGTGGCATCGATGGACCTGAAAAGGGACCTGGCAATCTTGATGAAAAGATTGCCCTCGCCAAAGAGCAGGCCAAGGCTCGAACCGAGCAAGCTCAGGAGAAGAATAAACACCGTGAGCGGCCTCTGCCGGATAAAGAAATATAGTCGTAAGGGAGGTCTGCATCATCAACGCGAAGAAAACTGTAGGCGCCGCGATTGGTTCGATCGCGGCGTTTTATATTGGCGTGAATGTTGGCGCCGAGTATTACGCAGCTCCTAAAAACTATACGTCAATCATTGATCGCCTGGGATATATTGCGGGTTATCCGATGCGGTATATTGAGCCGCACTTTGGCTTCAAACCTGTTGCTCTCTTGTGGGGTATCGGTGTCTTGATTGCCTTCTGGCTGGCGTATCTGTACATCTCCGTCAATCAGCACAATACGCGTGCTGGCGAGGAACATGGGTCTAGTCGCTGGGGGACGGCTGAGGACATTAAGCCGTTCATCGACTGGGATCACCCTGAAAACAACATTTTGATGACAGCGACTGAGCGTCTCTACCAGACAGATCCGGATTACACGCGTACGCCAATGTATAGCCGTAATGCGTTTACGGCCGTTGTCGGCGCTGCTGGGACTGGGAAGACACGAACGGTGGTTATCCCTAACCTAATGCAGGCGAACAGTTCTTACGTGGTGACGGACACCAAAAGCGCAACCCGGCGTGCCACGGTAAAGTATTTCCGGAGTAAGGGTTATGTGATTAAGACACTTGACTTCATTACGCGCGAGAACACAGATCACTTCAACGTGTTTCACTACATTAAGAATGAAGACGACATTATCGAAATGGTCGATGTGTTCATGGCCAATACCAGTGATGACAAGAAAACCGGCGGTGATGCCTTCTTTGACAAAGCCGAGAGACTGCTGTTCAGTGCCCTAATTGACTACCTTCGCCTAATGATCCGGAAGGAAGATCAGTCGATGGCGTCTGTAGCGAAGATGGTGCGGCTGCTTGAAACAACAGAGGACGGACCGGGCGTGGTATCGCCCCTTGATGTGATGTTTGAAGAGTTTGCTGAACGTTTTCCCGATGCGTTTGGCGTCAAGGAATACGAAACGTACAAAGTGGCGCCAGGGAAGACTTCGGCAAGCATGGCCATTTCTGCCGGCGTACGCTTGGCACCATTTGACGTACCTAGCCTGGCCAGGATGACAAGTGATGACACGCTAGATTTGGATCTGGTAGGGGATCAAAAGACCATCGTGTACTTGGTTCTTCCAGACCAGACTTCGACTTACAACTTCCTGATTGGCATGACCTACCAGGTGCTGTTCAGCAAGCTGGTGGAACGGGCCGATCAGGTTCATGGTGGGCATCTACCAGTACCAGTTTTGATGGTGATGGATGAATTTGCCAACACTGCCAAAATTCCCAATTTTGATGCCCGTGTCAACACGGTTAGATCGCGGGGGATTGGGGCCATGATCTTCTTGCAAAATATTCCGCAAATCAAACAAGGTTACCCTAAGTCCTGGGACTCCATCATGGGCGCAGCGGACTCGTTCCTGTTCCTGGGCGGCAATGATGACGTCACAGCCAAGTACGTATCGGATCGTATGGGACAAGAAACCATTGAGGTGCTGAATACTTCAACAACACGAGGCGCCCAGGGATCGTTCAACACGCGATACGACAAGATTGCTAGGCCGCTGATGCAGCCAGCTGAAGTCTCGCGAATGCGGGGCGATGAGTCAATCTACATTCTCCGTGGGGTGCAGCCGTTCAAATCGAAGCGGATTGTGGTTGAAAAGCTCCCGACCTACAAGGCCTTTAAGGCGGCGCAGGATGCACCAGATGAACCAATTGTTAAACAAGAAAAACACAAAAACACCGTCGAAGAATTTTTCGGCGGTGATTTTTAATTGAGGAGGAACCGTATATGCAAGTGCTGTCAAGCATCATGAAACTCATCTCTACGGGGATTGCCGGATACGGCGGATACATGGTAGTTATGGGCGCCGTCACTCTAGGGGGCAATCTGAAGGACTCGAATGGGCCTGGTATCCGTAGCGCGATTCTAGAAATTGTCGGTGGCGTGATTATTAGCGCTGCGGCTGTATACTTTACGACCATCAAATTTACTTGATAAGGAGGTGCAATAGTGGACGGTTCTGTTAAATGGGTTCTCAGGTTAATCGTGGGTGCCATTAAAGGTATCGCTGCCACCTCGGACCTGACTAAGGGCCTGGGCGATTATAACCAGGATCTGTACAAGTTTGTCACGGCCATCCAAAGCACAGTGGTCAAGCCACTGGCCTTCGCCATCATGGCGCTCTTTGTCATGTTTGAGATCCAGCGGATCTCACTACTTCAAGAGAAGATTGGTGGGGGACCAGAAGGAATGATCCGCGCAATTGGGCTAACCGTCGCCAAATACGCGATTATCAGCACTGTCCTGGCCTCGCTACCTAAGATCCTTTCGGGTCTAATCTCACTTAACACGGAGCTCACTAATGAGATTAAAGGCATCGTTTCAGGCAAAGCAATTGATGGTGGCGTTACGGTGGCAGCTATGTGGGAACCACTGAAGGACCTAGGGTTCTTCTCTAAAATATTTTTGACAATCGCCCTACTTTTAGGCTGGCTACTGCTGTTAGCAGCGGTGGCGATGGTCAAGGTGATGGTTGCGGTGCGGTTTTTGCAGCTATATGTGCTGTTCGCCATGGCTCCGATTCCAATTGCTACGTTGCCTAGCGCTGAATATTCATCAATCGCCAAGGGGTTCTTCAAGACCTTCATGGCCACAGCCATCCAAGGCACGCTGCTCTACATGGTACAGATCTTCTACCCGTATCTATTGACGGGCGTGTTCCATGGGGCTAATGGGCTTAGCGAGCTCATGATTGGTGTTATTGCGATGGCGGTGTTACTGATGATTGGGATCATGCAAACGGACAAGTGGGCTAAGGCGTTAACCGCTGCAATGTAAGGAGGGCTATATGGCACTACAAGTAAAGGTTCCGCAAGATGTTCGAGACTATAAAGAGAAAATTATTGGCAATATGTCCGGACGGCAGTTGATCTTTGGCGGTATTGCCGCCGGCATTGGGGTCGTGGTGTGTGTCGTGGCGTATTTCGTGATGAAGATGCCGGTAGATGCTTTCGGATGGGTCATTATGATCGTCGATGCACCAATCTTGGCGTTCGGCTGGTATCGGCCAATGGGGCTTAACTTTGAGACCTACCTGAAATACCGTCTGGACTTTCAATCGGCCCCTAAGCAGCTAGTCTACGAAAATGACAAGGAGGTGAGCATGAATGTTCACACGAACCGCAAAAAAATCCGAGAATACGACGATGAATAAGGATCAAAAACGAGCATTGGCTAAATTCAATGCTCACAAAAAGGCCCGGGGTCGTAAGCAGCGTAAAGATGCACCGTCGCGGGCTACGCAGGATGCCTTGGGTTATCGTGCGCTGTATGAGGATGGTACCATGCAAATCAACGATCACGAGTGGTCGCGCACGATTCAGTTCAAAGACGTTAATTACCAGACCGCTGCACGGGACAAGCAGGTCGATTATTTCACCCAGTACGGTGACCTCTTCAACTCCATAGAAGGTGACTCCTCGATCGAAATCACCGTTCGCAATGAGCGCGTCGATGTTGATGAGTTCATGGCACAATCTGGGTTCAAAAAGCAAGGCGACGGTCTGGATCCACTGCGGCAGGAAATGGACGACTATATGTTGTCGCGTCTCCAGGATCATGGCACCAGCATGATTAAAGAAAAGTACATGACCATCACAACCCACGGCGAAGATAAGCAGGTCGTTCTCCAGGATCTAGGTGGCATGTGTGATACGGCCATTGAAACACTTCGTGAGATGGGTTCAGATGCGCATGTGCTTGATGGTGCGGAACGATTGGCTGTGCTGAACAGTTCTCTTCGGCCTGGAACACACCTGCACTTTAGCTTTGAGGATCTCAAGTACAGCGGCCTAACAACTCACTCGGTAATCGCCCCAACGAGCTTGACCTTCAAGGACAAGAAGACGTTCGAGCTGGGTGACAAATTTGCGCAAATAATCTATTTGCGGCAGTATCCAACCCAGTTAAGCGATCGGCTGTTTCGGGACATCACGAAAATCATCGGCGACCTGGAAGTGTCAGTTCACATTAAGCCAATCGCCCAAGACAAAGCGATGAACTCGGTTCGCCTGAAGACAGCCATGATGAACAAGGAAAAGTCGGAGCTCCAGCGTAAGGCCATCAAGGATGGCTATGATCCCTCCATTCTACCAGCGGACCTTGACTTCAAAATCAAGGAAGCCGATGAGCTGCTGGATCAGATGCGAGAAGCTAACCAGAAACTTTTCGCGGTAACCTTTCTGGTCATGGCCAAGGCTGATAGTGAGGAGGATTTGCGTCAGCTGGTCACCAAGATTAAGACGGCCGCCAATACAAGCCTCTGCGAAATGGTCAATCTTGACTATCTACAAAAACAGGCACTGAGTTCGGTTCTTGTGATTGGTAAAAACTACGTGCCAATCAATCGACAGCTCACGACTAGTGCGGTGGCAATCATGCTGCCTTTTACAGCACAGGAACTCACAGAGCCCTCTGGTCTCCTCTATGGCATCAACCAGGTCACCAAGAACGTCATCACCGCTGATCGGCGAAAGCTGAAGGCTGGTAACGGGCTAGTCATGGGCCGACCTGGGGCTGGTAAGTCGTTTGCTACAAAGATGGAAATGATTAGCGTAGCATTACGTGATCCTGATGCAGAAGTGCTGATTATTGACCCTGAACGAGAGTACCCAGCAGTGGGAGAAGCCCTTAATGGTCAGGTGGTTCGTATTTCACCAGGGACTAAGACCTTCATCAACCCGCTTGAGATCAACGAGTCGTACGGCGATGACGACGATCCAGTGCTGCTCAAAACGGATTTTGTTACCACCGTTTGTGAGCTGCTGATTGGCGGCAAGGAGGGGCTAACCTCTGAACGCCGGTCATTGATTGACCGTGCCTGTCGAATCATGTATCGAGACTACTTTGAAGGGGTGAGTCTTGATCCCGTTACTGGCAAGCAGAAGAACCCCGATACAAAGATGCCCACTTTGGTTGATTTTAGCCGGGTCCTTAAAAGCCAGCCAGAGCCAGTCGGCAAACAAATTGCAGTTGAGCTGGAGCCGTTTATTGAGGGATCGCTATCATCATTCGCGCACCAAACCAACGTTGACACAAGCAATCGAGTCATGGTCTTTGACGTGAAGGATCTGGGTAAGAATATGCGGTCCTTTGGCATGATGGTCGTGCTTGATGAAATTTGGAACCATATCACGGCTAACCGTCGAGAAGGCAAACGCACTTGGATCTATGTAGATGAAATGCAGCTGCTGTTCACTAATCAGTACGCGTCAAACTACTTCTTTGAGCTTTGGAGTCGTGCCCGTAAGTGGGGCGCTATTCCTACTGGTATCACCCAAAATGTTGAAACCATGCTGATGAGTGCAGATGCCCAACGGATGTTGTCGAACTCTGAATTTGTGCTTCTTCTGGATCAAGCCACCAATGATCGGGACAGTCTGGTAGATCTGCTGAAGCTATCAAGTCATGAGGCTGGCTATATTACCAACGCTAAGCAAGGTCATGGTTTGCTGATTGCTGGTCAAACAACGGTGCCGTTTGAGAATGATTTTCCTAAGGCGACTAAGCTTTACAAAATCATGTCTACGAAGCCTGAAGATATGGATCAGTACAAGAAGCGCAGCCAGGATGAGGATGCCAACTAGAGAAAGGGGTGGCGTTCATGAGATCGGATCTTCGCAACAGTATTGTGGAGAAGAACGGCAAGTCGCTAAAGGACGAGCTAATTGGCGCCACCAAAGAATCGCTGAAGGAGCAAGCTGAAGGAGCTGTTCGCTCAGTGATTGCGTCTAGCGACGATGCAGCAGAAAACAATGCAACCCTAGCCCTGGCTAAGACTGCCGTCATGGGTGCTGTAGGGACCCAAAAACTAGTCAAAGGTGGTATTCATGCTACCAGGGCAATCAAGTCTGGTGGGGCTAAGCGGGCCTTGATGAGTCGTTACAAGCGTGCCGCAATCAAGCTGAGCCGCGCAGCCAAGCAGCCAGTCAAGGTAGGAGCCAAAGGCGTAGCCGCCGGCACCATCAAGGCCGGAGTAAAGGGCACCGTGGTCTCAACCCGGGCCCTTGCCCAGACTTTTACTAATGTTCAGCTTGATCCTGATTCTGGCGCGGCCCACGCCCAGGAAATGTTAAACAAGGCCAAGCAGATTCAGCAGGGGTCCAAAGCAACCACCTGGACTGCTAGGGCGACGACAAAGATGCTTAGAGCCACTGGACGAAGGCTGAGACAAGCTGGTAGTTGGATCAAGAACCTCAAGGTGGTTGCCACTTTGGCTAAAGCAGGCATGGTGATGCCCATTGTGCTAATTGTGCTAGGCTTTGGCGGCGTCGCAGGCATTATTGGCGTGCTGTCCTCCAGCTTACAAAACGTGGATCCGTTAGGCGAAACCCAGGCGTATGTCTACCTAACCAAGCTGGATGCAGAGGACACGCAGCAGATTCTGGATGCGACGAAGGGTAAAAACGTCACTTTGACGATTGACGGTGAAGAGGCCTCGCCTGACGGCTTGGAGATTGTCACGGATTTTGACGCCATTCTGGCGTATGAGTCCTTGAAGAACCACAGTAGTTATCTGGTAGCTGGCAGCACCGAATTGGATCCAACGGTTCAGCAAGAGCTGAAGACTGCCCACGATGCGCTACTGTCGATTGATACTGGTAAGGCAACCCAAACAGTGACGACCTACCAGGTCACAACCGATGCCGATACGGGCGAGCGAACGACGACTAAGAAGATCACTAAGAAGCACATCACTAAGATTGCCGTTAAAACCGGCACGGTTGACGACTTGCTGAAGACGGATGGTGCAAACCGTGACGACAACAAAAATCGCATTGACGCGATGAAGCAGGCTGGCTTGTATTCAGCATTCTCCTGGATGCAGAGTCCAAACCAAAATACGGGCCAGGCTGTTCAGGTTAGTAATCGTATGGGGTATCGCTATCGCAATGGCAAGATGACCAAGTATGACGGAATTACAATCACAACACTGCCGAAGGAGCCAGTACGCTCAGTGACTGACGGTACGGTTACGTCGGTCTCAAATGACTCAGTCACCATTGCTGCAGAAAATGACAAGGGCAGTGTCCGGTATAAAGGGCTGACCGGTGTCAAGCTCAAGAAGAGTGACCAGGTTAAGTCTGGTGCCGTCATTGGAAGCAGCAGGGGCACCTACAAGCTCTATAACGATGCAACGTCCTCAGTGACGCAGCCTGCCACGGGAGCGCGTGCTAATACTCAAAATGACAGTACTGCTACCGATGCGTCCTCTCAGCCCGCCAAGGATAGTGGTAGTGGTGCTGCTACTGAAGCCAAGTCCAGTGCAGCTGAACCGACAACTGGTTCCAGTTCGTCGGCGGAAGCAGCCGTCGCCAGTAATGCTCAAAGTAGTAGTTCCGATGAAACGAAGTCTGGGGCTACGGCCCAAGTGCCGGTTCAACTCAATCCTGCTTTCGCTTTGGAAAATGTCACCTATACGTATGGCATGAGCTATGCGCTTACTGACGCCGGCGGTGGCGGGGGAATGATTGGTGATCTAATCAATCCGCCAAAGTCCGTGACGAGATGGCGCAGCTTAGTTGAGAAATATGCCAAGCAGTACGGCATCAGTCAATATGTTAATCTCCTACTGGCATTCATCTGGGAGGAGACCGGCGGTGATGATTCGCAGACTAAAGATATTACGCAAAGCTCAGAGAGCCTGGGCTTAAAGCCCAACTCAATCACAAGCGTCGATCTCTCGGTCAAGCAAATGTGTGTCAATTTCTCTAGCGTTCTGAGGACGAGTCGTTCCCTTGGCCTTTCAGATTCGGCAGCTGTTGGTGCCAGAAACTATGGTAGCGGGTATCTACGCTGGCTAAGGTCGAAGAAGTCAGACGACTCGTTCGACAACATGGTCGCCTATGCGAACAAGATGGCAAAAGGGGTCAAGGTTAAGTACACGAACCCGATTGCTAAGGCCTACGGATCCTGGCGCTACCTATATGGCAATATGTTCTACACCAAGCTGGTGTTGAGCCATATCAAGTCTGACAGCAGTAGCATGGTTGACATTGCGGCCAAGGAAATCAAAGCCAGCAATAACGGTGGAGCGAAGTTCTGGAAGTACATGGGCTTCACGCGGCGCATCGAGTGGTGTGCAAGCTTCACATCCTGGGTCGCCCACCAGGCCCACATGGACAGTGTAGTGCCCAAGACGGCGTCCTGTGCGGTCGGAGTAAGTTGGTATAAGAGCCACAGCAGGTGGGGCGCACGCGGTCAGTACACGCCAAAATCAGACGACTTGATCTACTTTGATTGGACCGGGACCGGAGCCACCTCTCACCATGTCGGCATCGTTGATAAGGTGTCAGGCGGCAAGGTCTATACGGTTGAGGGGAACAACGGAGATGCTGTTCGCCGCTCGTCCTACGCTACGAACAGTAAATACATTCTAGGGTATGGAAAAACTAATTAGGAGGTTACATGATGGCAAAATCACGAATTAAAGCAAAGGAAGCTCAGGTGAAGCGCGCCCAGGAGGCTTACGACAAGGCACAGGCTAATCTTGATAAGGCCAAAAGTGAACTCAAACAAGTTCAGGGTGACGAAGCACAACGCTTGATTAGTAACAGCGGTTTGAGCTTTGAGCAGGTTGCAGCACTGCTGCGGGCACAGAAACAAGACAATGATAATGAGGGAGGATCTGATATTGATCGATTGGCTGATTGACCAGTGGTATGACCATCGGGTCCGCATGATTACCACGATCGCAACGGTGCTGCTGGTCGTAGGCGGCGGGGCCGGCTTTGCTATCTGGCATAGCCAACAGCTCCCAGAGCCAAAAATGACCAAGCAGCAGACACAAATTGAAATCAATAAGGAGCCTTCCCACCTCTACGCCGGCACATGGTATTCGGATCGCACTGACGGTGCTGTGCTGCACTTGAGCAAGGACAGCACATACTCCAGTGACTGGCTGACGAGTGGTAAGTGGGAAATCTCAGGCTCCACGATCACGCTAGATGACAGGTTGGCCGGAACTTATCAGTTGAAGATGAAAACCATCGATGGCGAGACAGTGCTGTATGACGCTAGTGGTAAGCATTACTGGTACTCGACTCAGAAGCAACTGAAGGCCCGGCAAGCTAGTACGGCGGCCAGCAAAAAAGCTGCAACAAAGTTAACCAATCAAAAGTGGCAAGACGTGCTGACACAAGGTGAATGGAAGAAAGATGCTGACCAGAATGCTGATGTAGTCTCAATGACAATTACTGACACAACAATCACGGAGAAATATAAGGGTGGCAAAACCAAGGTTCATCCATACACTATCAACAACGACAGGACGATTGCCGACAACGACGCCGGCGCCACAATTGTCATCGCGCTCACGGATAGTCCAAATATGGACTACCACTTCTATCTGAAGGATACCGGTAAGCAGTATACCGTTGCTACTGATATCACATACGGGTCGGAGAGCTTTCACAAGGCCTATGATGCAGTCACGTTGACTCAAACGGGTGTGACGAAGGCAGATGGCGAAAGCGGGAACGAGACTTCTACAAGCACTGACGACAACGGCAATACAACAACCACGAAGACAACCACAACGGAAACGTCTGGGTGGAACTAGACAGATTGGAGGGAGATTATGGCACGGTCGAAGAAGCAGTCACTAGTGACTTTCTCAAACGAAGAAGGTGTGACGCTACCGTCTGACCCCATTGATTTTGATGATGCACTGATAGAGCTTCAGAAAATCAGCTACGATATGGCCGACCATGATCGCACCGGCTCTGTCGATCTGTATGTCGTCATTGACGGCAAGCCTGTTGGTACGTTTAACCTAACCTTACCTGTAACTGGCAAGGTTGAGGACGTGATGAGCCGAATTTTGAAGAGCGGTGAGATTAGCCCAACACCGGAAGTAGTTTCACCAGAGCCCGTGCCAAACCCACCGTCGGCCATCAAGCCGAGTGTTACGCAGCCAAAGCGTAAACAGCGAATTAGAAAGAAAGCACGGCGGGAGAATCCGAAGCGCCGGCGTCTGAACTTACCGCGTGTGAGCAGCCGTGTAGTGAAGCTGGTAGCTGGTGCACTTACTGTATTAGTACTGACAGTAGGGGCTGTGATTGGGGTGAGCACGATTGCCTCTCGTAAGCCGCCAGTGCCGTCGTATACGACTTTAGTCAAGGCTGGTCACTACGAGAAGGCAGCCAAGATATATCCCGCGAAACGAGACACTATTGCGGCCAGGCTAACTGATCGCGGCGACACAAAAGAGCTGAAAAAATTTGTCTCCAAGTTTCCAACGGCATCGCGTCGGTTTGACCTTGCTTTTCTAACGAAGGATTACAAAAAGGTGGTCAAATTTGGCGACGATGCCAGCATGACAACAGAGCGGCGAGCGAAGCTCGCCGTTGCCTATGTGATGCTTGACCAGCCGGATGCGGCCCAGGCTATTAATGCTGAACTTGGTAGTAAGAAACTCAGTGTGACAATTGCCCTAGGATACATCCATGACTCAAGGTTTGATGATGCTGCCACGCTGAATGACACGTTCAAAAGTGACGTGGTGGCTAAGGCCATCAGCATTGGCAAACAGTATCAATCTGGTATTGATAAGTACCAGAAAATTGCTGATGACGCCAAAGCATCAGCCACTCAGCGGGATACTGCCCGACAGAACATCAAGACCCTCAAACACCAGCTCAAGACGCTTGGCCAGAAGGAGGAATAATTATTGGAAAGTGAAGTCTCTACGCTCCTGAACAGGGCCGAGGAGCTATGTACGCAGCTAATGAGTCAGAGCATGCCCGCTAAGGCGGTAACGCAGCTCATGACACTTTACCGCGCGGGTCCTTACAACGGCCTTCTTGCCATGCAGGAAGATATGCAAGTCACGGAAGTTCACTCAATTAGCGGCTGGCGCAAACAAGGGGCGCGGCCAATTATAGGACGCGACGGCTTCGGCGGTGTGATGCCCATTTACCGCCAGGGGAAGCCAGGACGCCCTGTGCAGGCGGTGCTTCAACCGATTAAGCTGTTCACTCAACTGGACCTTGACGAAGTGCCAAAGGGAGAACAACCAATGAGCTATGAGGATATGCGCCAGCTGATCGTGAAGGCATATCCGGAGGAGGCGCAACGCAGAAAGCTGGTTATGGTTACCGCCGGGCAATTACCTGAGGAGAGCCTACGCGTTCTCACCATGTCGTTGCTATCAGCGCTACTTGGATTACCAACTCCGGTGGAAGAAGGAGTCACACCACGAGTACTTTGGAAAGCGTTGTGGATTGCGATGCAGTCACTTCAAGCGATGGCACGCACTGCTCAAAAGCGTTATGCGCCTCGTGAATTGGCGGTGGTGATTGCAAACGCCGTTGCTGTATCAAAGAGGAAAAGTAGAAAGAAATGGAAGGCCAACTAATGTTGGTCTTTTTGTTTTGAGGAGGTTTAAACATGGCTGGATTTAAGAAGCGAAGTGCCGAGGAAATTCAAGCTGAGGTCGATAAATATTCGACTGAGATGGTGCGGGCAGCACATGACTACACGGCAAGCCCAGAGAAGCTCACGGACTTTCTAACGTTCATGGCTAGGTTCCCAGATTACTCACTGCGTAACCAAACATTGATCCAGATGCAAAATGCTACCGCGCTTGCTGTTGGTGGCTATGACAAATTCAAAAAGCTCGGCTATCCAGTCCGCAAAGGGCAGAAGGGTATCAAGATTTTTGCCCCGGCGAAGGGCAAGGTTTTAAACCTGCCTGACCATAAGAAAATCCCATTTTGGCGTGCTACTAAGGAGCAAAAAGCCTTGGTAGGCACCGGCGAGGCCACGGTCAGCCAGGGGGTCAGTGGGTTTCACCTAACGACTGTATTTGACGTTCGTCAGACGGATATGCCGGCCGATAAATATCCAACCTTATACCCAAATCGGCCCGTTGATTTTTCTATTGATGATCCAGAAATGAATCAGTTGCTAAGCGATCAACTTGATGCGCTATCGGCGAGTCGAGGCATTCCAATTGAAGAGCTGCCGGATCTATCTCAGCTCGTTGCCAATGGCGTCTATCACGGCGGCGAGCACAAGTTCATTGAGGTTGAAGCAAACCTTCCTGCTACCCAGAAAACTGCAATTCGGATTCACGAAATTGCGCACTCATACATGCACGACGGGAGCAAGGCTGGTCGCGATGAAAAAGAGCTTCAAGCCGAAATGGTGAGCTTCATCGTTAGCGCTCACTACGGCATCGATACCAAAGAAGAAGCGGCACCTTACATTGCCGGTTGGACGCGAAAAATGGCAACCCTGACTGATAAAGATTTTCAAACCCAATTCAAAATCATGGATGACGTGAGCAAGACGGCAAAGGAAATTATCACCAACGTGGACTCAAGTCTGGCACGTGAACTGACCCCTGAGAAGGAGATTGGCAGAGCGGCTGGTGAGAGCAGGGAACAAGAAAAAGTGACGAGTATCCATGGTGATGGTCTTGAGCTGTAGTCGTCTTCAGCAGAGGAGTGAGTGACAGATGAAACCGTTAATGAGCCAAGACCAAATTGACAAAGTATTCGATGATACGTTTGAAGAAACACGCAATGTAGATGAACCTATTTTCATTTTTCCAGATGGGAAACTAGCTTCTGGTGATTACGATATGGGCGTCCGCGGACTGGATCACAATACACTCGCTAGTGAGCTAGACATGGATGATTGGAGCCGGGTCCACGCCGAAACAGGCGTAGTGAGACTTGTTCTAGAAAGTCGCAGTGCACTGATTGCTGAAGGCCAAGAGTTGACCGCAAGCCAAGCGAAAATCTTGAGTAAAACTGACTACGAGATTAGCAAGTATGTTGAGAAGTACCAGGCACCATCACGGGGCCTGGATGAGATCATTACTCGAAGCAAACGGGTGGCATCGGTCGCCACAAAATCTGTGGAGCGACCGGTCCAACAACACGTCGCATTTGAACATTAGGGAGGACCATGATGACAAAACTTCTCTCAAGTTTTACCGATGAAGAACGAGCGCTGGTAGAGATTTATCTTCAGCACACGGAAGAAAAATCGCGTGATGGACTGGTTACTGAGATGAAGAAATACCGGCAATTTATGAAAGAGTTGAACGCTAAGGGCCTGGTCAAAGATACGGCTGTTTTTGACCCTACGGTGGGTCTTTATGATGGCACTATCGAAAAGCTGGTCAGGCTTTCCGATAATGACTTTAGTGATTTAAGTGGCGCCTTAGGCGCCGATTAAATAACGGACGGGGATTGGGGCGGAGCCCCAAATGATTAGCCGAAAAAGAGACCCACTTTTCGGCTAATTCGCAAATGTGGCCACATTTGCAAATCTCGCGTCAGTAGAGACAGAAACGCGATTCCGGAGAAGCCGGGATCGCCGCCGATTTTCTGTGGAGGTGATTTGCGAATGGAAAATAACGAAAGCAACCGAGTTACATTGAGTATTGCCGCTAAAAATCTAGCCGATCCTCGGCGACAGATGGTGAAACGGCTGCGCTTCTCGGCGGCTGAATGGGTAGCAGTTAAGGAACGCATGGAAGCGGCTGGCGTTCATAACTTTTCAAGCTTCTCGCGTCGTGCATTAATCCATGGCGACGTCTATATTTTCGATTACTCGTACCTCAGAAAGTTCACCGAACAAATTGCACGCGTTGGTAATAACATCAACCAGATTGCTCGCCGGGTGAACGTAGATGAAGAGGTGACTCAGGAACAAATGAATGACCTGAAGATGATGATGAACGAGGTTCGGTTGCTCACTCACTCAGCATTGGACTCGGCACTGGATAGCCGAGCTGCACTGAACAATTTACCGGAGGAAGGGGGGAGGTAGAGTTGGCATTTACATCGATCCACGCTATTACGGTTTCGACTAAGGCAGCAATTGACTACATCTCAAATGAATCAAAGACGCTGCACGGTGAGCTGGTTTCTAGCTTCAATTGCGATGCAGATTATGCAGCGTCGGAGTTTGAAATGACACGTAGTTTAGCTGACGAAGTGGTTGGAGATTTCTCTCACAGGGTTGGTCACGATGGCAAGGGTACACGCAAGGGCGAGAGTGCCCAGAGTTATCACTTGATTCAATCTTTTTCTCCAGATGACAATGTCACACCAGAAGAAGCACATGAAATTGGCAAGGAACTTTTACGTGAATTTTTGGGCGGCGAATACGAATATGTAATCGCTACTCATGTTGACAAGGGTCACATCCACAATCACATTATTTTTAATGCAACAAGCCTCACAAACCTGCATAAATTTAGAAGCCGGCCCTATGTTACGGCAAATCAAATCATGCAAATTAGTAATCAACTTTGTGCAGAACATGGGCTGAGTCAAATGCAACTTGGTCGCGATGGAGTGACCGAACCAAAGTATTCCCGGAGTAAGAGATCACAGCTAATTCAACGCCTCGACTTTGCTCTTGATCGCGTGACTACTCGTGATGAATTTGAGGAGGCAGCCGGCGAGTTGGGCATCACAATCGATACGCGGGGAAAACATCTGACCTATGCGTTGGCAGGTCAAGAACGCGCAGCACGGGATACTAATTTGAGTGGTATCAGCGCTGGCAAAGCAGCGGCAACACAGGCGGTTGGCAGGTTCACCCCGGAGGGACTGGCGGCACGTTTTGCAGAGAATGAAATGGCCAGGCAGGACCTGATGGCTGCTATCAAGAAGGCGTATCAATATGCGGACAGTCAAGAAGATTTGATTGCAGCTTTACAGCAAGCCGGCATCAAAACCGTGCAATATGGTTTGACAATCGGCTATGAGATTCCGGGGGTCAAGCGACGTATCAAAGACGACCTGTTGCCGCCCAACTACCGCTTAAAATCGTTCAGTGAAGACTGGCGAAACCCGAGTCACTTTGGTCATGATGATTTCAGCGACAGCCCGATTACTGAAAAGTTCGACGAACAGATTGACGCGGTGAGTAAGCGCACAGAGGTGGCAATTAATCTGAATGAAGAACAGGTGGCGTTCGCTGAGAAGAATGGAGTCCTGGTAAAGGTCTTGGTTGGCACTGAGAAGCAGTCTCTGTTCATCCAAAAAAAGGATTTGGAAGGTCAAGGGCGACGAGTGACAGTGAACATTAATTCAGGCCACAATTACACCCTTCGACGCACCGATGCGGGAACAGAATACACCGTGAAAGGTGAGACTGTGATCCGTAGTTTGCAGCTGCAACAAGGCATCAAACCGCAGTGGGTTTCACTTGATCCGCAACTGATCCGCGTCGGAGCGAAGGGCGTTAGTATCTCCCTGGCTCCCAATGGCGGAACGGTATTTCTTCCGGCGGCGGAGGTGAGATACAACCGCAGCACGCTGAGGTACGAAGCCGCCATTGGTGACGACTGGCATTACTATAGCAAAGGAGCCACTAGAGAGCAGTCGGTTACGATGAACGGTAAGGAATTGGTGTCAGCCATGGACGTGGCGGAGCCAACTTTGGATCGTACATTGGCCCAGGCACAACGCATTGGTTATGCCGTCAATACTCGTCAAGAGTTTAAGCGACTAAGCGGAGTGATGACACGATTGCAGGAAAATTCCATCACCGGCGCCCCTCAGATTCAAGAGCAGATTGCCAAGCTAGAGCTTCATCGTGACGGAGCAGTTAAGCAGCTAGAGGGGTTGATCCAAAAGATTAACGAATACAATACAGCGGTTAAGGCAATCAATGCTGCTAACAAGTATAAAGACCTGGTCAGCGACATCCAAGCAGCTGATCGCCCGTATGCTCGCAAGCTAGGATTCAGTCACTCGAAGGAGTTAAGGGAGTTCCAGCGCGCCAAATACCTGGTGAAAGCACAGGGCCTGAATCCAGACATGGATAAGAGCAAGATGGCGGCCACTATTGATGAATTGAGTGCGTTGCGCAAAGCCCTAGAGAATCGGATTGAGAGCATTAATTCAGAACTGGTTGAGTGGCGAACCACTCAGAAGGTCGTGCAGGAGGCTAGACAGCCAGAAGAACGGGAGCGGCCTAGAAATAATGATCGTGAACATGAACGTTGGGGCTGTGACATAACCCCTTCAAAATAGGACCAAGACTCGGAAATCACGAAGATTTCTGGCCTTGGTCCTTTTAATTTGATTAAGAGCCGACAAAGCGAACAGCCGCTTCGCCACCTTTCCTAAGTTCATTGCCATTAACATGAATCCCATCTGTCTTTTAACTGGTATATTGCCTCGAACGGTAAATTTGGTGAAGTGCAAATAAGCCTTCAGATGGCCAAAAACTGATTCAACATCAATTTTGCGTCGGGCATAGATTTTTCCTTCGGTTGTACTGGTGAGCTTCGCTCGTTGTTGGGCTTTGAAGAATTCCCACTCTGGATTGACATCGATGTAACGCGTCCGCCCGCCTTTGGTTAAGGCAGCGGGAATAGGTTGCTGGTTCTCATCGATGGCTTCGGCTAGATAGCGATGGAATTGACGAGTGAAGCCTGTCTTGTCCTTTCGCGCAACATACTTTTGAAAGTTGAACCGAACACCTTGTGGATCAATATAGTAATCATCTTTGTCGTGGTACTCCCAATTCATCACTTTACGATCATCGGAGCGCCACTTTCGGCTGTTTTCTTTGAGCATTGTCCCATAGGGAATTAATGGTGTCTGTTCAGGCAAGTGATCGGCGATAAAACGATAGTTTGATTCTGAACCGTACCCAGCATCGGCGATAATATAGTCTCCCAGCACGCGACGCGTGCTTAAAGTCTCAAGGAAAGGAATCAGTGTGCGCGTATCTGTTGGGTTGGGAAACAGCTGATAACCGAGGACAAATTGACGACTAGTCGCAATTTGTAAATTGTACGCAGGCTTAAGTTGACCGTTCATCATTGGATCTTCTTTGACTCGCATAAAAGTGGCATCGTGATCCGTCTTTGAAAAACTGTTTCGGCCGGCGAAGACGGCTTGCGCCGCACTGTATTCGTCTCGCTTATTGCGTATGTGTTCAGTCTTGTGAAGATAGGACTTAGCCTTGCGGCGTGCCTGTTTGGCAGGATTTGGCGAAACTTTCTTAGTTGCCTTAACTTCTGCGTCGAGTTGCGCAACACGTTCTTCAAGCTGGGCAATGGTCAAATCAAGCTGATCATAATCCATTGGTAATGACTTTGCCCAAGCAGCGGCTTCACTCGTCTTAATCTCCTCGATTAACGCTTCTGCTTTGGTTCGATTTAACTCGTCGAAGCGAATGATGTTCTTCTTCCAAACGAAGCTGTATTTGTTCGCATTGGCCAAGATTTTAGTGCCGTCGATAAAGACACAATCATCAATCAGTCCGTGTTCAACGAGAAAGCCATGCATGGTTTCAAAGCTCGATTCAATTAACCGTTCCGCCTCATCAGAGACAATAAAGCGCGCAATTGTCCGATAGGACGGGACTTGTTCGTTGGTCAACCAGCGTGCGTATAAGTTCTCACGGGCCATACGTTCAATCAGCCGGCATGTATTCTGGCCTCGAAGGTATGAAAAAAGGACCAACTTCATTAACGCTCGAATGTCGTACTCCCGTGGTCGGCCAGTCTGATAAAAGACAGGACAATCCATCGTCTCTACCAAGCGGTTGATATAGCAAACCTCGTGTTCTGGCTCAGGAATAAATTCGGTAGCGATACTCAAAGTGGTCTGGTTCATGTTATACTGATTACGCATATTTTGAACATCCTTTCGAGGGTGTTTCCCTAGAGTATCGGGTGCGACCGATACTCTTTTTTTAATATTATACCGAAAACGCCACCTGACGAAAATCCGAAGATTCTTCTCAGGTGGCGTCTTATTGTGGAGTTATGTCACAACCCCTTTTTTTTTTGCAAAGGAGGCAAGTGCAATGGACGAAACTAAACGACCAGAGGCTGAAAGCGTTCCCGGTGTGGCTCAGCCGGCGGTTGGAAACTTTGATGAAGTTAGGCAGCAAGGAGAGGCAGCGAGGACCTGGTGGAAGGAACAATTAATCGCTCATCCGGGGCAATCCATGAAGGTTGAACGGGTTGACAAGGATGGTGAGTCCACGCTTTTCAAGACACTAACACCAAGCGCCAGGGGAAGCCATAGTTGGCAGCTTACCAGCTTTCTCCCGAGCGGCGCGCCGCAAAGCCACGTTGACATCATTGGCAAGACGCCTGAGGACTGGAAATTAGATAAAGTGGTTGGGGAGTTACCTTTCTCGCGAGGTGAGGGCCACTACCGGGTCGTCTGGCAATCATCCACGGAACACTCGCAAGAGCGCTCAGCAAACGGGAAGATTACCACTGCTATGATTACCAAGGCCAAGCAGACATCGATTCTGGACATCGCGACGCAGAATGGCGTACAGCTAATTTCAGATGGTGGTAAGTATTATCATTGGGCAGAGCATGACTCGCTGGTAGTAGACATCAAAGCGAACCTCTGGCGATGGAACAGTCAGAACCTTGGTGGTGACGCAATCGCGTTCATGCAGAAGGTGGTCGGCCCGGATAACTTTAAGTCGGCAGTCATAACACTGGCGCACGGGGACCTAGCGCATGTTGAGGTCAAGGAGGAAAAACGGAATCCATTTAGTTACTATCTGAAGGATTCTACAGACTTTAATAAGGCTAGAGATTACCTGGTTAATGTACGGAAGCTGCACCCGCAGCTGATCGATAAACTGCACAAAGTCGGCCTGATCCAACAAGACGAGTATGGACGGGCTATTTTTGTTTGGAAACAAGCCGGGCAGAAGGTAGGTGCGACGATCCAAGGGACCTCAACAGACCGAGAAAAGTACGGCAAGCACGGCGCGGTGAAGAAAATTGCCAAAAATTCGGAAAAGGATTTCGGCTTCAATTTTACAGTCGGCAAGCCGCGCAAGCTGATGATTTTTGAGTCACCCATCGACGCTCTGAGCTTCATGACTGTTAATCCACGGGTTACAGACTCAATGCTATTCTCAATGGATGGAGTCAAGCAGGAGTCAGCCATTCAGGCGCTGGGATATTTCTACAGGCAAACAGGTCACCTTCCCGAGAAAATCGGTATCGGTACTGATAACGACCAGGCCGGGCAGAAGTTCTATCATGAGTTCGCGAAGTTCCACGAGTCTCGCGCGTATTCAGACCAGGTGCCACTGGTTAAGTTAATCGCGACTGATAGTCAGATCCCGGCCGCGGATTTTGCCTTGATCCAGGTTGCTGCAAAGCAGCATGGTATCGCGTGGCCGCAACTTGCGGCCGCAGCAAAGGAGATGGCTAACTTTGACACTGGCAACGTCGCGCCTAAGACGTACTATCAAGCCTTGGCCAAGAGCCTCACACCTGAAGCGGATAAGGAGAGTTTGAAGACCATTGGGGTGACTGTGATAGATGCTAAGCCGTCAGCCTGGGCGGCGGTGGTGTCAGATGAGTTTGCTTCCCGTCAAGAAACCTATGAGCGTGGTAACTACCAGCTTGTGGAGCATCCGGCGAAGGATTGGAATGATATTGCGAAAGCTGTGAGTAAGGCACCATTAGGAAAGACGATAGTGAATGCTAAAGCTGTTGTGCAGCAGCATCCTGTTGAGCAACGTGAGCTTCACAGCCATCAGCAGAGTAGATAAGGTAAACGCTGGCGTTTGTCCCTTTAACACACAAATACATGGTATAATGTGTGCGGGAGGGACAAGAATGCAACCATTAGACTTTGTTTTAAGTAAAGGTATGTTCACAACGCGTATGGCCTACGAGTCAGGCCTCACGAAGCGAGAGTTACAAGCAGCGCTTGCTGAAGGTGTCATCACAAAAATGGCGCGCGGAATTTATGCGCGTGCTGGTATGCCGTATGACATTTATGCGATGATTGCCCTAGTTTACCCAAACGGTATTTTTGCAAAAATGTCAGCACTGGCTTTGTATGACATGACTGATGAACTACCTAAACATATTGATATGGCCTTCCCGAACGGCTACAACAATAAGAACTTGGCGAACCATCAGGTTAAACCATTTCGGCAGCGCCTTGATCGGCTACACCTTGGTCTTTCAGAAGTGAAGACCACAAGTGGGGCCACGGTTAAGGTCTACTCCCCGGTTCGATCGCTACTCGACATTTGGGATGATCCGCATATCGATAGTGCAGTTCGGCTTGAAGCGCTCAAGGAATATATGGACCGCTACCGTACCAGCAAGACTGACCGTGAAATGATGCACTTAAAAAATCAACTATACCCAAACTCGACTATCGATTACGCATTGGAGGTACTGGTTTAGTGAGCAATCTATTTCAGCGGCTCAACAACGTTGCGAATGAGGCAAATGTTGACAAACAAGCTGCACAGAAAATGTTTTACCTGGAACACCTGATGATGCAGGTTAGCCAGAGTAAATACAAAGACGACTTTATCGTCAAAGGTGGTTTTGAGCTCGCGTCTGTATGGGGCTGGGAAAATCGTATGACGCAGGATCTTGATACAACCCTGAACAATCACAAATTGGATGAGAAAGTCACAGCACAAATTTTTGAAAATGTTTTTCGTGATGCTAATGATGAGGTTGCTTTCACCGTTCGCCAGGCCAAGCCAATAATGGAAGACAACGACTATCCAGGTTTGCGGTTTATGTTCGACGTAGAGTACCGTGAGGCTCATGACGTTGTTAGGCTGGACGTTTCTACAGGCGACTTGATCCTACCGGCACCAAGAATGCTACATCACGAAAGCGTGCTTCGTGATGGTACCGGCTTTGACATGTGGGGTTATCCGCTCGAACAGATCTTGGCCGACAAAGAGGTCGCTACGTTGCAACGTACTGATACCCGGTTTCGTGCGAAAGACGTGCTCGACGTTGTACATTTCAGCACATTTAATTCTAAGGACATTGATATTCAGAAGGCAGCAATGGCTTTCCAAAGAACGGCTCACGCCAAGCAGCTCGATATTGACACTGAAAAGGAAGTTATGCAGCACCTATCAGATTTGGAAAGTAGCTCATTGGTACGAGATAGGTGGGCCAGGTTTCAAATGTCTCATCCATATGCTGCTGGTACAACTATAGAAACCGCGCTCAAGGCAGTGTACAGTACCTATGAAGTGATCGGTCAAGCGCCGCAACGTTCACTTTCTGAAGCCATTGACCACGCTAAAGCAGCACAGCAACCGAACCGCTCGCGGTTCCGCAGTAGAGATGAACGAGAACGTTAGATTCGTATAGGCCTATCATCGCCAGTGGCGGTGGTGGGCCTTTTCTTTTGCCTTCTCCTACTGTATTTTGGATCGGGTGGTCTTCCCGATTCATGCCGCCGCCAAATGCGGTCGGCACGGCCGCTAGCTCTTAGCCTTCTGCCCACGCGGCGGCTACCTCGGGGCCAAAAAGGCCACCTCGGGTGAGGTGGCCTCCTGATTATACGTGCTCTGTGAATGCCGTTTTGAGCGCCGGGTTGAGTAGTTCAACCTCACCGGCGGCAATCGCACTGGTCAATCGTGAAATGGCTAGGTTCTGTTGTGCACTGGCCTTGGCGTGATTGACACCAAGCTCGTTTGAAAGTAAGGCAGCTACGTACCAATCGCGATTACCCTTTGAAAATTCAGGGGTAACTTTATTATTGCAATCTAGGAGTCACTTACTCACTTTTAAGAGTTGAACATCAATTACGAATAGAGATAATTAAAAAATCCTAATATATCTCGTCATCAATATTATCCAGAGGGTTCTTACTGGGATCATAATTTAATGCCCATCTAAATGCAGGATGAATTTCAAATTTAAACCCAGAATCTTGATCTATTAAATTATGGTTTTGATCATAAGTTATGCGTGTAATGAAACCTGTATTGTTATCATCTTTCCTAGCAATGACAAATCCAACTGAATATAAGAATTTTAAGGCTTCTACTCCAGATAATTTTAGTGCTTCTCCATTTCTTCGAATATCATGTTGCCCAAGAACATTTTTTATCTTTTGAATAATAGCAGCTTTAGAATAGAGAGAACTTCCAGATTTAGATTCACTTCTAGTAGTTTTCATACCATTCAATAACAATTGAACACCGTCTGAACCCAATTCATCTCTATGTTCAGTGATAGTGTCTTCAAATCTGTCTACTGAGTACTCTCTGAAAACAGCCTCCCAATCCTTAGTTTGTATTAATTCGTGTTTATTCTGCCCTGCTTTTTTTGCTGCCAAAGTGCAAAGATTGATTAGATCACGAGGCCTTTCACGAATAAGTGACAGTAAGATATTATGAATAGGTTTGTTATGCCATTTCCCGGTTCCAGAAAAAGTTAGCTCCATTACTTCACTTAACAATCTTTCTAAATCGTTTTGGGATAACTTGTCAACATCTTCACTGTTTATATTATGGCCTAAGAAATGTTGAACACGTAAAACTAATATTTTTAAGAGATCATCTCTAGTCCATTTAACATCTAGTATATTTTGGCTAACCTTATCTAAGTTGGAATCATCATAACGTAGTAGACTATACATATCAGATCGCAATGAGACTCTGAATTTTAAACCTATTTCGGAGTTAGAAAGGTCCCTCAATGCAGAAATGAGAGATGAAATACGATGAATACTGACCTTATCACCATTCCATCCTCTATCAAGGTCATCAATAAACACATACACCTCTTTATTTTTTTTGAAATTTAAAGCTATTTGCCTCTTTATTTGGGTATCATTTCCTTTTATGTACGAAGACAAACTAAACATTTCATTGATTGAGTTAATAGCGTGAAAAATCTTTATATCGGGTTTTTCCTGTTCCAAGAAATCCTCGTATGCTTTCTTTACTATAAGATTATTTAAGTCCGTTTTCCATGTACTTATTAGATCTAGATTGTCATTGTTATCCTCTTTTATATTTGGAAAATCATCTGGCTTAATCGATAAGCAAACTTTTTGTTTATTATAAAAATAGTCTTGAGCCATTGCTAATAAAGCAGATTTCCCAGTACCTTTGTATCCCTTTAATATAATTAACTTATCATCCGTAATGGCTCTTTTATACAAGCTGTTTTTGAAAAAATAACTTGCCAATTTTTCTGAATCATCATCCTCAGCGGCGACGGATCCAAACAATTTTTTTAGATCAGTATTTTGAAAATCCACAACGATTAGTCCCTTCTTTAAATAACCTCAGTTTTCAAGTCAAGTGCAACAAATGATAGCCAATGGTTGTTAGTGGTCTAGTGGTTAAACCATGTTTCGATAGTAGTCACAAGGGCGAAGATAACCCAAGCTCCGTCTAGGACGACTGTTGAGTGCCGACTGTACAGCCTGAACATCTATGAGTGAAACGCCGCGCAACGATTTTCCCTTCGGGAAGAACTCTCTGAGCAATCCATTTGCGTTCTCGTTAGAGCCACGCTCCCATGGCGAATTCGGATGGGCAAAGTAGATATGTGTGCCAGTAACCTGGGATAGTTGGGCAAACTCGGATCCGTTATCAAAAGTAATCGTCTCAAACTCACGGGCACCATAATCGTCAATCGTTGCTTGGAGTGCAGCTAGGCATGTGTCGGCGTGATAGTTCGGTACTTTTACGATGATTTGACAATTCGGGTTCAGAAAGAAGGTCAGGTCTCGTGGCTATTATAACCTTATGCGAACGATCTAAGATAGAACTAACCTTTGGTCTCTAAAGCACTACTAGTGTGTACCAGAGATTTCTCCCGCAATCCGATAGAGTGTTGGTCTGCTGATGCCAAGCGTGCGTGCAATCTGGGCTTTGGATTGTGTGCCGTCCTTGAGCATAGTGATGGCTTGGCTATAGATATAGCGTCGATGTTTGTCTGGAGAGTCCGGTGCATATTGAATGGCACCACCTTTGTAGACTCCACGCCGCTTAGCTTCAATAATACCGGCGGCTTGACGTTCGTGGATCGCTTCGCGCTCTTCTTGCGCGATGTACTTGTAGATCTCAAGGGTTAGATTTGTGAGCATCGTCCGCATGGCCCTGTTGGGCACTTCTGCAAACGTTGGCAAGTTCAGTACGTTCAGGGTCGCGCCTTGTTGACCAATGGTGTTGATGGTTTCGGTGAGATCCGCCGCGCTTCGGCCGAGTCGATCGAGCGCGACCACTACGACCTCATCATCGTCATGAATATAATTAAGCATCGCGGCTAACTCAGGCCGTTCCAACGTTACCCCAGACTTTTTTTCTTGAAAGATGCGAGTGCAGCCAGCATTTTTTAGCGCTGACAGCTGCCGATCCAGGTTCTGTTCGCGGGTGCTTACTCGCGCATATCCAACTTTTGTCATCAATGACGCCACCTTTACATCCAGTTTTTACACCTGTTATTCCCTTAGAATAGCCGATTCAAAGTGTAAGTTCAAGGTACACCCTGATGAAACAGATTTGATTCCAGTCTGACCATATCCAAGATTATTCATCAGGCTATACCCTGGCGGGACACGGCCATAATGACGATGTAGTGGGTATACCTCATTCGCTGCCCTTGATTAAACGCAGCGTTTTCC
>NZ_RHOK01000021.1 GCF_003946175.1 Lacticaseibacillus suibinensis | reverse complement strand
TTGGGACACGAGCCTCTTCCAGAGGCAGTTAAAGTGGCAATCGCAGTAGGCCTTGAACGCAGTGAATGAGGCCAGCGCCTTGAGACGCAGCCAGTAGCGGGGGCTTATAGCCCCAGTGAAAACCACCCGTTTTACGGGTGGTTTTTATTAATCAGCATATTGATTAGGAATCAGCTGGGTGTGCTTGATTTCATCGACATTATGCGCCCCAGTCAGTTGCATCGCGATGAGCAACTCATTTTCCAATTCCTCAAACACGGCTTCGACGCCTTGACTACCGCCCAAGGCTAAGCCGTAAATGACCGGCCGCCCAATTGCCACGAGGTCCGCGCCACTCGCTAATGCTTTGAACACATGCATCCCGCGGCGGACGCCAGAATCAAAAACAATCGGTACGCGTTTGGCCACAGCTTTGGCGACCACCTGCAAGGCATCAAAGGAAGCAACGCCACCATCGAGCTGCCGCCCGCCATGGTTAGAGACCCAAATGCCATCAGCCCCGGCGCGAATCGCAATTTCCGCATCGGCAGCGGTTTGCACCCCTTTGACATACACCGGCAACCCCGAATAATCCTTAATCAAGGCGATATCCCGCGGTCCCAGCGCCTGCTTGGCAGACTTATAAACGGCATCCATCGTTTGATCCTGCCCGTCTTGGTAGGGCACAATTGGCAGCCCAACCGGGAAGGTGAAGTGATTGCGCTTATCCGCCTCGCGGTAGCCGCCCACCGTCGCATCTGCGGTCAACACGATCACTTCGGCCCCATTGGCTTTGGCAGTGTCGAGCATCTGCTTGGTCACCGCATCATCTTTACTCTGGTACAACTGAAACCATTGCGGCTGATCACCGCGCTCAGCCGCTTGCGCTTCATAAGTCTCACTAGCAAACGAACTGATGGTAAAAATCGTTCCATGCTTGGCCACCCCGCGGGCCGTGGCCACTTCCCCTTGGGTATTGGCCAGCTTGTGAGCGGCGACTGGCGCCATGATGATGGGACTGGTCAACCGGTGGCCCATAAAGTCGGTATGCATGTCTGCGGGAAACGCGATTTCCTGCAAGACTCTTGGTGCCACCAACTGATGATTGAACGCCTTGATGTTTTCTTTGATGGTATAAAGATCTTGCGCCCCGCTAGATATGTAACCATAAGCGCCCTGAGGAATCACTTTGGCCGCCGCTGCTTCTAGGTCAAACACATTGATGACATCGATGGGTGCTTCGGCACTACTGGTAACAAATGG
This sequence comes from Lacticaseibacillus suibinensis, assembly GCF_003946175.1. GTDB lineage: Bacteria > Bacillota > Bacilli > Lactobacillales > Lactobacillaceae > Lacticaseibacillus > Lacticaseibacillus suibinensis. The sequence goes on along the minus strand of NZ_RHOK01000021.1, from coordinate 36,849 downwards.
TGTTGGCATAATTTCCACCCCGTATCCGATTATTTGGTTTTGAACGATTATCTTGTTCACAATCGTTCTTACTACCAGTTTATCAGGTTACGAAAGCGTTTTCTAGGCCTTGGGAGAAAAAATTCCGGTGACTGATCATTGCTGGAATCAAAAACGCCGCCTACGACGAGGCGGCGTTGGGGTTTGGCTTAAGCCAAAGCCTTCTTAGCGGTTTCTGCCAAGGCAGCAAAGCTGTCTGGATCAGCAATCGCGATGTCCGCAAGCATCTTGCGGTTCATGTCGATGTTAGCGACCTTCAAGCCGTGCATCAACTTGCTGTAGGAAAGACCATTGATCCGCGCAGCAGCGTTGATCCGGGCAATCCACAGGGAGCGGAAGTTACGCTTGGTAGCGCGACGATCGCGGAAAGCGTAACGATAGGAAACCATGACCTGGGCATTAGCTGCCTTGAACAACAGGTGCTTGGCGCCGCGGTAACCCTTAGCGAGCTTTAAAACCTTTTTACGACGTTTGCGTGTTACTGTTCCACCTTTTACACGTGGCATTTGAAATTCCTCCTCAAATCATTAAGCGAACTCGAAAGCGTGAAATTAGTCACGCAATTACTTCATCTGACTCATCATCTGGCGGATCCGCTTCATATCTGAGTGGGATACCAAACCTGACTTGCGCAGCTGACGACGCTGCTTCTTGGTCTTACCGTGGAAACGGTGGCTCGTGTATGCGTGGCCCCGCTTCAAAGCACCACTGGCGGTGCGCTTGAAACGCTTGGCTGATGCACGGTGTGTCTTGAATTTTGGCATGACTATTTTCCTCCTAATACTTATGTTCACCCAGTCGCAATGCGATCAGGTCGGTCGCCTACTTTTTGTTCGGATCGACCTTTGGTGCGAGCATCATGAACATGCTACGACCGTCCATCTTCGGACGGGCTTCAACATTAGCCAGGTCGCTAACGGCCTTAGCCATTTGTTCGAGGACCTTTTGCCCCAAGTCCTTATGGGTGATTGCACGGCCCCGGAACCGAACCGAAACCTTGACTTTGTCACCCTTCTCAAGGAACTTCGATGCGTTCTTAAGCCGAGTGTTGAAATCTGCTTCGCCAATCGTTGGGCTCAGGCGGATTTCCTTGATGCTGATGGTTTTTTGCTTCTTGCGTGCTTCGCGCTGCTTCTTTTGAAGCTCAAACCGAAACTTCCCGTAATCCATAATGCGGGCAACTGGCGGCTTAGCAGTTGGTGAAACCAAGACTAAATCCAAGTTTGCGCTTGATGCAAGTTCCATGGCGTCGCGCGTACTCTTGACGCCGAGCTGTTCACCGGTTTGAGAGATCAAACGCACTTCGCGGGCGCGAATCCCATCATTGACCATCACTTCTCGTGCTATGGCAGTTCACCTCCGAATTAATTTCGAGAAAAAGAGAATGCGGCGGAGCTCAGAAAGCCCCGCCGCATCGTTAAATACCGATCATATCAACCTAGAGGCCAGTGGCTTGGGTGAGAAGCGGGAACTTCTACTTTTTCTCAACTCTATTAGTATACGCACTCTGGTCTCCGGTGTCAAACGTTTCTATCGTGCGAGCACTGCCGGGTAGGCCAGCTTCCGCAGCAAGGGGCTGGAACGTGGTGGCCAGCGCTTTGAGTTGTTTGCCAACCTGCGCGGCTTCACTCAATCACGGAAGAAACAGTATTGTCAACTATAACTGCTGTCTGCCCATACTGTTATCCAGCGACTGCGGCTTCAAAACTAGGTTGGAGACCGCTTTGTGGCTCCACCCGCCCGCACAGCAGGCCCACAGCCCCGAACGGAGCCCGGTACCGCCAGCCGCGGCTACCTTCACAGCTAAAGTTTACAGGTTCTTACCAGCGCCGCGCTTTTGCTTGCCATCACGGCTGTAATTCTTGATTTCAGCCTTGACGGATTCCAAGAACATGTTGGCTGGCATTTCCTCGGCGTCGCTTTCACCATAGCGCCGCACCGATACGGCAGCTGAGTTGACTTCTTTTTCGCCGACAACGACGGTGTAAGGAATCTTCTGGGTTTGCGCTTCGCGGATCTTGTAGCCCATCTTTTCGTTGCGGGCATCCAGCTCAACGCGCAGACCGGCCTTGCGCATTTCGGTTTCGATCAACTTGGCATAGTCGAGGTGTTCATCCAAGGAAACTGGGATGATCTCAACTTGCTTCGGCGCCAACCAGGTTGGGAAGGCGCCTTTGTAGATTTCCGTCAGGTAAGCGATGAAGCGTTCCATGGTCCCGACAATCCCACGGTGAATCATGACTGGCCGGTGTTCTTGGCCATCTTTACCGACATAGGTCAAATCGAAGCGTTCAGGCAGCATGAAGTCCAGTTGGATGGTGGACATGGTTTCCTCGTTGCCCAGCGCCGTCTTGGTTTGAATGTCCAGCTTTGGCCCGTAAAAGGCGGCTTCGCCTTCTGCTTCATAGTAATCCAGACCCAAGTCATCCATCGCGCCTTTCAGCATGCTTTGGCTACGGGTCCACATTTCATCGTCATCGAAGTACTTTTCAGTGTTCTTCGGGTCGCGGTAGGACAAGCGGAAGGTGTAATCGGAGATGTTGAAGTCTTCATAGACATCCATAATCAACCGCAAAATCTTCTTGAATTCGTCCTGCACTTGATCCAGCGCCACGAAGGTGTGACCATCGTTCAAGGTCATTTCCCGCACGCGCTGCAAACCAGACAAGGCGCCGGACTTTTCATAGCGGTGCATCATCCCCAGTTCCGCAATGCGCAATGGCAGTTCGCGGTAGGAACGGATGTGGTGGTTGTAAATCTGAATGTGGCTTGGGCAGTTCATTGGCCGCAGTTCCAGCATTTCGCCATCGCCCATGTCCATTGGCGGGAACATGTCTTCGCGGTAATGCGCCCAGTGGCCAGAAGTCTTGTACAGATCCAAGTTAGCGAGCACTGGCGTGTAAACATGTTCGTAGCCATCGGCCAGTTCCTTGTCGATGATGTAGCGTTCAATCACGCGGCGGATGGTGGCCCCATTTGGCATCCAGTATGGCAAGCCAGAGCCGGCCTTAGGATCCACGAAGAACAGGTCCAGATCACGGCCAATGGCGCGGTGATCGCGGTCACGGGCTTCTTGGCGCTGCTTAGCATCGGCTTCCAGGTCAGCTTCTTTGAAGTAGGCTGTGGCATAAATCCGCTGCAGCATTGGGTTGGAAGACTTACCCTGCCAGTAGGCGCCAGCGACAGACAGTAGGGTGAAGTGCTTCAAGTCTTTGAGACTTGGCAGTACCACTGCTTCTTCAAAATCGAAGAAGTCGCCTAATTGATAGCCGCTGATGGTATCGCCAGCCGCGGCATCGATCAATTCCAGCTTGTAAGGTTCATCAGCAAAAGCCTTTTTGGCGTCGGACTTGCTCATGCTAACGGCTTCGATTGGCGCGTTAGCCTTCACCAACGCATTAATTTTGTCGCTGATGGCAGGCAGTTGGTCCACCGTCAACTGGCCTTCCTGACGGTCGGTATCGTAGAAGAACCCATCGTCAGTCGCTTCGCCTTGGCCCAGCTTAACTTCTGGGTGCAACGCTTTGATCGCAGCAGCCAGCGCAAAGGCGCCAGTTTGCCGCAGCACGTTCAAGCCGTCTGCACTGTCTTTGGTGATAATTTCCAGCGCACCATCTTCGTTAATAGGTTGGTTCAAAGCAATCAGTTGCGCGTTGAACTTGCCGGCCACGGCCTTTTTAGCCAAACTGTTGGCAATCGCCTTAGCGACGCCTTCAGTGGTGATGCCAGCGTCGAATTCTTTGACGCTGTTGTCTGGTAAGGTAATTTTGATTGACATAGGTATTGCTCCTTTTCTGACGAAGGCAAAAGAAAAATCGCCTCGAGTGTCATTTCTGACACTCGGGACGATTAATATCGCGGTTCCACCCGACTTGAAAGCACTGCTTTCCTCTCAATGCTCGTAACCTGAGCTTGGGGCCATTGCTGGCAATCTCGGAAAGAGGTGCGGATCAGGTCTTGTCTCGGTTTACAGCCACGCCCGAGGCTCTCTGGTGAAACATGGTCCTTAAAGCTTTCGTCTTTGATACCTAGATTAAACCACAGCGCAAACACGTGTGCAAGCTTCATGGGCAAAAAGTTAAGGTCAGCCGTTACGCCGATCCACCCCGGCCACCGGAATTTCCTTGGCCAAAAAGCGAATGCGTTCCATGATCCGCTGCGCTTTGAGCGCCTCGTTATTACCCACATCTGCCCCGGCCAAAAAGTCGGCCAGCTCAGCCATGGTTTTGTTTGAGGTAAACAAGGTCGGCAACTCTTCCTGCATCCGGTACTGCAAAATAACCCCTAAAACTTCATCGCGGACCCAAGGACTCAGGGCCTCGGCACCAATATCATCAATCATCAAGACCGGCGCGGTTTTGAGCGTGTTAATCTTCGGCAATACCTGATTGCTGGCAATAGCGGCCTTCATTTCGACGGCAAAAGTCGGAAAATGCACCAAGGTTGAAGCAATGCCGGCCGCGGCCAAGTCATTGGCAATGGCGCCTAGCAGGTAGGTCTTGCCCACGCCAAACGGCCCGGTGAGGTACAAGCCTTGATGAAACTCATGGGGCGCCTTGGCCAAGGCCAAAGTGAACCCGGTCGCGGCAGCCAGGGCGGCCATGCGCTCCGTGGGATCATAGCCTTGCAGGCTAGCTTGCTTGATGGCTTTCGGCATGTTCAGCGCCGTCACCAAATTCGCTTGGGCCTGGCGCGCATCTGCCGCCAGTTTTTCCGGCGTGGCATCATAAGTGATGTCGATCAAGCCATTGGAAGCAATCAGCCGCGGTGCATAACCCGAGGCAATCAGTGGGTCGCCGGCTTGGAGCCGGTCCCGCGCTGTCACAAACTCATAGATTTTGGCGGCGCCACGCGTCACCGCATCTGGCGCCAGCACCGCTTGATTGGCGGTTAAAAAAGCCTGAACCTCGGGATCAGCCACGGCGGTTTTCACCATATCACGATAAGCAGCGGTCATGGCCCGGGGATCCATGACTTTTTTCAGTTCCTCATTCATTGGTTCCATGGCCTTGCTCCTTTCGCAGTGCCTCAAGTTCCGCTAGCTGCGCAGCTAATTCCTGCTTGGTCGCCGCGCTGACGGTTTCTTTGGCCGGCTGATAGTCCTTTTTCATCCAGTCTGGCGTCGCTTCTTGACGACTAGGCCGCCCGCCGCGCGGTTTCGGCTTGCGCTGCTTGGCCTGATAATCATCAATCGCCTTAAGCGCCGCTTCGGGGCTGGTGACATTTTCACCGAGCCAGCGGTTAGCGATGTTGTCAATCAAGGCCTGGGTGACACTATCGTAATTTTGCAGGATGTAGGCGACCAGAATATTGACGGTGGCATTGTCGAACACTTGGCGGCTGGCAAGCTGAGACACCGCTCGGGTTTCTGAACTGGCCACAAAGAGGTTTGGATTCTTTGCATGCTTGGCCTGTTCCAAAAATTCCCTTGGCGGCGTGCTTTTAGCCTGCTGCAGCAAGGTTTGCTGCTGCGCGGTCAGCTTGATGCTGCCACCTGCCTTCGGAGCTGCGGCCGGAGCGTCCGTTTTGGCGGTTAAATGCGGCCGCTGCTTGGCATAGGTCTGCTCGATGATTTGCTTCAAGCGCGGCATCGCCAACTGACCCGAAACCGGACTCGTTGCTTGCATGATGTGGCGTGCCAAAACTGGCGGCGTTAGCCCGTAGAACGTGGCCAACTGGGCCAAGGCGCTGCGATTTTTCGCCACCTGTCCCGCCGCCAAATCAGAGCGGCTCAGCAACTGATCAAGCAACGCCCAGTCGTACCCAACGCCGTCGCTCAAGGTCACCTCTGGTAGGGACTTTTGCGCCACCGCCTGCTGACTAGCGACAACCGGCGCCGGTAAGGCCACTGAAGTCAGCTGAAAGACATCCAGCAGCTGCGCCGACACGTCCTGCCAGGCCGCTGCCTTCACCGTGTGGATGGTGTAGCGCTGGACCAGCGTGTCGTACCGAGTCTGGCCAACACGATCGTACAGCAACAGGCTTAACGTGTCGTCTTGGAAAAAAGCATTCGCCGCCACTGGCCGATAAAGCTCATAGGCCCAGTACCGGCCATTTTGATCAACCGCGGTGTAGGTTTTCATCAGCCCCATGGCTTCCAAGTGAATGCGCGCGTCATACAGCGTATCCAAATCGACCCCCAGCAAATCCATCAAGGCCGTTTGCTTTTTGCGGTCGGAGCGCAGCGGTTTGGCATGCGAGGTTTGCCACAAGCTCAAATAAAGGGCCAGGGCTACCGGTCCAATCAAGGGTTGGTAGAGATTGACCACCACGTCTTGATCATGGTCACTAAAATAAGTGGCTTGCACCACAATATAATCATCTTGCGCCATGTAATTTTGCGGTCGCATGAAGCAGCCCCCTTTCCAAGCGATAAGTTAATAACGGCAAAACAAGGAGTCGGCCGCGGCCCACTCCTTGCTTAGTGACTGTCTTTTTCGCGTTTCATCATGTCTTGGAGTTCATCCATAAACACAGACATGTCCTTAAACTGGCGATAGACACTGGCGAAGCGAATGTAGGCCACATCATCGACGTCGGCAAGCTGTTTCATAACGTATTCGCCGATTTGCTGACTGGAAACTTCATTTTCACCAATCGCCCGCAGCTTATTTTCGACGTTTTCGACGATGCCTTGCATCTGCTCCATCGTCACTGGCCGCTTTTCGGCGGCGCGAATCAGGCCCTTGAGAATCTTCTCACGGCTGAATTCCTCGCGGGTGCCGTTTTTCTTAATGACCAAAAGTGGGGTTTGTTCAACCCGTTCGAATGTGGTGAAGCGAAAACCGCAATTTTCGCATTCACGGCGGCGCCGAATCGCGCGGCCGCCATCGGTTGGCCGCGAATCGACCACTCGGGAACTATTGTGATGGCAATGTGGGCACAGCAATGAGACACCCTCTTATAAATTGATACTCTATTATACCACGACCGCCAAGTACGTTCACCTAGCCAATTGCGCTAGGATCGCCGCCACTTGCCGCTCACGGCCGACCGCACCCTGGCTATTGTCAATGACAAAATCGGCCCGGGCCACTTTCTCGGCCAGCGGCATCTGGGCGGCGATACGTTGCTTGGCTTCAACCTCAGTCAAGCCATCTCTGGCCATCAGGCGTTTGAGCTGGAGGTCAGCCGGCAAGCTCACCACCGCCACCCCATCAAAACTCGATTCATACTGCGTTTCATACAGCAGAGGAATTTCCCCCACCACCACGGCTGCGCCAGTGGCTTTGGCCGCCGCCAAAGCCTGATTAATGGCTTGACGCAAATATGGCTTGTCGATGCGGTTGAGCTGGGCCAGTTTGGTCGGATCCGCGAAAACAATCGCGCCTAACGCCTTACGATTTAAGGTCCCATCAGGTTTGATCACGGTCGGGCCAAAAGCTAGGCTAATCGCGGCCAGCGCCGGTTGGCCAGGTCGCACAATTTGCCGGGCAATCACATCAGCATCCACCACCGGACAGCCAGCAACGCGAAACACCGCCGCCACGGTACTTTTACCGGTGGCAATGCCGCCGGTTAAACCCAGTAAGTATGTCATTGCCTAGCCTCGCTTTGGCTGGCAGTGCGGGCAATAATGCGTGCCCCGCTGGCCGACTTTGATTTTGAGAATGGTGGTGCCACAGCGATCGCAAGGCGTCCCTTCGCGGTCATAAACATGCAACTGATCTTGCATCGCCCCGCGGTGGCCATCGGCATCCACGAACGAATGGACACTGGTGCCGCCAAGGGTAATGGCTTTTCGTAGTTCAGCGATGATGGCATCATGCAGCGCCTTAACCGCCTTGGCAGACAACGTGTTAGCCGCCTGCTCTGGATTGATGCGCGCCAGCCACAGCGTCTCATCGGCGTAGATATTGCCAACTCCAGCCACCACGGTTTGATCGAGGATCACCGACTTGATTGGTGCCTTGCGTTTGCCCAGCGCTACTTTGAAGGCCTTCAGGTCAAAAGTGGCAGCCGTCGGTTCTGGCCCCATTTTGGCCAGCCCGGCCACGGTCTTGGTTTCCTCGCCGGTGGTCACCAGCTGCATGCGGCCAAACTTGCGCATATCAAGGTAGCGCAGCTGACTACCATCGGTGAAGGTGAACCACACATGCAGAAACCGTGGCTTTGGCGTATCGACGGTTGGCGCCAGTTGATACTTACCTTCCATGCGGAGGTGCGACACAATGGTCAACTGGCCAAAGCGAATCAACAGATACTTGCCGCGCCGGTCAATCCCGGTCACCGTGGCGCCAGCCAAGGTGGTTTGAAACAGGGCCAGCCCGCCGACTAGGATTTTCTCCCAATCGGTCCCGACTTGCGCCACCGTTTTGCCGACAATCAGCTTCGTCAAGCCGAGCCGGACATTTTCAACTTCTGGTAATTCTGGCATTACGTCCCTCTTCCCGTCTGCGTCGGCGCCCAGACTCAGCTTTTTTACTTAGCATCAAACCACGTCTTGCCCCAGTGGCTTTCCACCTTAAGCGGCACCGCCAGCTTCACTGCAGAGTCCATCACTTTCGGCACCAATGCCGCTAATTGGGCCATTTCCGCCTCCGGCCCTTCGAAAATCAATTCGTCATGCACCTGCAAAAGCATGCGCGACTGGAGGTGGTTTTCCTCCAGCATCGCCTGCATCCGAATCATCGCCACCTTGATGATATCCGCGGCGCTGCCTTGAATCGGCGTGTTCATCGCGGTGCGTTCAGCAAAACTGCGCAGGTTAAAGTTGCGCGAGTGGATGTCGTTCAAATAGCGGCGGCGATGGAACAAGGTTTCAACATAGCCTTGTTCGCGGGCCACCTTCACCATCTTGTCCATGTAGTCACGCACTTGCGGATATTGCTCGAAGTAGCCATCGATAAAGGCTTTGGCCTGTTTGCGGGTGATGCCGATGTTTTTGGCCAAGCCAAAATCAGAAATTCCATACACAATCCCGAAATTTGTCGCCTTGGCCTGGCGCCGCATGTCTGGGGTCACCTCATCAGGCGAGTCAAGGTGGAAAATCCGCATGGCCGTGTTGGCGTGGATGTCGCGGTCTTCCTTAAAGGCTTCTTGCATGTTCTTGTCGCCAGAAATATGGGCCAACACCCGCAGTTCGATTTGGGAATAGTCACTGGAGAAAATTTGCCACCCTTTGTGGGCCGGCACAAACGCACGTCGCACTTGTTTGCCCTCGTCGCGGGCCGGAATGTTTTGCATATTCGGGTCCACCGAAGACAGGCGGCCAGTTTGGGTCAGCGTCTGCAAGTAGCGGGTATGAATTTTATGATCCGGATGGACCGCCTTGAGCAGCCCAGCCACGTAAGTCGACTGCAACTTGGCGACCGTGCGGTAATCCAGGATATCTTGGACAATCGGGCTAGCAGAACGCAACTGTTCCAACACATCGACTGAGGTGGAATAACCGGTTTTGGTTTTTTTGATCACAGGCAGCTGCAGTTTCTCAAAGAGCACCTCACCCAGTTGTTTCGGCGAATTCAAGTTGAATTTCAGCCCAGCCTCGGCATAGATTTTTTCCTCAAGTACATGCATGGTGCTGGTCCATTGGTCGCCAAGGCCTTGCAGGGTCTTGCTGTCCAGCACGATGCCGATTATTTCCATGCGGGCCAACACTTTGGCCAGTGGCAGCTCCATATCGGTGAAGAGGCTCAGTTGATCCTGAGCCTTCAATTCAGCGAGTAACTGTGGCCGCAATGTGAGGAGCGCTTTGGCTTTACGGGCAAAATGGCCAAACAAGGTTTCATCGTCGGGCACCTTCCGTTTGGCGCCTTTGCCATAAACGGCCTCGTCAAACGGTAAGTTGTAATCATGGTCTTGCGCGATTTGGCCGAAGTCATTGCTGTTTTGGTCTGGATTGAGCAAATAAGAAGCCAACAAAAGGTCAAAATCAATTTGCGGTAGTTTCACACCCAGCCGCTCTGCGGCCACCAGGTTGCGCTTGGCATCAAACACCGTCAGCTGATGATCAGCCAGCCAAGTTTGCACCTTCGGCAGCGTCAACAAGGTGACATCGGTGCTGACAAAGGTTTCTTCGGCTGTGCCAATGAAAAAGCCAATTTGCTCGGCAGTGTGGTAATTATCTTCCAACATCTCAAGTTCAAATGCCACCGGGTCAGTCGTTTCTGGCAGCTGAGCCAAATTGGCATCCGTGAGTACCACAAAATGCACCGGCGCCTGCTTTTCCGCGGTGGCTGCTGGCAGGTGCGCCAAGGCCTGGCGCATTTCCAGCTTGGTATAAAGTTCACGCAACGCATCAAGGTCTGGGCCGGTGTACGCCAAATCATCCAACCCAATCGTGAGCGGGGCCGCCTGATCAATCGTGGCCAGTGTCTTACTCATCTCGGCATTGGCCTGGTCGTTCACCAGGTTTTCTTTCATCTTGCTGGGTTTGAGCTCATCGATGTTGGCGTACAGGTTCTCAATCGAGCCAAATTGATGCAACAACTTCAGCGCGGTTTTCTCGCCGACTTTGGTGACCCCAGGATAATTGTCCGAGGTGTCCCCCATCAGCCCTTTCAAATCAATGATCTGCTTAGGCTCCAGCTCAAATTTTTCGGCGACATGTGCTGGCGTGTAGGCTTCAAGGTCGCCGACCCCTTTTTTGGTCACCTGCACGGTCGTTGATGGCGTGGCCAGTTGGGTCAGATCCCGATCCCCCGTGACGATGTCGGTGTGCCAGCCGCGCGTGTCGGCCGCCTTTGCCAGCGTGCCAATCACATCATCGGCCTCATAGTCTTGCAACGCGTAATGCTTGATGCCATGGTCGTCGAGCAACTCATGAATATAAGGCAACTGTTCAAGAAATTCGCTTGGCGCCGCATCGCGCTGCGCCTTGTAGTCGCTGAACATCTTGGTGCGGAATGTCCCACCGCTTTTATCGAACGCCACCAGAATGTGGTCTGGCTTGAATTGATCCACCACATTATCCAGCATGCTATTGAACGTCATGATGGCATTGGTATGTAACCCATCTTTGGTGGTGAAGCGGTCCATCTGGGTGTACATCGCATAAAAAGCGCGAAACGCCAGTGAACTCCCATCAATCAGCAGTAATTTTTCTTGTGCCATGGTTAGCCTCCTAAATTGGCTCTTCTGACACCCAGTATAACAAACTTCACGCTGCGAAGCCGAGCGCTTTTAGGGGGACGGCTAGCCTAGCTTGAGGCATTACCGCAGGTTTTAGGCGGTAATGCCTCAAGCGTAGCTAGACGCTCCCCCGTTGCTCGGCGGAGCGCAACTTCACGCAGGCTGCGGAGCGCAACTAGAAGCCGCAGAGGGCGGCGGTGTTAGCCTGCCGAGTAGCCTGCCTAGCAGAACGGGTCAAAACCTCAAACCGCTGGAATCAAAAACCTGGCCCCTCTACTAGAGGAAGCCAGGTAAGCGAGATTTAGTCACGGCTGGAGCTGCCACCGAACAAGCGCAGCACCACTAGGAAGATGTTCAGGAAGTCCAGGTACAAAGCCAACGCGCCCTGAATCGCCAGGGTGTTGGTATTCACCACATAGCCGCCTTCTTGGTTGGCGGACATGTAAATCGTCTTGAGCTTTTGGGTATCAAACGCCGTCAGGACGATGAAAATGACCAAAATCGCGTAGCTCAGAATCAGCTGCAAGCCTGAGGACTGCATGAAGAAGTTAATCACTGACAGCAAGATGACGCCGATCAAAGCCGAGGTGGCAATGACGCCAGCTCGACTCAAATCTTGCTTCGTAATGCGGCCTACCACCGACATGGTGAGGAAGATCACCGCGGTGGTCAAAAATGAAATCGCCACGATGGAACTTTGATATTGAATCAAAATTACCGTAAAGGTCGTCCCGTAGCAGGCGGAAATGAGATAAAACATCAGCCCGGCATAACCGGCATTGGCCTGCGCTCGGCGGCTGTTGACCCCCATGGACAAGAAAATCGGCAGAAACAGCAAGATGTAAAACATAAAGGTGTGGTTTGCCACAAAGTTGGCATATTGGTTATAAAAAACAGTGCCGAGCAAGTAAGAAATCGCAGCGGTCAGTAACAACCCGGAGCCCATCACACTGTAAACTCGATTGAAGAACCCGGCCAGGCCGGTGTCATTCACGACGCGTCGTTCTTGCATGAGATCATTCCTTTCATGAATCTTTGCCTCTCAGTATACCAAAGATAACAAACAACCGGATACGACTTTAGGCGGATATTAAAGTTTGGCCTCAAAAGCGCGCTCATATTTCTGCACATCCCCGGCACCCATGAAGACAATCGCGGCATTTTTGTGCTTCAGCAGCGACGTCATATCGTCCTCATGCAGGACTTCGCCGCCATTTTTCAGTTTAGCGACCACATCTTCGGCGCTAACCGAACCAGAGGTTTCGCGGGCGGAGCTAAAAATTGGGGTCACGTAAACCGCATCGGCTTGGCTCAGCACTTGGGCAAAATCGTCCAGGTAAGCAATCGTCCGTGAATAAGTGTGCGGCTGGAACACCGCCACCAATTCGCGGTCCGGGAACTTCTGGCGGGCCGCATCCAAGGTCGCCTTGATTTCATTTGGATGGTGCGCGTAATCATCAATGATGACCGTACCGTTGATGTCTGTTTCCGAGAAGCGGCGCTTAACCCCAGAGAAGCTTGCCAGCTCACGGGCAATATAATCGGGATTCAGGCCTTCCGCATCGCTAACCGCGACCACCGCCAAGGCGTTCAGCACACTATGTTCACCGAACAGCGGCACGAAGAAGTGGCCCAACAGTTGGTCTTTATGATAGGCATCAAAGCTGGAACCTTCCGGCGTACGCTTGATGTTTTTGGCTTGGTAATCATCTTGGTCAGATTCGCCGTAGTAATATACGGGCACCTTGACATCAAGCTTACGCAACCAAGGATCATCGCCCCAGGCGAAAATGGCCTTTTTGACCTGCTTGCCTTCGGTTTCAAAGGCATCGTACACGTCTTCAATGCCGGTGTAATAATCCGGATGATCAAAGTCGATGTTGGTCATAATCAGATAATCAGGGCTGTAAGCCAGAAAGTGACGGCGATATTCGTCAGCTTCAAACACGAAGAATTTGGAATCTGGCGTGCCTTTGCCGGTGCCGTCACCAATCAGATAACTGGTTTTGTCGATGCCGCTTAAGGTATGGGCCAACAACCCGGTGGTGCTGGTTTTGCCATGCGCACCGGCAACGCCAATGCTGGTGTAATGACTCAGCAGTTCGCCAAGGTATTCATGATAACGATAGAACTTGAGACCTAGCGCCTTGGCGGCCTTCACTTCCGGATGTTCATCGGTGAAGCTGTTCCCACAGATAATCGTGTAGCCTGGTTTGATATTCGCTGCATCAAAGGGCAATGTTTCGATGCCCGCAGCTTCCAGCCCTTTTTGAGTGAAGGTGTACTGCGTAATATCGGAGCCTAGGACTTGATGGCCCAAATCATGCAAAATCAACGCCAGCGCGCTCATGCCTGAACCTTTGATACCAATAAAGTAGTCAATTTCCTCTGTCATCATGTAGCCTCTTTCGTTTAAGCCCTACCGCGGCTGCGGCTGGGGCAAATCTTCTTTGTTTAGATAGACATCCCGCGGTTTGGAACCATTGGCGGGTGAAACATAATGCCGCATTTCTAGCTCATCGATCAGCTTCGCCGCGCGGTTATAGCCAATGGCAAACTTGCGCTGCAGCTGCGACGTGGACACGGTTTGCTCGCTGGCCACGTAACTCAGCACTTGTGGGAACAACTCGTCTTGCGCCTCAATCGCCTGGGCCTTGGCCACCAGCCGGCTAGGATCAAACAGATACTGCGGTGGTTGTTGGTTGCGGACAAAATCAGTAATCGCATCCAGCTCTCGGTCGATGAAGGTGCCTTGCAAGCGAATGGGCTGGCTGGCCCCGTTGCCCAAGAACAACATGTCGCCTCGGCCGAGCAAGGTTTCGGCGCCGGCATGGTCGATGATGGTCCGCGAGTCGACCTGGCTGGCCACCATAAACGCAATCCGCGTCGGAATGTTATTCTTGATGGTGCCGGTAATCACATCCACACTCGGCCGCTGGGTGGCGACAATCAAGTGGATGCCCGCCGCCCTGGCCTTGGCGGTGATGCGAGCGATGTAATCTTGCACCTCACTGGCCGCCACCATCATTAAATCGGCCAATTCATCGATGATGATCACAATACTTGGCATGACCGCAGCGTCATCGCCGTGCGCCCGCGCTTTATCGTTGAATTGCGCCAAGCTGCGGACATTAGCCGCCGCCATTTTTTCGTAGCGGGCTTCCATTTCGCCGACCGCCCACTTCAATGCGGCGGAGGCCGCTTTAGGATCCGAAACCACTGGGGCAACCAAATGCGGCAGTCCATTATAAACGGCCAATTCCACCGCTTTCGGGTCGATCAGCAGCAGGCGCACTTGCCGCGGCGTTGCCTTGTAAAGTAGCGAGGTAATCAGACTGTTGATGAAAACCGATTTTCCGGCCCCGGTAGCCCCGGCGATTAAACCATGCGGCATTTTCGCGAGGTTGGTCACCACAGGCTTGCCGAACAAGTCCACCCCTAACGCAATGGTTAGCGGTGAGATCGCGGTTTGGAACGCTGGCGCCGCCAGCACTTCTTTGAGCATCACCGGGCGCGGTTTGCGGTTGGGAATTTCGATGCCAACCGTGCTTTTGCCAGGGATTGGCGCTTCGATGCGAATGTCTTTAGCGGCTAGTGCCAGTTTTAAATCATCGGTAAGGTTGGTGATTTTATTGACCTTCACCCCAGGAGCGAGCTTGATCTGAAACTGAGTGACCGTTGGGCCGACGGTGCTGGCCACTACTTGGGCCTCGACGTTGAATGAAGCCAAGGCTGCGTTCAAGGTTTCAGTTTGCTGCGCGACCCAGGTCTGCTGCTCGCTGGTATCTTGGTGCACGGGATCACTCAACAAGGTAAGCGGCGGCAACTGATAAGCAGCCGTCGGGGGGACCACTTGCTTCGTTGCTGTCTTTTCGGCCGCAACTGGCGCTACCGGTGCGGTTTGGCGCCGCATTTGGGCTGACGGCAGTGGTTTAGCGGCTGCCGCCTGGGGCGCTGGCTGGCTTTCCTTGGCAGCTTTGGCGGCCGCTTTCTTCATTTTCAAGTAATCACGCACCGAAGCGCGCACAGCGAAGGGATTAGGCCTGGTGCCATGGTGCCGCGGTGGGGTCGCTGTCGACTCCGGCTTGGCATTTGCCACCAGTTCCGTCACCGTGGCCGGTCGCTGGTCTTCGGTACTTGCTGCCGCGGCATTGGCGCTGATCTGCGCATCGAGGTCGGCCTGGGCGGCATCACTGGCAGTGTTCAATTGCGGCACTGGCGAGGTTAAGGCTGTTTCAGACGCTGTTTGCGAAGTGATCGCCTCAGCCGCTTGGCCGGTCGCGTCAGTCGCCTCGGATGAGACAACAGGCTGAGCTTCAGCGGTGCTGGTGGCACTGGTAGCGGCCGGCGCAGGCTGGGCTGACAAGGCATCATCGCCCGGTGTTTCAGGTGCATTGGGCGTCGGTTCGGCTTGAGGCGGTGTTTGATCAGTAGCCCAAGGCGTTTGATCATCTGGCGCGGCGAGAACGTAAAGCTGCGCGGGATCTACGGCTAGTTGGACGCGAATTTGTTCATAGTTAACCCGATGCTGCTGCCGCGTCGCCACACTAGCCGGCGTCTGCAAGGCGTCAAAGGGATCGACTTGATACGCAGGTGCGACTGCCGCTGGCGCAGTGGGCCGATGTGCCGGCTTGGCTGCTTGATATTCTGAATGCGGGTGGTGGCTGCGGTTAAAAGCAGGCCCATCATAATGCGGCATAGTCCGCTTCCTCTCTTTTTCATGCTGTTTTCATTTTAGCATAGGCCCGCTCGAATGCTTAGCCCCACCAGCAAAAACCACAATTTTTAGCCAAAAAAAGACTCGATTACTCGAGTCGAAGTGGTTAGGAAGCAGCAACTACTGCTTCTGCTTGTTTAAAATCAAATTCGCTACCGGCAGCAAGGTCGTCTGGCATCAGCAAAATGCCGCGGGCCGCTGGTGCCCCTGGAATGGCGAGTTCTCGCGCCGCGCACAGCATGCCAAAACTTGGTACGCCGAGCAATTCCCCAGGCCAGATAATTTTACCATCAGGCATCATAGCGCCAGGCAACGCGGCGACCACCGTTTGGCCTAAAGCAGCGTTCGGGGCGCCGCAGACGATTTGCTCCTGATGCGTGCCAAAGTCCACTTGAGTCACATGCAAGTGATCGGACTTAGGATGCGGCTGAAAATCAATGATTTTACCAATCACGAATTTTGGCGTTTCTTCTAATGGTAATGCGCCGGTCAGGCCTGCACCTTGGATGGCTTGGTTCAAAACCTTAATCTGGTCAACGGTTAAGTGGACCTGCCCCTGACCTTCAACCGGCGTAAAGCGCGCCACGTCGAAAAAGTTGAAGCCAAGCGCCGCGCCTTTGGCATCATAAATGCCGGTGATGCCGTTCGCTTGTTTGGTGGTTTCCTCAGCCGTGTCTTGAGCCAATACCACAATCAGAGTATCGCCCAGTGCTGGTTTGTTATACGTGGTAATCAAAAAATTGCCTCCCTGCAACGTTTTAGGCGGGCAATCCCGTGATGAAGTCTTCGACCTGCTGCTTGGTCTTGCGGTCTTTGTTCACAAACCGCCCGATTTCCTTGCCGTTTTCAAAGGCAATGAAACTTGGGATTCCCATGACGCCCATTTCTTGCGCGACCTTAATATTATCATCGCGGTCGACTTTGATAAAGGTATAGTCTGGATAATCCGCTTCAATCTCAGGCATTGCCGGTTTGATAAAAGCGCAATCTGGGCACCAGCCGGCGGTGAAGAACAACATTTGCTTGCCGTCAGCCTTGGCTGCGGTCAAGATTTCTGCGTCTGAACTAAACTCTTTCATGTTTGCCTCCTACTAACTTTTAATAAGGAAATTATACGGCGTTCCCAGCCAATTTGCAATGCCCTTCTGCGCAGTTTCCGCTATACTGAAGAAAACAAGAAGGAGCCTTGCCTTATGAAAAAATCGCATCAAGCCCTAACGTTTGTGGCGACAGCCACTTTGGTCGGCCTCGGCGCGCAGGCACTCAATCACCTGTACTGGCACCGTCTGCTGCCAAATCGGCTGTTTAACCAGATCAAGCCGGTCATTGTCGAGCCTGCCCAAATCACCGGTGGCTGGATGACGATGGCCCCGGAGGCCGCGCTGGTCGCCGGCAAAATCGTTGCCAGTTATCGCGGCGGCGTCACCACCGACCACGACATCTATCGCTTCCAGGTCAGCGAATCCGGCAATATACTCAGCCTTAACCGCGCTGAACGTTAAGCCTGGGGAAATCGCGCCACCAGCTCATAAATACGCCCGCCTTGACTGCTGAACTTGTGCTCATACTCGGTTTCGATGTTATCGGTGACCCGCGGATCGTGATGGAGGTCCAGTGCCACCAGGTCAAACACCATGCCGTAATTATTCATGCTAACCATCGAGAATTCAAACAAGCCCTGGTTATCGGTTTTGAATTGCAAAATCCCGTTTGGCGCCATGATGGCTTGATACTGCTGCAAAAAGTGGCGATAAGTCAGACGCCGTTTTTCGTGCCGCGACTTCGGCCAGGGATCGGAGAAATTCAAGAACAAACCGGCCACTTCGGCAGGCGCAAAATAGTCCGTCAAATCTGCCCCATCCCCTAACACCAGGTGCAGGTTGGGCAGTTGCAAGGCGACCTGCTTGCGCAAGATGTACGCAATCGCCACTTCCTGAATTTCTAAGGCAATGTAGTTGCGATCAGGATGGGCTTTGGCCATTTCGATAATGAATTGACCTTTGCCGGAGCCCACTTCTAAGTAGAGCGGTTGCGTTTGGCTGAATTTCCCCTGCCATTTGCCTGCCATGTCAACTGGCCGCACACTGATCAGGTCAGGATTGGCGGCAATGAGCGGCGCCGCCCAAGGTTTGTTTCTTAATCGCATAAAATCGTTAATCTCCTTTAATCTATCCTCGACATGAAGCGGACCCGAGCATTTGGCTCGGGTCCGTTCGTCTATTTCATCAGTTGTTGCAACTGGCGCAGGGCCTGGTTCATTTCGGTATAACGCTGCTGACCAAGCTGTTGATTAATTTCGTGCAACAAGTGCAGTTCGCCGTACCAAGTGATGCGGGCCAGCAAATCATCAGTCAGTTCGCAGCCATAAGCGGCGAGCCACTGGGGCCACTCCCCGCGCGGCACATAGTTGATCAGAACCACGCTGAGATCAAAGGCGATATCGCCCAGGCTCGCTTGATCCCAGTCGACCAGGTAAAGCTGCTGGGAATCGGATAAGAGCCAGTTTTTGTGGTTGAGGTCACCATGGCATACGCGCAAGTCAGTAGCGACTGGCGGCAAGTGATGCAACGCCGCAATCGTGGCTTGCACCAGTGGATGCTGGCGCAACTCAGGGGCGAGATTGACCAAATAGTGGTCCACTAGCTGTTTCGGGGTTTGCGGGCGCCCGCCGACTTTGCGGAGCATTCGGCGCAATAACACTGAATTGTGCACCTTAGCCAGCAGTTTGGCCACCATCGCCGAATTCATTTGCGTGCGGCTGAGGGTTTGACCGTTGACCCAGTCTTGGGCGGTGAGAATATCACCGGTAGCCATGCGTTTGGTCCAAATCAGTTTCGGGGTAATGCCCTCAACGGATAAGGCCGCCAAAAAGGGGGACGCATTGCGTTTTAAAAAGAATTTCTCATGGGCATAAACGCCCATGAAGGCGCCGCCGGTCGTACCACCGATGGGCTCAAGCGACCATCCCGGTTCCAAATCAAACAATGCCCGCCGCCTCCTTGGGCCCTGCTGCCTGTAGCAAAGGCCAAAATTTCCCCAAAAATCGGGACCGAACAATCAGATACTTCATCTTACCCAAGGCCCTACGCTGACGTCAAGCCCTCACCGGCCGGCCAGCGCTTTTTAGTGGCGCTGCAACCGCCACGGCACATACCAGTATGCAAAACCGCCAGCAAACACCGCGCCGCAGGCCAAAACCAGGCCAGCAATCAGCCATCGCCCCATCAGCGCCGGCCCGACAGCCAGCAGCACTGCCAAAAGGCCGAGCAGCACCCCAGTCAGATGCTGGAACGCCCGCGGCCGCTGCGTCGTTGGTACCGGGTAAAGTTGCGCGAAGACATTTTCGTCGTAAGCCCCGGCCAGTGGGAGTAGCTGAAAGCCCACTAAATACACAAACAAGATGCCAACCAAGCCCGCCAGCCACCAAGTCTTCAGCAACATGAGGACCGCAGCCCCCACAACGGCCAGCCGCACATAGAGGCCCAGATAAGTGGTTTGCCGCAAAAAGCCCCGCCAGTACAGATACGCCCAGGTATGACTGTGGTTGGGCCGAATCAGCTTAGCAATGCCATCTAACCACCGCCGGCGCCGCACGCCGCCGCTCAGGCCTGGCACATCGGTAAACAGATTATAGAAGCGATACAGCCGATCCATCCGTTTGTCTTCATTGGCAATCAAGGTCAGCCAGTCGAGGCGCTCTGGGGCAAAGTGCTCGCCAATGCGCCAGCGCAAAGTCAGATCCAGAGCCAAAGCCACCACCATTGCTAATGCCGGATGCCAGTAAAGCGCGGCCGTCACACTGACGAAGGCCACCACCAGCAAGCTCACCCGCCGCAGCCAGATTGGCCAAGCCCCTTGATAAGACCTGATCAGTGCCAGCCATAAGTCGCTATCTTTAAACATGATTAAGGCCGCCGCGAGGGTCAAGCCCCCGCTTAGAGGATCTATCTTCAATACCGCCAGCAGCGGCACACTGGCCAACGCCCCTAAGGCCAACACCACGCTTGGCAGCAGCAAACTATACCGACGCGCCTTAAACAGAAATTTGGCAAAAGCGGAAGTCTGGGGCAACAAGAACGTGCCATCAGCCGGCGCGACCAGCGTAGCTAACTGGCCGAAGCTCAGCAGCGCCGTCAAAATCAGCGCCAGCAGCGGCCGCAGCCACCAGGCAGGCACCAGGGTTTTCACCAGCTGGCTGTAGCCGTACAGCAACGCGCCTACCAATATCACCAGTACCAGGACAAAATGGTCATTGAAGACAAGCTGCAGATATTTAAATTGTTGTTTTTGATGTTGCCGCAAGCGCGTGCGCCACAATGTGCCCATGCTTATGCCTCCCTCGTCATGGCCATGTAAATGGCATCAAGGTCAGCATCGGCCAAGTTGAACTGCGTCTGCAAGCTCGTCAAATCGCCTGTGGCGCGGACTTGGCCATTGTTCAACAAGACGAACTGATCCGCATACTGCTGCGCCGTCGCCAAAATATGGGTCGACATCAACACCGCGGCGCCCGCCTGTTTCTTCAGCTCGACAAGGTCCAGTAAATCATGCACGGCTAGTGGATCCAGTCCAGTAAAAGGTTCATCAATGATATAAAGCCGGGCATTGGTCATAAAGGCCGCCACAATCATCACCTTTTGCTTCATCCCTTTAGAGAAGTTAGCGGGGAACCAATCGAGCTTATTGGCCAGCCGGAACTGTTCGAGCATCTCAATGACCCGCGGCCAAGTGGCTGTGGCGTCTAAGTCGTAAGCCATCATCGTCAGCTCCAGATGCTCTTTCAAAGTCAATTCCGGGTACAGCACCGGCGTTTCTGGGACATAGGCAATCGCCTGCCGGTAGGCTTCAGGCGCCTCGGCCAGGGTTTGGCCATCGATTTTGATGGCCCCTTGCATTGGGGTGAGCAGCCCGATGATGTGCTTGATGGTGGTGGACTTGCCCGCCCCATTGAGCCCAATCAGGCCGACAATTTGGCCATCCGGGACTTCAAAACTCAAATTCTTAATCACCGGTAAATTGCCATAACCACCGGTCACGTTCTCCAAAGCCAATGTCATAAGCCTGTCCTCTTTCCGCTACTTTTTACTTGATTTTATGATAGCATGGAAATAACCGAAACGTTTACGAAAGAGGGAAAACACCATGGCTGAAGACTGTATTTTTTGCAAAATCATCGCGGGAGACATTCCCAGCGTCACTGTCTATGAAGATGACGTGGTCAAAGCGTTCCTTGACATCTCACAAGTGACACCGGGCCACACGCTGCTAGTGCCTAAGGTGCACGTACCGGACATTTTTGCTTATGATGCCGACCTAGCTGCCGCGGTGTTCTCCCGCGTGCCTAAAATTGCCAAGGCCATTAAAGCCAGCGATCCGCGGATTGTCGGCATGAATATCATGAACAACAATGGGACCGTGGCTTACCAAAGCGTCTTCCATTCTCATATTCACCTGCTGCCACGCTACTCCGACCAGGATGATTTTGCCATCCACTTTGGCGACCACACCGACCAATACGACACGAAGCAGCTGCAGGCCATCGCGGCAGCCATTCACGAAAGGATTGAAGACTGATGAAGTTCAAAACTGGTTTTCTGCTCGGCGCCATCGCCGGGGTTGCATACGGGTTGTTAACCGCCAAAAAAACTGGGCCACAGCGCCTGCAAAGCATGGTCACCTACTCGGATGACCTCACTCACGCCACCACTGACGTCCAACATGCTGTGACGCGCTTTGGCCATGCGCTGAGCGACTTGAAACAGGAGATTCAAACCACCCTGGCCCCGAACTTAAAAGACATCACCGATAGTGCCACGGATTTTGCCTTCCAAACCGAGGCGCACACCAAAGCCATGCAGGCCCATTTGGATACCATCGCCGAGGCCATGGATGACATCAACGCGGCGGCGGCTGACCCCAAACCCGTTGAGCCAGTACAAAACTGAAATTATGAAGGTTCTGTGAAATCCCATCGAGCCTTTGCGCATTGTGGTATATTAGACAAAGTGTTGCACCAAAATTCCAAATTGAAAGTGGGCTGTACGTTATGAAAAAGTGGATCGCCGGCATCGCTGGTATTTTACTGGCCGTGTCATTAGCCGGTTGCTCAAGTGGCAGTGAAACTGTCGCCAACATGAAAGGCACCAAGATCACCAAGGACGAATTTTACAACGAAATGAAGACTTCCAGCACCGGTGGTGAAGCCACCCTGCGGAACATGATCGTTGAAAAGGCGCTTGAACAGCAATACGGCAAGAAAGTTTCCGATGCTGCCGTTAACAAGCAATACAACAGCGTCAAGAAACAGTACACGGATGCCGGCCAAGACTTCGCCGCCGCATTGAGCCAAAACAGCTTGACGGAAAAGTCCTTCAAGGCCCAAATCAAGACCTCCCTGCTTTCAGAAGCAGCCCTCAAGGCGCAAAAGAAGCCAACTGAAGCGCAACTGAAGAAGCAATGGAAGAAGTACGAACCGAAAATCACGGTTCAACACATTCTGGTGGCTAAGGAAGATACTGCTAAAGAAGTGATTGCGGCCTTGCAAAAGGACAACACCGCAGCCAACTTCAAGAAGTTAGCTAAGCAGTACTCAACCGATACCGCGACGGCTTCCACTGCTGGTAAGCTGGCCGCGTTTGACAACACCGACACCCAGCTCGACTCCACCTTCAAGGCAGCCGCCTTCAAACTGAAGAAAGCCGGCGACTTCACCACAACCGCGGTTAAGACGAGCTACGGCTACCACATCATCCGTGCGATCAAGGTGCCCGCTAAAGGCAAGATGAGCGATCATAAGAAGGACCTCACCAACCAGCTGTACACAACCTGGGAAAGTGATGAAACCATCATGACCGGCGTCATCAAGAAAGTGCTGACCAAAGCAGACGTCAACATCAAGGACTCTGATCTCAAGAACGTGCTGTCTGTCTACCTTGGCTCTAGCTCAAGCTCCAAGTAATCACTCAAGCAATCCTGGCACGGCCATCTGTTGGCCGTGTTTTTTTGTCCTCAGAATCAAAAAAGCTGAGCAGCGAGGCTCAGCTTTGGTGGTTGATACGGTAGTTAGATTACCGCTCTGCACTGGGATCCGGATAGGTCTGGCCATTCGTTGGCCGGTAGAAGCGGCGATTATCCATCCCGAATAACCGCTCAGTGAAGGTGCCGGGATCAACATGCTGATACGCCGTTGACAGCATATTGATGCTGGCATCTAGCTCATCGAGGTCATGCAGGATCTGGGCCTCCAGCAATTCAGGCCGGACTGGCGAGCCATATTCAAGCAAGCCGTGATGAGACAAAATCATATGCCGCAGCATGATCATATCTTCCGCATGGATGTCGATTTTCAGGCTTTGCGCCGCTTCGACGATGGCTTCATCCACCAGGACAATGTGGCCAATCATGTTGCCTTCCATGGTGTACTCGGTCGACACTGGCCCGGTGAGCTCCATGGTTTTCCCCAAATCATGCAAAATCGCGCCGGCATACAGCAGCGACTTATTGACCTGGCTATACTGCCCGGCCACGCTTTTGGCCAGACGCAGAATGCTCAACGTGTGAAACGCCAAGCCGCCAGCAAAGGCATGGTGATTAGACTTGGCGGCGGGATAGGTCAAGAACTGCTGCTTGTGGTCAGCCAGCAGCCGGCGAACAATGCGATTCCAATTGGCATTGGTGATTTGGAAGATAAAGTCATTCAGCTCTTCCCCCATATCCGCCTGGCTTTCCGGTGCATGCTCGACAAAGTTGGCGGGATCATTGCCTTCTTCCTGCGTGGCAAGGCGCAAGGTGTAAATTTTCAGCTGCGGTTTGCCTTGGTACAGCTCGCGCTTACCCGATAGCAGCACCACCACGCCAGGCTGATATTGGGCAATGTCGTCTTCCGACGCGTCCCAAAATTTGGCCGTAATATGGCCTGAAGGATCTTGGAATGTGAATGCGATGAACTTCTTACCATTTTTGGCGACGCGGACTTCAGCGCCTTTGACCAGCACCGGCAACTTCAGCTCGGCGCCATTGGCATAGTCGAAAATTTGTTTTGCCATTGTTTACCCTTCCATCTGTGTGTCTGTTGCCTTTAGTGTACCAGTCTCGGCGCCAAAGCAAAAGAAGCGCCGCCCTGGACGCTTCTTGCTTGTTGATTATTTTTCTGCTGGCGTGTCTGCGCCTTCGCCTTGATAGATTTCGCTAATCGGTTGGGCAATGATGCGATTGATGTCATCCATCACCGTGGACAAGCCCTGTTCTTTGGCCATCAAGTCCTTGATGGCGTCGATGTTCTGCATCTTTTCGGACAGGTCCTGAAGCGGCTTCACATCATCTTGGCTGATTTCCTGGCCTTGCATTTGCTTTTGTTGCAACGTCATTTGCAGGTTTTGGAATTGTTGGAACAGGGCAAAACCAACTGGATCAAGCTTGAGCATGTCGTAGCTCTTTTTCAGGTCTTGGAACTGTTGGCTTTGCTTCAGATCAGCAGCCAGTTGATTAGCGGTATCGTAAACGTTTGCCATGAGGCACCTCTTTCAATTTTTATGAACCGGCGCAAGCGCCTTCGTCTACCCATTGTACCTGCCTACGGTGGTTTGGGCAATTGTCATTCACTGTAGAGTTGATCATCCGGTCGGGTCGAGTGCTTGCTTGACCCCGCGCTGGCAACTGTCGAAAATCCTCTGGCTGGCCATAGGAATGACGCACGGTCACGATCAATTAAACATCCCCTTGAGGCCGCTGAACCAATTCGAAACCGTGTCCTTAGCTTGTTCAACGCCGTTTTGGATGCCGCTTTGGATATTGGACCAGACGTCGCCGCCGTCGCTGGTGGTTGGGGTCTGGAGGGTGGCGCGGGCTTTGGCGTCGGTGGTGTTGAATTTCGTTTGCGGCGTGTTTGGCAAGATATTGCTCATTTCGAGTTTGAACAACTTGGAAGCGCCTTGTCCCTGCTGGAGGTAGTGACTGGCATTGGTATTGGCAAAGCCGGTCCAGGTGGCAACCACGATATCTGGCGTGTAGCCAATCGCCCAAGAGTCCTCGGCGCCTTTGCCGTTGCCCCAAGTTGCTGGCGTTTCAACGGTCCCGGTTTTCCCGGCGATGGTGTAGCCATATGGTTTCGCGTAGACCCCGGTACCTTCGTTGTACACCCCGATCATCATGCTGGTCATTTCAGTGGCGACCGACTTTTTCATGATGCGTTTGCTCGTGGGTTCATTGTCCACCACGGTGCGGCCAGTCGCATCCACAATTTTGCGAATGAAATGCGTTTCTGGGAGCGTGCCACCACTAGCGAACGCCGCATAGGCCCGCGCCAGTTGCAGTGGTGAATAACCGGTGGAGATGCCGCCAAGCACCGAGCCCAGCTGGACCTTATCCTTATCCGCAAGGGTTAAGCCAAAGCGGGAAAGGCTGGCTACCCCTTTGCTCAGGCCAATTTTGTCCATCAACCAAACTGCCGGTGCGTTGGTTGAAAGCGCGAGCGCCTGATACATTGGCATCTGGCCACGGTAAATGCCGTCTTCGTTGGTTGGTGTGTAATGATCTTTGCCGTAACTGAGTTTTTTGTCAGTGAGTTCGCTGTCGTACGAATAGCCATTTTCTAGCGCCGGCGTGTAAGCCATCAGCGGCTTTAACGTCGAGCCAGGCTGCCGCTGCAGCTGCGTGGCGTAGTTGAAGCCTAAGTACACATGCGGCCCGCGCGAGCCGACCACGGCTAGCACCCCACCGGTGTTGGGATCAACCGCCACCGAAGCGGCTTGCGGCTTAGTGCCATCTGCGGCATTGCTTGGGAAAACATAGCCGGCGTCAAAAGCGGCCTGCATCTTGGTTTGATAGGTGGTATCTAAGGTCGTGTAGATGCGGTAGCCTTTATTGACAATGTCGTCTTGACTGATGCCGTCTTCCTTGTAGGCTTCGGTGATTACCGCATCAACAAAATAAGGATACTTTTGCTGATTATCAGCGGTATAGGTATCTTTCAAGGTCAGCCCGGTATTCTTCGCCGCGCTCACTTGCGCGGCGGTCAGCTTACCGGTTTCTTGCTCCAAACTGAGCACCAAATTACGCCGGGAAATGGCGTTATCCATGTGATCGATTGGATTATAAAAACTGGGGCTACGCAGCATCGCGGCGAGCGTCGCGCCTTCGCCGACGGTCAAGGCCGAGGCGGATTTGCCGAAGTACCGCTTGGAGGCGTCCTCGACCCCCCAGACCCCATTGCCGAAATAGGCGTTGTTAAGGTACATCGTCAAGATGTCTTTTTTAGAGTAAACTCGAGTCAGTTGCACCGCTAGGAAGATTTCTTGGCCTTTGCGCAGGAAGGTTTGCTTTTGCGAGAGCAACGTATTTTTCGCCAGTTGCTGGGTAATGGTGGACCCGCCCCCGGTGATTTGACCGCGGTTAATGACGAGATGCACCAACGCCCGCAAAATGCCCTTGATGTCAAAGCCCCAGTTGGAATAAAAGCTACGGTCTTCCGTCGCAATCACAGCGTTTTGGACGTTAACGGAAATGTGATCGAGATCAACATAGGTCCCTTTTTGCCCATAGAACGTGCCTGCCACTTGATTTTTGTTGTCGTAATAAGTGGTTTTGGTGAGCATGGTGCTTTTGATTTCTTGCACATTCGCGGTCTTGGCTTTGTAAGTAAACCAGGTGGAGAGCAGTAAGGTAGCCAGCAAGCCAAGGAAAATGACCCAGCGGATCACTTGAAAGCGGCGAAAGAACCACTTAATCGCCTGCCAGGTTTTGCCCATCGCCGTTTTAAAGGCGGAGTCGCTATTTGCCATGATGCTGCCCCCTTTCTCAAAAAAATGACGCAACTGCGTCATAGCTGTGATTATTTTAGCATATCCTACCCAGCGCTCTGTCCGCCTTCCGTCCGATTTTAGAATTTCTATAAGGAGCTGTCATGCCAGAATTCGAGTTTCACTTACTTGCGTCAGCGCAGCCCAGTGTGCGCGCGCTCCTCACCGCCCTTCGGCTGCCCAAAAAGTGGCAAGCCCATCTGCGTCTGACTGAAGGGGTACTGATTGCCGGCCGGTATCGGCCCTTCAATCAGCCGGTCCTGGCTGGGGAGCCGGTCACTTTGCGGTTTGTCGCCCCAGCACCGCTGTACCAGCCTGAACTCAGCAAGCTGGCTATCGCGTATGAAGATGCCAACGTGATCGTGGTGGTCAAACCGGCAGGCATGAAGCCGCATCCCAACCAACCTGACGAAACCGGGACGTTGATGAATCTGGTTGCCGGTTATTTGGCGCCCAAGCCGGCTTACATCACCCATCGGCTGGATATGGCCACCAGCGGCTTAATGTTGATTGCCAAAGACCCCTTAAGTCAGGCTATCTTGAATCAGCAATTGGCGACTAAAACCATGGCCCGCAGCTACCAAGCCTTAGTGCCCCGCGGCATTGCCGCCAGCGGCGACATCAGCTTGCCCCTCGGCTTAGACCCCAACGACAAACGCAAACGCATGGTGCGGGCGGACGGCTTGCCAGCCTTCACGCATTTTGAACGGCTGGAGGAAACTGCCACCACCAGCCGGGTCCTGCTGACCCTGGGCACAGGCCGCACCCACCAGCTACGCGTACATTTGGCCGCGATTGGCTATCCGATTATCGGCGACCCTTTGTATGGCCCCACAGCGCCGGCTGAGCGGCTGATGCTCCATGCGACCAAGTTGACGTGGCGGCAGCCCCTCACTGGCAAGCCGCTGACGGCCACTGCCGCCGCCCCTTTTTAACCGCAACAAGAAGACGCTTGCCACCGTGGCAAGCGTCTTCTTGTTTAATCGACAAACGCGCGATGATAGGCGGCATTGAACCACTGGGCGCTTTCAACATCAGGGCTGATGACCACAATGGTGTCATGCCCAGCAATCGTACCAACGACTTGAGGAAAGCTGATGCCGTCAATGATGGCAGCCATCAAATTACCATTCGAAGGCAGCGTCTTGATGACATTCATGAATTGCACCTGCGTAATCGACAAACCCACCTCTTGCACGGAATTACTGAGGCGCTCCAGTTGGGAAGCGGAATCGCCGCGAAAAACGGTGTACCGCAGATTGCCTGTCGCATCTTGCGCCTTCACCACCCGCATTTCGCGGATGTCGCGGGAAATCGTGGCTTGGGTCGCGTCAATCCCGGCGCGCTTCAATTCAGCCAGCAGCTCCTCTTGAGTGCCAATCGGCTTTTGGTTAATGATTTTGGCCATTAAGCTTTGCCGCTCTGTCTTATTCATCTTCGCTGCCTCCTTGGTTACATTTCGGCTGGCGCACCAACGCCCAGCAGATGCAAAGCATCCGTTAGCACGGTCGACACTGCTTGAACCATGGCCAACCGCGCCGGTAATTCGGCGTCGTCAACCAAGACTTTGACATTCGCGTAATATTGATTGAACGCCTTGGCGAGCTTCAACGCGTACTTGGCAATCACGGAAGGTTCGTAGGCCTGGAGCGCCCGCGCAATCACCGCCGGATAGTCGGCCAAGGCCTTAAGGACTGGCCAAGCCGCGGGATCCGTCAACGCCACTTCAGCGGCCGGGTCTTGACTGCTCTTCTTTAAGATGCTGTTGGCCCGCGCATTGGTGTACTGAACGTAAGGGCCGGTTTCGCCTTCAAACCGCACGACTTCTTCCAAGTTGAAGTCGAAGTTGTCCAACCGTTCGTTCTTCAAGTCATGGAAAATCACCGCGCCCACCCCGACTTCATGGGCCACCTGGTCAGCATTGGCCAGATCCGGATGCTTCTCGGCAATTTGCGCTTTGGCCAAGCCCACGGCGTCTTTAAGCACCTGCTCCAGCAAAATGATATTGCCTTTGCGGGTGGACAGCTTCTTGCCACCAGAGGTAATCAAGCCAAATGGAATGTGGTGAATATTATCGGCCCAATCATCACCCATTTCCTTCAGCACGGCTTTCAGCTGCTGGAAGTGTTCGCGTTGTTCATTGCCGACCACGTACAGACTTTGGACGAAGTTGTAATTGTCATGCCGGTAAATCGCCGCCGCCAAATCCCGCGTCATATAGAGCGTGGCGCCGTCGGATTTGCGAATCAAGGCCGGGTTCAAATCGTACTTGGTCAAGTCAACAATTTCGGCGCCTTGGCTTTCCTTGAGCAGCCCCTTGGCTTCAAGTTCATCGGTCACCGCGTCCATCTTATCGTTGTAGAACGCTTCGCCTTTGTAAGAATCAAATTCGATGCCGAGTTCGGCATAGATACGGTTGAATTCTTTCAGGGATTCTTCGCGGAACCAGGACCACAGCTTGTAAACTTCTTGGTCGCCGTCTTCCAGCTGTTTGAAGACTTGCCGCGCCTCGTCGTCCAATTCGGGATGCTTTTCCGCTTCTTCGTGGAATCGGACGTAGTATTGCACGAGGTAGTGAATTGGGTCCTTCTTCACATCGGCTTCAGAACCCCACTTGCGGTAGGCCACAATCAGCTTCCCGAATTGCGTGCCCCAATCGCCTAAGTGATTGATTTTGATGGGGCTGTAGCCGGTTTTCTTCAGGATGTTGGCCAAAGCGTTCCCAATCACAGTGGACCGCAAATGGCCCATGCTCATGGGCTTGGCAATGTTAGGACTAGACATGTCGATTGGTACATTCCCGGTACCCAAAGTTTGGTCACCATAATGGGTTGGGTCAGCCGCGATGGTGGTTAAAATGCTGTGCGCAAAACTGATTTTATCGAGAAAGAAGTTGACATAGCCGCCCACGGCTTCAACTTTTTCAAACGGCGTGGCGTCGATTTGAGCCACCAGATCAGTTGCAATTAGCTTGGGCGCCTTGCGGAACACCTTCGCCAAGGCAAAGGTCGGGAAGGCGTAGTCCCCCATGGCGTTAGTTTTAGGCGTTTCCACCAAATTCGAAATTTCCACTGGCGTGAGTTGATCGCCAATGGCCTGATGCAAGGCGTCAACGACTTGTTGTTTAAAATCCATGTTCATTCATCCTTTCTACAAAAAAACTCGTCACTTTCAAATTCACTTTGAAAGAGACGAGTTTCCCCGCGGTACCACTCTTGTTGACAATAATGTCCACTCAATTGATTCAATTAGGCTCAAAAGCGCGCAGGCCCCTGTCGCTAACTGCTCACACTGCCCGCAGTCTCACTGAAAACGTCTGGGTGCCGTCCTCTTTCTCCATGCCGATAAAAAAGCTGGTACGCCTCCGCACCAGCCTTGCAGCGGTTGACGAGAATCGAACTCGCGACGTCAGCTTGGGAAGCTGAAGTTTTACCACTAAACTACAACCGCAACAACACGATTCAGTATACCGGCGCCACTAGAATTTTGCAAGCGCGGGCCGCAAAAAAACCGTGAAAGTCGGGATTGATTATGAAAATGAGAGATTGAAAAGTGCATTGCGATAGACTCTAACCATGTTATAATGAAATCAAGATGAGAGGATGCGATTTTATGGCGAAGGCCACGCGCCGTTATTTCTTTGCGGCCCGCAACGAGAAAAATGCCCATGGTTACACGATTCAATTCGTTAATATTCCCCAGCTCACGGCGCAAGGCGTTACTTATCAAGAAACGGTTTACTACGCCTACCGCGTTTTAGCCTCCTTTCTTCAGTCCTTACCCAAAAATGCGGCTGCCTTGAAGGCCTATACCCTCAATACCATCCCTGACACTGATGACCCGAATGTGTTTTATTCGTTGGTCAGCGTCACTGAAGATTTCGATCCCCATCAAATGATGATGCATTTTACCTTACCGCAAGCACCACCCGATGAAATCAAGCGCATGGCCGGCCAGCTTGCCCACTTAACTGGCATGGAGCCAACGTCATGATCGGTCGGATCACGCTGGGGTTGTTTCTTGGTGGCATCGTGGTCGCAGCCGGCGGTTTGATTGCCTGGCTGGTGGTGATGCTCCGGGGCCATGATCCAAAATGGTCCAAACGACTGACATTAGCGGCAGCCGGTATCGCGATTGCGGCTTTATTTTTGAATTCATTGAGCTAGTCGACGCCCTGTCGGCTATTTTTATGCGAACGATGAAGCTCACTGATGCGCCGTGCGGCGAGCTGCGCAACCTGTCGTGACATAGCCATTTCCCACTTTTTGTGGTTAAATAAGCAGAGATTATCTGTCGGAGTCAATCGAAAAGGAGCGCTAATCTTGGTAAATTTGCAAACGCAGCTTGGTCATTATCACTTCGCTAACGTCTTTATGAATGCCAGCGGGGTTCATTGTATGACCAGCCAGGAACTTGATGAAGTCGCCGCCAGTAGTGCCGGCACCTTGGTGACCAAAACTGGCACCTTGGAAGCACGCGCAGGCAATCCGGAACCGCGGTTTGCGCCGCTGCAATTAGGGACCATCAATTCGATGGGCCTCCCTAATCAAGGCATCGATTATTATCTCGACTATGCCATCGCCTTTCAGGCCAAGCATCCCGACCAACCGATTTTTCTGTCCGTCGCCGGTATGAAGCCGGAAGACTTCCCAGTGCTAGCGCAAAAGATTGAGGATTCTGCCTTCACCGGCCTGACTGAATTCAACCTAAGCTGCCCGAATGTCCCTGGTAAGCCGCAGATTGCTTACGACTTTGACACGACCCGCAACATTTTGCAGGCGATTTTTGCCATTTTCACGAAACCTGCCGGCGTCAAGCTGCCGCCTTACTTTGACCTCGCGCAATTCGATGAAGTCGCGGCGATTTTGAATGATTTTCCGCTTCAGTTCATCAACTCCATCAACAGCCTAGGTAATGGGCTGTTCATCGACCCAGCAACGGATACAGTGCTGATCAAACCTAAAGGCGGGTTCGGCGGGATTGGCGGTCAGTACGCCAAGCCAATTGCGCTGGCCAACGTGCGCGCCTTCCGCCAGCGGTTGCGCCCAGAGATTGCCATCATTGGTACCGGTGGCGTGACCACTGGCCGCGATGCCTATGAGCTGATTTTGTGCGGGGCCAGTCTTGTTTCGGTTGGCAGCATTTTAGCCACGGAAGGCATCGGCGTCTTCGACCGGCTCAGCAAAGAATTGACGGCTGAAATGGCGGCCAAAGGCAAAAATACGATTGCCGATTTCCAGGGCCAGCTCAAAACGCTGTAACTTCACAGCCAAGTTAAGCGACTTCACTCGGGGTGTGACAGACACCCCTTTTTATGTGCATTCAGGCTCTTCATTGGCGTAAGCTTGAGGCAGTCCTTAGAACTAATTCAAAGAAAGGGGTACTGCTATGACTGTACAAGAAACCCTAATGACGCGGCTAGAGGCCAGCCAGGCCGAAATTATCGGGATTCGGCGCCACTTACATGAACATCCAGAAGTCTCATTCAAAGAAAAAACAACCGCGGCCTATATTCGCGATTTTTACCTCAAGCTCGGACTCACGCCGATGCCTTACGGCGAGGGCTATGGCCTCGCCATTGACATCGACTCTGGGCACCCAGGCCCGCACATTGCCCTGCGCGCGGACTTCGACGCCTTGGCGGTGCAAGAGGAGAATGACTTGCCTTTCGCTTCGCAAAATCCCGGTGTGATGCACGCTTGCGGTCACGATGGCCACACCGCGTATCTGCTGGTCTTAGCCCGCGAGCTGAATGCCTTGAAAGCCCAGCTCAAAGGCAGCATTCGCATCATTCACCAGCCCGCCGAAGAAGTGTCCCCAGGTGGCGCCAAAGGCATGATTGAAGCTGGCGTGTTAACCAACATCGATCAGGTGCTGGGGCTGCATGTGATGTCCAGTATGCCCACCGGTTCGATTGGCTACCATGCTGGCGAGACGCAAACCGGCCGCTCTAACTTCACCCTGACTTTCACTGGCAAAGGCGGCCACGCCTCAATGCCGCAATTAGCCAACGATGCGATTGTGGCGGGGAGCTATTTTGTCACCGCGCTGCAAACCGTGGTCTCACGCCGCATCGATCCCTTCGATACCGCCAGTGTCACCATTGGCTCATTCGATGGGGTTGGTAGCTACAATGCCATCAAGCAAAGCGTCACCTTGAAAGGCGATGTCCGGGTGATGAAAGAGGCCACGCGGAAAACGGTCCGTGCCGCCATTGAGCAAATCATCGGCGGCATTGAAGCGATGTTCGGGGTCAAGGCAGACTTGGATTATGATGATAATTATCCCGTCTTGGTCAACGACCCCACGCTCACGGCCAGCACCGTGGCAGCGCTCAAGGCGGCCGCGATTCCAGAAGTCAACGACATCTTCGACTGCGGTCCGCAAGACCCGTCTGAAGATTTTGCCTACTACGCCCAAGCAAAACCGAGCCTCTTCTTTTATATCGGCTGCGCGGTCCCTGATGGCAAGGCGCACCCGCATCATAGTCCTGATTTTCTGCTCAATGAGGACAGTCTGATCATCGCCGCTAAAGCGGCTGGCGTGGCGGCCCTAGCCGCACTCGCCGTCAAGTAGAGCAAAAGCGCCGTCCACCTTGCCAGTGCAAGGTGGACGGCGCTTTTTTCAGGCCTCGGCTGATGGTGGCTTAAGCGCTTAGTCATCCCCAAAAATACGTTTGCGAATGCGGCGACCGGTTGGCGTCACGGCCAGCCCGCCTTCCGCGGTTTCCTTGAAGGCGCTTGGCATTTGCTGGCCGACTTGATTCATCGCCCCAATGACCTCATCTGGTGGAATGACGGTCCGCACGCCGGCCAGCGCCATGTCAGCTGAGGTCAAGGCTTGAGCCGCGCCCATCGCATTGCGCTTCACGCACGGCACTTCAACCAAGCCTGCCACCGGATCGCAGACCAGGCCCATTAAGTTGGCAATAGTGATGGCAACTGCTTGCGCCGCCATATCCGCCGTGCCCCCTTGCGCGCACACCAGAGCCGCTGCGGCCATCGCCGCCGCCGATCCGACTTCCGCCTGGCAGCCGCCTTCAGCTCCTGCAATCCCAGCATTATTGGCAATCACTAGGCCAAAGGCACCAGCAGTGAACAGGTAATCAATTTGCTGATCACGGGTCAACTTTAGCGGCTCGCGCACGGCCATCAAGGTGCCCGCCACCACACCAGCACTGCCGGCGGTTGGCGTTGCGCAAATCAGGCCCATTTTGGCGTTCACTTCATTCACCGCGACGGCATTGCGCACCGCGGCCAGCGCCACCGGCCCCAGCAAACTGCGACCACTCGCCAAATAAGCATCCAGCCGCTTGGCATCGCCGCCGGTCAAACCCGTGACTGACTTCACCCCAGCAATGCCTTCGGCAATGGAATCGGCCATGACGTCCAGATTGCGCCCCATCAACGCGCGAATCTGATCCGGGGTGCGTCCACTGGTTTCACTTTCTGTCTGAATCATTAAGGCAGCCACACTGTCGAAATGCTCGGCTTGCGCCACCAGTTCTTTAACTGTATAAAACATGCGCACCCTCCTACTCGAAATATGTGACGTTATCGACATGCGGTAGCTGGCGCAACTGGTCGGCTAATTTCGGCTTGCGATCATCGACTTCGATGATCATGATGGCTTTTTCACCTTTGGCCTCACGCGTCACAGTCATGGTGCCGATGTTGACATGAGCGCTACTGAAAATGTCAGTCACCGCCGCAATCATGCCTGGCACATCTTGATGCACCGTAATGAACGTCGGCGTGCCCATGCTCAGCGACAGCTTAAAGCCATTAATTTCTGAGATTTGAATGTTCCCGCCGCCGATCGAGACGCCTGTGACCGTCATCGACCGCTCGCCTTTGCTCAGCGAGATGCGCGCCGTGTTGGGATGGTCGACTTTATCATTTTTCGGGATAAAAGTGACATGGATGCCCTGCTCATGCGCGATTTTCAGGGAGTCCGGCAACCGCGCATCATCAGGCGCCATGCCCAGCAAACCTCCCACCAGCGCAATATCCGTGCCGTGGCCGCGATAAGTTTTGGCAAACGATTCATACAGGTAAATGTCCACCCGCTCCGGCGTTTCGCCAAAAATATTGCGCACCACCTTGCCGATTCGTGCGGCGCCAGCGGTATGCGAGCTGCTGGGCCCCACCATCACGGGACCGATAATATCAAAGACGCTGGTAAAACGAAGCTGTTTCGCCATAGCCGAACCTCCTACTGCCAATTAATTGACACCTTTAACTTTATCGAACCACAATTTCCCGCCAGCCGTCAACTAAAGCCTAGCGGATTGGGCATAAAACAGGCCGGACTACGCCAATTCGTAGTCCGGCCGCTGGTTTATTTTTTGAAGTAATAACGTCCTGTTTCAAGCGCGCTGGTTGGCATCAACAGCTTGCCGTATTCAGACAACACATCGCTGGATAAGTTGACCTTGTCGCCAAATTCGACCGCCACCGCGGTTTGGTCGCGAATTTCACTTGGCGCTACCTTGTTGGCATAGAAGGTCAGCACGAGGTAGTAGCGATCCTGGTAGGTATATAAGTCGCTCGCCGCGCCTTCAAGCCGCAGTGCCTGGGCCAGGCTGATGAAGTCTTCAAATGAAGCCAGGCGAATGACCACTTCGGTCTGATCAGCCGCTTTCGCGTCGATAAAGCCGCCTTCGTCAACCGCCTCGTCGTCATCATCGTCTAATTCATTCAGCTGCTGGCGAATGAAGTCAGGCACATTAGCATTGTCTTCGTCTGCATCGGTGCCATCCGCTTCGTCGTTATTCTCATCTTTGCTGCGCGAAATCAAAAGCTCAAGGCCAGATTGGCTCGGCATCACTTGAAACGTCACGGCGGCGTCTTCAGCAAAGCTGTGGTCCTGATCGACCTCATCTAGAATGCTGTAAAAGAAGGATTCGATTTGTTTGTGATTCCCGAGCAGGTCAAGCACGGTGATGCCGCGCTCGGCCAAATCTTCGTTGCCGAGCAATACGCGGATCGTATTATCGTTAATGCGTTCCATTTCCATGATGACTGCACCTCACTTTGCTGCAACACTGGTTTAACCCACAGTATAGCAGATTTTATCATCGCCACGGCATTCTACGCCATAATCTTAGAGAATGCAACACAATCAGGCAGCGGAGTGGCGCCGCCTTTAGCCTGACGAGTAGCCTAGCGCCAAGCATTGCCATCGTTTTTTGATGGCGAGGCTTGGTGCGTAGCTAATCGCTCAGGCGTTGGCCTCATGTAGCGCGATTAGGCTGCGGAGTGGCGCCGCCTTTAGCCGAATGGGTAGCCTAGCTCAAGGCATTGCCGTCGTTTTTTGACGGCGAGGCCTTGAGCGTAGCTAGCCACTCCGGCGTTGGCACCACGCAGCGCGACTAGGCTGCGAAATGAGGCCGTTTACGTTCATCTCTATTCGGCGCGCTCCTGGCTTAGCATGTGCTGGCTAAAAGAGTTGCCAGCTCTTCTACTTAATCACCGGCGATGAAATGGAAAGTCTAACACCCAAAAAAGGAAACCGGCCCTCGGCGAGCATGGCGGCGTGCTTGCCGAGGACCGGTTTCCCAGCGGTCATTCGTCTGCTCAAAACCCTGCGAGTAGCTGCGCCTGTTGCAGTTCCAAGGCGCGCACGGTGCGAGGCAGGAAGCGGCGAATTTCATCTTCGTTGTAACCAACTTGCAGCCGCTTATCATCCATGATAATTGGCCGCCGCAATAACCCGGGGTATTGCACAATCAAATTGATTAAATGAGAGACCGAAAGCTCATCAATCTTGATGCCTAACTCCTGAAAAATCTTGGACCGAGTGGAAATAATCTCTTCCGTCCCGTCTTCAGTCATACTCAGGAGATGTTTAACTTCCATGCCATTCAAAGGGGCTGAAAAGATATTACGTTCCTCAAATGGTATGTTATTCTCTTGCAACCAGGCCCGGGCTTTACGGCATGAGGTGCAGCTTGGTGACACGTATAAGATGATCATAATTGCCAGCTCCTTCTTTAGTGCCCGTCTTCTGTTCTCTACATGTACTAGTATAACGAAAAGAAGTAGCCTAAAACAATCATCTTTAAAAAATAAATTTTCCCTCAATTTTCAAGTCAAGTGCAACGATGATAACGAATTCTTGATAGTGGTCTAGGCTGTTACGCCATGCATCGGTAGTAATCGCATGGGCGAAGATAGTTCAGAATACGTCTGGGACGATGGTTCAGTGCGGATTGGACTGCTT
>NZ_RHOK01000020.1 GCF_003946175.1 Lacticaseibacillus suibinensis | reverse complement strand
TTCAAGCAGTCCAATCCGCACTGAACCATCGTCCCAGACGTATTCTGAACTATCTTCGCCCATGCGATTACTACCGATGCATGGCGTAACAGACTAGACCACTATCAAGAATTCGTTATCATCGTTGCACTTGACTTGAAAATTGAGGTAGAAAAAAGGGAGTGAAAACAATGAAACTTTATCAAGGGTTAACTCAGGTTCAAGTCAACGATACACTGGCGGATGATGTGCCGAACTTCACGATCAAAACCGAATTGGACCGGCCATTGAATTTCGCTCCAGCGACGCTTTACCACTACATCGACAGTGTGCTTAAACCTGGTAGCCGCCACGATGAAAACAACCTGCGCTACGTCACCGATGCCGCCTTTATCGGCGAGAATTTTGACTTCACTAGCATCCCTGAAACTAAGGATTACACCGACTTCGAAGATAAAATGAAATTCACTCGCAACCTGGTGGCCGATCTCAACCGCCACGTTGCCGTCAATATTGACACCAAAGCGAATGAATTCCAGTTGGTCTTCGTCGACTAAAAAAGGCTCTATTATCTGCAGTACACATAGAACCCTTGATCATTTTTTGAATTCATCAACGATGGCCTGCTCCCGTTTTTCAACTGGGGCAGGCCATTTTTTGTCATAGAAATACTAGTTTAATTGAGCCCATCAACATTGCCAATCATCAGCTTATTGCTGGGTCATGCCATAGGTGACGTTGCCACCAAAATCATTTTTGACTACTGTCCTCCAATGGAAGCCACTCGCGTCTACTGTGAACGGAATCGTGACGCCGTCAATCATGAGACTACTGTCAGAGAATGAATACGAGACACTAAAGTCCGTACCCATTTGGTGAACTTTGGCACTCGATGGGCCGATAAAGTTGATGGTCTTGGTGCCATCAGCGTTAATATTCTGAGGTGCCACCCCAGAATCCATTGCCGTTTGGATATCTCCACCATTGAATAGAACCGGGCTCCAGGTAAAAGTTTTGCCAATCAACGATTGCTTCGCCTTTGCGAGGTTGGCTGCGGCCTGTTGTTGCGCGGCGGCAACTTTCTCCGAGCTGGCCGCGGCAGCAGATGAAGCGGCCGCAGCGGACTCTGAGGATGCCTTGGCTGCTAAAGATGACGAAGCTGCCTTTTTCGCCTTCTCTTGCTTAGCAGCCTCTTTCGCTGCTTTCCGGCTCGATGCCTTCGCGGTGGCTTTCTTATCCGCCTTAGCCAACGAGGAGTTGGAACTGTTATCGCTGCTTTTACCGTTTGCTTTGCTGCAAGCTGCAACGCCAAGCACAACGATGGCCATGGCGACGGCCGTAGCCAATTTCGACACTAAACGCTTCTTCATGACTTTCCCTCCAGAGAATGGTTGATGCCTTCATTATACAAATCAGCACGACACCATATGACGTTGGGGAAAGTGTTTCTGGTGCGTGAGGAGTTCAACGTCTGAAGTCACTTATGCGCTCATCTATCCCACACATTCAGGGCTGGTCTTTCGAGATTGCTTACGCTAGCCGGGCAGTTTAACTGAGCATGTAAATGACAATCAACGCCTTTTCAACGTTAACGCGTAGCGACCAGCCGGTATGGTAATTGCTTGACGAAAGCTTGATAGGCCGCTTCCTCGCCGGTTGAAGCCACCTGCGCGCCGGTGAACTCGCCAGCTGCTAGCGCTGCATCCGGCACGTCGATCAAATCTGTCACCGTAGCATTACCGATCAGCTCAATCCAGTAACTCCCATTCGCCTCATGCACCACGGTTTGCACCAGGCCACCGGGGTTATAGACCGTGTTCAGCTGATCGAAATCGGTTTGGTCTGAAGTCAAGGCAAAGGCCAAGCT
This sequence comes from Lacticaseibacillus suibinensis, assembly GCF_003946175.1. Taxonomy (GTDB): domain Bacteria; phylum Bacillota; class Bacilli; order Lactobacillales; family Lactobacillaceae; genus Lacticaseibacillus; species Lacticaseibacillus suibinensis. The sequence goes on along the minus strand of NZ_RHOK01000020.1, from coordinate 45,287 downwards.
GGTAGCGGCCATCCCCGTCCCGCAAGCGTTAGTGAAGCCCACGCCACGCTCATAGGTTCGAGCAAACAAGGTGTGCGGGGCTTCAATCGTGGCAAAGGTGACATTGACGCCTTCAGGGAAATACGGATTCGGGGCATTCAGCCGCTGGCCAATTGCGCCGATTTTATCCCCGTTCAACTCGGCTTCTGGCACGAAGGCAATCAAGTGTGGATTGGGCACTGCCACTGCCGTGAAGTGTAACTCTGGGTCGATAGCGGGCAAGACTTGATCGATGATTTTCGTTGTGTTCAGTTCGGCAAACGGCAGCGCTGAGGGTTCGAAGCTGACCGGCGAGATTTCCACACTGTATGCCGGTACTTGCGGCGCAAGGTCAGCCTCGCGGTGCACTGCTAGCTTGGCTTCCGCGGTTTGAACGGTAAACTGCGGCTGGCCGGTTTTCTCGCCTAAGTAACGCGCCACGGTGCGCAGGCCATTCCCACACATTTTGGCGTAGGTCCCATCAGCGTTGATCACCGTCATCCGGCCTGCCGCACCAGGCGCATCATCCACCACCAGCACCCCATCGGCGCCGCCTAACAACCCGGTTTGGTGGTCGGTGATGCGCTGGGTGAAAGCTTTGAGCGTTGCAGCAGGAAGCGGCTGGGCCAGCGTGGTTTGATCGAGTAAAAAGAAACTGTTTTCCGAGCCGTGGACCTTGCGCAATTCTGCCATGATTGACCTCCATGAGAAAATACTAAGTGAATTTTTAACGAATTGTAGCACAACCTGCACGGAATTGCCATAATGGCCTTGACCCTCAACCTTCAACTAGACTAGACTGCTAGTCAAACGCGCATGTTCTCAAGGAGGAGCTCACATGGACATTACCACTAACGCAGCCGGTCATCTCACCATTGGCGGCTGCGACGCCTTAGCTTTGGCGAAGGAATTCGATACCCCCGCTTACATTTATGACGTCACCGCGATTCGTCAGCAAATTCGGGCCTTTGCCGCGGTGTTTGAACAACGTCAGGTGCCTTATGAAGTCAGCTATGCCAGCAAAGCCTTTGCCACAGTCGCGATGTATCAAGTCGCAGCGCAAGAGCATTGCCATGTCGACGTGGTCTCCGGCGGTGAGCTTTACACGGCTTTGAAGGCAAACTTCCCAGCGGCCAACATTTCGTTTCATGGTAACAATAAAAGTGAAGCGGAACTCAAAGCGGCCCTGGCGGCTGGCGTTGGCACCATTATCGTGGATAATTTCTACGAGCTCGCCTTGCTGCAAACCTTGCTCAAGGCCACGCCGGCGAAACAGCAAAATATCCTCCTACGCTTAACACCAGGCATTTCGGCCCACACCCACGCGTATGATCAAACTGGCCAAACCGACAGCAAGTTCGGGTTTGACCTCGAATCCGGGCAAGCCAAGCAAGCCGCCAAGCTGGCTTTAGCCGCGCCGCAGCTCAACTTATTGGGCGTTCACGCTCATATTGGTAGTCAGATTTTCGAGGTGGCCGGTTTTCAAGCCGCGGCCACCAAACTCCTGTCGGTGCTGAAGGCTTGGCACCAGGACTTCGACTTCACGCCGCAAGTGCTGAATTTAGGCGGCGGCTTTGGCATTCGCTATACCGATGGCGATGACCCCTTGCCAGCCGCGGACTTTGTTGATGCGATTCTAGCTACCCTGCATTCCAGTCCTTTACCTTTCGCGCAGCCGGCCATTTGGATTGAACCCGGCCGCTCGATTGTCGGACCAGCGGGCTATCAGCTATACCGGGTCGGCAGTCGCAAGGACGTGCCAGGGTTGCGACCCTATGTGGCCGTTGATGGCGGCATGGGCGACAATATTCGGCCCGCTCTTTACCAGGCTAACTACACCGCAGTCAAAGCCGCCTCGCCGCACGCCCCAGCCATCGAAACAGTGCACTTGGTTGGCAAATACTGCGAATCCGGCGATATTTTGATTGATGAAGCGCCGCTCCCGCCGACCAAACCTGGCGATGTGATCGCCGTGTTGGCGACTGGTGCTTACGGCTACTCAATGGCGTCCAACTACAACCGTAACCCGCGGCCAGCCGTGGTTTTTGCCGAAAATGGCCAAGCGAAACTGGTGGTGCGCCGCGAAACCTATGCTGATTTGGTGCAAAACGACCTGTCTTATCTGTAAGCCCTGGCCGGCGCTTTCCTGGCTGGGCCAATTCCCTTATAATAGATGTGAAAGGTCGTGCTGAGATGGAACCCTATCCGCAAATGAAACCAGAGGCTGCCACCCTGCCCACAGCGAGTCACGAACCGCTGTGGCAGGTGCTGCAGGCCAAAGTACCGCCGCTGGCTGGGGCCCGCGTACTAGCGCTGCATTGTCATGATGGCGCCTTTTGCCGCGCGGCCATTAACGCTGGTGCCATTGCCGTTTTAGGCGTGGATCATGATGGCACTGCCATTAGCCATGCGCGTGATTTGGCCAGTTCGGATCGGCTACGGTTTCGCATCATGCCTGATCGCCGCTATGATCTGCTCACTGGGCCTTACGATTTGATTGTCGGACCGTTTAGTTTACCTACGGATGACCTGCGCCGCAGCTCCCATTTGCTCGCCAAACTGTTGCGGCCAAATGGGCAAATGCTGCTGGCCGTGTCCGGCGGTCAAAGCGACGGTCAGGTGCGCAGTAAGCTATCTTCTTGGCTGACGGTCACCGAATGCTTCCGGCCCAAACAGTCTGAACTGGCTGGCAGCCTCATCATCATTGCCCAGCGCGCCAAAGCCGCCGGGAACCCTAAGGCCCGCCGCCAACATTAAGTCATCAAACGCGCCTTGGCGCCGCCAGCTTGGCGGGACCAAGGCGCGATTTTTATTCACCAAGGATGGCTTGAAAGGCCGCGAAGGTCCGCCCAGCCTGGTCGTAAATCGAGAAAATCACGTCGTCAAACGCTCCGGCAAATTCAGGCCGCGTCAATTCTTCCCGGAAAATCGTGGCCACTTGGGCGGCTGGATTAGCGAACACCCCAGTCCCAAAGGCGCCTAAAATGATGACCCGCGCACCATTGGCCTTGAATGCGCGCAGAGTTTGGCTGATTTTCAATTGCAAATCCGGCCCTGTTTGTTCCGCGGTCAAGCGGCGAAACGAGCTGCGATTAGGCGCCGCCACCGTCACCACATCCACGAAATGATTGGTTAACCGTTGCCCATTTTCGCCAAACATTTGCCGCACGTGGGCGGAGTAAATCAAACTGGCGCTGAACAGGCCGTGATGGGCGTCCGCTCGGTTGGGCGCGTAATAGGTCGCTTCAAACAGGCGCAGCTGCGGCAGCAGGTAGGTGCATTTGGCGATGCTTTCTTCCTGGGCCTTGGCGCCATATTCCACCCCGCCGCCAGGATTGGTGGGGCTGGCGAAGTTCATCACCCCAATGTGGCCGGTAGCTTCGCGCATCGTTTGCACCACATCCTGATTCACCAGCCGCCAGCGCACCGGCTGAACGCCAAGCGGCGGCGTGGCCGGCATGCGGGCCGCAATCAGTTGACTATGCGGCCGGTCAGAATCGGTGGCGTATGCGGCTAGGACTGCTTTTAACATCTGTACTTGATTCATGGGTTCCTCCTGAGGCGGCTGGGCGGATTTTTTGCTGCTTTCACCGCCGTCGCTCATATCCAAACGAAAGATGCTACAATATACCCATACTGAATTGATTGAAATGGGGAATTAGAAAAATGGCAAGTGGCCAAGTCGCCTCTAATTTGCTGGTCATGGTCGTTACCTTTATCTTCGCTGCGTTCTTCGTGGCGGCGGAATTTGCGTTGGTGCAAAGCCGCCCGAGTGCGCTAGAAGAAATGATTGATAACGGCGAAGGCAACCGCGCCAAGCTCAAACGGGCGCTTAATATGGTTCACCGGTTAAATGAATATCTCTCGACCACCCAAGTTGGCACTTCGGTGTGCGGCATCATTTTGGGTTGGATTGGGGAAGAAACCGTTGAGTTTTTGCTGATCGATTTGATGCAACTCACCCATCTGCAACTACCGCAAGGCGGGCTGCATGCCGCCGGCGCCGTGATTGGCGTGTTGATTTTGACCTACTTAGAAGTCGTCATCACCGAAATCGTGCCGAAGAACATCTCCATTGATATTCCCATCAAAGTGTTAATGCTGATTGTCACACCGCTGCACTACTTCCACCTTGCATTCTATCCTTTTGTCTGGCTGCTGAACACCTCCGCCAATGGTCTGGTGCGCTTGATGGGCATGAAGCCAGCGGATGAAGGCAACGAAGCCTTCTCGCAGGCCGAAATTCTGAACTTATCCAAAGCCGCCGTCACCACTGGCGACATGGACCAAAACGATGTCACCTACATGCAGCGCGCCTTTGATTTGAATGACAAAACCGCGCATGACATCATGGTTGATCGGACGTCCTTGGTGGTCATCAACATCGAAGCCACCGTGCATGAGGTCATCCGCGACTACCTGCAGGAAGGCTACAGCCGCTTCCCCGTCGTGGCCGATGGCGATAAGGATAAGGTGCTGGGTTACGTCTACATCTACGATCTGGTTAAGCAGGCGCAAGTCGATGACACCGTGCGCGTGTCCAAACTGCTGCGAGCGATGATCACGGTGCCTGAAGCGACGCCGATTCACAATATTTTGCAACAAATGATTAAAAAGCAGACCCCGATTGTGGTCGTCGTCGACGAGTATGGCGGCACTTCCGGGATTGTGACAGACAAGGATATTTATGAAGAATTGTTCGGGACCGTCAAAGATGAAATCGATGACGTCTCCGATGAATACATCATCAAAACCGACCAGCCAAATGTTTACAAAATCTCCGGTAAAACCACGCTTTATGATTTCGAACGGTTCTTCCACACGAACCTGCGCCAGTTCCAGGAATCGGATATTGTCACCATCGCCGGCTTTTTGATGGAGGACCATCCAGATCTGCGCCGCAACGATTCAGTGGTGATTGACCGCTTCAACTTAACCGTCACCGACTACAGCCGCGGCTTTGCCAATTGGTTTGAAGTCACGGTGGGCCCTGAAATTCCGCGCACCATGGATGTGGATGGCGACGGTGAAGAAGAAGATTTGCCGCAACAATAAGCACCAAGCAAGGATGCTGACAGGCGTCCTTTTAGTATGCGAAAATAAAGATGAAAATAGCAATGAAAGCTTACTACCGGCCGTTTTCATTTTGGCGAGCTGGCCTTGAACCAGTCTTGTTTAAAACCAGGCACGAGCCCGTCAAATCGGGCTTGCCTGCTGGTAGCCCACTAGCCCTCACTAAAAATAAGTGCTAGAATAATTCTTTGTAATTTCATAATGAAAGGACTGAAAATGTGAATCAGCCAACAGATGTTAACGGTAAACCGTATAACCGCAACTTGTTGGTGATCACCATGCTGATTGGGACGTTTACGACTTTTCTGACGCAAACGATTCTGACCACTGCGTTTCCCACTTTGATGCGTGACTTTAACATCAATGCCAGCGCAGTCCAATGGTTGACCACCGGCTTTATGCTGGTGATGGGAATTATGATTCCTGTTTCCGCGTGGTTGCTGAGTAAATTCAATGTCAAATATCTTTATATGACAGCGATCACGATCTTTTTCTTAGGGACCTTGCTGTCGCGCTTTGCGACCAGCTTCCCGATGCTTTTGACCGGGCGCCTCATTCAGGCCATGGGGGTCGGCATGTCGGCCCCGACTTTCCAAACCGTAATGTATTCCATTTTCCCGCCGAGCCAGCGTGGTTCGGCCATGGGGATTGCCGGTATCGTCATCGGCCTCGCCCCAGCGGTGGGACCAACGCTTTCCGGCTGGGTGCTCCTTAATCACGGCTGGCGCTCCTTGTTCTCAGTGATTTTGCCGATTGCAGCGCTAGTGCTCTTGCTGTCTGCGTATAGCATGCGCAAAGTGCTGCCTACCACCAATCCCAAAATCGACTTCTTATCGGTCGTCGAATCCACCTTGGGTTTTGGCTCGCTGCTGTACGGGTTCTCAAGTGTCGGTGATGCCGGCTGGGGGTCGCCGCTAGTGCTAGGCACCTTGCTCTTCGGGGCCATTGTCGTTGGTTTGTTCGTCCGGCGCCAGTTGCACCTCGAAAAACCGCTCCTGGAGCTGCGGGTGTTCCAAAGCAAATCGTTTACCCTGTCCGTGATTTTGACTGCGGTGGCGTTCATGTCCATGGTCGGCGTCGAAATGGTACTGCCGATGTACATTCAAACCATTCGCGGTCAAAGTGCCTTCCACTCAGGGCTGATTTTGCTGCCTGGGGCCATCATGATGGGAATTATGAGCCCCGTCACCGGCCGCATTTTTGACCGCATCGGCGCCAAACGTCTGGCCACTTGCGGCTTGTTCTTGTTGCTGGTGGGCACCTTCCCGCTGATCACGTTAACCGCTGACACCCCAATTTTGTTCGTCACGGTGCTGTACACTGTGCGGATGTTCGGGATCACCATGGTCACCATGCCGGTCACCACGGCTGGCATGAACAGTCTGCCGAATAACCTGATCAACCATGGCACCGCCGTCAACAACACGATTCGCCAGGTTGCGGCTTCCATCGGGACGGCGATTTTGGTTTCCGTGTTGTCCACGGTCACCAAAGGTCAAACCCCGGCCAGTGCCTTGGCCAAAACTGACCCAATCGCCTTTGCCCGGGCCATGAACAATGCTACCGTGGCCGGTTATCGCGCGGCCTTCGTGGTATCGCTGATCCTGGCCGCGCTAGGGTTCGCCTTGTCGTTCATGCTAAAGAAAGACCCCATCGATCAGGGAGGTGATGCGCAGTGATACTTGCCATTCTAGTGCTCGCCGCCTTCTGTTTCTTCTTGGTCGCCGTGCTCGCCCCGCGCGGACGCGCCCGCAGCGGCTGGATGGGCGCCTTGGCCCTCATCTTGATCGCCAGCGTGCTCGCGATTGCCGCTAATGACCTCAGCCATTTCGGACTAAAAACCGTCACGACCACGACGACTCAGCGCATTGCCGGCGTCAAAGGTAACTCGCTGTTAGTGAAGCCGATTGGGACGAACGGTAAAAACCAGGTCGTGGTGTATCGGCCTAACCCGCTGAGTAACAAAACCGTCACCGCTAAACCCGGCGTCACGACAACCGTTCAAATCAAGCGCGGTCAAACGGCCACGTTGACCATCAAAACCAAACAGTTACGTTATCAAAACACCTTCTACGCCTTTTTGTTTGCCTGGTCGGGGCAAAACCAGCAGACGCTGCATCGTGCTTATCAGTTCACGGTGCCAGTCAGCTGGAAACTCGTGCAGAAGTAACGCAAAAGCTCTCCCTGCCAAGCGGCAAGGAGAGCTTTTTGTTCACAGTTTAGGCGGGCTGCGTTGCCAGCGCCGGCTGTTTTTCCCAGGTGAATTCTCGCTTAGCGAGGCGCAACACGCCGTCGCACTGGGCGGCCACGGTGGGTTCATGGGTGACGATAATCACACATTTTTGCTGTTCATGGGCAATCTGGTTGAACAAAGCAATCACTTCATCGGTGTTGCCTTCATCCAAGTTGCCGGTAGGTTCGTCGGCGACCACCAGCGGGGCATCGCACACCATGGTCCGCGCGATGGCGACCCGCTGCTGCTGGCCCCCGGACAGGCGTTGGACGTTTTGGGTCATTTGCTGGTCGGTCAACCCCAGTTTGCGCAGCATTCCTTTGGCAAACTCGCGGTCGCCGCGGTGTTCGGCTTTCGTAATGGCCATGGCGGTCATTAAGTTCTCCAACGCCGACATATACGTGAACAGGTTGTACGCCTGGAACACAATGCTGACCTTGCTTTGCCGGTACTGGGTGAGGCCAATTTTGCGAATATCGACGCCTTCAATCAAAATTTTGCCAGCTTTGGGCGTATCTAGGCCGGCCAATAACGACACCATGGTCGTTTTGCCGGAACCCGACTGACCCACGATGGCGTAGGAGTGCCCAGCGGTGAATTGCAAGTTCACGTCTTTGAACAAGTAGTCTTCTTCAACGGTGTACCAGTAACTTAAATCTTCAGTCGTTAACATTGTTGGCTCCCTTCTCCGCTTATTGGATCAGAATGGTCTTCGGTTGCAGGCGCAAAATGCCGGCGGCGGCAATTAAAATCGCAATCAAGATAATCGCCAGCCCTAGGCCGAACAACAGGAGAATGGCTTGCGGTGTCACTTTCACGGCCAGCTGGGTTTGTTTCTGCTGAGCGGCTTGCGTCCGCCCTGGCATCTGCCCTGGCGTGCCGCTCTTGCTGGTGCCTGTGCCACTGCCGCCAGGTTGTCCGCCTGGCCCTTGCATCCCTTGGGTGCTGGTTGTGGTCGTTTGACTGCTGATGACTTGCGCCGCGAGTTTGTCGCCGACGAATTTACCGCCGGCGCTGGCAATGCCGACACCAACCAGCAAGATCACCAACAATTCAACGAAGAACTGCGCAATGATTTTGAACCGCCGTTCCCCTAGGGACAGCAGGATGCCAATTTCATAGCGGCGTTCTCTGATCATCAAGATGACAATCAAGGCTAAAATGATGGTTCCGGCAATCGCGACCAGCCACACGATTTTATCCGCAAAGCTGGTGACGGATTGCATCGACGCTTTCACCATTTGGTAATTCTGATCATCGGCACTCAGGCTGAACTTACTGGAAATCAGCTTGGAAGCTGTCTTCTTCACGCTGGCCACCTTGCTTGGGGTGCTGACGGTGAAGACCACCGAATCGGCCGTGTTGGCATACTTGGTGCCTTTAATGGTATTGGCCAAAGTGTAGCTGGTGTAAATCGTATTCGCTGGGTCGCTGGCCATCGGCCCCATCGAAGCGGTGGCGCTACTCTTGGCTTTGTAGATGCCGACAATTTTCAGCTTGTAGGTGCCGCTACCACTGGTCTTTTTGACCGTGATGGTGTCACCAACACTCAGGCTATCGGCTTTGGCCAGTTCACTTTCGATGACGACATTTTGGGTGCCTTCATCTGCGGTGGTTAAACCGCGGCCTTTGGTAATCGTGTAATTGCCTTGGCTAAATTCACTGCTGCTGGCAGTGCTGGAGACCCCAGCCACCGTAATGTCGCCGCGGCTGCTATCCTGGCCCCCTGGCCCCTGACTGGAGCTGGTGGTGCTGACCGCGTCAAAGCTCTTGGCATTGACCGAGGTCGAAACACTCACCGTGTAGCTTTCAACGCCTTGCAGCGCCGCAATCTTCTTGGCGGTGCTGAGTTTGACTGGGCTCATCGATAAGGAAGGCTTTTGCCCGCTCGTCCCTGAGGGCGGGGTGCCGCTACTGCTGCGCATCGCCTTAAACGCCGCCTCCCGGTTGGCGCTCAGGGTTAAGGTCGCCCCGATGCTGGCTTTGGCATTGGTCGTAGCTTGATCGGCGGCGGCTTTAATCAGCAGCCCCGCCATGACGAATAACATAATGGCAGACGTCACCAAGACCAATAATAGCGTGCGGCCTTTCTTGGCAATCAAGTTCAACCATGCACGTTTCACAAAATTCATCGCTTTTCGCTCCCATCTGAACTATTTGTCACAATGACTAAGTTCAGGGTACGGAGCAAATGTGAGAAAGTTATGAAGTGATTAGGTTGAAAAAACGGGTAATTCTAGACCTTTATTGCCGGCGCAAGGTCCAAGTCAACTGCAACCAGGCCACCACGGCCAAGCCCAGCAGGAACCACAGCGCCCACTGACTGCCCAGCATCGTGCCGCCAATTTGGCTGCGGCCCGCTTGTCCGCCTGCCACGATGGCTGAGGCAATGGCTGTCCCCAGCGCCGCGGTGAACTGCTGCAGAGTATTCATGATGGCATTGCCATCGGCTTGTTGCTGCTTGGGCAGCTGGGCTAAGGTCGTGGTCAAAATGTTGCCAAAGGCTAAGCCGACCCCAAACATGAACAGCACATAGCACCAGAGCACCTGCGCATCGCTGAGCGGCATGCCACTGAGGACAAACACCAGCATCCCCAAGAGCACCACCGTGACGCCGCTGATAATCGGGCGCTTCGGACCAAAATGATCATACAGGCGCCCACTGATCGGCGCGAGCACCGCCCCGATCGCGGCCCCAGGTAGCACAGTCAACCCGGCAGCCAAGGCCGAGGCTTGGTTAACCAATTGCAGGTAATTCGGGAGCACAAATGACAGCCCCAAAGCCATCATTTGAAAACAAACGAAGGCGATGGCAAATTGAGCGAATTTCTTTTGCTTGAAGGGTGACAGATCCAAAATCGGCTGGTCCTGGTGCCTTGAGCGCAGCGCAAAGGCACTCAGCGCCAGCGCTCCAATCACAATGGCCAGCACGCTGACCAGCACGTTTTCGCCGCTAATGGTACTGACACCATAGATCAACCCGGCAAAGGCCAACACCAGCAAGCCCACACTGAGTTTGTCCAGACGGCTCGGGGCCAAGGCGCTCTTCTGCAGAATGCAGGTCCAACCCAGGCCGAGGGAAACCAGCAGTACCGGCAACAGGAAGACAAAAATATACCGCCAGCTGAGATAGGTGGTGATCAACCCGCCAAACGTGGGGCCAATCGCCGGCGCAATCCCGGTGATCAAGGTCCCAACCCCCATCATCATGCCAATTTTAGCCGGAGCGACTTGTTCCAAAATAATGTTGAACATTAAGGGTAGCGCAATCCCAGTCCCGAGGCCTTGCACGGCGCGCCCAAGGAGTAACACCCAGAACGCTGGCGCCGTAGCATCCAAAATCAGGCCCAGCATAAAGAGCAAATTGGCCACCAGGAACAGCTGGCGCATTTTAAAGCGGCGCTTCAAAAACGCCGACAAGGGAATGACAGTGGCCACAATCAACAGATACAGCGTGGTCAGCCACTGCACGGTGCTTGTCCCGACATTAAATTCACGCATCACGGTAGGAAACGTGATGTTCATCGCGGTTTCCACAATCACCCCGCTGAAAGACAACAAACCGGTGGCGAAAATCGCCCCCATGACTTTACGTTCATTACTCACTTTATTCGCTCACCTTTCGCCAATAAGCCAACATCTCACTGAACTGCGCCCGCGCCGCTGGCGAAAATGCCGCGACGAATGCCGCTTGTGAGCGCTGAATATAGGCCGACGTGGCTTCCTGCAGCGCCTGGCCTTTCGCCGTCAACGTCACTTGCTTCTGCCGGGTATCGCCTGCATAGCGCTGTTCCACAATCAAGCCGCGCGCCGCCATGCGTTTGAGCAGCCCGGTGGCAGTCGAACGCCGAATAGCAAATTCGGCTTCAATGTCCCGCTGCAAGCACACAGCCGGCGCGTGGACAATAAAGTCAAGAATCGACATCTGCGTGCCAGTCAGGTCAAACTGCTGGGCATAAGCATCCATGTTTTGGGTCATATGATTAGCCGCCAGCTTGATCGAACGGCCATAGTTTTCTATCATCTTTATCCTTCTTTCGTTAGCACGCTAACGTTTAGTTTAACACGATTTTCAGAAAATAGTTGAAAAACTTTCGCCAAACCGGTATGATAATCACTCGTTGGGCATCTGCCCTAAACAGAACAAATCGCAGCGTCATTCCGCCTATTATGGCGCTGCCAAGTCCCTATGGCCAAGCCATGGGGACTTTTTTTGCCCCGGCATGGCCGGTTCTGTCATCATTAAACGTAAGGAGTTTTTACACATGGAGTTATCACAATCATTACCTAAAGCGCGGGTGCAAATTGCCCATCCCGCTTTAGCCATGCTCGGTCTCATGATCGGGTCATTCGTTGGCATGTTTTCCGAAACTGCCTTGAACATCGCACTGCCTAGCCTGATGGCGGCTTTGAATGTGTCGCAAGGCACCATCCAATGGCTGGTCACCGGCTACATGCTGGTTATCGGCATCTGCATGCCGCTGTCGAGCTTGTTGTCCAAGCGCTTTGCCACCAAGAAAATCGTCTTATTCGCGCTTGGGGCCTTCGCCTTGGGTGCCATCATCTCCGCCACCGCTAGCGTCTTTCCAGTCGTCTTGATTGGCCGGATGATGCAGGGCATCGGCACCGGGTTGATTTTGCCACTGATGTTTTCAGTCGCGATGCAAATCTTCCCGCCGCAACGGCTTGGCACTGTCATGGGGCTCGCCGCACTGGTCATCATGTTTGCCCCTGCCATTGGTCCCACCGTCATCGGCATTTTGCTTGGCGTCGCCTCTTGGCATGCGATTTTCTGGTTGTTCGTCCCATTCTTGGTGGTCGCCTTCATCTTAGCCGCCATTGCGATGGACACCGCCTTTGAACAAAAAGCGGTCCCGGTTGACTGGCTGTCAATTCTGCTGTCAACCATCGGCTTTGCCGGCATCGTCGTCGGCACTTCCATGGCCAGCGACGCAGGCTGGTTGTCCGCCCGCGTGCTATTGGCCTTGGTCGTCGGCATTGCGGCTTTGGCGGCTTATGCTACCCGCCAGTTGCATGATCAGGCCCCGATGCTGAACCTGCACGTTTTCCAAAACCGCGCCTTTACCACCGGTACCTTGCTGGTGATGCTCGACTTCGGGGTGATTTTGGCTTCCATGTACCTGCTACCTCAATACCTGCAACGGGTCATGAACCTGCCAGTCGCCATGGTCGGGATTGCCATGCTGCCAGGGGGCGTGGTCAACGCTTTGGTCTCCGCGGTGGCTGGTCGCATGTATGACCGCTTCGGCGCCAAATGGTTGACCCGCGGCGGCTTCATCATCGCCATGCTAGGCGTGTTGATCTTGCTGATGACCAACGCCGACAGCTCATTAGGGCAAGTGATTGCTGGTCATATTGTCTTGATGATTGGGGCGCCTTTAGCCATGTCCCCAGCCCAAACTTACGGCCTGAACTCTTTGAACGGCGCTGAAAGTGCTGACGGTAGCGCGGTGCTCAACACCCTGCAACAAATCGTCGGCGCCGTCGCGACTGCGGTGGCAACGAGCATGTTGGCCGTTGGCGGCCGGCAAGCCGCCGGTGCGGCTGGTTGGACCATCGGCGCCCACTACGGCTTCATCTTCGTTTTGATCATTGCCGCTGTCGCGTTCGTCATTTCTTTTGGCATTCGGGGCAAAGTTCAAAGCCAAGATGTACCGGTTAAATAATCTTTAAAAGCGGTGGTAACACCGCTTTTTTATTGCCGAAAAGGCCTTGTTCCTGCCTGTGAAAACGCTTAGACTGAAGCTAATCACGGATAAAGGAAGGTCATTATGTCGCCTTATGCCATTTTTATGGACATCGACAACACCATTGTCGGGCCCAGTCAGTATCCCTCCAAACGGACGGTAGACACCATTGCCAAGTACCGCGCGCAAGGTCATCGCTTCTTCATCGCCAGCGGCCGGCCACTGTTTTCCGCCACCGAAATGGCGGATCGCATCGGCCCGGATTTGGACATTATTTGCTCCAACGGCACCATCAGTCGCGTGGATGAAAAGCTGGATGTGCAGCATCTCACCCCCCGGGCACTGGAAGGTATTTACCGGGTGGCGCATGAGTATCAGCTGCCGCAGTACTTTTTCACCCAATCTCAGGTGCTGTATCTGCGGCCGATGACCAAAGGCATTTCTGAAGATAGTCAGGTGCGCATTGCGGGGGAAGACCCGAACCATTACGTCGCCATTGACTCGGTCGAGCAGCTCAAGCGCTGGTCAGACCGTATTATCAACGCGATTGCCTTCGATCAAGACCCGGCCAACTTGGCCAAGGCGCGCGTTGCCATGGCGCAAGTCCAAGATATCGATACCTCCAGTTCTTCGCCGGATAACATTGAGATTACCGGCCATGGCATCAACAAAGCCACCGCCATTTTGCGGGTCTGCGAACGGCTCAATCAGCCCATGGCGCGCACAATGGCCTTTGGCGACGGCAGCAATGATTTGGAAATGCTGACCACCGTGCATTACGGTGTCGCCATGGGCAACGCCAACGCCGAAGTCAAAGCCGCGACCAAGTTTCATACCCTCGACATCGATCATGATGGCGTGGCGGCTTTTCTTGACGACTTCTTCGGCGGTAAAGCATAGTCCGCCTAACGCAAACAGCGCTTCGCTCATGGTACGAGCGAAGCGCTGTTTTGATTCGGGTAACCTTATCTTAAACCTCGTGTCGTTCAAACGGTTGGTCGGAGATCCCCCGGCTCAGAATCAACTTCGCCCATTCCTTAGCAGAAAAGAGGCTGTGATCCTTGTAGTTCCCGCAGGACTCGATGGTCGTGCCCGGCACATCAGCCCAGGTGATCTCATTGGCAATGGCTTCAAGACTGGACTTCAAAGCCTTAGCGACCTCAGTGGTGCTGTGGGTGCCCCAGGTAATCAAATGAAAGCCGGTGCGGCAGCCAAAGGGTGAACAGTCAATCACGCCATCCAGCCGGTCGCGCAACAAGCTCGCCAGCAGGTGTTCGATGGTGTGCAAGCCAGCCGTATCGATGGCGGCCTGGTTGGGCTGCACCAACCGCAAGTCATAATTGGAAATGACATCGCCTTGGGGCCCGTGTTCCTCGGTAATCAGCCGCACATAAGGGGCCTTCACTTTTGTGTGATCCAACGTAAAACTTTCAACTTTTGCCATGTGAAAATTCCTCCTTATTCTCTTGCTACTTCTAGTGTAACGCTACTTGGCCCAAACCTCGGCGGCAATTTCTTGCACTAATTTGAGCTTGGCCCACTGCTGCGCTTCTGTTACCTTGTTGCCTTCCGCCGTTGAGGCAAAGCCGCACTGGGTGGATAAGGCGAGATGATCCAGCGGGACAAAAGCCGTTGCCGCCTGAATACGCGCCTTAATCGCGGCCGGGTCTTCCAACTCAGCAAACTTTGAGGTGACTAGCCCTAGCACAATGCGCTTGTGGTCATCGTGATTCCACAGCTTGGCTAGCGGCGTAAAGTCTCCGGCGCGGTCATTGTCATACTCCAGGAACAGGCCGGCGTAAGGCAAGTCCTTGATGTAATCCGCCACGTACTGATACCCACCGGCAAACAGGTAAGTTGACTGGAAGTTGCCGCGGCAAATATGCGACGTCACGGTCAAATCTTTTGGCAGCTGGGGCAAAATTGCCGCCAGCACGCGATGCGCGCGCTCCGCCAGTTCGACATAAGGCTGTTTGGCGGCTGCATCGTGCTCATTTTCGCGCAGGTTTTGAATCAGAAACGCCCAGTTCGTGTCATCAATTTGCAAGTAGCGGCAGCCCAGGTCATAAAAATGCTGAATGGTCGCCACATACGCAGCCACCACCGCGGCTTCGTAATCGGCAAACGTGGCATAATACTTCGCCCAGTTGTCGCTGCGGTGATCGCGGAACAGCAGCGCCGGGCTGGGAATGGTTTGCTTGGCCAGCACGCCCGCCGGCACAATTGATTGCAGGTAGCTGAAGGCGGCGAAAAACGGATGGTCTGGGTTGTAGCTGAGTTTGCCAGTTAACGTGACATTCGCCGCAGCGTTGATATCACCTTTGAAGTTATGCTCATACGTGGCATGCTTAATCTCATCGATGCCATTAAGCCCCCACAAGAAGTCTAAGTGCCAATACTGGCGCGAAAATTCGCCATCGGTGACGGCTTTGAAGCCTAACGCCACCTGCTGGTCAACGACGCGTTTAATCTCCTGATGCTGCACCGCCAGGGCCTCGGCGGCGGTGATGTCGCCGGCGGCCAAGGCGGCTTGGGCATCTTTGAGGGTTTGCGGGCGCAGTAGTGAGCCAACTAAATCAGCGCTGAATGGAATTCTATCTGTTTGTGCAGTCATGAGTATTTCCTCCTTGATGAGCCACGTGCTGGCATGAAAAAAGCCCCTTGATTCGGCAAAATGCCAAATCAAGGGGCGAAAACTCGCGGTGCCACCCTTGTTCCCGAGCCAAGCTCGGCTTAAGTACCTGTTGATACTCGGCGGGGTAACGACCGCAATCGGACCAACAGCGTGAACTGAAGGTCAGCTATTTGGAGCTCATTTTCACCAATAAACGACGGCCCCTTTCTCACCAACCGGGTTCTCTGTCCGTCGCGCCTTGGCTCTCTTCTCCGCAAAGCACGTGATATGAATAAGGTCATCTTATGGCCTTATTCTCATAATGTCAACATTCTTTTTTAATTTGAAGCCGGCGTGCGCTTCTCCCGCAGCCGCAGCAGCTGCCCCAAACCGGCCATCACGAGGCCCACAATGGCGACAATCCCGGCGACATGCTGCCACACTGGCACAAACTGAGCCTGCATTTGAAGAATGACCGGCGTGCCAACGCCGCTGAGCTTGATATAAGGCGCAAACGCAGGAACCGCTGCGAGCAAGGCCCCTAGCCCAGCCAGCAAGGCAATCAGGTAAGTAATCCGGCCGCTGACGCGTAGCCACCGCGACCAGCTGTGACTGACGGCGCGCATGACCAGCAGCACGATCACCGCTAGGATGCCACCGACAATCGCCGCGGTTTGGGTAAATAGCGCAAACATCGGATAGGCTAACCCAATCCCATGCGCCATCATAGTATCCAAAATAACCTGGTTAAAATGTTCCTGCACTGCGGCCTTCACCTGCGTCCGAATCGCGGCAGGATAGGCCTGTCCTTGCTTTGACAGCGAGGCGGCGGTCCGCTGATCGATTTCTTTTAGCATGGGGGCTAAGGTCAGTTTGCTGGCCGAATCCGGATTGGTACTGATAAACGCCCAATCAATCGCTTTGCTCTTTTGGGGCACTTGGCCAAAGTTTGCACTGACCGCCAGCCCGGTGCGCAGGCCGCGGGCCAGCATCTTCTTGGTCACGAGGTTGCCTTGCGGAACCACCGGTATATCTGCGCCGGTGGCCACTTTGACCGCCGAAGCCGTGATGGTCTGCTGAAAACTGGTCAGACTCGCCGAGTTGGTCAGCGCTCGCCGCATCTGCGTTTCCCGGCCAAAAGTCAACGCAAAGCTGAGGCCCACCCCAAAGACGATGAGCAGCACCGTATAAATCAAACTGAATAACCCCAGCCAGCCGCGACTGACCCCCGTGTATTTTCCTCGCATGTGTGTGCCTCCGTTCCTCTCATTATACCTGAACCACCGCGATTCTGCGACCGCGTGAGCCACTGTATCTGGTAGTGCAAGCCAAAATCTTCACTACCGGTGGTGGGTGCTTTCGTGGTAAAGTTAGCGTAACAAAAAGCGGCAGTCGCCACCGACTGCCGCCGCAAAGGAGTCCCTTCATGATTAATTTACTCTACATCTCAATTTCCGGTAATACCCGGGCCTTCGCCCAGCGTCTGGTGCGCTACGCCGAGGCGCAGCATGAGGCTGATTCCACGCAACCACTGATTCACTTAACAGAAATTTCTGACGCCTCGCAGGCCGAAGGGGAAACGGCACCTTATTTTGTGATGATTCCCACCTACCTGGACGGCGGCAATGGCATCGATAATGGCTTCAATGAACTCATGACCACAGCCATGGGTGATTACATGCGCGAGCCTGGCAACGCCGCGTGGTGTCGCGGAATCATCGGCTCAGGCAATCGCAACTTCAACGAACAATACTGCTTAACCGCCAAAGAATACTGCCGTGAATTCGACGTCCCATTTTTAGCGGACTATGAACTGCGCGGCAACGATCCGGATGCCCAGCGCATTTATGCCATCTTAGTCCAAACCAGTGAGGCCAATCAGGCGAAATAACGATCAATCCAGCCAATCACGCGCTGTCGGTACTCGGCTGGCGCTTTGGCCAAGCTCTGGGCATGTCCGGCTTTCGGGACCACCCAGAGCTTTTTTGGTGCACTGGTGGCGGCATACTCGCGATGCACCATCGCCGTGGGCACGAAGTTGTCTTTGCCGCCATGAATGAAGAAAATCGGCCGCGTGTTGTGATGCAAGGCCGCAATCGTTGACGCCTGAAAAACGTTGTATTTTGCTTTCAGGCTGGCCGTCAAAGCGACGGTTGGCACCAATGGGTAGCGCGGCAGGTGATACATTTCTTTGGCTTGCGCGGCCAGTTCATCCATGATGCTGGTATAGCCGCAATCTTCAACAATGACTTTGACCTGACTGGGCAGCTTTTCGCCGCTGAGGTACATCACCGTGGCCCCGCCCATGGATTCGCCATACAAGGCGATTTGGCTGCGACTGCCCACGCGCTTAATGACTTGGTTCAGCCAACGCAGGTAGTCGCCCCGGTCTTGGTAGCCATAGCCGATGGTGTTGCCCGCCGATTGGCCGTGGCCGCGATCATCTGGCGCCAGCACATTAAAGCCGGCGTCATGAAAGAGCTTGATTTGACGGGCCATTTTTTCCTTGGTACTCATATAACCATGCGCCACCACCACTGTTTTCAACGTCGGCTTGGCCGCGGGGACGTAATCCGCCACTAACTTTAAGCCGTCCGGGGTCGTCTGCTGCCAGGTGGTTTTGGTCGTCTGGGCAAGCCAGTGCTGCGCCTTGGCCACCGCGGGACTGGTGGTGTGACTCAAAAAGGTCTTACGACTAGGCACAAAGGCGAATTGGTAAAAATAAAGCGAAGCGCCGGCCAAGCCGCCACAAATGACCATCCCTAAAGTAGTTAAGATGATTGTCCATTTTCGTTTCAAATTTCGGCCCCCTATTTTATCTATATTGGCACGGGAAAGGTTTGGCGTCTATCGTTATTTGAGATAGACTAACGGTATCGAGACAATAAGGAGCATGGGTATGGAAGAACAAAGACTGCGCCGCGAATTCATTAATATTTACTTCACGACGATCAAACATATCGAAACTGAAATTTCCAGACCGTTGACCCAATTTCGGTTATCTTTTGAACAATACCAGATTCTGAACGATTTGGCGACTCATGAGGTGGCCACGCTCACTGATATTGTGGCCAAGCGGCATGTTACCAAGCCCGCCATCGCCCGCCAGCTGCGGGTGCTACGCGACTTAGGGTATGTGACCCAGGCCTCTGACAATGGCGATCACCGCCGCCGGCTGCTCCAACTGACCCCACTGGGCAAGCGGGTCGAAGCACAAGCCAGCGCCTTGAGCAAAGCCGAATTTGATCGTTGGGTGGCGATCATGGGCGAAGACAAGCTACTGGATCTGCTGACGATGCTTCAAACCGCCAGCGAATTACTGTTAGATACGCCGGCGCCAACCACTAAATAAGCAATGAAAGCCGCATCCTGCTTGTGAGGATGCGGCTTTCGTTTGGTCTAGGCTAGCAGTTGGGCGACTCCTGCCGGTAATTCACTCGGACTGGCGACCAGCGCCATGGCGTGGGCGCCGTTGAGCTCCTGCGCGTCGCCGAAACCATAAGTGACGCCTAGCGTTTTGACGTGATTGTTTTCGCCGCCAATCATATCGGTATCGCGGTCGCCAATCATCACACTATGGGCCGGGTCGGCGTTCGCAGAAGCAATGGCGTATTCCAGTACCGCGGTTTTCGACGACCGGATGCGTTCATCCAGCGTCGCGCCATATAACCCAGAGAAATATTGATTCAAATCAAAGTGTTCGGCAATCCGTTTGATCATGGGCTCTGGCTTGGCGGAAGCAACATTCAGCTGATAGCCCGCCAGCCGCAATTGATCCAGCGCCTGAGTCACGCCAGGATAAAGGCTAAGCTCAAAGATCCCCTCAACTTGATAGTGTTTCTGGTAATAGCCAATCGTGCGCGTCACTTCTGCGGCACTCAAGGCCGGGTAGTATTTATTCATACTGGTAGTCAGTGACGGGCCAATAAAGTTGCGGTACGTCGCATCATCGAGTTGCGGCAAGTGCATGGCATCGATCATGTAGTGAATGCTATCGATAATCCCTTTTTCGGAATTCGCAATCGTACCATCAAAATCAAAAAACAGGGACTTCATTCATCAATCTCCTTTGCTTGCCGCTTCAACGCAGCTTTCAACATGAACGGGGCAATCAACGTCGTCAGCACAATCACAATGATCACGCTGGAATAAAAATCGCGATGGAGCAAGTGGGCATCAAAGCCGATCTGGGCCACAATCAGTGCCATTTCGCCGCGACTGACCATGCCGCTGCCGATGATGTTGGCATCTGACCAAGCCATCCCCGCGAACTTAGCGCCGGCGCCGCAACCCAGCCACTTGGTGAGCAAAGCCAACACCGTCAAAATCACAATGAACCAGAAATCGTGTAGCACGCCATCAAAGCGCATATTCAGACCAATCGACACGAAGAACACGGGAATGAACACGCCGTAGCCAATCGCTTCCAGCGCTTGGTCCACTTCAGCTCGATACTTGGTTTCACTCACGGCGACCCCGGCAAAAAAGGCGCCAATCACTGCGGACAGCCCCAGCAAATCTGCCAGGTACGCCATCCCTAGACAAAGCAGCAGCGACCCTAACGTCACCGAAGCCACCGGCAACAGATGCTGGGCCAGGTGCATGATCAGCGGGGCCAACCATTTGACCACTAGATAAATCAACCCAAAATACAGCACCTGCTCGATCAGCGTCAACCATAACGGCACCGTGGCCTTGGCGCCGGTACCAAAGACACCGACTGCCACACTTAAAATGATGACCGTCAAAATATCATCCACCACCGCCGCGCCTAAAATGGTGGCACCGCTTTTGCTGTCGAGGGCATTGAGCTCTTTGAGCACCTCAACGGAAATTGACACCGAGGTCGCCGCGTAGGTGATGCCAAGAAAAGCAGCCGCGACAGAGGAAAAGCCCCAAGCCGAGGCAAAGGCGAAAATCACGCCGGTGGGCACGATGACCCCAATCACAGCGACGAGCACTGCCGGACGGAAATATTTCTTGAGCATCGTCAGGTCGCTTTCCAACCCGGCGATGAACATCAGGACAATCACGCCGATTTCGCTGAATTCGCTAATCATGTGGCTCGGCTGTATCCAATTCAGTAGCGCTGGCCCAAACACAATCCCGGCCACGAGTTCGCCGATCACTGCGGGAATGCCAATTTTCAAACTAAAGTGACTGAGCAGTAGCGTTGCTAACAAAATCAACGCCAACACGCCTAAATACCCCATCGCCGCTCCCTTCTGCGTCGACGCCTACTTCAATAACAACTGATACGCGTTTCGTTCTGGGACAGGCTCATCCAGGTAGACAATGCCGCGATACTCAAAGCCGTTGCCTAAAATGACATGCTGCATGATTTCATTTTGGGCATGCGTGTCGATGCGCAGGTCGTAAAACCCGCTCTTATAGGCTTCGGTGATGAGATTAGACATGAACAACTTGCTGAGGTGCTGGCCGCGAATTTTGGCTGACACGGCAAAGCGATGAATCATCATGTAAGGCGCATCGCCAACCCAACCCGGCCCATCGATTGTGCCGTAGAACGGATCGGGTCCTTCCAGCAGACTGGCGTTACCAGCCACCTGGCCATCCACAATCAGCAGGCGGTTGGTCCCTTTCGCCAAGTCCGCCTCAACTGCTGGCTGATCCGGATAGGTGCCTTGCCACTGGTTGATGCCTTGGGCGTGCAAAAACGCGCGGGCGTCATCAATGATGCCCATAATCGCCGGAATGTCCGCCGGTGTGCCTTGCCGCATATAAATTGTTGCCATGCTGTGCCTCCACTAAAAGATAGTGCTCTTATTGTCGCGCAAAAACGGTTATTTAGCAATCTCCGGCCAGTCCGGGCAGCCTCCGCGGGGAGGGGCTGGAACGTGGTGGCCAGCGCTTTGAGCCTCGCTTTGCGAGTCTCAAAGTCGCGGCTTGTTCTAAGCCAGCCAAAACCGCTGGCTAAGAACAATTTCACCACTGAGCCCCTCCCCGCTCCGGTTGCCCTCAACATACTACAAAAAAGGCTGTGGAGTGAGGCCGCACTTAGCCGGATGAATAGCCTAGCCAGCTGGTTTGCCACCGCTTTTGGGTGGCGGGCCAGCTGGCGTAGCTATTCACTCTGGCGTTGGCCTCACGTAACGCAACTAGGCTGCGAAGGTTGGCGCGCTTAGCTCGACAGTTAGCCTAGGCAGAAGCATTGAAGCTGGTTCCTGGCTTCGAGGCTTCTGCCGTAGCTAGCTGCTCGAGCGTTGCCAACCGTAGCGCAACTATGAAGGCTGTGGCGTGAGGCCGCTTTCAGCCTGACGATCAGACGCGCAAACACCCCTAGGCAA
Organism: Lacticaseibacillus suibinensis; assembly: GCF_003946175.1. Classification (GTDB taxonomy): domain Bacteria; phylum Bacillota; class Bacilli; order Lactobacillales; family Lactobacillaceae; genus Lacticaseibacillus; species Lacticaseibacillus suibinensis. The sequence continues at coordinate 23,333 of NZ_RHOK01000020.1, read as the reverse complement.
CTTCGAATTCAAGTTACCTAGGGGTGTCCATGATGCCAAAATAGCCATTAAACTTCAGGCTTGGCCAGTTTGTGCATGTGCGGCTTGATGCCATGGTGGTGCCGGCAGCCGTGGTGCAGCATTGCCTTGAGTCTGATTTGCTTGGTGCGTTCTTTTTCCGCCCGCAGTTTTTGGTGTCCGATAATAATCTGGGTGGTGCCGATAATCATCAGCGCCACTGGCACGGTGTGAATAATGGCCAAGGGAATCACGAGTTCTGGGTCATCCTTCAGCATATTATCAAACGTGTGAATGGGCTCTTGTGCCGTTTCGACGAACTGCTTTGCAATTGCTTTGGTTTCTTTGAACATGGCCATCGCCTCCTGTCTCTATCATACCAATTCGCCACCAAATTGCGAGGGAAAACGCTATCTTTGTCGAGGCAGCAAGGCCTTTTCATCCCCTTGGTGAGGCCAGATATGGTACAACAAAGACAGAAAGGATGTGGCGAACATGACAGAACGCATTTTGGTGGCCTTTGATGGCTCCCCAGCAGCAGGCCAAGCAGTCGCGACCGCGCAAGCCATCGCAACGCGAGAAGATGTGGTGATCGATCTGCTCTACGTCATCGATACCCGCTCTTACCATGTGGGTCTTTATCAACAACCTGACGTCGATGGGACGATTTTATACAACGCCGAAACGCGCGCCGAGCTTGAGCTGGATGAGCAAGCCAAAAAGCTGCAGGCGCAAGGTCTGACTGTGGCGTATCATTTGCGGTTCGGTAATCCGCGGACGGTGATCGCGCTTGACTTCCCGCAAGAATACCATTCCAGCCTGATCATTCTGGGCCGGGCGACCAAACATGCCGCCGCCCGCATGTTCATGGGCTCAGTGGCCAGTTTTGTCACGGAAAATGCGCCTTGTGACGTGCTCATCGTCACCGCGTCAGAAACGCCAGTTAATCCTGGATAACACCCGCTTGCCCAGCACCTCTTGGAGCAGGAGGTACACCGGCAGACTGGACAGTAGCATCGGCACATAAACCAACGCCCGATCCCACCGCCATAAGTTGGCCAGTGAGAACACGCCATTCACCACAAAGAATACGCCGAAAAAAGCCACTAGCAAAAGTGCCAGCATCAGCGTTTTGAACCGATTGAATGGCCGTGACACTAGGCCCACCACATGCAGCTCGATGACGCCAATCATGAACACCACCAGCGTCGACGTGAACGCAAAGTCCCAGTGCCACAGGTACTCAAAACGCGTCAGCAGCAAAGTGTAACCGACAACGGCTAAGGCCGCCGGCGCGGCGATGGTCATCACTTTTTGGAAAAATTGGCCGGTAACGCGCTGGAAGTTCGGTTCCAGGGTCAAGAAGAACGACGGAATGGCCACGGCAATCGCAGACACCGGGGTCAGGTTAATCGGGGTAATCGGATAATCCAGTGGCAGAAAGACAAAAATCGCGGTTAAAATCACTGAGAAAATAGTTTTGACCAGATACATCGACGCCACCCGCTCAATGTTGTTGATGACCCGGCGGCCTTCATTTAAGACGCCGGTCATCGCGTCGAAGTTGGAATCCAGCAAGGTAAAGTCGGCAATCGACTTCGCCGCCTCTGCTCCAGAAGCCATGGCAATCGCACAATCCGACTGTCTTAGCGCCAACACATCGTTGACCCCATCACCCGTCATCGCCACGGTATGACCGTTTTGTTGAAGCGCCTGAATCAGGTGCTTTTTTTGCGTCGGCGTCACGCGGCCAAACACGGTATAATCCTGCACCAGCTGGTTGAAATCCGCCTCGTTCGGCACAGTTTGCATGTCCACCCAGTGATCCGCGTGAGTCAGGCCAGCTTGCTGGGCCACGTTGGCCACGGTGAGCGGATTGTCACCGGAAATAATTTTCAGCGTGACATCCTGCGTTTCGAAAAAGGCCAACGTTTCAGCGGCGGCAGGCCGGACTTCATCGCTGATGGTGAGATAGCCCAGCAGCTGCATACCGGCCAGTGGCAGCGCCAAGCCTTGCTGGGTCTCAGCCACGGCGAGCACGCGGTACCCCGCGCGAGTCGCCTTAGCAATGGTTTGACTAACGGTTTGCGGCAGGCCGGCAGGAAAGACAAACTCCGGTGCCCCAATCACAACGCTGGTACCATCGCTGAAGCTGGCGCCAGACCATTTTCGCGCCGACGAAAACGGCACGGTATTCACCACGGTGACGCTCGGTTGCTGCGGCCAGGCCTGTTTGATGGCCAGTGCGGTTTCGTTATCATCATTTAAGGCGTACACCACCGCGGTGGCCGCCTTGATTACCGCGTCTTCACTGCTCGTCGCCGCCGGATACACGCCGCTGATGCGCAGTTTGCCGGAGGTAATGGTGCCGGTTTTGTCCAAACACATCACATCAACCCGCGCCAAGGCCTCAATCGCCGGCAGCGCTCGCACCAGCACGCGCCGCTTCGCCAAGTTGCGCGACGATACCGCCAGCGCGACGTTGGTCAACAGCACCAAGCCTTCGGGAATCATCCCAATCATGGCAGCACTGGTCGACAAAATCGCCCGGTTGTAATTACCACGCCGCACCATGGACACGATAAATAACGCGGCCCCCAGCGGAATCAGCACGTAGGTCAGCACCTGAATAATGCGGTTGATGGTGGCCAGCAACTGGCTTTGCGTTTGCGGCCCCGCCTTGGCTTCATTGGCCAGCTTGGCGGCAAAAGTGGTTCCCCCCACCGCCGTGGCCTGCATCACCACTTGCCCCGCGACCAGAAAGCTGCCGGAGTAAAGCGGATCATCAACCTGTTTACTGATGGGATTGGCTTCCCCAGTCAGCGGACTTTCATCCACTTCCACGCCGCTAGTTTCGCGGACCACCCCGTCGACCGGAATTTGATCGCCGCGTTTGAGCACCAGCAGGTCGCCCAACACAATAGCGGTTTGCGCAATGGTGTGCAACGTGCCGCCTCGCCGGACATGGGCTGGGGTTTCGGCTAAAATTCGCATTTTGTCGATTTGAATCTTGGCTCGAATTTCCTGGAACGTCCCAATCGCGGTGTTGATAATCGCCACGAACAAAAACAGCAGATTTTTGTAACTACCAGTGGTGGCAATCAGGACACCCAAAGCCAAGTTCACGAAATTGAACAAAGTGAACGTATTGCCGCTGACAATCTGGCCGATTGAAGGCGTCAGCGCTGCTGGTTGGGTGTTGACTTGGCCCGCCTGCTCGCGCTTTGCCACTTCTTCATTGGTTAACCCACTTGCATTTGTGGACTGCTCTGCCATCTGGCCACCTTCCTTCTATTCTCATTCTAGCCGATAGCCGCGGGAAAATGCCGGCGAACGCCTTGAATTAAGAGATTTTTAGGTGCCTGCGCGGTAGAATAAGGCATACCACAATGAGGTGAGACAATGAAAACAGCAAAAAACGGTACCCATTTTGTCACCTTGGCCAATGGCTACCATCTTTGGACGCAAACTCGCGGCAACGGCCCCATTCAGCTGATGACGCTGCATGGCGGGCCTGGCGGCACCAATGAGGTTTTTGAAAACTTCGGTGAACGCCTCGCCCCTTATGGCGTCACGGCCACCCGCTATGACCAACTCGGCTCCTGGTACTCGGATCAACCAGACTGGACCGACCCCGCCATTCGCGAGCAATTTTTGACTATTGACTACTACGTCAATGAAGTCGAAGAAGTAAGGCAAAAACTCGGCCTCGACCACTTTTTCTTGTTAGGCCAAAGCTGGGGCGGCGTGCTCGCCATCGAGTACGCTTTGCGCTACGGTGAGCACCTCAGAGGCCTGATTCTCAGCTCGATGATTGACAATTTGGATGAATACATCGTCAACATCAATGCGATTCGTGAAAGCATGTTCACGCCCGATCAGGTCGCGTACATGAAGCAAATCGAAGCCGACCACGCCTTCACGGATGCCAAGTATCAAGCCCTAGTGGCTGAGTTGGGCGAACATTACCTGCATCACCAAAGCGACCCCCAGCCGCGGCACCTGATCTCGGTCATGGGCACGCCAGTTTATAACTACTTCCAAGGCGACAACGAATTCGTCATGGTTGGCGCCTTGAAAGATTGGGACCGGCGCGCCGACATTCACAACATCACCGTGCCCACCTACCTGACCTTTGGGGGCCACGAAACCATGCCGCTAACCGCAGCGCGGCGAATGGCCGCCACCATCCCCAACGCCACCTTGCACATCACCCCAGACGCCGGCCACGGCCAAATGCTCGATAACCCCGACGATTACTTCAAGCACCTGGGTGAATGGCTGAGCACCCAGCAGTAACTTGAGTCGTTGGTGAAAAACAGCCAGTCACTTTCCGCTGCCCACTTGCCGCCGGTCAGCCAAACATCATTTTCTAATAACCGACAGACGTCGCGAATCATCTTCTGTTATCCAGCGAGTGCGGGCGGGGTGGCGGAGGGGCGTGGCGGTCCAGCCGCGAAACAACCAGCACACGAGTAGACTGCGCACTTTGCAGGCTGCTCCTGTGCTGGTTGGGGGCAACTGCGAGACAGCGTTGAGCGCGTATGCGCGATGCTGGCTCGCAGTTGAGGCTGGAGACCGCCTTTTGGCTCCAGCCGTCCCCCGCAGCCAGACCGCCGCGCCCCGGAGCCACCACGACCTCACCCGCGGCAGCGCAAAAACATCCCACCGTTGACTTTAAAGAGTGAAGTCAGGTGGGATGTTTTTAGTAGTACCGACTGTGGTTGAAGAAGTTCAAATGGGCAACGATGGTGTTCGGCTCGCTTAAGCGCGGTGGCAACACCGAAAGCCCCAAATCATCGAGATGCTTCATGATGTTGTTGGTCACGGCCACTTCTAATTCCGCCGGATCGAGCTCAGGCGCGGCTTTTTGGCCCTTGTCCATGGCCACCTGCACATCGATTTCCAGCCGATCAACAAAATGTTGGTCAAGCTCCTCGTACAACGCCTTGACCTGTTCGTCGACATAACCTTCTGTGACCTTGAACAACTCATTATTTTTGGCCTTGAGATTGTAGTACCGTGTCACCAGTTGATTATTGTTAATCATGCGCGGCCTCCTTATTTGTTTTCATTTAGTTTACCAAAAATGACCACGGAAAAAAACGCACAGCTGATAATCCCATTAGCTTGCATGCTATACTGAGGCAAACTTGAATTGAAGGAGTGATTGTATGCCTACCGCTTTACCACCGCGCAGCGCCGTTGATCCCGCGCTAACTTGGGACCTCACTGCCATTTTTGCCACGGAAACCGACTTTGAAAGTGCCATCAAGCAACTGCAAGCCCTCACCACCGACTTCATCCGCATCTACTCGGGTCGGTTGACCGAGGCGCCGGTCATTGACGACGCGCTCGACGACTACGCCACCTTACAAGTGCTGGCCGATCACATTAGCGCTTACGCGTTCCTGCCGCAATCTGCCGACACCACCGACCCCAAGGCCAATGCACGCCTGCATCGCGTGGAGAGCCTGCTGGCGCAAAACGATGCCCAGCTGCAATTCTTCACCACCGAGCTGCAAGGCCAGCCGGAAACAGTGCTCAAAGCCGCGGCAGACACTGAAGACCATGCCGCTTTCATCCGGCATATTTTGCTCGAAAAGCATCACGCCTTGCCGTTAGCCGCAGAACAAGTGCTGGCTGAACTCGATCCTGCTTTGAACGCCCCGGATGCCATGCGCAGCCAAGCCATTTTTGGTGACATGGACTTTGGCAGTTTCGAGGTGGATGGCGAAACGTATCCCCTTTCCTTTGTTCTATATGAAGAGGAATACCAAAAACATCCCAACACCAAAGTGCGCCGCGCCGCGTATCATCAGTTCTGCGCCACCCTTGCGCGCTACCAAAACACAATGGCGGCTGGCTACTATGCGCAAGTGGCCAAGGAAAAGACGCTGGCGACCATGCGCGGGTTTGACTCCGTTTTCGATTACTTACTAGCGCCTCAGGAAGTCACCCGTGAAATGTTCGATCGCCAAATCGACGGCCTGATGAACGGCCTGGCACCAATCATGCGGCGCTATGTCACGCTCATCAAACAGCTCTGGGGCCTCGATCACATTGGCTACACCGATTTACAAATCGACTTGGATCCGACCTACACGCCTACCATCTCGTTAGCGGAAGCGCCGGCCGCCATTGCCAAGGCCATTGCGCCCATGGGCCAGGCTTACCAAGACCGGATCATGCAAGCCTTCCCAGAGCGCTGGGTCGATTTTGCGGCTAATCAGGGTAAGGAATCCGGCGCGTTTGCGGCCAGCGTTTACGGCGTGCATCCGTATGTCGAAATGAGCTGGGCTGATACGCTGCCGGCACTATACACCTTGGTGCACGAACTCGGCCACACGGGACAAATGACTTTGGCTGGCGAGCAGCACAGCATTTTGGCCAGTGGGCAATCGACCTACATCAGTGAAGCCCCCAGCACGTTCCACGAACTGCTACTGACGCACAGTCTGCTCAGTGAGCATCAGGAACCGCGGCTGCAGCGCTACGCCTTGAGCCGGCTGCTTTCTGATACCTACTTCCACAACTGTGTCACCCACTTGCTGGAAGCAGCCTTCCAGCGCGAAGTGTACACCTTGATCGATGCCGGCGAGTCCTTCGACGCTGCTAAGTTGAACGCGATTAAAAAAGGCGTCCTGCACCAGTTCTGGGGCAATGCCGTTGATTTGGACGATGGCATGCCGGAACTGACGTGGATGCGCCAGAGTCATTATTATATGGGCTTGTATTCCTACACCTACTCGGCCTCAATGGTCATCTCCACTGCGGCGTACCTGCGGCTCGCCAAAGATGGTGACGCGGCGATTGCTGATTGGCAGCGCTTCTTAGCCCTTGGTGACACCAAGGCCCCGCTTGAAGCCGCCCAAGTCGCCGGTGTGGACATCAGTACCGATGCGCCACTGAAGCAAATGATCAACTTCCTAGATGACACGGAACGCCAAATCGAAGCTTTAACCACCCAAATCAACGGCTGATTACAGCAGCCCTTTTTCATCCAGCCGGTCCACCGCTTCCAGCAGTGGCAAAATCGTGCCCACCCCACATTGCTGCGGCGCTTCGGTGAGCTTGCGCTGATGGTAATGGTACGGCAGCTTCAACCGCAGCGGCAGCGCCGATTCATCGACCTGACCATTGAAGTAAAACAGCTGCGGCTCGCGGGTACATTTGCGAAAAGTTTTCGCCCGAATCCCTGGCAGATCCAGTTGCGCCGCCGGTTGAATCCCAGTGCCAAACACAATCAGTTGCTGCGGCAACGCCAGCTGAAACCGAGCATAGAACTGGCGAAAACCCATCACACCAGAATTTTTGGCATGCGCGCCGTACACCACCAGGCGCGCTTGCACCAAATCTGGGGTGGTGACGAACTGACTATCCACCACCTCGCAGTGCAGCTCACGCGCGATCCACATCGCGTATTTCTGAGTAAACCCCGACTGCGATAAATAGACAACGACCACCTTAGCCATGGCTGCACCTCCTTTGCAAAGGCTCACTTCAATTGTAGCAACCCGTAGGCGCTAGCCGCAAAGAAACACACCCAGGCTTTTCTATGCTAAACTGAAGATGAGCGCAGTCGTTGGACTGCCGATTCGTTCAATAGGAGGGATTGTTTTGAAAATCACCCGTCATGGTGCGCCGCAGCAAACAAACGGCGAACCCCCAATGATTGGCCATGACTTGCCGGCTTTTACCGTCAAAGCCGCCGATGGCCACACCGTTTCTAACCACGACCTGGCCGGCCACTACAGCCTGATCAGCGTGGTGCCAGATATCGATACCCGCGTTTGCAGCGTCTCCACCAAGAACTTCAATCAAGCCGCCGATGGCTTTGCTGATATCAACTTCTTCACCATTTCCACCAACACCATTGCTCAGCAGCAAAACTGGTGTGCGGCGGAAGGCGTGAAGCAGATGCAACTGCTCTCTGACGAAGCCGGCAGCTTTGGCCAAGCGATGGGCCTGTATGTTGCCGATAACAACACCAATGCTCGCAGCGTCTGGATTGCCAATCCTGAAGGCAAGATTGTTTACCGCGAACTGATTGAAGAACAAACTGAAGAACCAGATTATGATAGCGCCTTGGCCTACCTCGAAACTCACGCCAAGTAACGCCCACCTTTGAGCCTGTCGCCTCGCGGCAGGCTCTTTGATTCCACGCAAAAAAGCCTCTCCGCAGAGAGACTTTCGAGTGAAACTTGAATTAGGCACGCTTCTTGGTGGTGCCGGCCAGGCCAAACAGGGCACCAATCACCGCAACTACCCCGATTGAGGAAGCAACCGTGTTGGTCCTGTCGCCTGTCTTAGGCAAGGTCTTGGTTGCTTTCTTAGCTGACGTCGTAGCGGCAGCCTTAGTTGAAACCTGCTTAGGCGTTGGTTTCTGACTTTCTGCATCCCGGCGAGCCTTTTCTGAAGCTAAGGTAGACATGTTAGGCGTATCAGCGATGCTTGTCGGCTTGAAGACGCCGATGTAGTACTTACCAGTGTCCTTACGATATTGTATCTGCGCCCAATCGATGACATAGCCCTCAGGTGCTTTGGAAGTACCTTCTTCGATACTCAGATGACCACCCTTTGGCACAACAAAGGAAGTCTGCTTTACGACCTCGTTCGTATTGATGTCGATGTAGTCAATCTTGATTGTCTTTGTCGCATCTTTAATGCCCCGAGCAATTGCATCAACGGCATTCTTGGCGGCTGTTTCGACAGCTTGAGGATCCTTGGTATTGTATACTCCGACGTAATACTTGCCAGTCTTAGGGTCTCGGCCCTCTTGAGTGGCATCAATCTTATAAGTCGTATCAGTAAGCGCAGTGGCAGCCTTTTCTAGGCTAACCCCAGAATTCTTACCAACAATAAAGCTGGACTGCTGGACGACTTCGTTACTCGTGGTGTCAATGAAATCAACGTTGATTGTCTTTGTAGCGGCCTTGGCGGCATCGGCAATCTGGTTGGCGGCATCTTTAGCCTTAGCTTCTACATCCGCAACATTGTAAACACCAACATAATATTTACCAGTCTTTGGATCTTGGTGGCCCTTGGTTTTATCAATTCGATAGCCAGATGGTAAATCATTTTCGACCTGAGCCAGGTCAATTCCGCCGTTCTTAGTGGTCTCATAGCTTAATTGCTTAACAACAACGTTTGAGGTTGTATCGACCAAGTCAATGTTGATGGTCTTGGTATTGGCAGCTTCAGCGGCAGCAAGCACGGCTTGTAAGGCATCAGTATCAACGTCAGCTTTCACACCAGTGTCATCAGCGGACACAGTGGAGCTATTGATCAGAGCATCAATTTCCCCATAGAAAGTACGGCCAGTTTCGCCATAAGTATCATTGCCAACAGCAGCGACTTTGCTCTTTAAAGAATCTTTGAGGTATTCTTTATAACCCTGCATCATCGGCTTCATGGCATCATAGAGCTGCTCTTTGGTCGTGTACTTGCCGGCTTGGACCTCCGCGCTCAGTGCATCAAGATCACCAAAAAAAGATCTGCCGGTAACCTTATCCTGTACGTTGCCAATGCTTTGCAAATCAGTCTTATTTTTGGCGATAACATTCAGCAACTCGGTTTTAGCATCCGTTTCCGTGATCGGTGCAGTATCAGTATCAGCAGCTACGGTTTGCGTACCCAAGGCTTGAACACTGAACAGCGTTGCTGCCGCAAGACCAGCTGCAATCCAGGTCTTGTGAGCCTTATAGAGTTTCTTTGCCCCTTGACGATTCTTCATATCAAATTCCTCCCATAGGATAATGCAAATTTATATCCGCCAAATTCCCCTTTATCGCTTATTATGAGTTTTTCTCTACGGATATCGCCTAAATTGTAATACCGATATAAATTATTGTCTATGATAACCCGCGCAGAAAAGACGTAAAATTTTTGGTATTTTTGGAATCTCCGTTTCACTGTCACCCGATTATTTGGAGTCAATCAGTCACAAACCGCACAGTGGTACGGTTTGTAATGACCGGTTTTCAATTCAATTCTCAAAAATTAAATTTTAACCAGCGAAAGCCCGCAAAATACACTTAAATCAATGTTTATCCCGCCTATTCCGCGTTTGGAATCGTTGTAACAATGAACCCATAAGTCGAGTATTCGAGTCAAAATATCACGATATGGCGCCAGTGGTACCCTAAATCTCATCAGGTAAAATATTGTTATTTTTTGACAGTAAGGACACTGTGAAAAGACGATTTTTTGTTCGTTATTTTGGTTTTGGCTGAATTTTAACCTATCATTATCGCAGGTAGTATATTGTATGTTTGATTGATTACTATCTAGTTAGAACGTCGTAACTATCATTTTCGGAAACAAAAAAAGCCCAGGTTAGAAATAACTAACCTGGGACGAAAATTAATTTGTCTTTTCCTGCAATAACCGTTTTATTTCAGCAATCATGCCGTCTATAGCTGGCTGAGTCGCAGCGCGGTCTTTAATTAAATAACGACCGGCGCTTAAAGCTAGCTGCAATTCGGCGCTGGTCGCGGCCGCATGCTCATCGATCAAGGCTTGCAACCGGCTAAAGTCGACGCGCGGAAAGACCCCCACCAGCACATGCTGAGCTTCCTCCATGGCGGCTTTGAGCGTCGCATCATCAAAGCGCGCCAGTTGCGGCCGCAGCACATTGAGCCGGGCGGCGACGAATTGCCGCGTTAACTGCGCTTCAATCTGACCACTGCGCATATTGCCAGCGAGATTCTCCGTGAACCGTTCAATGGCCGCCACATACTCATCGCGCTGGGCAAAATAGCCATGATAAGGGCGCAAGTCAATCGGCGGCCGTTGCGCCGGCCGCGGATAGGCACTGGCCAACAGCTCCTGAATCTGAGCCTGCACTTCCGGGCCAAATAAAGGTTGGACCGGCGGCGCCGTATGTTGATCGGTGCGCGGATCATCGAACAACCGGGTATCATAGCTGCGGTACAGCAGTTGCAAGGCATGCTGCGCGGACTCCGGATGTAAGACGCTGAGATCTGGCATCGCCGCCGCCAGCGTGGTGGTTTTCAGGGTAAAGTCGTAAGCCGCCAAAGGCCGATTGATGGCAAAATCCCAGGCTTCAAACTTCATGGCGTCATGGGTCCAGGTGCAGTAATAACCCAGACCCGATCCGGTGCGGCCATTTTCACTTAAGGCAAAGGCTGGCAGGTCAATGCAGGTGCCGTATGACCGCGGGATGACCTCTGCCACGCCAAAGCCGTTGTGAATGTGGCCGCTGACAATGAAGGTATTGGGGTGGCGCCGCAGCACGTCTTTCACCACCGCGTCTTGAAGGCCAAAGCCCCCGCCAAAATTGCTCCGCCAATGCGTGTCGCGCAGCGGCTGGTGTGACAGCACAATGTTAATGCAGCCGCTGTTTTCCCCTGCCTGCAACTGGGCATCTAGCCACCGCACCTGCGCGGCAGAAAGGTAGGCGCAGTCTTTCAAGCCTTTTTCCGTGTTTAAAACGATAAACTGGTAGTCCCCGAGCCGCTGGCTGAAATAAGGTTGCCAGGGTTGGTCGGGTTTGAGCCGCCGTAAATAGTGGCGACTGTACTCAGGCAACACGTTTTGGCGAAAATACGCGGGATCGGCCGCTTGATCGTTGTTCCAAGTCAGCGGGTCAGGCCCGCGGACATCGTGGTTGCCTAACCCAACAATCAGTTGCTCCGCCGGCACGCGGTCAAGGCTCTTCCAGCAATCCTGAAACTGATCTTTTTCGCCGGTATCGGTGATATCACCGGCAATCACCACGGCAGCCTCGGGATCCAGATGCCGCATATTCACCAGCGCATGGTGGAAGGCGGCAGTCGTATGCCGCTCGCTGCCAAGGTGCAAGTCCGCCAGTAAAAACAGATTTAATCCCTGCTTCAAGGCCATCACGCGGCCTCCTTTCCCCAATGTTGCAACATCCAATTCAATTCTGCGGTATAGATCACGGCAAACACAATGCCCAAGGCTACCGCTTGCCAGCCAAAGACCAGCAGCCCGGCGGCAAGCACGACAATGTTGAAGCCCCTAATGGCATGACTGAGATTGGTCTGCGGCCGAAAGCGCTGCATGATCAGGGCCAACACATCCACCCCCACGGTCGAAGCGTTCGCTGTCAAACAGGCAAAATAGCCAAAGGCAATCAACCCCGACGCCAGCAGCAAATCAACCAGCGGCTGAATCGTGACTTGCACCGACCAATCGTAAAACAGTGTGAAACACAGTGAGTAGACGATGCTCGAAAACAGCGACTTCAAAAATACCTCGCGGCCCAAGAAAGCCAGGGCCAAAATCAGTAAACCCGCCAGCCACAGATTGTTGGCCACCGGAATACTGACGGCCGGCACTAACTGATGCATAATCTGGGCCAAACTGGTGACCCCACCATTAATAATTTGATTGGGAACCAGCCATTTGGCATACGCGAAGGCCATCACCGCATCACCGGCGACGATCAGCAAAAGCGCGTTGCGTTGCCTCTTCATCTTAAACCGTCCTTTTTGCTTTAATGCATACAGGTTACACCAGGCGGGAACCAAGATAAAGCCTTTTCACGGTTAGGCTGCGAAGGCCAGCGCACTTAGCCTGATGATTAGCCTAGCCTTGGTCATTGCTGCGGCCCGCGGCGAGGGCCGAGGCGTAGCTATTCACTCAGGCGTTGCTGGCCTGAGCGCAACTAGGCTGCGAAGGCCAGCACACTTCACTGCACGCAAAAAGCCGACCGCAGCTGCGATCGACTTAACTTGAGTTTTAGATGCCTTGAATCAGCAACATGATGATCGGCACTACCACCGCGAACAACACAGTCGACAAGGTGACCACGTTCGTCGCATATTCGACATCCCCGTGCCCTTCGGTGGCCAGAATTGGCAGTACTGCTAGGCCAGGCGCCGAGGCTTGAATAATCAAAGTCTTGGCTTCCAGACTTGGCATGCCAAAGCCGGCATGCGCACCCAGCATAATTAAGGTGAAGATCAAAGCCGGCGCTAACACGAAGCGGCCAAGCAGGGCCACCACGGAGTCACGGTCAAAGCAAATGGTACTGAAGCCCGCTTTGGCCAAAATGATCCCGATGTAGATCAAGGATAGTGGCGTGACCAAGTTACCCACATACGTCAAGGTGTTGACGGCAAAGCCTAACCAGCCGACATTCACGAATGGAATATTCAGCAGCAAGAACACCAAGGCCACTAGGAAGCCAACGAGCGGGGCTGGCAACAGCTTTTTCCAGTTAAAGGAAGAACTGGTACTGCCATCCTTGGTCGGGTCATCCCAGCTCATCAAGAACGCGCCCAGCGTCCAAGTGGAAACCGTGTTGACCACGTAGTACATCAGGAAGTACGGCGTGGCTTGGTCGCCGAACAAGGCCAAATTCAGCGGCAAGCCGATGAAAATCGTGTTGGCGTTGACGAACATGTTAATGAACGTCCCGCGCCGGCCGGGCTTGACCTTCAGCAGTTTAACCAGCAAGAAGGCAATCAGGTAGCCCAGAATGACCGCACCGAAACCGTACACTAGCCCAGAGCTTAAGCTCACTAGCTTTTTCAGCGTGAGGCGCTGCAGCACCGAGATAAAGATGGAAGCTGGCAAGGCCACTTTCATCAGCAGTTTGGAAATGGTGCCGCCGAAATTGTCATCGAACCAGCCGTTGTGCTGCAAGAGATAGCCAAGGGCAATCATCAGCACAATGGTCAAAATGCTTTCAATTGAAGTATATAATGCGGTCACCGTTTACACCTCCGGTTCGATATCAAGGTCGTGATAGACGGGCTGCCACTGCATCGCTGCGACAGCGGCTTTGACATCCGCAATCGGGCTTTGATTCAGCTTTTCTGCCACTGCCTGAGCAGCCACGGCATTGGCCACCGTTTTACTGAACTGATCCAGCTTCGTGACTGGGGGCAGTACAGCAGCGCCAGGCTGGTCAACGTCGACCAAGCCGCCCAAGCTGTGAGCAGCGGCCGAAATCATGCCATCGGTTAGCCGCTTACTGGTGGCAGCAATCGTGCCTAGGCCCAGGCCAGGATAAACCAGTGCGTTGTTGGCTTGGCCAATCGCGTAGGTCACGCCATCATAGGTCACGTCAGCGGCCGGAATCCCGGTGGCCACTAAAGCGCGGCCATCCGTCCATTTAATCAAGTCTTCAGCGGTCGCTTCCGCCAGCTTGGTTGGATTGGACAGCGGGAAGATGATGGGGCGTTCGGTGTGCGCCGCCATGTCTTCCACAATGCTTTGGGTGAAAGTGCCTGGTTGGGTCGAGGTACCGACCAACACGGTTGGGTGCACCGCAGCCACTGCGGCGGCCAAACTGGTCAACGTCTCTGGATGAGCAAATTCACTGCGACTGCGGGCAAAGCGCTTCTGCGCCGGCGTCAGCGTTGGATCATCATCAAAGAGCAAGCCTTGCTTGTCCACCAAGTAGAAATGCTTGCGGGCTTCGTCTGCGCTGAGGCCTTGCTGGATGAATTCATCATACACGCGGGCCACGATGCCGGCGCCGGCCGTCCCAGCGCCAAAACTCATGTAAACTTGATCGGTCAGCTTTTGCTTGGAGATGTTCATCGCGCCCAGCAAACCAGCCAGCACGATGATGCCAGTGCCTTGAATATCATCATTGAAGACAGTGTATTGATCCTGGTACTGATCCAAAATGTCAGCAGCGTTGGCGCGGCCGAAGTCTTCAAAGTGCAGGTACAGATTTGGGAACATGCTTTCTGCCGCGGCCACGAAGCGGTCAACGAAGGCATGGTAGGCTTCACCATAAACGCGCTTTTGCCGCAGGCCCAGGTACAGGTCGTCATCGAGCAGCGCCTGGTTGTTGGTGCCGGCATCCAAAACGACAGGCAAAACTTGGCTCGGGTCGATCCCGGCGGCGGCGGTATAAACCATCAGCTTACCCACGGCGATATCGACGCCTTGGGTGCCCCAGTCGCCAATCCCTAAAATTCCTTCCGCATCGGTGACCACAATCAAACGAATATCGCGGCCATTGGCACTGTGCTTCAAGGCCGATTCGATCTGATCTTGAGCATTGATGTTCAAATAAGTCGCGTTTTGCGGTTCAACGAACAACGCACTGTAATTTTCGATCGTATCAGCAATCGTTGGATCATACACGATCGGCATGAATTCAGCGATGTGCTTTGAGAACAGTTGATAGAACAAAACGTGGTTGGTGTTGAACAGCTGCATCAAAAACTGCCGCTTGAGCAGCGCAGTGGGCTTGGTTTCGTATTGGGCATAGGCCTGCTTCACTTGCTGGCTCAGACTTTGGATGGCGCTTGGCAGCAAGCCGTTGAGCCCGTATTGATCGCGTTCAGCTTGGCTAAACGCAGTCCCTTTATTTAAAAATGGATCATGGAGCAATTGTTGTGGTGTGTATTTCATTTTTATCGGTCCTTTCCTCATTGACAAGACTTAGCATACGCGGCGGAAAAAAATATAGTCAAACCGCCCGTTTGTGATAAAATTTATTGATATGAGACGAAAGGACGGGCGCTAATGAACACCAGAGACTTGCAATATTTTCAGGCCCTGACAAAAATAAAAAGTTTTTCGCAAGTAGCCGCGAATTTTCACGTCACTCAGCCACCATCAGCATGGCGGTGAAGCGGCTGGAAAGTCATTTCGGGATTCAACTGATTGACCGGGACCAAAGCCATGGTGTGATCAAAATCACCCCAGCTGGGGAGCAGCTGGCTGGGCATGTGCAGGTCATCATTGCCGAGCTGACCGCAGCCGAAGCCGAGTTGGCCCGGGCCCGCTCGTCTAAAATCCGCTTGGGGCTGCCGCCAATCATTGGGAACTTCTATTTTCCCAAGCTCGCGCCGCAGCTCGTCGCCGCCGACCTAATGCAGCACATTCAGCCGCTGGAAAAAGGCTCGGCGAACTTGCTCGAGGCCCTGCGCGCCGGCAGCCTGGATATAGGGCTACTCGGCTCCAGCGGTCCGCTGGATGCCCCGGCGCTTGAGGTGCAGCCGCTCACCGCCAGTCCCTTCACGATAGTCGTGCCCCCGGACCATCCCCTGGCGCACAAAGCGGCGGTGACCTTTGCGGAAGTAGCCGATGAACCCTTTGTCACGTTGACGGAAGGTTTCGTCCACACGAAGGCCTTCGCTTGGTTCACCCATGCCAGCGGCGTGCAGCCGAGCATTGTTTATCGCACTGCTGATGTCACATTGCTCAAGCGGATGATTCAAACCCACGTCGGCATTGCGCTGCTCGCCCAAATGGCAGTGCTGCCCAGCGATAATCTGGTGGCCATTCCCATCATCGCCGCCAATCAACCCGCTTTTGATATCGCGCTGGTCGCCGGCAAAAACGCCGCCCCGACGCCGGAATTAACGCAGCTGACGCAGATTCTGCTGGCAGCCGCGAAAGGAGAAACCCATGCGCATAGAAAATGATTCGATTGGCCCGGTTGAAATTCCTGACCATGCAGCCTGGGGCCCGCAAACCGAGCGTTCCCGGCATAACTTTGCCACTGGACCGCTGATGCCCAGCGCCGTCATTCGGGCGCTGATTACCATTAAGCAAGCCGCCGCCAAGGTGAACGGTGGCCACGCCTTGCCGCAGCCGATTGCAACGGCCATTATTCAAGTGTGCCAGCAGTTACTCGCACTGGACGACCAGGCGCTGATGGCTGATTTCCCCCTGCATGTGTATCAAACCGGCAGCGGCACTCAAACCAACATGAACGTTAATGAAGTGATTGCCCATTTGGCCACGCAGCAGCTCGGCGAAACCGTGCTGCCCAACGACCATGTCAACTGCGGCCAAAGCTCCAATGACACCTTCCCCACGGCCATGCACATGGCCGCCTATCCCGCGGTGCAGCATGTCATCACCGCCGCGCAGCAAATGATGACCACCTGCCGCCAGCACGAGGCCACTTATGTGAATGTGGTGAAACTCGGGCGGACGCACCTCCAAGATGCCACGCCGCTCACCTTTGGCCAGGAAGTCAGCGGCTGGCGCGCGACTTTGGAAACCGATGTGGTGTTGCTCCAAACCACGCAAGCCCACTTACTGCCGCTCACCCTCGGCGGCACTGCAGTCGGCACCGGGCTGAATACGACGCCAAGTGCGACGCAGGCGATGATCAAGGCCATTGCTGAACTGACTGGTTTGCCTTTTGTCAGCATGGCCAACAAGTTTCACGGTCTGAGTGCCCATAGCGAGCTCACCGCGGTGCATGGGGCGCTCAAGACTTTGGCTGCTGATCTGCTGAAAATCGCCAATGACATTCGCTTTCTCGCCAGCGGCCCCCGGGGCGGTTACGGTGAGCTGCATATTCCAGCCAACGAACCAGGAAGCTCAATTATGCCAGGCAAAGTCAATCCGACTCAGGCCGAGGCGCTGACCATGATGGCCACCCGGGTAATGGGCAATGATGTCACCATCAGCATCGCCGCCAGTCAAGGCAATTTTGAGTTGAACGTGTATAAGCCCGTCATCATTAGTAGCTTTTTGGAAAGCTGCACCTTGCTGGCTGGTGGGATGACCCAATTCGATACCCACCTGCTGCAAGGCTTAACGGTCAACGCAACGCGAATGACAGAGCTGGTAGATGCTTCCTTGATGCTGGTCACCGCATTGTCGCCGCACATCGGCTATGCGGCGGCCGCCAAAATTGCCAAAACCGCTCAAAAAGAAGGCACCACCCTCAAAGCCGCAGCGCTGGCTTCTGGTCAGGTCACAGCGGCAGAATATGAACAGTGGGTAGATCCGCTGAAAATGGCGAAACCGGAAACGTGATGCTGGTATCATCGGAAATAATCTCTGCACTATGCGAATAGCCTATTGAGACACCCGAACAACTTTTATTCACATGACAGAAGGGGAAAAGAATGGCAACGTGGAAGAACTTTGAAAAGAAAATGGATGCAGTCATACCGGCGGCCGAGCTTGATGTGGTTGATGCAATGGCATCACTCTACGCAGAGCGAATTCGTCAGGGCCTGTCTCAGCATGATCTTGCGGAACGGATAGGCATGAAGCAGCCGCAACTGGCCAAAATTGAGCGGTTAGACTCTGTTCCCTCTCTGAGCACGCTTAATCGCTATGCAGCAGGCCTGGGCCTAAAATTAAAGCTGTTAATCACCGCCTAAAAACAGATTAGATTTACAAGATCGTCGACAGGAATAAAACGGTAAGAGCAGCCAACACTTAATCCCATTTGTTCAGGGTATCCGTACCCTGGAGAAATGGGATTTTTATGTCAATCATGACGCCAGCATAAAATGCGCAGGCGGACTGGAAACTATATTTTACTGATGCTGCTCAAGCTAAATCGGCAATCGCAAACACTGTAAGCGAACGCCGAGCCATTATTGCACCATCCCCGCATGTCAATTTTCATCGCCCTGACTTGACGTTCATGCCTGAAGCGCCTTTAATCAAGGGGTAAGGTATTTTCAGAAAGAAGGGAAAACATGACGTTTACTCCAGTCCGGATTTACAGTCACGAACAGCCTGAAGGGTTTCGCTTATTGGTGGATCGGGTCTGGCCCCGTGGCATCAGCAAGGTGAATGCCCGCCTCGATGACTGGGCCAAGACCATTGCCCCCTCCACTGAATTACGCAAATGGTTTGGGCATGATCCCGAAAAGTTTCCTGAATTCCAGCAACGCTACACCGCTGAGCTCGACGCCAACCCTGATACGCCGGCGTTGCTAGATTTAGTCAAGGCGCAGACGGCCAAGCAGCCGGTGCTCCTGCTGTTCGGCGCGAAAGATGAAGCGCACAACAATGCGGTGGTGCTCACCGCCTACCTCAAGGAGAAGCTCGCCCATGCCTGACAAAAATGACTTCCGCCCTGGCCAAATCGCCCGGCTCAAAGCGGCCGCCGCGCAAACGCAAGCCGAAAGTGCGGCTTTGCTGAACAAGCTCATGGCCACCGCCCTGTGGCAACAAGCCCGGACGATTGCCACCACCGTCAGCTCCCCGCTGGAAGTGGCCACGGCACCGCTGATGGCCGCCGCGCAACAGGCCGGCAAGCAAATTCTGCTGGCGCGGGTGCTGCCCAAACGGCAAATGGCCTTTTTACCGGACCCTGGCCCGGCCGGCCGAATCACGAGTAAATTCGGGCTGGCGGAGCCGCCTTATGATGCGACTTTAGTCAATCAAAACCCAGACTTAATGATTGTGCCCGGGATTGGGTTTAGCCTGAAGGATCATTACCGCATTGGCTTTGGCGGCGGCTACTACGATCGGTTTTTGGCCCAGTACGCCGGCCCTACCGTTGCCTTAGTGCCAAGTGTGATGGCCTTCGAAACGCCGCAGTGGCCGGTCGAGTCATTTGATATTCCGATTCAGACCTTAATTCAGCTTTAAACCCGCCGGCCGCTACCACAGGGCCGGTTTTACATAAAAGGAGTCTTCTGGTTGACTGCATTTTTATCAAGTTTAGGTGGCGTGAGTGAAATTCTGATTCTGGTGGCGCTCGGCTACATGCTCACGGCCCGCGGCTGGTTCGATGACCGCTCCAGTCGCATCATTGCGAAAGTCGTGACCCAAGTGGCACTGCCGGCTTATATGGTCGAAACCATTTGTGGTCGCTTCACCGCGCACGAACTAGCCCGCCTGCTGCCTGATCTGCGCTTTCCGGTGCTGTCGATGGCCATTTTGTTTGGCTTATCGTTTGGCGTGGTTAAGGCCTTGGCCGTGCCGCGCGCACGCCGTGGGTTGTTCAAGTCGATGTTTTTCAATTCCAACACAGTGTTCATCGGCTTGCCGGTCAACATGGCCTTGTTCGGGCCGAAAAGCCTGCCTTATGTGCTGGTTTACTATATGGCCAACACCACCATTTTTTGGACGATAGGCGTGTACTTGATTCAAAAAGATGGCCAGCAAGCCGCCCACTTCGATTGGCGCCAGACCTTAGGCAAAGTTTTCTCCCCGCCGCTGCTGGGCTTTATGGTTGGGGTGGTGCTGGTGCTGCTCGGCGTGCAGCTGCCAAGTTTTCTCACCGCCACCCTCACTTACGTCGGTGACTTGACGATTCCCGGCTCCATGTTTTTCATCGGTATTGCTATGCACCAAGCGGGGCTCAAAAACATTCGCATCAACAAGGAATTGCTGGGCGTCTTCAGTGGCCGTTTTCTCTTTGCGCCTCTGATTATGTATGCGTTAGTGGTGTTTGCGCCGGTGCCGCTGCTGATGAAGCAAGTCTTCATTCTTCAATCCGCGATGCCGGTCATGACCAATGCCCCGGTCGTCGCCAAATTGTACGGCGCAGACAGTAGCACTGCTGCCATCACGGTGTCTGCCACCACACTGTTTGCGATTGTGGTGATTCCGATTCTGATGACGCTGGTCCAACACCTTTAGTCCACGCAAAAAGGCCGCAAACGCGGCCTTTTTAATTTGACTTTAAATGAGCGCCGGGCGGTACAAGCTGACCACCACGCCTAAAATCGTGACATCATCGAAGAACATGTCTGTCATCATGTCGTTTTCAGGATGCAGCCGCACACGGCCTGGTTCCTTATAGAACCGCTTAACGGTGGCTTCATCCTCCGCCGTCATCGCCACCACGATTTGGCCATTTTCGGCGGTTTCCTGTTTTTTGACGATGATCTGATCGCCATTCAAAATACCAATCTTGATCATCGAATTCCCCTGCACCCGCAACATGAAGAGTTCATCTGCGGGATACGGGATGTCATCCGGCACCGGGAAATAGTCATCCACGTTTTGAATCGCGGTAATCGGCACCCCAGCGGCGACGGTACCGACAATCGGGATGCCGCTTTCGCCCACGCCAATGTATTCTCGGCCAGCCTTGGTGATTTCCAAGGTCCGCGGCTTAGCCGGGTCTTTTGCGATGTAGCCTTCCGCTAGCAGCTTTTCCAAATAAGCCGCCACGGTGCTTGACGAACTCAAGCCCACGGCCTTGCCAATTTCGCGCACCGTCGGCGGATAACCGCGGCCATCGATTGATTCGTAAATGGTTTGCAGGATCTGTTTCCAACGTTTCTGACTTGCTTGGGATGGCATCGCCGTCCGCCTCCGCTCATTAGTTTCTTTCATCATAACAGTGCGAACGCGTGTTTGCAAGTGAAAAATCGCGTCATATCGGCATTCTCTGGCAACAAAAAAGCCGCTGCCAATTTTGGCAACGACTGCCGACCTTTACAGCCGGTGCATTAAGCTTAAATGGTGCATTTGGCGGCGGTCGCACGCCGACTTATGCATGAGATACAGACCGCCGACAATCATATCGACTGCCATCAGCCCGATGCCGATGGCAGCAGCATTGGTGAATAGCAAGATGACGGTCAGCACGATCAGCGCCCGTAAACTCCACTTCAACATTTTCAGTGACATTGTGTTTCCCTCCCCCGCGAGATTTGATACTCCTTATTATACAGAAACGCCGGCTTTTGTAAAGTTATTGTATCTAACAATTTACACTTAAAGCCGGCGAGCGGGGATTTAGCATTTTTTCGATACAAACAACAGCAGTAATGTAAAGATTCGTCGGGCGTCACTGTGGGTAAAATCGGTCCCGCGTCCTATTCGCTTTCACGCCGCTTTTTAGGTATGATAAAACTGATAAGCAAGAGGGAGGAAGCCGGAATGGAAAAGAAAAATTCTTGGTTCTATCACCGGTTCTTAGATAGTAAATTCGCTGTCGTGATTTTCGACTTGGTGCTCACGCTACTAGCGGTGTGGATCTTCACTAAAGTCGCCTGGCTACTGCAACCAGCCGTGAACTTTCTTGGCATCATCGCGCCGCCGTTCATTTTGGCTGGGATCTTGTTCTACATGCTCAATCCCGTCGTGAATTGGCTGGAAAAGCGCGGCCTAAAACGGCTGCTCGCCATTCTGCTGGTTTTCGTCGTGGTGATTGGCCTGATTGTCTTGGCCATTGTGCGGGTCGTACCGCCAATCGAGGCCCAGGTGCGTAGCTTCGTGGCCGCCTGGCCGAGTTATTGGGAAAGCGGGCTCAAGATGCTGACCGATCTCAATGATAAGCAAAACATCTTCTCGCAATCCGACATCAACGAATTCGCCAATGAAATCAAGACTTGGCTGTCCAACCGCGGCTCGACCATTCTGTCTGGCACCTTGAATTCATTGAGCAGCATTGTCGGCGCGGTGGGCAATGTCGTCGTCACCATTGCCACGGCCCCAATCGTCTTGTTCTTCATGCTCAAAGAAGGCAACAAGTTTACCCCGATGATTCTCCAGCTCGTCCCGACCCGCCAGCGCCGCGGTATTGGCGATATGCTCCATGAAATGAACCTCAAAGTCGGCTCTTATGTGCAGGGTCAGTTAACGGTCGCCATGGCCGTCGCGATGATTTTCATGCTGGGTTACACCGTGATTGGGCTGCGCTACGGGTTGATTTTCGGACTGCTGGCCGGCCCCCTCAATCTCATTCCGTACTTTGGTTCAGCGGTGGCGATGATCCCAGCGCTGGTGATGGGTGCCATTCAAGGCCCTAAGATGTTCATCGCGGTCATCATCGTGTTCTTCGTCGAATGGCTACTGGAAACGCAATTAATCTCACCATTTGTCATGGGGAGTAAACTAGAGATGCACCCGATTACCATTGTCGTGGTGCTGCTCACTGCTGGTAACATGTTCGGTTTGCTCGGCGTGATTCTCGGCATCCCCGGCTTTGCAGTGCTTAAAATCATTGTGACCCGGTTGTTCCGCTGGTATCAGCAAGTCTCTGGCCTGTACCCGAAAGAGTCACCGCAAACCATCACACAGAAAGTTGGCCCTGAAAAATGAATGGATTCCTAATTTTACTTGACGTCGCCCTGCTCGCCTTAAGCGGCTACTATCTGTTTTGGCAAAGTCGCATCGACTTTCGGGCTTCGTACAGCACCTTTCAGCTGTTCATGGCAGTGGTGCTGGGCTTTTGGTTTTTAACCACTGGCATCGCGAATATCTGGTACATTGTCTTCATCGCCGCGTTCATCACGCTCACCGTGATGTCCGGCAGTACCGGCCTCACGCCTACCCGCCTGATTAATGTCGGGATTTTTGCCCGCGTCGTGCCCTACACCAAGCTCGTCGGCGTCACCTTGACGCCCCTCACCTTGCCCAATGGCCAAAGCCTGGTGGTCGGCGTTTTCGGTATCTCACCACGGCGCTACATCCGCTTGACCTTCCGCTCTGACTTGCAGACCTTGTTCAACGTGCTGCGGCCACGGGTGCCTGAAGCCATCGAAATCAAAATTCAACAAGTCCAATAAAAACCACCCGTAAAACGGGTGGTTTTCACTGGGGCTATAAGCCCCCGCTACTGGCTGCGTCTCAAGGCGCTGGCCTCATTCACTGCGTTCAAGGCCTACTGCGATTGCCACTTTAACTGCCTCTGGAAGAGGCTCGTGTCCCAA
>NZ_RHOK01000002.1 GCF_003946175.1 Lacticaseibacillus suibinensis | reverse complement strand
CATCACGCACACTCCATTTCTCTTTTCTTTGGTCGGACGAGTGACAAAGGGACTGTGTGATGTCCCGTTTGTGTACTCGAATATAAAAATGGTATAGAAAAAGGAGTTAGCAGGCAAATTGCCTATCAACTCTAAATATCGTAGCGCCGTTTTCACGCGTCAGCTGGGACTTTTTGTGGGGTCTAGAAGTTTTGGTGTTAATAGTCTAGTCCCTTTTTAAATAACAAAAAGGCACCTGGTCTCCCTGGTGCTATGCTTGAAGCGACCATACGCAAACATATTTTTGCCGCAATTTCCGGGCTTTTTTATTACGCGTCATGTGGTGTCCGACCGGTTTGGTATCCTCAAGGAGGCGTCAAGTATAGATAACTTAGGAGGACTCATCATGAAATGGATGCAATCAAAGCGGCTGTGGGTGGTCGTGGTTGTGGTCGCAATCGTCGCAGCGGCGGGGTACATGCTGTGGCCGCGCTCAGCCAAGTCGAAGCTGGAAGGGCAGGCCTGGACGGTGACCGCCACTGCCACCGGCAGCGATTTTACCGCCCAAAATGAGGCGGTATACTTCGCGGATGGCCGGGTTTATCCCATTAAGCACAACATCGTGCAATTGGATGCCGGCCAAGCGGTGACCTACCAAAGCAAAAATCAATTTGTCGTGGCAGGCGCCACCGGCACGGTGAGCCAACACAGCAAGCAGGCCGTGAGCGGCACTATCACCGCCGGTGGCAACAGCGGTCAGTTCACCTTGACGGCGCGCAAAGGCGTCATCGTGCCCAAGAAGAAGGCGATGACCGCCGCGACCATCAAGCGCCAGTTCAACATCGTGGCCGTCAACTACAACGATGGCACCACTTTGCGCATCGCGCCAGCCGCCGACACCGACGGCTCGATTAAGTACACCAAGCACAACGGTAAGTTCCGGCTGGGTCAGTTCAAATACAAGTCCAAGCACCTCTGGACCACCTATTCGGACAAGCAGGCTGTCGTCAAGCCGACCAAGACGTTGAACTTGGATGTTACCGCGGCGGCGCTTGAGACCTTGGTGACCGCACCGGTGAAGACGAAGCTGTTTGAAGAGGAGTTGAACGATATTGCCACGGTCGGCTCAAAAGCCACAGCGGCGTATCTGAAGCAAACCCTTGCCAGCAAGGTGACGCAAGCCTATCAGTTGCACGACGCCGACAAGAACGCCAACATCAACCAATCGCCGAAGATCTACTACAACCGCCAGGCGATCATGGAACGCATTCAGGTGCCCGAATTCAACCGCCGGGAAATCACGGATAAGCTGTATCAAGCCATCGTGAAAGACCCGATTCGCATCGTGCGCGTGTTGGTGATTGAATATCGCGGCGGGCACTTCGATGACGGTGCCGACGCTCGCGGCCAAATCACCTATGATCCCTTCACCGGCAAGGCTTTGCTGGAAGGCGACCGCGAAGTAACCATCAACTAAATGCTGTGATTTTGCCCGCTGCGTGCGGGCTTTTTTGCTGCGCGCGACACATTATGTCCGACTGAGATGCTAAGCTATGTGGCGATGTCAAACATTCACTGGGGCAAAGGAGTAAGGTATGAAAAAAATGAGGTTATGGCTGGCGGTTGTGCCGCTAGCTTTGGGGCTTGTGGCGTGCGGGCAAAGTGGTGCTGGAACCGGCAACAAGGCGAGTGCCAGCAGTCGTAGCGCAGCCAAATCGTCAAGCATCGTCAAAGTGAAGGAATCTAAGCCCAAGTATGCCAAGGACTTTAAGGCGGTGACGATTCCAAAAAAGATGCAAGGCAAATGGTATGGTTACGCGGCGAATGCCAGCAATCTCACCATCATGAACTTCGCGCAAAACGCAGTGACACTGACCGGACTGGACAACGACGGGCAAACCAAGTTGACTTACGATCCCGAGGTGCGCACCAAAGAAGATCAAGAAGCCCTGTCCAGCAGCAACGGGGGCAGTGTCGGGGGGCCGACCCTCACTGCTGGCGACAAATACCGCCAAGCCAACTGGGTTGCCGCCAAACAAACCACCATGAACGGCCAAACCGGGCTGAATCTCTGGAACAACTGGTACATTGCTGACGCGGGGACGTTTTACACGTTGGCCCAACGGAAAATCGGCAAGAAGCTGCACACGGTGCTGCTGGATCCGATGAACCACGCCATTTTTTATCGCGATAAGTCACGCTTTCTGGATGATGAAGGCCACGACGCCAGTGGTGCGGCAGCGGTGATTCCCACTGACGATGATTTCTTCGTGTTGGCGTTTCTCAAACAGTCCGGTTTTTCCCTTCGTTACGCCTATGAATCAATTGTGGAAGAGCCAAGCTGGAATTTCGTTCTGGCTGATCATGGCAGCAAGATCTATAGTCCAGGATCCAAGCCGACGGATCAGATTTATGTCATGCCGTTTTTCCTGAAAGGGGTGACGGCTGACGCGGTGACGTACCAGATTGACAACTCGAAGAACCCCGACAAAAAGTATCGTCATAGTGAACCGTTTACCGAGACGATGAGCAGCTTGGAGGAAAAGATGTTCACCGGTGATTCGAATGAGGATGACATGGTCATGCTTCAGGCGATTCGCGTCAAAATGGAAGAGAATGGGGCCAAGGTCGAGTAATCGAGTGGAGCATCAGGATGAACAGTAACTACCGCATTGCCGAGCTGCTGCTGCGCCTGCAAGCGGGCGAAACGCTCGACGCCAATGAACTTGAGAAGGTGACGAAGCGGCTGTTCGCTTCCTTGGCTCTCAATCAAACTAAAAGGACCGGGGCAAGAAATCTTCGTGATTTCCGAGTCTCGGTCCTTTCTTAAAGGGGGTACGTCATAGCCCCTTCCTACGATTAGTCAGTGAAGACATTTTCGCCGTTAGAAGCAATAATCTGGCGATAGGTCTCGAAGCTGTCTTTCTTGCTGCGGGCCAAGGTGCCATGGCCTTCGTCGTCTTTGTCCACGTAGACGAAGCCATAGCGCTTGCTCATCTGGCCAGTGCCAGCGGACACAATGTCAATCGGGCCCCACCAGGTGTAGCCCATGACGTTGCAGCCGTCCTTGATGGCCTCGCCGATGGCCTGAACATGGGCTTTGAGATATTCGCTGCGGGCCGGGTCGTGAATGCTGCCGTCAGCGCTGACGGTATCCTTCATGCCGAGTCCATTTTCAACAATGAACATCGGGCAGTTGTACCGATCCTGCACCAGGTTGCACATCCAGCGCAGGCCCAGCGGATCGATCTGCCAGCCCCAATCGGTGGCTTTCAGATAAGGGTTCGGCTTGCCTACTGCACCGCCAGTATCGCCATACAGCGGCGTGCCGGCGGCGTAGGTGGAAGAGCGGTAGTAAGAGAAGCCTAAGAATTCGGATGGGTAGTCGTGAATCAGCTGCAGGTCGTCCGGACCCATCTCCAGTTCAAAATGATGCTCGGCAAAAATGCGCTTGGCGTAGGCCGGATAGGCGCCACGCAGCTGAACATCGGCAGAGATGAAGGTGCGCCGCTGCATCTGCATCGCGCCGAAGACATCTTCTGGCGCGCAAGTGGCCGGATAAACGGCGGCCTGGCTAAGCGAAAGCATGATCCCCATGTGGGCGTCAGGCATCAGTTCGCGCGCCAACTTGACCGCTTTGGCGTTGGCCACATACATGTTGTGCTCAGCTTGATAAATCTGCTGGGTGCGGTGGTCGGTGTCGCCAGTCAAATCAATCGCCGCAGCCGCGTAAGGAATGGTGTGGGTGTTGTTCATTTCGTTGAATGTCATCCAGTAATGCACGACGTTACCGTAGCGGGTGAAAATGGTGCGGCAGAACCGCTCATACAAGTCGATCAGGTGGCGGTCGGTCCAGCCGCCATACTTGTCATGCAGAGCAAGCGGCGTTTCATAGTGGGAAATGGTGACCACCGGCTCCATCCCAAGCTTCTTCATGGTGGCGAACAGGTCGTCATAGTACCGCAAGCCAGCTTCGTTGGGTGTGGTTTCCTCACCAGTGGGGTACAGCCGGCTCCAGGCGATAGAGGTGCGGAAACAGTTGAAGCCCATTTCACTCATTGCCTGTAAGTCTTCGTGATACTTGTGGTAAAAATCGATGGCCTCGTGGTTGGGATAGTATTTCCCAGGTAATACCGCGTCATCATGTTCGCTTTTACCAATGCCATGCTCAGTCACATCCACCAGTGATGGCCCTTTGCCATCCGCTTGCCAGGCCCCTTCTGCCTGATTAGCGGCAATTGCGCCGCCCCAAAGAAATCCTTTTGGAAAAACTGTCATGGTTCTGCCTCCTGCGCCTTCAAGACGCGTTTCAAAATGAATACGCCTCCATTCAAGCACGAAGCGCTAGGGATGTAAAGGCGGGCCGTGGCACTGCCGGCGGGCTCCGCTTGGATACTGGGTCTGCTGTGCTCCCAGGGCGATTCAAAGACCGGTCTCGGCCTACCTGCAAAGCCCCTTACTGCGGAGGCTGGCCGGCCCGGGCTTCGACTGTGACCTAGCGTTTGGCGGCCGTTCAAGGTATGATAAAACTCGGAGGTGCAGCATGAAATCAGCATTATACCAACAAGACGTCGCCGCAACTGCGGCCTTGGCTTTACCTTGGGACAAGCTCCAAGGTAAGACGATTTTGATTACCGGCGCCAGCGGGTTAATTGGGAGTTTTCTGATTGATGTGTTGATGCAGCAAAATCACACCCAACAGCGCGACTGTCACATTATCGCCCTAGGGCGCAGTGAAGCGCATGCCAAGGCGCGGTTTAATGACTATTGGGATGATAAGCATTTCACGTTTGTCAGCCATGATGTCAATTTACCCATGACCGACGAGGCCATCGCCAACGTGGATTTTGTGCTCCATCTGGCCAGCAACACGCATCCGGTGGCATATGCCAATGACCCGATTGGCACGATTACCGCCAATATCATCGGCACGCAAAACCTACTTGAATTCGCCGTGGAGCATCACGCCCAGCGGTTCGCGTTTGCCTCTTCCAATGAGATTTACGGCGAAAACCGCGGGGATGTAGAGCTGTTCAAGGAAGATTACTGCGGCTACATTGACTCCAACACCTTGCGTGCCGGCTATCCGGAAAGCAAACGCGCCGGCGAGGCCTTGTGCCAGGCCTACAAGCGGCAAAAAGGACTGGATGTTGTGATTCCGCGGCTGACCCGCAGCTACGGGCCAACGCTGGCGCGCAGTGACACCAAGGCGATGACCCAGTTCATCCGCAATGGCGTGGCGCGTGAGGATATCGTGCTGAAAAGTGCTGGCACCCAGCATTATTCCTATACGTACGTCGCCGATGCCGTGTCGGGCCTGTTGATGGTACTGCTGGCCGGGGTCAATGGCGAGGCGTATAACATTGCGGATCAGGCCTCGAATGTGATGCTGAAAGACGTAGCGGCAATGATTGCCAAAGAATCCGGCAATCAGGTGGTGTTTGAACTGCCAGACGCCGTGGAGCAGGCCGGGTTCAGTAAAGCCACGAAAGCATTACTGGATCCAAGTAAGTTGCAAGCGCTGGGCTGGCATGCCCAGTTCGATATGGCAACAGGGCTAGCGCATACGCTACAGATTTTGCGGGCAGAAGCCTAACTCAAAAAAACTCGCTCTGACCGCGGTCAGAGCGAGTTTTCGATTCCAAGGTTAATCCGCATGCCGCCAGGTGGGGTCAGTGATGATCCGCGCCATGGCGAGCCCCAGTGGTAAAGCAACAACCATCATTGCCGCTTGAATCAGCCAGCTGCCGCCGACGTCAACATTGCTCAA
This sequence comes from Lacticaseibacillus suibinensis, assembly GCF_003946175.1. GTDB lineage: Bacteria > Bacillota > Bacilli > Lactobacillales > Lactobacillaceae > Lacticaseibacillus > Lacticaseibacillus suibinensis. Next base: position 181,065 of record NZ_RHOK01000002.1, on the reverse strand, counting down.
ACCGAGGTTGAACATGGCACGATACATGTAAAGCCCTGGCACCATGATGACAATGGCAGGGACGGTTAGCGAAATCCGCGGGTAGCCGTCGCGCCGGTTGGCCAGCGAAGCCAGTAGCCCGGCGAGCAGCGCGCCGAGAAATGCCGCGGCAGCAGGCGGCAGGCCGGCGCTACTGGACAGCGTCAGGCGCAGTGTGTTGGCGAGCGCCCCAATCAGCCCAGCCATCGTGGCCATGGGCACGGGACTGTTGAACATAATCGAGAAGCCGAACACCCCGCAGAAGCTGGCGATAATCCGCAGCCCCAGCAGCGGCCAAAACGACAGGCCCAGCGGCAGAAAGTTTTCCGGATGGAATTGCACCAGCATCGCCACCACCCAACCGGTGAGGGTGGCGACCACAATGGTCAAAATGGCGAAGGTGCCGCGTTCTAACCCAGAGCGCATGTCGAGCTTGGCCATATCCAGACCAGAAGTGATGAAGGGGAAACCGGGGATGACGAACAGCATCGCGCCGATATAGCCTGCTTCATGCGCTGCCGCAATGTGAAAACTCATTTCTAGGAGCTTGAAAACGGCAAAATAGGTGAGGCACGCCGCCGCCACACTGACGGCAACATGCGCCACCAGCGTGATGTGGCGGTCAATCATTTTCCGCCGGGTGTAATTGCCGACCCCAGCACCGAAAAAGGCACAGAGCATTTCAATCGGGCCGCCGCCCAGCAGAAAGACGAAGGCCGCGCAGGCCAGTGCCGACGCCAGGCCCACCTGCAGCGGTGAGAAGTTGCCGGAGCGGCGCTGAATCGCATCCAGGCGCTCATGCACTTCATGCACAGTTAAGTCCGTGCAGTCTTCCTCGAAATGGTTGACGAAGACTTCCATGGCGTGCAGGCGGTCGGTGTTGACACCGCTGCTGGGCAAGGCTAGCGTCTGGGAATAATGGCGGCCATTTTCAAAACAGGTGTATTCCAGCGTGATGAGGCCGACGTCGGCGCTGCAAGTTAGCCCCAAGGCGCGGGCAATGGTGTTCATGGCCTCGCGCACCCGCCACGCCCCAGTGCCGCAGGCCAGCATCATCAGCCCCACGCGGCCAACAATGGTGGCCCGCTCGGTCAGGCGTACCTGGGTGACAGGCAGGGCTTCCCCTTTGGCAAAACGGTGCCAGTGAATGGTCATGTGGTGGGGTAAATTAACCGGCGCAGTGGCTGGCTTTGGTTCTTGGTCTTTCATGATAACCTCCAAATGAAACTATAAGGTTTAAGTTACCACGTTCGCGGGCCTGATGAAAGTTTTGCTCCGGTATTGACCCCGGTTTTCTGTAAATTAAGTCAGACCGAACGCCGGATCGTAATGCAAGGTGCCGCTGACGCCAGTTAACCCGCCCTCAACAATCGGCCGGAGGAGAAAGTATTTGGATTCCACTTCAAACGGCGCCTGCACGTTGAAATTGGCCGCTGGTTGGTAGCCGAAGCGGCCATAATAAGCAGGATCGCCGAGAATTGAGATGGCACGCCGGGCATCTTCCCCTGCTTGCATCTCCAGGTACGTGATCAGCGCACCGCCGACGCCTTGACTTTGGTACGCAGGCAAGACGGCCAGCGGGGCGAGCACAAAGATTGGCCAAGCCTGCGTGACGTTTTGGATGGTGGCCTTGGAGAGCAAGGCGTGGCCAATCAAGGCGCCATCGTCAGTGAAGGCACCGACGTCATAGTCTGCATGATAGTCCGGGCTTTGCCGCAGGGCCGCCACCAGGTTGGCCTCATTGCCATCGGTATGCGGCGCGGTGGCGAAGGCAGTGGTAATCAGAGTTAAACTGGCGGCAAAATCCGCCGGGGTTAAGGGTTTAATTTTCACAAGAATACTTCTTTCTAGCCTTGAATAAGTTTGCTCAAAATTAACAGGGCCATGACGGCGGCTAACGGTTGGCCCCACACCACGAGCCGATGGTACTGCGGCGCGAGTGGCTGGCGGGCGGCCAGGCGCAGGCACAAAAAGCCGAGCAGCGGCAGTAGGAGCGCGAACCAACCCATGGCCAAGGCGGACAGTCCAAGCTGCGGCAGCAAAAAACCAGCGGTCAACAGCAGAATTAACGTGATAGTGGGTGGTGATTGTTTTGCCAAGTGAGACCCCTCCAAATTGAACGCCTCAGCGCGCAGGCGACTGTGCTATCGAAAAATTGATAATACGATTACTAATTTGACGCTTTTATCGGCGTGTTGTAAGCTCCAGCCACGAATGAAGGCTGCTTCATTCGAGTAGCATCACTTGCCAGGCGGGCTAAGTCTATCGCCGCGCTGGCAAAAAGACCCGCTCACTTGCCGTGAACGGGTCTTTCGTTTGCCAAGGGTTACATCAGCGGCAAATATACCAGCTCGACTAAGGCCTTGTGCAAAGCGACGTTAATCGCCTGAATCGGCTGATCGAGGACTTTTTGGTATTCGTCCAGCACGTCATTCGGCAAGGGCGTCAGCAAATGCAGGTCATCGATGACATCGCTGGCGGTGTCGGTGCTGGCCAAATCAACGAATAGGTCGATTTTACTGAGACAATCACTGAGCAGATCGGTCAGCTGCGAAAGCGGCTTGCCGTTTTCATCGGTGATCACGACCTGGCGATGATTGAGGGGCTGGTGCTCGATCTGAATCATTTTCAGCGCATGATAAACATTCAACTGGCTCACCTCGATATTGTTACCCCGATTGTAGGCAATCTGGCCTGAAAAAACAATCTTTAATCATGCTCCGGTACGGCCTGACGCTCTGGGGCCACCGGCGGGCGATGCCAGCGCAGCCACAGTTCTTTAATGCCGGACAAAATGAAGGTCGGCAGGGCCGGAATGAACACCACTGCGGCGTACAGCGTGCTGGAAAGTGGCGCGGTTCCCATCACTTCGTTGAAGAACGGCATGATGGTGACGAGCAGTGAAGCTGCCGCCGCGAACGCCACGGCCAGGAGTAGCTGATGGTTTTCAAACGGATTGCGAGCGAACAGGGTGCGGGTGCTGCGGGCGTCAAACACATGCCACAACTGGCCAAACACCAGGGTCAAAAAGGCGAGGGTTTGCGCTTCGGCGCCGCTCATGCCTTGACTGGCGGCCCAGATGAAGGCGACATAGACCAGGCCGCCCATCACAATGCCGCGCAGGAAAATGCGGCCCAGCATGCCATGTAAAATAGATTGTTTCACATTACGTGGCGGCTGGCTCATCAGGTCGGCTTCCGGCACATCATAGCCAAGGGCAAAGCTCGGCAAGGCATCGGAAATCATGTTCACCCACAGCACCATCAGCGCCGTTAACGTCGGTGTGGTGGCCGCCACTTGCCCGACTGGTTGCGTCATCAGCAGCACCCCGAACAGCAGTGCCAACACTTCGGCGACGTTGGTGGTGAGCTCGTGGCGCATAAAGTTTTTGATGTTGCCAAAAATGGTGCGGCCGGCGCGGACGCTGCGCTCAATGGTGGTGAATTTGTCATCCAGTAAAATCAGATCTGCGGCGTCTTTGGTGACTTCGGTGCCGTTGATGCCCATGGCAATGCCAATATCGGCTGCGCGTAAGGCTGGCGCGTCATTGATGCCATCGCCAGTCATCGCCACGGTTTCACCATGCCGCTGCAAGGCGCGCACGATGCGCTGCTTGTGTTCCGGCGACACCCGGGCGTATACGCGGATGCTTGGCGCGAGCCGGAACAAATCGTCATCGGTCATGGCTTCCAGCTGCTTGCCTTCCACCACCCGGGCGCTAGGGTCGGTGACAATGCCCAGCTTTAAGGCAATCGCACGGGCGGTGACTGCGTGATCGCCGGTGATCATCACGACCTGAATACCGGCTTGGTGCAAGGTGGTCACACTTTGGCGCACTTCCGGCCGCGGCGGGTCAATGATGCCGGCAATGCCTAGTAAGGTCAGGTGCTGCTCAAGCTCAGCGGTGCTACCATGCAACGCCAGGTCCTCGTCGATGTCGCGCAACGTCACCGCCAGCGTCCGCAGCGCCTGTTCGGCAAAGCGGTTGACCTGCGCTTCTACCGCAGTTTGACCAGCTGGCAATGTCACGAGTTGGTCGTGGTCCAGAATGGCATCAGTTTTGGCTAAAATCACGTCTGGCGCACCTTTAGTCAGCACCTGATACTGGTCGCCATCTTTAATGACGACACTCATCATTTTACGGTCGCTGTCAAACGGCAGTTCGCGAATGATGTCGATGTCCAGCGCCTGGTCTTTGCTCAATATCGTATCGCGATCGATACCAAATTTGTGGCCCATCACTACCAGCGCTACGTCGGTGGGGTTGCCATACGGGCGGCTGCGGCCTTCGTCGTCGGTTTGAATCGCCGCTTCGTTATTCAGGACAGCGGCCATCATGAAGCGCGAAAAGCCGGGGGTGTCGGCTTCGTCATCAGGGATGATTTCGCCTACTGGTTCATAGCCGTCGCCTTCCACCACATAACTGGCGCCATTGGCATAAAACCGGGTGACAGTCATTTCATTTTTGGTCAAGGTACCAGTTTTATCTGAGGCAATGTAGCTGGTGGCCCCTAGGGTTTCCACACTGTTCAGGGACTTGATCAGACCGTTGTTTTTGGCCAGCATCGTGGCCCCAATCGTGAGCACAATCGACAGCACCGCCGGTAGCGCATCGGGAATCGCGGCCACCGCCAAGGCAATCGCCGTAGAGAGGGATTCGGCCAGCGCAGCGAAGGAGAGACTGCCAGTTTGCTGATAGGCTTTAAAGAGCTCCACCAGCAACGTGAACGCCACAATCACCATCGCCACCATCATCAGTTTGGTGGTCAGGCGCGCAATGGTGCGTTCAATGGGGGTCTTTTTGTCCTTAACTTGATCCAGCAAGGTGGCGATTTTGCCCAGCTCGGTTTGCATGCCGGTGGCCACCACCACCCCGAGGCCGTTACCATGCGTCACTGTCGCACCAGAAAAGCCCATGTTGGTGCGGTCACCGATTTGCACGTCAGCGCCCAATGCGTGGGTTTGTTTTTGCACAGGTTCCGCTTCGCCGGTGAGGTGGGCTTCGTTGGTTTGTAGCTCGGCGACATGGAGCCAGCGAACGTCGGCTTCGATGAAGTCGCCGGTTTTGACACTGACAATATCACCGGGCACCAGCTCGGTGGCTGGCACCGTCAGCCAGTCGCCATCGCGCAGGACCTTGGCGTGGTGATCCGCCATCACCTTCAGGGCGTCCAGGGATTTTTGTGCGCTTTTGGCTTGCCAGAAGGAGAGGCCGGCATTAACGAAAATCAGCAGCAGAATCGCAATGCTTTCATACACTGCCGCCATACCATGGCTGGGGTCGTGGCGCACGAAGAAGTCATAGCCGGCGCTGGCCCAGGCCAATAGCACGGCGATGAATAAAATAATCACCAAGGGTTCTTTCAAGGTGGCCAAAAATTGGCGCCAGGCTGGTAGGGGCTTGCTGGCGGCCAAGGCGTTGGGGCCATGCTGGGTGAGCCGGGTCTGTACTTCTTCACTGGTGAGGCCGCTTTGCCGGCTGGTGGCGAGGCGGGATAGGACGTCTGCTTTGTGTTCGTTGTAGGGGGTCATAGGTTTTCCTCCAATAAGAAAAGGCCGCACCCAAGAATCGCTTTCCTCCCCGAGAAAGCTTTCTTGAGCACCGCCCAACCGAATTTTTTGAATTAGTTATCCGTTATTACTAGTTTAAAGGATACCTAATGCTGCTGTCAACAGATTTGGCCCGGGCCGCCGGTGGCGTGGGCGGTGGGCTCCGCTTGGGGTGCGCGGCCTGCTGTGCGGCCGGTCCGAGCCACAGTACGGTCTCGGGCCTAATTTTAGTGCCTGCTCGCTTTGCTCGCTTGAGTCGCTAAAATTGCCGCGATGATGACTGGTCAGCCTGAAACCCGCAGTCTGACTAGTCATCATCGTTTCACTGCTGGCCGCCCGCCCCAGGCTCCGCCCACTACCCACGCCACCGGCTATATTACAGTAGCAGCCAGGAAGTGACATGAGTGGGCAACGTGCACCCTTTCTAGTCGCTAAACTGTGAACAATGCTCGTGCTAATTGCAAAACTGAGCAAGGAGATGAACTATAAGCAGGGGACCCTTTGCTCTTGAGGAGGAAGGCGAAGTAGAGAAAGAGCGGTGATTTGAACATGAAAAATCGGCGCCTGCGCAGGAGCGCGAAGACGTCGCTGATTGCGGCTAAAAGGTTACTGACGCTGTTACGACTAGCGTTCAGCGCGCGACTGCTTGTGGGGGTGGTCGTCTGCCAGGACGTAACCGGCGCCGCAGGCCAGCAGCACTGTCAGATTAATCGCCAGCAGCAGCCACAGCCAGCCGTCTAGCCGGTGGCGGCTCATGGTGCCCCCAATGGCTGCGGCCACGAAGGCAAGCGGTCCGTGGTCTTTGGCGGGAGGATTGCTAAAGGTGATGCCAAGGCTTTTGGCTGGTTTAGCGGTTAAGCTAGTGCGACGGGTGAGTAGGCCGGTGACCACGCGGCGATAGTCGGTGCCGCGGGGGCCTTCGCAGCGAATGAGCGTCACCCGCGCATCGCTGGTATTGGCTAGGACGCTGACCTGGTCTTGTTTCACCACTTGATTGGCAGCAACTTGGTACCTCCATACAGTGGTTAGGTCGGACACCAAGATCTCGTCGCCTTTTTTCACCTGGTTCAGGGCATTAAGTAGCCCTTCGCTACCGAGGTAGTGATGAGACGCGAGCACGGTGTTACCTTGGCCCAGCTTGCGTTCGGGGAAGTACAATACTGTGCCGAGGCTGAGGGTGCTGTCGTTAATCTGGTTGAAAATCGGCAGGCTGATGCCCACCTTGGGAATCGCCACGCGGCTTACGCCGGCGGTCGCCACCAACCGCTGGGTTTGCAGGCGCGCATTGAGCAAGGTGGTCAGGTCGGCTTCGGCAATTTGACTGCGGTGGTGGCCGGACACGGCCTCACTGTGCGCCAAATTCGCCTGATGGGCGGCGGCTTCACTGGCCGGGATAGTGGTGGCAGGGGAACGCTGCAAGTTGGCCGCCGGTTTGCATAATTTTTGATTCAGATATGGCCTGGGCCGGCTGGTGCTTACCGCTATTGGTGAAGTCTGTGAGGCCGGATTTGGGCGCATAGGTAAAAGCAGGCGCAGCTGCGGTTAGGGCAAATACCACTGGTGCGGCTGGGGTCGTGATTTGGGCACTGGGCTGTTCTGCCAGCAGGTAAATGCCAAAGCGCAGGTCGGCTTCGGCGTAAGTGGCTGTACCGGTGCTGCCGGTGGTTAAAACGACGCTCAACTGCTGGGCCTCTGGTTCACGGTAGGTGACCGGTTGCGCTGGATTAATTGCGATTCCAGGGGTGGTGGCGACAATGCGGGTCAGACGGTATTGGGCGCCGGCGAGCGGGGCAGTTTGTTGAGTGGTGCCAGTGGTTGGTACGCTGACGCGTTTGTTAATGGTGACACTGGCAGTGGCCGCTGAGACTGGGTCAGCCGGAATCAGTAGCGTCAATAAGCCGGCCATCAAGATGACAAGACTGAACATTATTCTTTTCATGCTACCCCCTCCTTTGTATGGTTCGGTCCGCTGTTACTTGGCGCGCGATTACCTCTCGCCCTGAGGATATCAGAATTCGTGCCTACGAATATTTCATAAACTAATAATTTCGTTTAGAAAAAGTAGAAATACTGACCTCCATTCGCCACCCTATAAATACCAGAATCAGGCAGCTTATTCAATCACTACGACTCGTTTATTGGCATATAAGTGATTCGTTTATGGTAAAATTTGATAGTAATGATAGGACTAGTTAACGTTTTCAACTAAATTGGAAAAGCTGGCCGGTCCACTGGCGTTCAACTATTGTCCCTTGGCCCGGCTCGCTGCTGAAGGATTGGACGTGAATCTCACGACCGTAATCTTTGACGCGGCCTCCAGCAGAGGGACAAGAAAGCGTTTGTATATTGGCCTGAAATTTTTTACAATGGAAGGTGTGAGACTATCACGCCAGTCAGCGGCCTGGGTGCCGCATCATATGGAGGAAAAACATGCGCAAGACTAAGATCGTGTCGACTTTAGGGCCGGCATCGAATGATTTGGAAAAGATCACCGCATTGATTCACGCTGGGGCGAACATCTTCCGGTTCAACTTTTCTCATGGGGATCATGAGGAACAGCTGGGCCGGATGAACCTGGTGAAGCAGGCGATGAAGGATACTGGGGTTAAAGTGGGCTTAATGCTTGATACCAAAGGCGCCGAAATCCGCACCACGGAAATCGACAACGATGGCAAGATTGACTTTGACACCGGCGATAAGTTCCTTTTGACCATGAACACCGGTAAGAACACGACCAAAGAGGCTGTGGATATTACTTATGGCGGTTTGTACGACGACGTGAATGTGGGTCATCATGTGCTGTTTGACGATGGGCTCTTGGACACCAAGATCATCGAAAAAGACGAAAAGCGCCATGCTTTGGTGCTGGAAGTCCAAAACCCGGCGACCTTGGGCTCGAAAAAAGGCGTGAACTCCCCAGGTGTTTCCCTGAAGCTGAAGGGCATCACCGAACGCGATAAAGACGACATTCGTTTTGGCGTTAAGCAAGGCATCAACTTCATCGCTGCCTCTTTTGTGCGCAAGCCAAGTGACGTCAAGGAAATCCGCGACGTGCTGGCTGAAGTTGGCGGCGAAGATGTGCTCGTGATTCCAAAGATTGAATCACAAGAAGGCATTGACAACACCGATGCCATTTTGGCTGAAGCTGACGGCATCATGGTGGCCCGTGGCGACATGGGAATCGAAATTCCTTATGAAGAAGTGCCAGCCGTTGAACAAATGCTGATTCGCAAGTGTAACTTGGTCGGCAAGCCGGTCATCACTGCGACGCAGATGCTGGATTCCATGCAGGAAAACCCACGCCCAACGCGGGCCGAAGTAACTGACGTGACCTTCGCCGTGTTGCAAGGCACCGATGCCACCATGCTCTCTGGCGAATCTGCCAACGGGGACTACCCAGTTGAATCTGTGCACACCATGGCGGTGATTGACGAACGCGCCGACAAGATGTTGCCAGAACACTCACCGGTGCTTGAAGAACTGAAGACTTCAGGCTCCATCACCACCACCACCGCGATTGCGGCGGTTACGGCGGCGGAACGTGTGAGTGCCAAGGCCATCATTGCCTTGACCGCTAGTGGCTACACCGCACGGCAGATTTCCCGGTTGAAGCCAAGCGCCCCAATCATTGCCCTGACTTACACGGAACGCACCGCCTCCAGCTTACTGCTGTCATGGGGCGTGACCCCAATGGTGCTGCCTAAGGGCGATGCATACGAATCACTGATTGCCGAAGCTGAAAAGCGCCTGATTCACGAAGGCGTGGTTGAAGCAGGCGACGTGATTGTGATCGTCCTTGGCTTGCCGTTGTACGAAGCTGGCTCCACCAACAACGTGCTGATTTCACGTGTTGAAGGCTAATTGATTCAAAAAATTGGCTGATGCCCCTCGTAAGAGTTGGCATCAGCCGATTTTTGTTTGGGCTTGAGCGATGATGGTGCCCCAGTCAGTACTGCTGTTTTGGAGTAAGGCGCTCGCCGCCTCAATGCTAAGGATTTTGACGCGGCTGACTTCACTGGCTTGCAGCCGGAGTGATTCGAGCGTCAGCTGGGGGAGATTGAGCGCGAAAATCGTTTCAAACCAGGTCTCATGCCACACGGTCGTCAGCGGCTTGGTGAAGGCATGCTCAAGGCCGAGTTCTTCATGCAGCTCCCGACTTGCGGCCTGCGCAGCGGTTTCCCCGCGCAAGGCCGAACCGCCGGCAGCCACGTCCCAAGTGTCGGGCTGGTTGAGCTTTTGGTGGCTACGAAGCTGGAGCAACAGCTGGTTTGGGCCGACGAAGATCAGAATGGCGACGGTCAGATGATAAGTCGCCGGTGGTATTACATCACCGCGCCGCTGGACCCCAATGATCTGACCTTGGCGGTTATAAGCGTCCCATAATTCGTCGAGTTTGTCTGTGGTCATGATGCACCTCCTAGGTAAAAGCTAGTTTACAGCAAATATGGCAGGGTGGCGAAAACTGAATCGTCAGCAAGCGCTGCCGGCCGCGTTTTGGTGTCGTTTTCATTAAAAACACGAACAATAATTGCCCCAATTATCTCTATTTACATTTAACTACGAATATTATACGATTGTTAGGTGCTAAATCAGGAAAATAGAGGGTATTCAACGTGAAACAGAAATTATTGTCGTATTTTGAAATCGAGCGGTTAGGCACCACGGTCCGCCGTGAATTGTTGGCAGGCTTTACCACCTTCATCTCAATGGCTTACATCTTGTTCGTTAATCCTTCTGTGCTGGGGGCAGCCGGGATGGATAAAGGCGCGGTCTTCACCGCCACCGCTTTGGCCTCGGCGCTGGGCTGTTTGTTGATGGGGATTTTGGCGAAGTACCCGATTGCCACCGCGCCGGCTTTGGGCATCAATGCCTTTTTCGCTTACTCCGTGGTGATCGGCATGAAGATACCATGGCAGACGGCACTGGCCGGCGTGTTCGTGGCGTCGTTGATTTTTATCCTGATTACGATTTTCAAGTTGCGGGAAATGATTATTGACGCCATTCCGGCTGACCTGAAGTATGCCATTTCTGGTGGGATTGGCTTGTTCATTGCCTTCTTGGGTTTGAGCAACGGCGGCTTGATCACAGCCAACAAGTCCACCTTGGTCGGGCTGGGCTCACTTTCTACGGCGACCACTTGGTTGACGATTTTCGGCCTAGTCGTAACGGCCATCCTAATGGTCAAAAAAGTGCCAGGGGCGATTTTCATTGGCATGGTGCTGACGACGGTGCTAGGCTTAGCGACCAAGTTGATTCAGCTGCCAAGCGCGTTAATTGCCCCGGCGCCAAGCCTGAAGCCAACCTTTGGCGTGGCGATTGCCCATGTTGGCGACATCAACACCTTGCAACTCGCAGTCGTGGTGCTGACTTTCCTCTTGGTGACGTTCTTTGATACAGCTGGGACGTTGGTTGGCTTGGCCAACCAGGCTGGTTTTATGAAGGACAACAAAATGCCGCGGGTCGGCAAGGCCTTAGCCTCTGACTCCACAGCCATGCTCGCGGGCTCAATTTTAGGGACCTCGCCAGTGGGGGCCTATGTTGAATCCAGTGCCGGCATCGCAGTCGGCGGCCGCAGTGGGTTAACCGCGGTCACCACAGGGATTTTATTCATTGTTGGCCTGGTCTTCTCACCGCTGCTCGCAGTGGTCACGGATCAAGTCACGGCGCCCGCGTTGATCATTGTCGGCGTGCTGATGGCGCAATCGCTGCGCCAAATCAACTGGTCACAGCTTGAAATCGCCATTCCGAGTTTCTTGATTCTGATTGGCATGCCCCTGACCTATAGTATCTCCGACGGCATCGCCCTGGGCTTTATCATTTATCCCATCACCATGCTCGCCGCCAAACGCGGCAAAGAAGTCTCGCCAATCATGTACGGCCTGTTCTTCGTCTTTGTCGGGTTTATGTGGATCTTGAATGTATAGGCTGCGGAGCCGAGCGCATTTAGGGGGACAGATAGCCTAGCATAAGGCATTGCCGGCGTTTTTTGCCGGTGAGTCCTTATGCGTAGCTAGCTGCTCCCCCGTTGCTCGGCGGAGCGCAACTAAAACAGGCTGCAGAGGGTGGCCGCTTTTAGCCTGACAGGTAGCCTAGCCTGAAGCCTTACCGCCGCTTTATGGCGGTGAGGCTTCAGGCGTAGCCAACTGCTCAGGCGTTGGCCACCTGGAGCGCAACTGCAATAACCGCTTCGTAACATCAGACCCTTTTCCATCAAACCACAAAAGCGCCGCCGAGATGCAATCTCGGCGGCGCTTCGTTTAGCTAGACGCGGTTCAGATACCGCTTCAGGAATTCCTGAGTTTCTGGTTTTTGCGGGTGACCGAACAGTTCGTCTGGCGTGCCGCTTTCAGCAATCACGCCTTGGTTCATGAACACGACCTTGTCGGATACATCACGGGCGAAAGCCATTTCGTGGGTGACGATAATCATGGTCAGACCAGTATGGGCCAAGGCGGTCATGGCATTGAGCACATCATCCACCATTTCTGGATCCAAAGCGGAAGTTGGCTCGTCAAAGAGCAAGACTTCCGGGTCCATGGCTTCGGCACGGGCGATGGCCACGCGCTGCTCCTGGCCGCCGGAGAGCTGGCTGGGCTTGGCGTTGATATAGGGATCCATGCCAACCTGGGCGAGCAGTTCTAGGGCGTGCTTTTTGGCGGTGTCAGCGTCCCGCTTCAGCACGGTTTGCTGGCCGACCATCACGTTTTGCAGGACGGTGAGGTTGTTGAACAGGTTAAAGCTTTGGAACACCATGCCGACATGAGCGCGATACAGTGGCAAATCGAATTTGTCAGCCAAAATGCTTTCCCCGTGGAACAAAATGTCGCCAGAAGTTGGCGTTTCCAGCAGGTTGATGTTCCGCAGCAGGGTGGATTTCCCAGACCCGGAGCGGCCAATAATCGAAATGACTTGGCCTTTTTCCACGGCAAAGTTGATATCGCTGAGGACTTCATGCGTCCCAAACGTTTTCTTCAAATTACGGACTTCAATAATGGGTTCTGTCATGAGGAGCCTCCTTACTTAATCGTTGGGGTAACAACTTGCATCTGGTTATTTTCCACATTGTAGTTCTTCGGGCCATCGAGGCGCTTTTCAATCAACCGGAACAGGCGACTGATGGTGAAGGTCATGATCAGGTAAATGGCGCTGACAATCAGGTAGGTGTGGAAGAACTGGAAGCTTTGCCCAGAAATGGTTTCCCCGGTGAAGAACAGCTCGGAAACAGAGATGACCGACAGCACCGAGGTGTCCTTGATGTTGACGATGAATTCGTTCGTGACGGCAGGCAGACTGTTGCGAATGGCTTGCGGCAAAATGACCTTAGTCATGGTTTGCCAATGGGTCATGCCCAGCGCGTGCGCTGCTTCGAATTGGCCTTCATCGACGGAAATAATCCCGCCGCGCATGATTTCAGCGATGTAGGCGCCAGTATTGATAGACACAATCACCAGCGCGGCCAGCGTTTTATCCATATTGATGTGCATCACTTGCGCTGCGCCGTAATACAGCACGGCGGCTTGCACAATCATTGGGGTGCCGCGGAAGACTTCAATATAAACCGACAGCAGCCAATTGCCGACTGCCAGCAGGCCGCGCTGGGCAGCCTTTTTCTGCCGCGGAATGGTGCGAATCACGCCGACTAACAGGCCAATGATGAAGCCCACCAGCGTGCCGACCAAGGCCAACAGCAGGGTCATGCCGGTGCCGCGCAAGAGCATCGGGCCGTATTGCTTCAAAATGGCAAGTAGCCAGTTGCCTTGCTTGTCGGTTGTGGGCTGATTCGCTACGGCCTGATCCATTAAGTGATTGCGCTCAGTGGTGGAAATTTTGGCTAAAGTTTCGTTGATGGTGGCTTTGTCAGGATCACCTTTACGCAGCCCAATCGCCAAATCCACGTCGGCGGGATCAGTCTTAAAGCCATTAGCCTTGCTGAACTTGAGGTAGGTCAGATTTGGATTGGCGTCCTGCGCCGTGATGCCTTCTGGGACTTCGGAGACGTAACCGTCGATGGTGCCGGACTCTAGTGCCACCCGCATCGCCGGGAAGTTGTTCATCGCAGTTTCCTTGATGACACCTTTCATTTGCTTAATCGCTTGATAGTGGAAGGTGGACAGTTGCGCGGTGATTTTGGCGCCTTTGAAATCGCTGATGCTCTTGGCTTTAGCCCATTTGCTATCGCGGCGGACGACCACGGTCAGTTTGCTGGCATAGTAGGTGCTGGAAAAATCGATGGTTTTGCGCCGTTCCGCGGTCGGGGACATGCCGGCGATAATGGCATCAATTTTGCCAGAGGTCAAAGCCGGGGACAGGCCATCCCAGTCGGTTTTGACCACGACCACCTTTTTGCCCAAGGCTTTGGCGACTTTTTTCGCCATTTGCACGTCGTAACCGTTGGCGTAATCTTGCGAACCCTGGATCTTCACGGCACCGTTAGCGCTGGTGCTTTGCGTCCAGTTGAATGGCGCGTAGCCGGCTTCCATGCCGACCTTGAATGTGCCGTTATCCGCGGCATGGGTTGTTTGCGCTGGCCAGGCCAGCCCCAACGCCGCAATCACGGTCGCCCCCACAGCAAGCAGGCGGCGGTTAAAACCCTTCATCATGTGAAAAACTCCCTTCAAATTGGTCTTGTTGCCAAGACCAGACATCGGGAAATAGAGTGCTCGCTCAGCTGACTGAGCGGTCGGTACCGTTTCGGCCCAACAAAAAAGGTCGACCCGTAGCAAACAAAGGTCGACCGATGATTTCAGTGGTTAAGCCAGAATCATAGCGCTCCGAAGCAAGATGCTTCGACAGTCCAGGAGCTATTCGCCCTCTGGCCCAACTGACCAGCGCCCTTGATGAGCTGGTCAATTTCGGCGGATTCGCTTACGGCTGATTCAACGTGGTCAGGCACTCCTCAGCGTTCGTCTTCTCCGCGACCTCTATTTCGTAGTGGTAAATTCAATTGTCGAGCTCTACTGTACTGACTAGCGCCACGGTTGTCAAGGGCGCCGAAGATCTTAGACGGGGGCGGCGGACGGCTGGCCCCCAAAGGTCAACCCAACTCACGACTGGACCACTGGGTGCCGCAGGTTTGCGCTTACGCTAGTTGAATAACAATCGTGCCAGACAGCGTAAGGTGTGAACGATAATGATGACACATCTGGCCGGTTTGGCGATACCTAATCGGTTTAGGTCAGTCTGCCGGCCGAATACCGAGCGTCGCCTGCGTCAGTCGAATAGCAATCCGGGTCCGCGATGGCGCAGGGACGCGGCTTTGCTCAGGCTGTTGACCGAGCCGATCATCAGGTACGCGACATTCAAGCGTTGAATAGTGGTATAGATGAAAAGTATAGACTAAATTTGCAATATTTATGCGTTCTAATTTAGATGATAAGCGGTTTTTGGCCTTTATTGCACAATGTAAAAATCGCTGAAAGCGCTTTTAAGCCAAACGAACCAATTGCTCAAAACCGGACGGTGAAAGGGTCAATTTTCATAGCTAATGTTAAGATAAGTACGGTGTTAAGACAGGAACCCAAGCCGAGAAAAGCTAGTTAATTGCTCGATAAATCACGATATGACGCGGCTGCACTGCTTTGAATTGAAAATGAGCCATTCCGGTGAAAAATAAAAAAATTGTTGAAAAACTTTTAACCAATTGAATACCGATATTCAGGAACTTTCATGAAAACGCTCCGCTTTTTCAGGGGTTGTTTGTTGCAATTACCCAGAGTTTTGGGCATACTAACCTCTGGATGAGTTTATGCGCTGAACTGTCGAACCGGTTTCAGACAAATGAGAGCGCATACTGTGTCCCGAATAAAATAAATATAGGAGGCGACAAACAATGGTCGGAATCATCCTTGCCAGCCACGGTAATTTTGCCAGTGGCATTATGCAATCAGGTTCGATGATCTTCGGTGAGCAGGAAAACGTGCAAGCAGTCACGTTCCAGCCCAACGAAGGCCCAGACGATCTGAAGGCGCATCTTCAGGAGGCCGTTGCCAAGCTCGACTCAGATGAACAAGTACTGTTCCTTATTGATTTGTGGGGCGGTTCACCATTCAACCAAGCCAATGGGTTGTTTGAAGACCACAAAGATAAGTGGGCAATTGTGACTGGGTTGAACCTGCCAATGCTGATTGAAGCTTACGGTTCCCGTTTGTCCATGGATTCAGCACAAGAAATCGCTGCCCACATCATTGAAGCGGGCCGCGATGGGGTCAAAATTAAGCCCGAGGACCTTGAACCGAAGACGGAAGCTGCAGCTCCTGCGGCCGCTGCGCCAGCAGCGAAAGGCGGGCGGCCAGGCAGCTTGACTTATGTCTTGGCGCGCATCGACTCGCGGCTTTTGCATGGTCAGGTGGCCACTGCTTGGAGTAAGTCGGTTAACCCGACGCGGATTATCGTGGTTTCAGACAGTGTCGCGCATGACAAGCTGCGTAAGCAATTGATCACCGATGCGGCGCCAGCTGGAATCAAGGCGCACGTTATTCCTATCGATCAGATGATCAAAATCGCCAAAGACGATCAGCATTTCGGCGGCGAACGGGCATTGCTATTATTTGAAACGCCAGAGGACGCCCTGAAGGCCATCGAAGGCGGCGTACCGCTGAAGACCCTGAACGTCGGCTCAATGGCGCACTCAGTGGGTAAAGTCCAACCGAACAAGGTCTTGGCCTTTGACCAAACCGATATTGATACCTTCAAAACCTTGAAGGAAAAGGGTGTGTCCTTTGATGTCCGGAAGGTCCCAGGTGACCAGCCAGACAACATGGATGCCATCCTCAAAAAGGCGCAAGATGCGCTGAACGCACAGAAATAATCGACATTCCTAACATTAAAGGGAGGATACACTAATGAGTTTGAACTTTATTCAAATCATCTTGGTCCTCATCGTTGCATTCTTAGCTGGGGTCGAAGGGATTCTTGACGAATTCGAATTCCATCAACCAGTTATTGCATGTACGTTGATTGGCTTGGTGACTGGCCAGCTCGTTCCTTGCCTGATCCTAGGTGGGACGCTGCAGATGATTGCTTTGGGTTGGGCGAACGTTGGGGCCGCGGTGGCGCCTGATGCCGCACTGGCTTCTGTTGCTTCTGCTATTATTTTGGTTTTGGGCGGCCAAGGCCGCGCCGGGGTTAACTCTGCGATTGCGCTGGCGGTACCGCTGGCCGTTGCTGGCTTGCTGCTGACCACTTTGGTTCGTACGCTTGCCACGGCGATTGTGCACTTGATGGATAAAGCGGCCGAAGAAGGCAGCTTCAAGATGATTGATTTCTGGTCCTACGTGGCGATTGCCATGCAGGGACTGCGCATTGCAATTCCAGCCGGCCTGATTTTGGCCGTTGGGGCTGGCCCGGTGCGCTCCTTGCTGAACCTGATGCCAAAATGGCTGACTGATGGCCTTGGCATTGGCGGGGGCATGGTCGTGGCTGTTGGGTATGCCATGGTGCTGAACATGATGGCGACCCGCGAAGTGTGGCCATTCTTTGCCCTTGGCTTCGTGATGGCCACCATTTCCCAGTTGACCCTGATTGCTTTAGGGGCGATTGGCGTGGCGCTGGCATTGATTTACTTGACCTTGTCGAAGATGGGCGGCTCCTCTAACGGTAACAGCGGGTCCGCAAGCACCGGCGATCCTGTCGGCGACATCATCGATAATTATTGACGAAGGAGGGAATAAACATGGCTGAACAGATTAAATTAACTAAGTCAGATCGTTTGAAGGTCTGCTGGCGGTCGACCTTCCTTCAGGGCTCTTGGAACTACGAACGGATGCAAAACGGCGGCTGGACTTATTCACTGATTCCAGCAATCAAGAAGTTGTATCCGGCTAAGAAGGACCGCGTCGCAGCTTTGAAGCGCCACATGGAGTTCTTTAACACCCACCCATACCTGGCTTCTCCGGTTTTGGGTGTGGTCTTGGCGCTGGAAGAAGAACGCGCGAATGGGGCCCCAATTGACGACGTTGCCATTCAAGGGGTTAAGGTCGGCATGATGGGTCCGCTGGCTGGGGTCGGCGATCCAGTGTTTTGGTTCACCGCGCGGCCAATTCTCGGCGGCTTGGCCGCTTCCTTGGCCTTGTCCGGGAACATCATGGGTCCAATCATTTTCTTCGTGGTTTGGAACCTGATGCGGATTGCCTTTATGTGGTACACCCAGGAATTCGGCTACAAGGCCGGTTCCCGGATTGCCGATGATATGTCCGGTACCTTACTGCAAGACGTCACCAAAGGCGCTTCAATTCTCGGGATGTTCATCCTGGGTGCCTTGGTTAACCGGTGGGTCAGCGTGAAGTTCACGCCAATCGTATCCAAGATTTCTCAGCAAAAAGGGGCCTACATCGACTGGAGTTCACTTGATTCCGGTTCGAAAGGTATCAAGGAAGCTTTGACCCAGCAGGCCAATGGTTTGTCCTTGGACAAGATCAAAGTCACGACGCTGCAAAACAACTTGGATCAACTGATTCCAGGCTTGGCGGCACTGCTGCTCACCTTGCTGTGCATGTGGCTGCTGAAGAAGAAGATTTCACCAATCGTCATCATCCTGGGTCTGTTCGTGGTCGGGATTCTCTTCCACGTTGCCGGCTGGATGTAATAGTGTTCCGCAGAACCTCGGAGCAGCCGCTTCGAGGTTTTCTTTTTTGCCATTAATATGCGTATAATCGTTGCAAAAGCCAAGAGAGGATTAACCATGCAAGAAGTCATTCAATCCATCAACACGAAAGTCGATCTGACCGTCGATGCCACGTCCTATCTGGGCATCGCTGATTACGGCAAAATCATGGTCGGCGACAAAGGCTTCGAGTGGTTCTCCAATCGCAACCGGCGCAAGTTCATCCAGATTCCTTGGGGTGAAGTGACCATTGTTGAGGCCACGATTATGTTCAAAGGTAAATACATCCCGCGCTTCACGATTCACACGCAGCACAGTGGCAACTTTGCCTTTGCCAGCAAGGATCCCAAGCGCACCCTGCGTGCCATTCGGGTCTATATTCCCGCTGAACATATCGTCAAGACGCAGACGTTCCTGCAACTCGTCCGGGGCTACATCCGCAACATTCGCGCCAAGCGGGCGGCGAAGAAGTAAGCACCATCAGAATCCAATCACCGATTAATGGCGGTGATTGGATTTTTGATTCGGTCGTAGCTAACTGCTCGGGCATTGCCCGGCTGAGCGCAACGACCTGGGCTGCGAAGTCGGCCGCAGCGACTGGCTGAAAAAAAGAGGTGACATTTTTGTTATCTTAAGCCGTGTCTGCCGCGTGCTATCCTTATATAGGGACTTTACCTGCAGGAGGCAGCCATGACCGCAACGATTTTATTAGTAGAAGACGAAGCCGGGTTGATTTCATATTTGGACCGGGAATTGAATTTTGAAGGCTACAAGGTCCTGACGGCGCAGGATGGGGAAGCGGCCTTTGCTACCTTTCAGGCGCAAGGGGACCAGATCGATATGATTTTGCTGGATTGGATGATTCCCAAGCTTGATGGTCTAGAAGTGATGCGGCGCATCCGCAAAACCTCGGCAGTGCCCATCATGATGATGACAGCGCGCGATTATGTCGGCGATAAAGTCGCCGGCCTGGATAATGGTGCGGATGATTACATCACCAAACCCTTTGAAATCGAGGAGTTGCTGGCGCGGATTCGGGTGCTGATTCGCCGCAATCATCAGGTGCAGACGAATTTCCATGTGGCGGACCTGACCCTGGATACTAAAGCGCGGCAGGTGCGGCGCGGCGGTCAGCTGACGCAGCTGACCCAGCGGGAGTTCGACTTGCTGCTGGTGTTCATGCAGCATGGCGGCGAGCCCCTGACTCGCGATCAATTGCTGGATGCCGTGTGGGGGACGAGTTTTGATGGTCAAGCCAACATTGTCGATGTGTATGTCCGCTACTTGCGGCAAAAGCTCGACCAGCCTGGTACGCCGACTTTGCTGAAAACGGTGCGTGGCATCGGCTACATGCTAGCTGAAGGGCCAACTGATGAGTAAGCGGGGTAATAGCAGCGCAGCCCGCATCACGCATGCCTACAATCGCTTGCTCGTGATTTTGATGCTCTTGGTGAGCTTTTCGACCATCACGGTGGTGGGAATTCATTTAATCAAGAACAAACACGACGACAGCGTGGAGCTGATGAAAACCCTGAAGGCCTCGTTCGACCAAGATGAACCAGACTGGGAATACTGGCACGAAAACACCCCAGTCAACACACACCACACCTTTGCCCGCATTCAGGTCAAGCAAGGCAAAAAAACGGTGCAACGTTACTACACCCGCAACACCCGGCGCTTTTTGGACAACACCTGGTCGACTTGGCCGCTGATTTCGAACGTTCAATACCAGGGCAACCAAGGCGTGTATTACCACACCCGCGCCGTGGAGCAGGAAGGCCAGCTGGAAGTCGTGTATGATACCTGGCTGAGCCTCAATGGCATGATTGAGATTTTCAAAATGATTCTGCTGATGAGTAGCGGCATCACTTTGCTGGGTCTATTGGTCGGCAGCTGGGCGACGCGGGTCCTAGCGCGGCGCCTTAACCAGCCGCTGGTGACCTTAACCAGTGCGGCGAAGGTGATTTCGGACGCTCCTAGTCCCGATGGGCAAGAAGCGCTGCCGGTGCCGCAAGGACCAGAGGAAGTGCGTGAACTGACGGTGGAATTTAATCGGCTCCTGCATTCGCTCAAGCAGCAAGTGGTGCGAGACAACCAATTTGTCTCGGATGCCAGTCATGAGCTGCGCACGCCGTTAACGGCAATTCGCGGGCATGTGGCCTTGCTACAGCGCCATGGCAAGGCGCACCCAGAACTGTTTGACGATTCGCTAGCGGTCATCGATGACGAATCGCAGAAGATGCAGCAGCTGATCGAAAGCCTGCTGGCGCTGTCGCGCATGGAAAACGCCCAAATGAGCGTGGCCGCTTATGATTTGGTGGCCCAGGTCAAACGTGTTGTCAGTCGCTATCAGCAGCAAACGCCGCAGCCCCTCAAAGTCATCGCCCCGCATCAGCTAATGGTGCAGGCCAACGCCGAAGCGATTGAACATACCTTGCTGGCGCTGTTGTCCAATGCCCGCAAATATGCCCCAGCTAACAGTGTTGTCACGATTCAGATCACTAAGGGCGGCCAGCGCGCGCTGTTAAGCGTGGCGGATTTGGGCCCTGGGATTCCTGATGCGGAAAAGGGGAAGATCTTTGATCGCTTTTATCGGGTGGACGAATCCCGGTCCAAAGCGATTAAAGGCACCGGTTTGGGCTTGGCAATTGCCAAACAGTTGACCACACTCAGCGGCGGTGAGTTAAGCGTGGTCGATAATGTGCCCCAGGGTAGTCGCTTCATGGTGCACCTGCCGTTGGCGGATTCTGAAAATCTCTAATCTCGGGTTTAGAAAGTGCTCCTGAAGGTAAAAGCAATGACCACTACACTAAGGTCATTGCTTTTTTAATGCAGAAAGAAGGATCCCAGATGAAAGCTTTCTTCGCGAAACCGAGCGTGAAATTCGTCGCCAAAACGCTGTTTTACACCGTGATCATTCTAATTTTGGTCTACTTATACAGCTATCGCGGCGTCGCTGGTGGCCACTTTATTTACAACGAATTCTAGGAGGCACTCATGAAAACAATCGTGCAACAAATTGATGACATTGCGCTGGCCCATCCCGACTGGCCGGCGCTGACGGTGTTGGCCGATCATTATACGTATGGCGAACTGAAGGCCGCCTCCGACGGCATTGCAGCCGCGCTTTTAGCCAGCGCCTTACCTGCCGGCCCAGTGCTGGTCTACTGCGACCAAAGCTTCGCCGCCATCGCGGCGTTTTTAGGCGTCGTCAAAGCCGGGCGGGCCTATATTCCGGTCGATACTCATTCGCCGCAAGACCGCCTGCTGATGATTGAAGCCATCGCCGAGCCAGCGGTGGTGCTGGCCACGCAGCCAGTACCAGTAGCGCTGAAGACCCCAGTGAAAACCCCAGGTCAAGTGGCGGAAATGATGACCGTGCCACTGACGGTGACGCTGCCGACCCCAGCGGCTGATGATAATTTCTATATCATCTTCACTTCTGGCACCACTGGCCAGCCCAAAGGCGTGCAGATTTCCCATGGCAACCTCACCAGCTTTGTGGCGTGGATGGCCAGCTTCAACTTGCCACGCCAGCCGCGGATGTTGGCGCAAGCGCCGTTTTCCTTTGACCTGTCTGTGATGTCCTTGTACCCGACCTTAACCGCGGGTGGCTGCCTGCAGATTTTGCCGCGTGAAGCGACTGAGAATTTGAAGCAACTGTTCGAAACCTTGCCCCAGCTGCCAGTGGATGTGTGGGTATCCACGCCTAGTTTCATTGATATCTGCTTGCTGGATCAGACCTTTGACGCGGTGCACTACCCAGCGTTGAAGCAGCTGTTCTTCTGCGGCGAAGAACTGACCCATGCCACCGCAGCCAAGCTGCGCCAGCGGTTCCCGAAGGCGCAGGTGTTTAACACCTATGGCCCGACTGAAGCCACCGTGGCGGTGACGGCGATTGAAATCACGGATCAAGTGTTGGCCGACCATGATCGCCTGCCGATTGGTTATGCCAAACCGGATACCACCATCACCTTGGTGCCAGGCTCCGAGCGTGAAGCCGATAATCACCAAAGCGGGGAGCTGGAGCTGATTGGCCCGAGCGTGTCCAAAGGCTACCTCAACCGCCCAGAAAAGACTGCTGCGGCCTTTACCGCCGGCGCCGTACGCGGCTATAAAACAGGCGACCTCGGCTACATCACCGAAGACGGCTTGATTTTCTATCAAGGCCGGACCGATTTTCAAATCAAGCTCAACGGCTACCGCATTGAGTTGGAAGAAGTGGACCATTACCTCAACCAGGCGCCAATGATTCACCAAGCGGTGGCGGTGCCGAAATACAACGCCGAACATAAGGTGGCGCAACTTTTGGCCTATGTCGTCCCTGAAGCGCCAGCCGAATCCGGGCTGGCCTTGACCAAAGCCATTCGCGTGTACTTGCAAGGCGTGATGATGCCGTACATGGTGCCGCAACGCTTCATTTACCGCGATGAGCTGCCACTGACCCAAAATGGCAAGGTGGCGGTCAAAGCGCTGATTGCTGAGGTCAATGGCCAATGATCAATTTACAACCTTATGCCGACCCCAAATATTTCGTCCTCTTGCTGGTGGCGCTGTTACCACTGATGATTGGCCTGTATTACGGGCACCGGCTGCGCATTTATGAAACTATCGTCTCGGCGGCGTTCATCACGCTGATGTTCACCGGCGCCAAGTGGCAGCAAGGCGTGGCCCTGATCGCGTATGTGGTGTATCAATTGCTGCTGGTGGCAGGCTACGCGCGGTATCGCCAAACCAAAAATACGACACCGGTGTTTGTTTCAGTGGTGGCCTTGAGCATTTTGCCGCTGGTCATTGTCAAAGTGACCCCGGCGCTTGGCCCCAACCAATCGCTGCTGGGGTTCCTGGGGATTTCCTATCTGACCTTTAAGGCCGTGCAAGTACTGATGGAGCTGCGCGACGGCACCATCAAACAATTGTCATTGGGGATGTTCCTGCGCTTTATGCTGTTCATGCCGGTCATCTCCTCTGGCCCCATCGACCGCTACCGGCGCTTCGCCCAGGATTATGAGCAGGTGCCGACCCAAAGCGACTATGTGGCCATGCTGGAACGCGCCGTGTGGTACCTGTTTCTCGGCTTCTTCTACAAGTTCATTCTGGGCTATGTCTTTGGCACCTTATGGCTCCCGCGCCTTGCCCAAGCCGCCATGGTGCACCGCGGCTGGCTCGACCTCAGCCCGGCCTTGGGCTTATACATGTACGATTACGCCATGTATCTGTTCTTCGACTTTGCCGGCTACAGCCTGTTCGCCGTGGCGTTGTCCTTAGTGATGGGCATCAACACCCCCATGAACTTCAACCGGCCGTTTCAGGCGCACAACATCAAGGACTTCTGGAACCGCTGGCACATGACGCTCTCATTTTGGTTCCGCGATTTCATCTTCATGCGCGTCACCTTTTTCATCATGAAACACAAACTGATCAAAAACCGCATTCGCATCTCGCAAGTCGCGTACCTGATCAACTTCCTGGTGATGGGCTTCTGGCACGGCGTCACTTGGTATTACATCGTTTACGGTCTTTTCCACGCTGGTGCCATCATCATCAACGACTACTGGCTTCGCTTCAAAAAGAAGCACCGCAAACAACTACCGCACAACCGCTGGACCGAAGCTTTGGCCATCTTCATCACCTTCAATGTCGTCTGCTTCAGCTTCCTCATCTTTTCAGGGTTTTTGGACACGCTGTGGTTTAAGTAAATTAAGCTCAATGTAAAATCTATGATCCAAGTGCCACCTGTTTCTGTTAAGGAGCTGGTTTGGGTGCTGGCGGCTGGAGCGGTGGGGCGCTGCGGCTCAATCGTTAGGTCCGAGACCGCTTTTCGGCTCGGACCGGCCGCACCGCCAGCAGCGATCCACCGCGGAGGTCGCCGGCGTCCAAACCAGCGGGCAATCACACAATCAAAGGAGAAAATAACATGGATACAAAAGAAACTGTTTTGGCAATTCTGAACGACTTAACCGGCGAGGACTTCGCTGCCAACTTGGATGAAAACCTCTTCGAAAGCGGTCTGCTCGACTCAATGGACACCGTGCAACTCCTACTGGAACTGCAATCCCAGCTCGGCGTGGACGTCCCTGTCTCTGAATTCGACCGCAGTCAGTGGGACACCCCAGCGAAAATCATTGCCAAAGCGAGCGCAACGGCATGAAAAAACGACTCTGGCAAATTTTCGGGCCGGTAGTGCTAGCGGCTTTGATTGTGCTGGGGTTGCTGCTGGCGCCGCTACCAAACCAGAAATTAAGCATGCAGCGGCTGCACGCTGACGCCGTATCACTGTCGCCAACCGTTCTCGGCGGCCAGCGCATCAAGCACCAAGCCCTGGCCAAAAACTATGTGCCCTTTTATGGTTCTTCAGAGCTGGCGCGGATGGACCCGTTTCATCCTTCAGTTTTAGCGGCCAAGTATCACCGTGCTTATCAGCCGCTGTTGCTGGGTGATCCAGGGACCCAGTCACTGGTGCATTTTGTCGATGAACAAACCATGATGCCGCAGCTCCATGGCAAACGGGCGGTGTTCATCGTTTCGATGCAGTGGTTCACCAAGCAAGGCCAAATTCCAGCCGCTTTTGATCAATACTACTCCCCGCTGCAGCTCGCGACTTGGCTACTCAAGGCCGGCCGCGGCGAAGCGGATCGCTATGCAGCTCGCCGCCTGCTCGCCATGGGGGCCCCGGCCAAAAGTATCGTGATGCGTGATGCGCTGTATCGCATTGCTGCTGGTCAGCGCCTGACCAAGCCGCAACGCGTGGGGCTGCAAGCCGAACTGCAAGCCTTGAAAAATGAGGACAACCTTTTCAGCACCTTGTCGATTTCACCGCGCTGGCACGACATTGAACGCGGCATGCGGCGATTGCCGGCCACGGACGACCCGGCGGCCCTCAGCACGCTAGCTACGCAAATCGGCAAGGCGCGCACCACCTCGAACAACCTAGGCATCGACAACGACTTTTTCAATAAGCGGCTCAAGGGCAAACGACTTAAGCAGCTGGCTGGTAGTCAGCGCGGCTTCGACTATCGCGTCAGCCCAGAATACGGCGACTTTCAGCTGCTGCTCCAGCAGTTTGCCAAGGCGAACATGAACGTGCAATTCATTATTCCGCCGATCAACCAAAAATGGGCCCGCTACACCGGCCTGTCGATGCCGGAATATGAAGAAGCGGTGGGTAAACTCAAGTATCAGCTTGCTGAACAAGGCTTCGATAAGGTGCTGGATCTGAGTCAAAAAGGCAGCCAGCCTTACTTCATGCAAGATACCATTCATTTGGGCTGGCAAGGCTGGCTGGCGGTCGATCACGTGGTCAAGCCGTTTTTGACGACGCCGCAACTGGCCCCGCACTACCAGCTGAATGACTATTTCTACACCAAGGCCTGGGCACAGACGAAAACAGTGGGGTGAGCACATGCGTTATGCACAAAATAACCGCAGTCGCGTCCACCGCCGCCTTGCCTTGCTAGGCATCGTGGCTGCGCTGAGCTTGGGCTTAGGGTTTAGCTTGGGCCGCTGGACAGCGCCAAAACCGCCAGCGCAAACAAAGACGGTGGTGGTAAAGGCCAAAGCGCAGCCAGCCCAAAAAGCCGGCAACTCGCTGCCACGCGCGATCAACAATACTATGCAAGAGGCCCTAGAACGGCCGCTGGCGCAGCAGCATTTTTCCGGCACGGCCTTAATGGTCAAGCATAACCGCATTGTCGCCGAGTACAGTGCGGGCTATGCCAATGCCGCGCGCAAACGCCTGAACACCGCCGATACCATGTTTCAAATCGACTCGCTGCAAAAAAGTCTGACTGCGGGCTTGGTGATGCAACAAATGGTGCTGGGTAAGCTCGCCCTGACCACCCCGGTCGGACAATTTTACGCGCGCTTGCAAGGCCAGCCGACGCTGACCGTGGCCCATCTGCTGCACATGAACTCGGGCCTGAGCACGCCGCATACGTTGGTGCCCAAATATCAAAGCGATGCCCAGCTGGTGGCTTATGACGCGGCGCATTTGACCGTGCGGCCGAAGACCCTGGGGCAATATGCCTATATGCCAGTGAATTATGTGCTGCTGGCGGGCATTCTTGAACAAGTCACCCAGCAAGATTACCAGCAACTGTTCATGGGCCTGTACCGCGACCGGCTTGCGCTGAAACATACCGCGATGGCGTATGACTTGTCTGCTACCCAGCCGGTCGCAACCGGCTACTCGCTTAAAGGCAGCAATTTGTATGCTGAACCGGAATTCGTCTCGAAGGACACGATGCATGCGGAACTGGGGACCGGCCAGGTGTATATGAGTGCCACGGATCTGTTCCGCGCCGAGCAGGCCTTGGTCTCTGGCAAACTGCTTGGGGTCACGCCGGCTGCGCTGTACCCGGCTGGGCAACATTACGGCGGTGGGTTCTATCTGAATGAGCCGCAAGCACTGCATGCTAACGGTTCAGGCTATGGCTTCTTGTCGACGGTGCAAATCAGCCGCGACGGGCAGTCAGGCGTGGTGATTTTAGGCAATGTACAAGGCCAAAATCGCGCCCGCTTTCTGAACACCGCCACCCAGTTGTGGCAGCAATACCTACTTTAGTTTTGCCTGCAACCGGCCGCTTCGTGTGGCCGGTTTTCTGGTACAGTAAGCAAAAAGGGGGGTGTCATCGTGAAACAAGTGATTGTGGAAGCGGATGATTTTGGCCTGACGCCAGCGATTACCAAAACGATTTTGGCGCTGCTGGATCAGGGCGTCGTAACGGCGACCAACTGCATGCCCACCATGCCAGGGTTTCAAGATTCCATGCAACTCGCCGAGGCAGCTGGCCGCACGCAGATGGGTATTCATCTGATCATCGACCGTCATTTGCCGGCGAGCTCGCCGGAGCAAATAGCGTCCTTGGTGGATGAGCGCGGCTATTTGCTGCCATTTGATCAATTCACGGCCCGGCTGGCGATTGGTGAAATCAACCTGGGTGAACTAGCCAGCGAACTGCGCCAGCAAATCAAGCTGGCCCAGCGTTTCGGAATCATGATTGATCACATCACCACCCACAAGAACTTCGAGTTGCTCAGTCCCGCGGTGTTTGACGTGGTGTCCCGGCTGGCCCAAGAAACAGGTCTGCCGCTACGGCATAACCTAGTTGCTGGGCAGCAGCCCAAGCTTTGGGGGATGCTGAAGACGCGGTCGGTCACGGCACCAACGCAGACGTTAGGCTTGCGGCACACCACTGATGATCTAGCAACCGTGGCCGCCGCCGTCCAAGCGCTATCGGAGGCTGGCACGTTAGCTTTGATTACGCATCCGGGCACGCCGAGCGCACTTTTAGCGCAGCGTAGCTCTTTGAATGAAGACCGCGTGCTTGATCGTGACTGGCTGGTTGCCCCATGGCAGGCATACTTAGCGGCGCATCAGGACGTCAAGGCTGTCGGTTACCAGCGGCTTTAGCGGGCGTTGCGCCTTCCAAATGAATGCTTAGCTTAAGTGACGGCGATGCCACAAGGTGCGCCGTTTTACTTTGACGCTGGTAGGGGTGAAGAAAAAAGGACTCAGCATCGCATTGTGCGATGCTGAGTCCTTAACTTTAATGGCTCGCGATGATTTCCTTGGCGCGGGCCACTTCTTTTTCAACGTTCGCCATCGCGGTGCCACCGAGGCTGGTGCGGCGGTTCACAGCAGCTTCCGAGGTGAGCTCGGCATAAACGTCTTTTTCAATCTGTGGTGCGGCGGCTTGCAGCTCGCTTAGCGGCATGTCTTGCAGACTTTGGTGGGTCTGAATACCATGCAGCACGAGTTGGCCGACGATGCCGTGCGCCTGCCGGAACGGCACGCCTTTGGTGGCAAGATAATCCGCCAATTCCGTGGCGTTGGAGAAGTCATTGGTCGTGGCGTCATGCATCCGCTGCTTGTGTACGGTAATCGACTCCAGCATGCCGGTGAAAATATGGAGCGAGCCGAGAATGGTGGTATACGCATCAAACACTGGCTCTTTGTCTTCCTGCATGTCCTTGTTGTAGGCCAAAGGCAGGCTCTTCATGGTGGTCAACAGCCCCATCAAGGCACCGTAGACCCGGCCGGTTTTGCCACGCACCAGTTCCGCGAAGTCGGCGTTTTTCTTTTGCGGCATGATCGAACTGCCGGTGGCAAAAGTGTCCGCCATTTCGATGTAGTTGAATTCATACGTGCACCAGAGAATGAGTTCTTCGGCCAACCGGCTCAGATGCTGCATCAAAATTGCGGCGTTGCTGAGAAACTCCAGTGCAAAATCGCGATCGGACACAGCATCTAAGCTGTTGTGGTACACGGCGTCAAAATCGAGACTTGCCGCCACTGCTTCTCGGTCAATCGGGAAGGTCGTGCCGGCCAGCGCGGCGGCGCCAAGCGGCAACATGTCGGTATGCTTCTGGTTGAATTCAAAACGTTCATAGTCACGCTGCAACATTTCAAAATACGCCAGCAGATAATGACCATACGTGATGGGCTGGGCGTGCTGCATGTGGGTGTAGCCCGGCATAATGGTGCCGGCATTCTCCTCGGCTTTTTCGATCAGCACCGTTTGCAAGTCGCTGATTGCGGCCATGATTTCCGGCAGGCGGTTTTTCAGCCACAGGTGAAAATCCGTGGCGACTTGGTCGTTGCGGGAGCGGGCGGTGTGCAGCTTACCCGCCACCGGCCCAATCAAATCCGTCAGCAGGCTTTCCATGTTCAAATGAATATCTTCGTTTTCGACGGTGAAGTGCAGTTCACCGTTTTCCAGCTTGGTCATGAGGGCCTTCAAACCGGCTTCAATCGTCGCCGCGTCAGCTTTTGGGATGATGGCTTGAGCGCCAAGCATTTTGACGTGGGCGATGGAAGCGGTGAGGTCCTCTTTGGCCATTTGCTGGTCAAAGCTAATCGAGGCGCCAAAGGTATCGACCCATTTGGCGGCTTTGGCGGTGAACCGGCCGCCCCAAAGTTTGTCGGTCATTATTTGGCCTCCGGTTTCTGTGAGTGCACGTGATTAACTTCTTCAAACACCGTGCCCGGCAAGGTCCACAGCTTGATAAAGCCAGCGGCAGCTTCCTGATCGAAGGTATCAGCTGAGGTGTAGGTCGCCAGGTTCTCATCGTAAAGTGAGTTCGTGTCGGACTTGCGGGCGACTGGGGTGGCGTTGCCTTTGTACAGCTTCATTTTCACCACGCCGTTGACGACGGTTTGGGTGTGGTCAACAAAGGCCATCAGGGCGTCAAACAGGGGGGTGATCCACTTGGCTTCGTAAATCATGGTGGCGAGTTGCTGCTCAATCAGCGGCTTGTAATGGGCCACGTCGCGCTCCAAGGTCAGGTTTTCCAGTTCGTGGTGCGCCGCCATGATGACCGCCGCGGCTGGGGCTTCGTAAACTTCGCGGGACTTGATGCCCACCATGCGGTTTTCGATTTTGTCGATGCGGCCGATGCCGTTTTCGCCGGCCAGCTTATTCAAGTGCTTAATCAAAGCAGCGAGTTTCATCGCTTCGCCGTCAATCGCCACCGGCAGGCCTTGTTCAAAGGTCAAATCGATGAAGACTGGCTGATCTGGCGCTTCTTCTGGTGCCACACTCATCGCCCAGGCGTCAGCTGGCGCTTGGTTCCAAGGATTTTCCAGAATGCCGGCTTCGTTGGCGCGACCCCAGAGGTTAGCGTCGATGGAATAAGGCGATTTTTTGCCAATCGGCACGGGAACGTTGTGCTCCTTGGCGTAGTCGATTTCTTCTTCCCGGGACCAGTGAAAATCACGAATTGGGTCTTCGATTTTGAGCTGTGGATCCAAGGCGTGAATGGCGGCTTCGAAACGGACCTGGTCGTTGCCCTTCCCGGTGGAGCCATGGGCAATGGCCACGGCGCCGTGTTCATGGGCAATTTGCACCAGGTGGTCGATAATCAGCGGCCGCGACAGCGCGGAAACCAGCGGATAGTCGCCTTCGTACAAGGCGTTGGCTTTGATCACAGGCGCCACATAGGTATCGGCAAATTCGTCCTGGGCATCGATGGCGTAGCTTTCAATCGCGCCCACCTGCAGGGCCTTTTTTTGAATGAAGGCCATGTCCGCATTGGGCTGGCCGACATTCAGGCACACGGCGATAACGTCGTAGCCGCGGTCTTGGAGCCAAGGAATGGCCACCGAAGTATCTAAGCCGCCTGAATATGCCAATACAATTTTGTCTGTCATCAATAATTCCTCCTCAATTGGTTCAGTTCACAGTTTAATGCTCATGACCGGGTAACGCACCAAAAGGCCGGCTCATGCCCGCCCTTTGTCACCGTGCTTAGTTCATCCGCCGTTCCACGACCCCGAGCAACCGGCTCAGGATGAAGGTCATGGCGAAGTAGATCAAAGCCACAATCATCATCGGGAAAAACGGTTCAAACGATGCGCCTTGGACCGTGGTCCCTTCAAACATCAATTCCGTCGCGCCGATCACGGACAGCACAGAACTTTCCTTGATGTCGGTGACGAATTCATTCCCCAGCGCTGGCCAGATGTTCTTGATCGCTTGCGGCAGGACCACGAAGCGGGTGGTTTCGCTACCAGACAGCCCCAAGGAACGCGCCGCTTCGGTTTGGCCAATCGGCACGGAGTTCAAGCCGGAGCGAATGATTTCGGCCACGTAAGCGCCAGAGTTGATGCCCATGGCGATGGCCCCAGCGACGAAGGCGGATAAGTTCAGCCCCAACACCTGCGTCCCGAAGAACACGATGAAAGCTTGCACCATCAAAGGCGTGCCGCGGATGAATTCCACGTAGATGACCGCGATGGCTTTCAAAATCCAAACCTTGCTCCGGCGCATCAAGGCCAGCAGGGTGCCCAGCACCGTCCCGGCGATAACCGTTAACAGCGCGAAGACCAAGGTGTTAACAGCGCCTTTGATGAAGAAGCTACCATATTTCTGCCAGAAGCTGTTGCTTTGGTTTTGCAGGGTGTAGGCTTCGTCCATGTACTTGGACCAGAGGCCTTGCTTTTGCATGTCCTTGATACTCTTGTTCACGGCGCTGGTCAAGCCGCTGTTGCCTTTAGCAATGGCGACCACGGTTGGCGCCTTCCCGGTGGCAAACTTCGGATCGATGATTTTCAGCGCTTGGTTCTTTTGGACGTAAGCGCCGGCGACCACGTTGGACATGACCCCAGCGTTGATTTTCCCATATTGGACCTGGGCAATCACGTCGTTCGCCTTTTCGAGGCTGACAATCTTGGCATCAGGCAGCTCAGCTTTGGCGATTTGTTCCTGTGTCGACTGCTTCTGGGCACCGACCTTAACGCCTTCGAAATCGGCAATGTTCTTGTACTTGCTGGCATCCTTTTTCTGGATGACCATGATTTGCTTTTCGTAGGTGTAAGGCTTGGAAAAGTCGACCTGCTTGCGCCGCTCTGGGGTGTCCGACATCCCGGAAATGACCATGTCGACTTTGCCAGTCTTCAAGGCGCCAATCAGCGCATCAAAGCCCATTTCCTTAATCTGCAATTTCACGCCCATATCCTTGGCGATTTTCTTCGCTAGGGAAATGTCGGCGCCGACGATTTTGTCGTTGCCGTCGACGGTCGCATGAAATTCCATCGGGGCGTAGTCTGCCGATACCCCAAGAATGATGTAACCCCGTTTTTTGATGGCCGCCGGCGTACTGTCATTTGTTGCCGCCTGGACCGTTTGGGTCGATGCCGTGGCCACGCCGCCACCGATGAACAAGACGGCGATGAGACTGAGGACCCACCGATAAAATTTATGCATAACCTGCCAACCCCTCAAGATGAATTTTATATGAATATATACCCATTTGGGAAAATATGCAAGAAAAATTCAAGAATATGCAAAAAATATTCATGTAGGGCCATGTCGTTGCTTTCGTCCAGAACACCTTCAACGGCATCAGGGGCTCCAGACGGCGACGCATGCTAGGGTTAAGCCAATAGTGAAACGAGAACCACTTCGTAGGGCGGGCCTGCCCGGGGGTGCAGACATGCTGAGCAATACAGTTGCGCTCCGCGGGGCAACGGATGAGCGTCTAGCTACGCTCACCTCTTCGAAGCCGAAAACCGGCTTCAATGCGGTGAGCTAGGCTGGCCGGCATCCTAAATGCGCCCCGCCCCGCAGCCTTTTACTGCTTTTTGCCCAACCCGTGAGAAACCGTTATAATAGAAACAACGCAACTGGAGAGTATTGGAGGCCAATGATGGCAAAAAAAATCCTTGTGGTTGACGATGAGAAACCAATCTCTGATATCGTCAAATTTAATTTGAGCAAAGAAGGCTACGACGTGGTCACCGCATACGACGGTGAAGAAGCGCTAGCCAAAGTAAACGAAGAAAATCCTGACTTAATCTTACTGGACTTAATGCTACCGAAAATTGATGGGCTGGAAGTTGCGCGCCAAGTGCGCAAAGACCATGACACGCCGATCATCATGCTGACCGCTAAGGACTCCGAAATCGATAAGGTTTTGGGGCTCGAAATGGGCGCTGATGATTACGTCACCAAGCCATTTTCTAACCGGGAGCTGGTAGCGCGGGTCAAGGCTAATTTGCGGCGCAGTGGCGCTAGCATGCAACAGCAGGAGCAAGATGATGACAACAAGGAGCTGACCGTCGGCGATTTGACCATCCATCCTGATGCTTACACGGTCACTAAGCGCGGCGATAAAATCGAGCTGACGCACCGTGAATTTGAGTTGCTGCATTATCTCGCCCAGCACCTGGGCCAAGTGATGACGCGGGAACACTTGCTGCAAACCGTCTGGGGCTATGATTACTTTGGCGATGTGCGGACGGTTGATGTGACCGTGCGGCGGTTGCGCGAAAAAATCGAAGACAATGCTTCGCATCCGGAATGGCTGATCACCCGGCGTGGGGTGGGGTATTACTTGAAGAACCCGGACGCGGAATAAAGGCGAGCGGGCTGGCAGCTTGTAGTTGCGCTACGCGGGGCAACGCGGGACTGTCTAGCTACGTCCAGCACCTCGAAGTCAAAGTACGGCTTCAGTGCGCTGGACTAGACTAGCCATCCCGGTAAGTGCGCCCCGCTCCGCAGCCTTCAGTTGCGCTCCGCGGGGCAACGGATGAGCGTCTAGCTACGTTCACCGCCTCGAAGCCAAAAACCGGCTTCAATGCGGTGATCTAGGCTAGCCGTCATCCTAAATGCGCCCCGCTCCGCAGCCTTTATAGTTGCGCTTCGGTCGGCAACGCCTGAGCACTTAGCTAGGCTCAAGGCAT
The DNA here is from genome assembly GCF_003946175.1 of Lacticaseibacillus suibinensis. Classification (GTDB taxonomy): domain Bacteria; phylum Bacillota; class Bacilli; order Lactobacillales; family Lactobacillaceae; genus Lacticaseibacillus; species Lacticaseibacillus suibinensis. The sequence goes on along the minus strand of NZ_RHOK01000002.1, from coordinate 147,712 downwards.
CACTGGCCAAAAGCGCCAGCAATGCCTTGAGCTAGGCTAAGCGTCAGGCTAAGACCGGCCTCACTTCGCAGCCTTTCATTTGGAGATTTTCATGAATAAGAAGATCAAGTTCTTTCAATCGATCAACTTCAAAATCGCGCTGGTGTTTATTCTGCTGTTGTTAGTGACGGTGGAAATCATTGGCGCGTATTTTGTGAAGTCGCTTGAGCAGCAGAATATTGATACGTTCAAGACCAGCATTAACTTGGATCCTTATTTGCAGGATAAGCTGGCCACGGATTTGATGCGCACGGATACTGACGATGCGAATGGGTCGATGAAGTCCACGATTTCTCAGGCTGATATTGCTAACACCGCGACGATTGTGGTGGTGGATGCCAAGGGCACGGTGCGGGCGAATTCCAACGTGAATGCGCAAGGCGATGTCGGCACCAAGTCGGCGAATAACAACATCAAAAATGTGCTGTATAATGGCCAGATTTTTGAGGGCTATGAATATGCCTCGAACACCGGCTCGATGTATACGCGGATTATTCCAATCAAAAACCCGAGTGCCACCGGTGAAGGTAACGCCGTCATTGGGGCAGTTTCGGTGACGGCCTCGATGGAAACCGTGTATCACAATATCAATCAGATCGTCCGCATTTTCCTGATTGCCAGTTTAGTGGCGGGGATGCTGGGGGTCATTATTTCGATTGTCATTAGTCGCGCCATCACGCGGCCGATCGAGGAAATGAAAAAGCAGGCAATCCGGATGGCCCGCGGCGATTATTCCGGTCAAGTCCGGATTTACGGGCAGGATGAACTGGGCCAGTTGGCGGTGGCAGTTAACAACCTGTCGGTGCGGGTCGAGGAGGCCCAGGAGGCCAGTGAGGCGGAGCGGCGGCGGCTAGATTCGGTGCTGGCCCACATGACCGATGGCGTTATCGCCACCGATCGGCGCGGCAATGTCATCATCATCAATGAAACGGCACTGGATTTCCTGAACACGAAGAACGAAGACGTGATTGGGGTCTCGATTTTGCGCCTGCTCAACATTGAAAAAGACTACACGCTGCGCGATTTGCTCGAAAATCAAAAGGAACTGCTGCTCGATTTCTCGCAGCAGCTCAATCACGAGCTGATTTTACGCGTGGACTTCAGCCTGATTCAGCGGGAAACTGGGTTTATTTCCGGGCTGGTGGCGGTGCTGCATGATGTCACTGAACAGCAAAAGGACGAACGCGAGCGCCGGGAATTCGTGTCGAATGTCTCGCATGAATTACGGACGCCGCTGACCTCGATGCGTTCCTACATTGAGGCGCTGAGCGACGGCGCTTGGCAGGATCCCGAGATTGCGCCGCAGTTTTTGAAGGTGACGCAGGATGAAACGGACCGCATGATTCGCATGATCAACGACCTGCTGTCGCTGTCGCGGATGGATTCTGGCACGAGCAAAATTGAACTGGAATACGTGAATCTGAACGAGTTCTTCAACTACATCCTTGACCGGTTCGATATGATGCTCAAAACCGATAACGAGCAGGCTGGTAAGGATAATAACCAGAGCCTACCAGCGCATGCGACACACAAGCAGTACTCAATTCGCCGCGAAATCACCAAGCGCGACTTGTGGGTTGAAATCGACCAGGACAAGTTTATGCAAGTGATCGACAATATTATGAATAATGCGATCAAGTACAGCCCAGATGGCGGCGTCATTTCCGCGCGGTTGCTAGAAACGCATAACCATGTCATTTTATCGATTTCTGACCAAGGCCTGGGTATTCCCCGCCAGGATATCAACAAAGTCTTCGACCGCTTCTACCGCGTCGACAAGGCGCGCTCTCGGCAGCAAGGGGGCACCGGGTTGGGGCTGGCGATTTCCAAAGAAGTCATCGAAGCGCTGGGCGGCCGCATCTGGGTCGATTCGCAAGAAGGCAAAGGCAGTACCTTCTACATTTCACTGCCTTACCAACCGCTAGATGAAGACGGAGGTGATTGGGATGAAGCTTAGTGGCTGGATTTTACGCGTCAGTTTGATGACGATGGTGGCCCTGAGTCTGATTTTCAGTTGGCTCATTTGGCAAAACCCGTCCCGCCTTGGTCGCCAAGAATCATCGGCCACGGTCAAAACCGCGCCTGACACTGCGGTGGGTAAGCAGACTGAGTATCTGTTGATGCCGACTACGGCGTATGCGGTGGAATCAGGCCAAAAACAATTGCTGTTTAAGCCCGATACGGCAGTGACTGGCCAGCTGCACCAGGCACTGCGCAACTGGCGCATCGTCAAGGTCGGCGCGAAGGCGACCTTAAGTGGCGCGGCCTACACCGCACTGCTCCAGACGGATCAGACCCTGCAGCTGAAATATGCTGGGCCGATTAGCTTTAAGCTGTTTAACACGCGCTATTTCAAGCATCCGGCAGTGAATACCCCGGCCGATTTTCAGTTTGACCGGCTGCTGATTCACCTCGCCGACAAAACACCGAAGCTGACGCTGTTGAATGATGAAACGCACACCAAACGTGAAGTCACCTTAAAAAATGCCAGCGCAACGCAAGTGAATGAAGTGCTGACCAGTGTCAAAGCAACGAGTTTGCCGGTCACAGAAAAGAAGTTGAACGGGAAATGGATTACCGCGTTTGACCAGAGTATCGCTGTGACGCCGTATGCCTTTTTGCTCGATCAACAAAACGCCAATCATTTCGTTTCGCTGCTGATGCCAAGTTCGCAAGGTAACACGGTGGATTCGCGGGAAATTGGCAATGAAGTCATTTACACACTGAACGACCGGTACCGCATGACGCTGAACGATGACGACGATGTGGTGCAGTATGAGGACAGCGGCAGTGCGAAGGCGAAGCAGTTGACCGCGACCCTGCAGGCGGGGTATAAAGCCATTACCAAGTTGAACTTGCAAGGCGTTAATACCATGCATTACGCGGGTTATGACAAAACCAATCATACGGTAACCTTCCGCTCTTATGCGCAAGGCTTGCCGATTTTCAACGATGTGTACAACGGCACCGTCGAAGTCACCAACTCCAGCAATGGCTTAGCCATGACCTTCTCCTTGAACAATCTAACCGTTGCGATTCCTACTAAGCAGGCGGCAGTATCCCTGCCGAGCACCGCGGATGTCCTGGCCCAGTTGGCTCACGCTGGTTATAGTGAAACGTCGGTGCAAGATATTCAACTTGGCTACTATTGGCAGCCGCAAAAGGACAACAGTCAGGTCGTGGATTTGACGCCAACGTATTTCGTCAAAATCAACAACGAGTACAAACGCTATACCGAATGGCTGCTACCAAGCAATGCCGGCCAGATCAACCGAGCAGCGACTCAAATCGTGCAATAGAAAGGAGGGGTGAAGGATGGACTTTAGACGCATCGAAACCATTTTTCTCATTGTGTTCGTGGCACTGAACATCTTCTTAGGGATGACGTTCTTCCAAAACCAGCAGGTGGATTTGGCCACGGCGGGCGATGCGACCTCGGAAATTTTGCAAGATATCAAGCGTGACGACATCAAATTGCCAAAGCTCAGCGCCACCACGCGTGAAGGCAGCTATCTTGCTAGCACCAACGCCTCGACCCTCCAAGCCGACGCGGCGCCGCTGGCCGGCCAAAACTTGCGCTTTTCGAAAACCGATGGTACGACGCTCACAGCGACCTTGCAAAGTCCGCTGACGGTTAAAAGTAATGTCACGGCGCGGCTGAAGCGCTGGGTGACCGAAGGCAACGTGGTGCACGGCGAAGTCTATGTCTACGCCCCGCAACTTTCCAGCGCCAGTGCTTACGTCTTCGCGCAGAAAATCGGCGGCCATTTGTTCTATGATGACCGGGCGCAGTTGACGCTGCATGTGGCCAACCACCGCTTGACCGGCTACACGCAAACCTACCTGCCTAGCGCCACCACCTTGCGCGCGAATGTCGCATTGTGCAGCGCGCAAGACGCGGTGACGACCCTGTACCGAGAAAACGAAATTGCTAACAACAGTACGGTCAAGTGGACGCGCTTAGCCTACACTTACCTCTTGGACGCGAAGGGCAGTACAGTTTATATTCCCGCCTGGTTCGTCGGCATTGAAAGCCAAGGGTCGAAGAATTTGACCGTGAAGAAAGTCAACGCGATTAATAAGACCGTGTTGAAAGCTAGAGTAGCAGATTAGGCTGCGGAGTGAGGCCGCGTTTAGCCTGACAGGTAGCCTAGCACTAGTCATTACCGCCGTTTTTTGGCGGTGAGGGCTAGTGCGTAGCTAGCTGCTCAGGCGTTGGCCTCACGGAGCGCAACTAGACTAAACTAGCTAAGCGCGGCCTCATTTCACAGCTTCTACAGTTGCGCTCCGGTCGACCAACGCCTGAGCGATTAGCTACGCCAGCTGGCCCGCCACCAAAGAACGGTGGCAAACCAGCCGGCTAGGCTACTCGTCAGGCTAAATGCGGTCGACCTCCGCAGCCTACAAAGAAAGGTGACTATTTTGACAGAGGATTTTGGGATGCGGGTGTCGGTGCTTGCATCAAGTAGTTCAGGTAATGCTACGTATATCGAAACGCCGCAGCATAAGGTGCTAGTGGATGCGGGGTTGTCGGGCAAAAAGCTGAATGATTTGCTGCATAGTATCGATCGGGATCTCAAAGATATCGATAGTGTATTTATTACGCATGAGCACACGGATCATTGCCGGGGCGTCGGGGTGCTGGCGCGGCGGTATCCGCAGTTGACGGTGTATGCTAATGCGCCGACGTTTGCGGCCTTGCCGCGCAGTGTCGGCGAGTTGCCACCAGATCAGCTGCGGGTGTTTGACCGCGGGGCGGCGCTTGATTTAGGCGACCTCGATGTCGAAAGTTTTGGCGTGTCCCATGACGCCGCGGCGGCCCAGTTTTACCAGTTCCAGCATGATGGCAAGCGCTTTGCGATTGTGACGGATACGGGGTATGTGTCCGACCACATCGAAGGCACCATTCGCGATGCCGATGCGTTAGTGATGGAAACCAATCATGATTTGGAAATGCTGCGCGAAGGGCCGTATCCGTGGTCGTTGAAGCAGCGCATTCTGGGTGATTTTGGCCATCTAAGCAATGAAGACGGGGCGAATGCCATCATGGATGTGATTGGGCTGAAAACCAAGCGCATCTACCTTGGCCACTTGTCGCCGCACAACAACATCAAGGCCTTGGCCCATGTGACTGTGGCGAACATGCTCAAAGCGCAAGGCTTGGCAGTGGACCACGACTTCAAAATTTTGGACACCGACCCTGCGATTGCCGATCCATTGTTCACGGTGGGCGCGTAGGGCGAGTAACACGATAATTACTAGCCTTCTTCATATTTTCGTCATACCCACTTTGTACACTTAAACTATCGAAATAAGCGTGTAGGAGGGTCAGAAATGGATAATCAATCACACGATTTCCAAGAAGAACAACCAACCCCGGAAAATCAGCCGAAACCAAAGCGCGGTGGCATCAAGCAACTTGCCATCGTGGCCGTGGTTGCGGCTTTGATCGGGGGCGGCGTTGGTGGCGGGGTCGCCTACTGGGGCCTCAGCCAAAGTAGTAGCGCGGATCTTGGCGTGACGAATACCAGTCAGAAATCTGGCACCACTCAAGTTTCCAATGTTTCAGTGAAGGAAAGCAGCGCTTCGCAAACCGCCTTTGCGAAAGTTGAAAAGGCCGTCGTTTCTGTTATCAATATGCAGAAGTCGCAAAGCACCAGCAGCGGCCTCGATGTTTTCGGCGATATGTTTGGGCAAGATAGCGACTCATCATCCAGTGATAGTAGCAGCTCAGGCAAGTTAGAAGAAGCCAGCGAAGGTTCTGGGGTCATTTACCAAAAGAAAGACGGTAAAGCCTACATCGTGACGAACAATCACGTGGTCTCCGGTTCCGATGCGCTGGAAGTCATTTTGTCTGATGGCACCAAGGTGACTGCGAAATTAGTCGGCACAGATTCGACTTCCGACTTGGCCGTGCTGTCCATTGATGCCAGCAAGGTCACCACGGTCGCCAGTTTCGGTGACTCCAGCTCGATTGCTGCTGGCCAAACCGTCTTGGCGATTGGGTCGCCGCTGGGCTCGCAATACGCGACCTCAGTGACCCAAGGGATTATTTCTGCCACCAGCCGGACTGTGGATGTCACCGATGAAACCACCGGCCAAACCACTGGCCAAGCGACGGTTATCCAAACCGACGCCGCCATCAACTCCGGGAATTCCGGTGGGCCGCTGATCAACTTGTCTGGGCAAGTCATCGGGATTAACTCGATGAAGCTGTCCGGCACCAGCAACTCAGAAGCGACGATTGAAGGGATGGGCTTTGCCATTCCAAGTAACGAAGTCGTTTCTATCATCAATCAGCTGGTGGAAAAAGGGAAAGTCGTCCGGCCGGCCTTAGGGATTGAAGCCCGGGATCTCTCGTCGGTTTCCGCTTCGCAGCAAAGCTCTCTGCTGAAGGTGCCATCGAGTGTCACCTCAGGCGTCGTCGTGGCAGGCTTCACTTCGACCAGTGTGGCCAAGCAAGCCGGGCTCAAGCGCTACGACGTGATTGTCGCCGTTGATGGCACCAGTGTCTCCAGTGTCGCCACCTTGCACACCGCGCTTTACAAGCACGCCGTCGGGGACACCATCAAGCTGACGTACTATCGCGGCAGTGAGAAAAAGACCGTCAGCGTGAAGTTGAGTCAAACCACGGATCAGCTGGACACGTCGAGTTCTAACTAAATATCATTAATGGGAAAAACGGAATGATCCGGTGGAGGTCATTCCGTTTTTTGCTGGCATTGCCAGCAGTTGGTTCTGAATAATCCACGCAGAATTCACCCGACTGTTACCCTTATTCGGAAAGTCCGTTGCATTCGACGATGCGGCGGGCTTTTTTCTGTCAATTTCCAGATGTTGGACAGTGGCCACGCCGAAATGTTCAGGATTACTTTGTCAAGTGTGAATTGTGAGTGGGGACAACTGACCCCTTAACCTGTGGATAAGTCTGTGGATAGTGTTCATAACTTGGATTGTACGTCGTGGATAGTTTTTTACACAGGGTGTGGATGGCCTGTGGATAAGAAAATTTTCTTGCTCACCAAACACCTGTACGGCCTAATGGGACGCGGTTTTGGACAGGGTAGTTCGTGAAATTGAATTATTGGCTAGTGTGGATAACTCGAAATCAAAAATAATTGACTTGATTTTTCGCGACACGAAATCTGGTGTCAAAAACGAAGGTGAACACAATCACTAGGGGTCAAGTTTTTAACCGTGTGGATAACTGTTGGGGATAGCGTGTGTTTGGGTGTGTATGATCACTTTACTGACTATCGTAAAGTAAGTTAATCTTGACTTTATCCCCGCAACTCCGTAATATAGGAGATGGAAAGGTTGTGCACAACCTAAAAACCACGAAAGGGTGAGTCAAATGGAAATCTCAATCAAGCCAGAAGCAAAGACGTACTTAACAGGGAAGGTCTTACCAAGTGAGCACCTGTTCCTCGCCTTAGACGATGGTAGTAGCAAGTACTCAAAGCTCGGCGGCACCTGTGCCATTGGCAACAAGTTCCAGCTGGTGATCAGTGAAGTGGCCGATGGCGATTATGCCGACGTCTTGGCCAATGATGCCGATCTCACCATCACGACTGGGAGCCTGGAGCCGATGTACCTCGGCCATGGGCTCACCCTCGACTATCGCAACGGCGCCCTGAACCTGCGCGATGATAGTGGCGTCCTGGACGGCGCGGTGACCTTAGACCGCGCGCAACCGCTGAGCGATGAGGAACAAGCCCGGCGTGAAGAAATGAAAGCCTTGGGTGGCAAAATCTGCTAACGGGCGCTTAAAAGCACTGCTGCACCGGAACCCGCGGGTGCAGCAGTTTTTTTTAGTTTATTTTTAGCACTCTCTTGACAAGAGTGCTAAAACGACCGATAATACATTATGTAAACAAGGAACGAACGAAACCTTGTTGAGCTGGATATGAAAGGAAGTCATCAATGATGGCAAATGAACTTATGCGCGATCGCTGGTTGGCTGATCCATTCTCTGATTGGCTGGACGCGGTCCCAACCAGTGACCTACCAACGGATATTGAGGAAACTGCCGATGCCTACATTGCGCGGTTGAATGTTCCTGGAGTCACTAAAGATCAGATTGACCTCAATTATCAAAATCAACAGTTGACGGTGGCCGTGCAACAGCCGGCCGCAGCTGGGAACCACAATTACTTGGTTCAAGAGCGGCCGCAAGCGGCAGCCAAGCGGGCCTTTCGGTTGCCGAATGTGGTCGCTAACGCGATTACCGCTGATTTGACGGCTGGGGTTCTGACGATCACGCTGCCGAAGCTGACCCAAGCCGCAGCGGATCATCAGATACCAATTGCTTAAGCATTTTATTTGAATGTCAAAATGGCGACCTGTTAGCCTTGAATTGTTCCAAAGAAGTACGCGCAGAGCAATCAGCGCGACTAGCTCAGATTTTAGAAAGGAAGTTTTGGTTATGGCAAATGACTTGTTGACGCGGAATGACTGGCTGGATGATCCCTTTTTCGATCACTTTGCTCCACGGTTCTTTGACCGCATGATGCCTGATACGAAGGTGCTGAAGACGGACATCAAAGAAACCGACAAGAATTACGTCGCGAAGGTGGATGTGCCTGGCATCAAGAAAGACGACATTCACATCAACTACCAAGACAATGTGCTGAACATCAGTGTGAAGAAGGAAGACTTCAATGACCACAGTGATGACAAAGGCAACATCTTGATGAGCGAACGCGGCTATGGCGCGATGAGTCGCAGCTATCGGCTGCCAAATGTCGACGAAGACAACATCAAGGCGGCTTACGACAACGGTGTGTTGACCATTACCTTGCCGAAGCTGACCGAACAGCAACAAGATCCCCATCACATCGAGATTGAATAGACCCCACTATTCTCATCATCGATACCCATTTTCCTCCTCCCAAAAAATGAGTCCCGCTTCAGATTGCCCAGTCTGAGGCGGGGCTTTTTTGCTCGAAAGGCGAATTTTGCTGGCTGGTTACGGTATTATAGGCAAAGAGATCAAATATAGGAGTGAAAATCATCATGAAAGAAACGGAGCAAGCAAAAATCCCGCCGCAACCGGCGACTGAGCGCTTGACCGTCACCGTGCCAGAAGGGGTATACGCACAGTTGCGGGTGAAACCAGATACCCCAATGCAACTGTTAATCAAAAATGATCGCATCATCATGCAACCAGAGCGGGTGGAGCGCCTGCGGTCCGGGCGACTGAGTTTCATTTGGCCGCTGGCAGTGGCGGCGATTACGGCGTTGGGGGCGTTCGTTTATTGGCTGAGCCAAGGCCTGCGCATGATACCGCTGGATGGCGATGTGTCGGTGGCGAGTTTTACCATTGGCCTAGGGCTGGTTAGCGGGACCTTGCTGTTTGCTGGCTTTTTCATTCAGTCGCGCAATGACCCGGATAACCGCTTTTCCAAGCGGGTGTACTGGCGGAATTTTCCCGTGATCATGATTGCCTTTGTGGTGATCTTGGGCATGTTGCTGCTGGGCGGCTCTTGGGTGCTCGGAACGCTATTTCCTGGGGCGAGTTTCGATCCCTTCACGGCGCTGGTGCTGCTGGTGGTGTTCTTAGCCTTAGCAAATATCTTTATGGTCCAAATGGCGCTGCGCCTCAATGCAACCACGCTGTCGACGCTGTTGACGGTGGTCGTGGTTTCTGGCGCTGTCATTGCGATGGCGTCTAATGGCAGTCGGCGTTGGTGGCAGTATAACCTGAGCTTCTTGGGGACGCAGTTGGCTCGCAACGCTTGGCAGTTCAATCTCACGTTGGTCATGACGGCGCTGGTGATGATCACCTTGGTCGATTACCTGTTTGTGTGTTTGGCGGAGCAGTATCCGCATAACATGCGTCTGAATGTCCTGCGCGGCCTCCTGACGCTGGCGGCGGTAGATCTGGCCTGCATCGGGATTTTCCCGAATAACGCCCAGTTCCACGTGCTGCACGACCGGGTGTCGATGTGGTTGGTATCGATTATCCTGCTCATCATTGTGAGCCTGCGGTGGCTGCTGCCAGGCGTGTCCAAAGAGTTCCTCTGGGCCTCGTATGCCGTGGGGGTACTGGAATTTCTGATGTACATGGGGTTCCAGTTCTTCCGCTATCCCTCATTAACCGCGTTTGAGATGCAAGGCTTTGCCATTGGCTTCACCTGGCTATTGTTTTTGTTCAACCACATGCAAAATCTGATCGCAGCCGGGACTGTAGCGTGGCCAATTGAGTTGTGCCCACCTAAAGAAGAATAATTCTCATCTAACTGGACTTTCTACATTAGAACCGTTATAATTAAGACGGATATTTGATGAAGGAGTGAGATCGGTGAAAAACTATCGTCGGCTTTGGGCGGTACTAGGTGTCGGCATTATCGCGTTGATTTGTGAGTTTGGGCTTCACCACGCGCAGTGGGCGCAAGTGGTCATTACAGTCATCGGGGCGGTGATTGCACTTCTGATGCTGCTTGATATGATCAAAACGCTGCGGAGCGGCTCGTTTGGGGTGGACTTATTGGCCATCACGGCGGTGGTCGCGACCCTGGCGGTTGGTGAGTATTGGGCAGCGCTGATTGTGCTTCTGATGTTGACTGGTGGGGATGCGCTGGAAGACTTCGCCGCCACGAAAGCCAATGCTGATCTTAAGCAATTGCTGGATAATACGCCCACGACGGCGCATCGACTCGTTGACGGCCAATTGCACGATGTCTCGGTCGATGACGTGCAGGTGGATGACATCGTCGTGGTGAAGCCGAGTGAACTGGTGCCAGTCGATGGCGTGGTTACGGCCGGCAGTAGCCTGGTCGATGAAGCCAGTTTGACCGGGGAATCCAAGCCCGTGGAGAAAAACGTCCATGATGAGCTGATGAGTGGGACGGTCAACGGCGATGCCGCCTTGACTGTGCGCGTTACCAAGCGCGCCGCCGACAGTCAGTACCAGGGGATTGTGCGGCTGGTGCAAGAATCCGAAGCGCGGCCGGCGCATTTTGTCCGCATGGCCGATCGCTATGCCTTGCCATTTACGCTGGTGGCATACCTGATTGCCGGCGTGGCTTGGGCCGTGACTGGTAACCCGCTGCGCTTTGCTGAGGTGCTGGTGGTGGCCAGCCCATGTCCTTTGATTTTGGCGGCGCCAGTAGCCATGGTTTCCGGGATGAGCCGCACCAGCCGGGCCGGGATTATCGTGAAATCTGGGACCGCTTTGGAAAAACTTGCTACTGCGAAAACGGTCGCTTTCGATAAAACTGGGACCATCACGCAAGGTGTCCTGGCGGTGGATCAGATTTTGCCGGCAGCCGGCTACACCGCTGATCAGCTCTTGCAGCTGGCGGCCAGTGCCGAGCAGCAATCTACTCATATTTTGGCCCGGTCTTTGGTTAAAGCGGCAGGTAAGGGCCTGCTGCCAGTGGCTGATGCCGAAGAAGTGACCGCGCAAGGGGTGCAAGGCACCGTGAATGGCCAGCTGGTGCGGGTCGGGAAGGCGGCCTTTGCGGAAACTGACCAGCAAGTGGATGCCACCGCGGTCTTCGTTAACGTGGCCGGTCAGTACGCGGGCGTTATCACCTTTACCGACCGCACGCGGCCTGAAGCCAAGCAAACCATTACCGCTTTACACGAATTAGGCGTGGAAAAGACCCTGATGATTTCTGGCGACTCCCAAGCGATTGCGGATAAAGTAGCGGCTCAAGTAGGCCTCGATGAGGTCTACGCTGAACAGCTACCAGCCGATAAAATCGCCGTGCTGGATCAGACGCCAAAAGAAAACCGGCCAGTGGTCATGGTCGGCGATGGTGTCAATGATGCACCTTCTTTGGCGGTCGCTGATGTTGGGATTGCCATGGGGGCGCACGGCGCCACGGCCGCCAGCGAATCGGCCGACGCAGTGGTTCTGCGCGATGACCTAACTAAAGTCGCTTGCGCTGTGATCATCTCTCAAGACACCATGCGCATCGCCAAAGAAGCGGTGTGGATCGGGATTGGGATTTGTACGGTCCTGATGCTGATTGCCAGCGCCGGCGTTATTCCGGTGATCATTGGTGCCTTGTTCCAAGAAGTCGTCGACACCATCACCATCTTGTACGCGCTGCGGGCTCGGACTGGACGGCGGGATGCTGACCAGTATGAGGTTAAACCGGCCTAGCAGGCGTTATCAACGCTTGAGTGCGTGGCGGCGGACAGGAAATACCGTTTGCAGTACGCCGTCAGATGGACCGATAACGGCCGTTTAAAAGCAACGTAAAAGGACTCGTCTTCATGCAGAAGGCGAGTCCTTTTGACTGGTTGGAGCGAATTCTTATGTGCCATACTGGTAAAGGGCAGGTGGTTAGGCTCGCCATCATTCTAAGTGCGCCCCGTTCCGCAGGCTGTTAGTTGCGCTCCGGTTGATCAACGCCGGAGTGGATAGCTACGCTGAAGGCCTCGCCATCAAAGTACGACGGCAATGCCTTCAGCTAGGCTACCCATCTGGCTAAGCCCGCCAACCTCCACAGCCTGTTAATTGCTGCTCAAGTGTGCTGAGTGGAAGTAGAAGTCCAGTCCTGGGTAGCAGTAGACGGTTTGGGAGAAGTTGAAGATGACGTTGTTGCGCATGTAGTTGATCTGGGCCAGCGTCAGCAGGGAGGTGCCTGGCTTGAGGTTCATCAGGTCAGCCTTGTCGGGGCCTAAGGTGGTCATGGATAGGAAGTCATCACTTGAATCGGGATCGATATCGTATGTTTCCTTCACGAAGTCAAACAGCGAATCATCGAGGACGTCGGTGGAAATGAATGGGACGACATCCCGCAGATAGTAGGCTTCCTCAAGGCAATAAAGCATTCCGTTGAAGTAACGCAGGCGAATGATGCGCCACAACTCGGTGTCGTCATTAATCTTCATTTTTTGAGCCAGCGGAATTTCACGCGCCAGCACCCGGTCGAAGGTGACGATTTTCGACTTCAGCGGGCCGCGTTTGGCCAAAGATTTGCCGGCGCCGATGGACAAATTAATGGTCATCGTGCTTTGCAATTGCACATTATTGACATAGTAGCCGCTGCCTTGAATCCGGCGAAGCAACCCGTGTTGATAAACAACATCGATCGCCCGCCTGATCGTATTCCGGCTGACATTAAAGCGTTTCATCAATTCTTGCTCGGTCGGGAGTTTCGATTGGTACTCCCCAGCTTGAATCGATTGAAGCAGTTCCTCCGCGATTTGATGATACATGAGCGCCCCTCCAAACAAATTTTTGCACTAAGCACTTGTTTATTTTGTACCCACGTATTATTATAGCATTGTAATGAAAGCGGTTAAACTTTAACTGCGAAAATTTTAATCAAAGGGAGTTCTTAATTATGGCTGACAAAAAGACAATCATGCTCGTATGCTCTGCTGGGATGTCCACCAGCTTGCTTGTATCCAAGATGCAGAAGGCATCTGAAGCTCAAGGTCTTGATACGGAGATTTTTGCAACCGCTGCCTCCGATGCTGACAACGCATTGGCAACGAAGAACCCAGACATTTTAATGCTTGGACCTCAGGTTCGTTACCTGCTTGGTCAATTCCAGAAGAAGGTTAACAACATTCCTGTCGAAGTCATCAACATGCAAGACTACGGCATGATGAACGGTGAAAAGGTCCTCAAGGAAGCCGTTACCTCAATCGACAACTTCCAAAAGTAAGCTTGCCGTAAAAAGTAACCGGTACCAGAACGCAATAACTAGTTTTTGATGGGAGAATACAATGGCTGAAGAAGAACAGAACATGGACGCAATCATGGGCTTGATCCTGAATGGTGGTAACGCGAAGAGCTCCGCTTTTGAAGCAATTCAAGCCGCCAAAAAGGGTGATTTTGACACGGCAGATGCCAAGCTCAAAGAAGCTGACGGTTTCTTAGTTGATGCGCACAACTCACAGACTAAGATGCTGACGGCTGAAGCTAACGGCGAACACGCTAAGGTTAGCCTGCTCATGGTTCACTCACAAGACCACTTGATGACCAGCATTACGTTCCGCGACTTGGCGGGCGAAATCGTTGATCTGTACAAGCGTTTGGACAAGGAAGGCAAGTAGTCTCCCGCGTTCGCTTGGCAAATAATTTCCGTTTGGCGCTGTGATGGCGCCCCGCCCCTGGCTAGCCAGAGTCGCGAGGCCCAGAGCAGCGCCAAACTTTTGTAAAAGGCTGCGGAGTGGGGCCGCACTTAGCCCGTCACATAGCCTAGCGTTAGGTATTGGCGCGTTTTTTGCGGCGATGCCTAATGCGTAGCTAGGGGCACGGGCGTTGCCCCACGGAGCGCAACTAAAGAAGGCTGCGGAGTGGGGCCGCACTTAGCCCGTCACATAGCCTAGCGTTAGGTATTGGCGCGTTTTTTGCGGCGATGCCTAATGCGTAGCTAGGGGCACGGGCGTTGCCCCACGGAGCGCAACTAGATGCTGCGGGTCGCATTTCGACTGTCACACTCGTCTATTTTATCGTCACAAGGAGGATTTTTTATGAGCAAAGGTTACAAGATGCCGGAAGGCTTTTTATGGGGCGGCGCGATTGCGGCGCACCAAGCTGAAGGTGGTTGGCAAGAAGGCGGCAAGGGCTTAAGTATCGCGGATGTGATGCGCGCCGGCGCCAATGGGGTGGCCCGCATCGAGGACGATGCCGTTTTGCCCGACCAGACTTACCCGAACCACTGGGGTGTTGAGTTTTACTCGCACTACAAGGAAGACATCAAGCTGTTCGCCGAAATGGGCTTCAAGTGCTTCCGGACCTCAATTGCCTGGACTCGGATTTATCCCAATGGCGATGAAGCTGTGCCGAATGAGGAAGGCCTCAAGTTCTATGACGACCTGTTTGATACCTGCTTAGAAAATGGCATTCAGCCAGTCGTCACCTTGTCACACTTTGAAATCCCGCTGAAGCTGGTCAAGGATTACGGCGGTTTCCGCAACCGGGCTGTGGTGGATGCCTTCACCAAGTTTGCCGAAACCTGCTTCCGGCGTTACCACAACAAGGTCAAGTACTGGATGACCTTCAACGAAATCAACAACCAGACCAACTGGCGCAGTGATCATGCCCTACTGCAGAACTCTGGCTTGATTTTGAAGGATGACGAAAACTGGGAAGAAGCCATGTTCCAAGCTGCGCATCTGGAATTCGTTGCCAGCGCTCAAGCCGTTCAAATCGGGCATGCCATCGATCCAAGCCTGCAAATCGGCGATATGATTGCCTTCTCACCAATCTACCCGCTGACCGCTAAGCCAGAAGATGTGCTGTTTGCTCAGCGCGCCATGGATTACCGTTACTACTTTGGCGATGTGCAGGCGAATGGCGAATACCCAGCCTGGGTCCGCCGCTACTGGGACCGCAAAGGTATCCATGTTGATGTCACCCCTGAAGACGAGGCCATTTTGAAGGCTGGCGCCGTGGATTACGTTGGGTTCTCGTACTACAACAGCAATGCCGTTGAGTACAACGAAAACAATCCCGAAATGGACTACGACGAACCGAACTCCAGCGTCAAAAATCCATACGTACCGCGCTCCGACTGGGGCTGGCAAATCGATCCCGTGGGTCTGCGCTATGCGATGAACTGGATGAACGCCCGTTGGCACAAGCCAATGTTTATCGTGGAAAATGGCTTTGGCGCGTATGATACGGTGGAAGCGGATGGTAGCATTCACGACGACTACCGCATCAAGTACCTGAGCGACCACTTGCTGCAAGCCGAAAAGGCGGTGGCTGAAGATGGCGTGCCGCTGATTGGCTACACCCCTTGGAGCGCGATTGACATTGTCTCGGCTTCGACTGGTGAAATGAAGAAACGTTACGGCTTCATTTACGTCGATGCTGACGACGAAGGCCACGGCAGCTGGAAGCGCAGCCGCAAGGACTCCTTCAACTGGTACAAACAAGTGATCGCCACCAACGGCGAAGACCTTTAATGCTTATGAGCGGCATCACCCATTGCGGTGGTGCCGCTTTTTTAAGAATCATTTGAGGCACAGCGGATAGAGGCGGTGCGCCTCCGCCGCCCCGCCTGTACCCGCTTCATAACAGTAGGGTGAGAAAACAGCATCAGTCTCCCGGACTGATAATGACCGATTGTTGAGAGCACATGCCGATTAGTGAACGCATCGAGCAATTAAGCCATGAAAAATCCCACGAAGGCCCCATGTGAAATCCTTCCTAAGTCGTATGCCGATAAATATTCTGATTGGTATAGTGACAACAAGGAGGGGAGCACATGAAACGGGCTGGGTTGAATTGCGGCGCATTAGTGATCATTGTGGTGGCAGTGCTGTTTGGTATGCCGCTGATGACGCGCAATCAAACCACCCAGGCCGCAGCGGCGATTGACTATTTGAACCCGGTCGTGCCATGCACCACGGTTTATGTCTCGACCCAAGCCAAGCAAGTGGAGTGGCTCCCCAACGCGCATGGCGGCCGTGATTATCGCTATGAACTGACCGCCTATGATCGGTGCGGGATGCCGCGCCAGCTCTTGATTCAAGTCACGGATCAGCCGCTTGCCCCTGACACCTATCTGGCGGTGAAAACGAAAGGGCAGAAGGTGCTGCGCTGGCAGCCGGTCAAACGAGCCGCGTTACCGGATAAAATCCGCGCCAAGCTCACGCCGGGCGCCCTCGAAGCCAACTAAAACGCGCGCCAACTCAATTGCAGTTGACGCGCGTTTGGTTTCTACTAATAAACAAAATCGAGAATGAGCCAGCCCATCACACCCAGCACCAACAGACCGATGATGTTGAAGGCGAAAAAGCCGAGGAAGAACTTGCCGGGGTGATGGTTGCCCCAGTCGGTGTATTCCTTGTACACCAGCAGGTTACACATTGAACCGACCACCGTACCGAGGCCCCCAATATTGGAGCCAAGAAACAGTGCCGCGGCGTAATTGGTGAATTTCCCAATCAGCACCGTTGATGGTACGTTGGAAATCAGCTGACTGCTGAGAATGCTGGTGAGGAAAACAGAGTGGGCGCTGCTCATCAAGCTAGAGATGAGATTGACGACCCAGGGAATCTGCTGAAGGACGCTGACAATCACGAAGAAACCGGCGAAGGTCAAAACGATTGCGTAGTCGACATTCTTCATGATCTCGCGGTTGTAGACACTGGCCAACAGAATCGCGGCGATGGCACCAACGTACGAAGGGATGAACTTGAAGACCCCGGCAAAAATCAACAGCGCCACGATGCAGGTAATCACCGTTGGCCGCGTTTGAATGTGGATGTCTTGGAACTCAACGGTTGGTAGTGGTTGTTTTGGAATGAACAACACAAACCCAGCCAGCAAAATGATGCTGGCAATTAGCAACGGCGTCGACCAGCCGAAGAACTGACCGGCGGTAATCGTGTAGTGGCTCATCAGGTAGATGTTGTGCGTATTCCCAAATGGGGTGAAGGCACTCCCGAAGTTGGCCGCCATGCCGATCAGGGTCACTGGTAGAATTTCGCGTAAGTTATATTTTTTGGCAATTTGAAGGTACAACGGCACCAGGGTGATGACGGTCACGTCGTTGGTGAGCACCATCCCGGCGACGAGCGCCAGCCCGACGAACATCACCAGCAGCTGCCTGGAGTCAGCGGCAATACTGGTTAACCGGTAAGCGAAATAATCGAGGATGTGCAGGTATTCAAAAATCTGGATGACCGTCATCATCCCGAGAATCGACCAGAGTGTTGAAAAGCTGATGTCCGCAAGTCGTGGCTTAGCAACGAACAGGCTCAGCACTACCAAGGCAGCGGTGATCTGAAGCACCCGGTCTTTGGCAATGTTTTTGATTACAGTCATATGTTTTTACACGCTCCAAAATTGACTCAACACTACTATTCTGCACTTAAAAAACAAGTGAAACAATGGAGCGTGTGTAAAACTCGTGTAAAACACACGCTAAGGTAAATTATACGGATGACGGGTAAAAAAGGCCAAAAAGATGCATCTAAATGCTATCAAATCGGCATTCTATAAATTTACTTGTACGGCGAGACCAAAAAACAGCATCGGGGGTAATGTGTAAAAAGTGGGCAATAAGTCGTTACATTGTCAATCATTAGCGAACAATTACCGCTGCGGTCACCGCTTATTTGACCGAATCGCCGGTGGCACTTGTGCTGGAATGAGCTTATAATTAGTAAGCGACAAACAACACGAACTGAGGGGGCAGTGCAATGGTTAAGTTCAATGAGTCACTGAAGTTGCGGTCTGGGGTCACTTTACCAAATCGCCTGATGATGTCGCCGATGACGACGAAACAAAGCTTTTTTGATGGTACTGTAACGCAGGACGAAATCGCCTATTATCACGCCCGGGCGAAGGGCCTGGGCGCCGTCATTACCGGTGCCGCCAATGTGCAGCCAGGCGGCAAAGGCTGGCCAGGCGAGCTAGGCATTGACCGAGACGCCGAAATTCCGCAACTGGCAGCGCTGGCTGGGGCGATTCATGCCCAAGGCGCTAAAGCCATCGTGCA
This sequence comes from Lacticaseibacillus suibinensis, assembly GCF_003946175.1. GTDB lineage: Bacteria > Bacillota > Bacilli > Lactobacillales > Lactobacillaceae > Lacticaseibacillus > Lacticaseibacillus suibinensis. Next base: position 129,248 of record NZ_RHOK01000002.1, on the reverse strand, counting down.
GATTTTTCATGCCGGCCGGATGACGGATCGGGCCACGCTGAGTGGTGAGCAGCCGGTGTCGGCCAGCGCCGTGGCCGCAGAACGGGCCAATGCGGAAACCCCGCGGGCGATGAGCACTGCAGAGATTCAGGCTACGATTGAAGCGTTTGGTGCGGCCACGCGCCGCGCGATCGCGGCCGGTTTCGATGGTGTGGAATTACACGGGGCTAATACTTACTTGTTGCAACAGTTCTTCTCCCCGCATTCCAACCGGCGGACTGATGCGTTTGGTGGTTCTCGAGACAAGCGGTACGTCTTTATTCAAGCCGTGATTGACGCGGTGATGACGGCGGTACGCGAAACGGCCGACCGTTCGTTTGCCGTGGGGTATCGCCTGTCGCCAGAGGAATATGAAACACCGGGCATTCGCCTTGACGATACCTTGTGGTTGGTGGATCAGCTGGCCCGGCAGCCGCTGGACTATTTGCACGTGTCACTCAATGACTATCAGCGGGTGGCGCGGACCGACGTTGTTGACCGTAGTATTCTGGCTGTGGTGCATGAGCAGTTGGCGGGCCGCTTGCCCTTAGTCGGCGTGGGCGGCGTGCGGACCCGCGAAGACGTCGAAAACGTGCTGAGCACGACAGAATTAGTGGCAGTGGGCCAGCAGCTGCTGTATGACCCGACCTGGGCCGTGAAGCTGGGGCAAGGGGCCGATGCAGCGATTTACACCGGGCCATTTGAAGCGGCGCTACATACGACGCCCATGAGTACGCCGTTGTACGATTTCGCCAGCCGGTGGTTTAAGTAAACGCGAGCGTCTGCGAGGAGCAGGCGCTTTTTGCTATACTGAACAGGAAAGCAGAGGCGAACGAACATGAATATCAAAATTATCGGCGTGGGCAAGCTGAAAGAAAAATACTTTAAAGACGGGATTGCCGAGTATCGCAAACGCCTGACCAAATTTGCCAAGGTCGAGATTGTGGAAGTGGCTGACGAAAAAGCCCCAGAGTCGCTGTCTGAGGCCGAGATGACGCAGGTCAAAGCCATTGAAGGCGAACGGATTTTAGGCAAAATCAAGGACAAAGAATGGGTCATTGCGCTGGCCATCGAGGGCAAACAGCGGCCCAGCGAAGTCTTTGCCAAAGAAATCGAAGACCTGACGACCTATGGCCATTCCGACATTACCTTCGTGATTGGCGGCTCGCTGGGCTTGGCGCCGGCGGTGATGAAACGCGCAAATGATACCTTGAGTTTTGGCAAGCTCACCATGCCGCATCAGTTGATGCGGCTGGTGTTGATTGAGCAGATTTATCGCGCGTTTATGATACAGATTGGGAGTCCGTATCATAAGTGATGCGGCAGTCTTGGCGAACCGATTTGTTTTGTCGGTTCGGGCGGCTTTAACAGCTTCAATCCTCGCTGGTGAACCGACTATCAGACAACGGATAGTCGGTTTTTTGCATGCCGTGGTCTGGCAACAGGTTGTGCTTACGCGAAGCAAAATATTGTGCTAGGTTGGAATTTGTTAGCAAGCTATCAAATTTCAGGAGGCAACGGTGTACGAAAAGAAAATCACGCCAAAAGTCGTTGGCGCAATTGTAGCCACAGGGTTGATGTCGTTTTGCGGGGTGATGGTCGAAACCGCGATGAATATCACGTTTCCCACTCTAATGCACGAGTTCAAGATTGCCACCAACACGGTACAGTGGATGACAACACTGTATCTGTTAGTGGTGGCGGCGATGGTGCCGCTCTCGGCGACGTTGAAGCGGCGGTTTAAGACGCGCAGTTTATTCTTGGTGGCGATTAGCCTGTTCATCGTCGGTGTAGTTCTTGATGGTGCGGCCCCGGCGTTTTGGGTGCTCTTGTTGGGGCGCGGGGTGCAAGGTCTGGGGACTGGCATCGCACTGCCCTTGATGTTTAACATCATTCTGGAGCAAGTGCCGCCGAGTCAAACCGGCATGATGATGGGGGTCGGCACGATGATTACTGGCGTGGCGCCGGCACTCGGGCCAACTTTTGGCGGGCTGGTGGTGTCCGCGTTGTCATGGCGCTACATTTTCGTCTTTTTGTTGCCAGTGTTGCTGATCGCGTTGATCTTGGGGTTGGTGTGCATTGAACAACATTCCCGGCTGGTCGCCGCCAAAACCGATCCGCTTAGCGTGATTCTGATCATCCTCACGTTTGGTGGCTTGATCTACGGCATTTCTAACTGGGGCTCCCAGCCGCTATTCAGCTGGTCAGTGGCTGGCGCGTTGGTGCTCGGCTGCTTCGCGCTGCTGGGCTTTGTGCAGCGGTCGTTGCGCCTCCAGACGCCGATCATCAACCTACGTCTGTTGAGCAATCAGACGTTCGTCGAGAGCCTGCTGGCGTTTTTGTGCGTGCAAATCGGCGCGCTGGGGATGAGCTTTCTGTTGCCCAACTACATTCAGTTGGTCAATCACAGTTCGGCGCTGGTCGCCGGCCTGGTGGTGCTGCCGGGCGCAGCCATTGGCGCGGTTGCCGGACCGTTGAGCGGACGCTGGTATGATCAACGTGGCGCCAAGGCGCCGTTACGCAGCAGTGCCATCATTGCCCTCATGGGTACCTTGGGACTGTGGGTTTGGGGCAATCACTTGGATGACGTGGCAATCTTGGTATTGTATCTGTTGTTCATGCTGGGGCGCGGCTTGGGTTATGGCAATATCATGACGTTTGGCTTGAATCAATTGCCGGAAGCCACGTATCCCGATGGCAATGCAATTTTCAATACGGTTCAGCAATTCGGGGCCGCGCTGGGGGTCGACTTGGCGGCGGCCATCGTTGCGGCCGGCCAGGCGCAGGCCACTTCGCGAGTCGCCGGGACGCTCACCGGCAGCGTGAATAGTTTCGCGGTGTTGACGGTGTTGACTGCCATCGAACTGGGGCTGCTTTGGCGAGTGACCAAGCGCAGCTAAAATCGCGGCAGCAAACAGGACCGCTCTTTCGCATCATAAGTGATGGCGCTCAGGCGCGTCGAGTAGCGGCCTCCGCGTGGCATGCAACAAATCTCGTCATCGTATTGACGCGCCTTCACTATCCGATTAATGAGGCTCGTGGCATAATTGGGCCGAAGGGATGCGATAGCGATGACGTTCGGCACTCGCCTGAAACAATCAAGACAAAAACAGAATCTGACGCAGCAACAACTGGCAGACCAGCTTCATGTCAGTCGCCAAACGATTTCAGGGTGGGAGAATGGACGTACTTATCCAGATATTGATGCTTTGATTGCGCTGAGCGATTTATTTGGCTTGTCACTGGATGATTTCATTCGGGGTGATCATAAGCTGGTTGGCGATATGCGAGCGAAAGCACAAGCGGCGACGAAAGCGCGGCGGGCTTATTGGGTCCTGCTGGTCGCAGTTGCGATTTTGATGGTACTGGTTTTAGGTGCTCTGTTTGATTGGCCGTGGTTGCAGACGCCGCCACTGGTTCAAGCCATGCTTGTGATGGTGCTGAGTTGCAGTCTCGCAGCGTTGCAGTTTATCCGACAGCGGTATTGGTATCTAAGGCAGCCTAAACTGTTACCTATCTATACGCGGTTTGCCATCTTGTTTCTAGGCGTCATCGCCTTTCTCGTCCTATTGTATTTGGCCTTTGGTTTGAGCCTCGAATTTTATGCTGCAGGTGGCGCAGCACTAGCGGTCAGCGGCGTTGCGTTAGGCCATGCCATTAGACACCCTGATGATAATTTTCCGAGTGATAGGGGAGCTTAGGATAAGTCTGACCAAGGCGATTGCTGTAGCATCCTGGGATGACCATACAATCAAAGAAGCTGAAAGCGGCGATGGAGTTAAGGCTGCTTTGGCACGCCGCTCAAAAGGCGAAGCGCTGAGATTGCATGACACACGAAAGCATCGTAAACTACCAGAAACAATGCTGGTAATCTCCTGCAGTGGGGTGATGCAATGAACGAAATCGTTTTTGTCAGGGATCGGTTAAATGTCGTTGATGCCCAGTTTTTTCATCATGGGATGGCGCAGGGTAAGGTTTACTCGTGGTATTTGCCCTCATATCGGCAACCGTATACTCGCGTTGGTCAGGTGGTGCGGCTTCATCTGCCGGGATTTAGACGTAACGTCCAAATTCTGGCACTGCATTTTGAGCTTGAGGCTGAAGCGACGTATCAAAGCTTTCCTGCTATCAGGGGCGTGAACGGTTGGCAAGTGCAACATATTCGGGAGTTTTTAAAGGAGCGCGGCTACCAAGTTTATCAGGAGCGGGTGTTTAGGGGACTGAAAAATCAAAATGGTACCCCTTTGCCTGTTGATTTATGTTTCAAAGTGGCAGGGCAATGGGCCTTCATCGAGTACAACGGGATGCATCACTATCTCAGGGACAGACCACATTTTCAAAATTATGCTGCTAACATGGAGGTTAAACGTCGATGGTGCCAGAATCATCAGGTGCCAATGCTGGAGATTCCATATTGGTGGCAAGATCAGCTCGATTCACTCGTGGCCCGTTTTTTGCAAGCTATCAGTCAGCAGCAGAAAGTTTGAAAACCTCAATCAGAGGCTACATTGTTGGCTATGCTGTTTCAGACCACTGCTTTGTTTTTAGGCTTTATATTGAACCAGAAATGGCAGCAATCCCGCTTGGGATTGCTGCCATCTGTTTTGCTCTGGCCACTCATTTAAATGAGTCAGGCGTAACCTACTCATTTAAACAGAGGCTTAAGATCCAGCTTCACCACCCGGTCGGCGTGAAAATCGAGGTCGACATGCCGGTACTTTTCAGCCGCCGATTCGAACAAAATATAAATATCGTCACCGTCCACTGCGGTTTGCTCCATGTAAGGCGGTAAGGTGGCGGATTTCACCACGTCATCAGCGTCAAAATCAATCCAGGTTTTGCTACCGTCATTGTCGAAGCTGATCAACTTCGAAGATTGTTGCCCAAATGATTGGGAAAACAGGAGCCGATTGGCGGTGACGCTGACGCCTTGCAGGCGGGTGAACGTAGTGTAGTTATGCGCCCCGCGCAGCTGGGTGGTAGCGGCTTGAGTGGTGTCGGGCAGACCGTGCTGGTTGACGGGATAAGCCATCAGACTACCTTGACCGCCTTGATCAAAGTAGCCCACCAGAATTTTGCCGCCGTAATAGGTGGCGTAGGAAGCGCGCTTGAGTTGCGGTAAGGTTACAATTTGGTCGAACTTCGTGGCGCGGTGGTGGCGCGCAAAGTTGGCCTTTTTCAGGGTGACCAAATTATAGGCGGATAACGAGGCCTGTTGCGTGGTCGTTTCGGTGGTCACCCACAACCGGTGATACTTCGTGTCATAGGCGAGGCCGCCAACGTGGGAATTACGCGGTAGGACGATGGTTTTGAGGTACCGGCCGGTTTTCTTACTCAGCAGGAAAAGCACCGAGTGGTATTGCTTGTCGCGGCTATAGGCCGAAATAATGACGTATTTGGGCGTGATGGCTAACCCCTGTGGATCCATTTTTTTGCTGATGCCCACGGTGGATTTAGCATTCATCTTGAGCGTTTTGGTCGTCTTCAGCCCAGGGATGACGTACAAGCGCGGCCGTGGATCTTTGCTCATCGCCGGTTTGAGATTAGGGTACAGCTTGAGCAACTGCTGATTAAAAGTCTTTTGCGTCGCCGTGATTGGGGAAATACTGGTGCCATCAACTTTCACGGTTTTAGTCGGGTCATCTTCTGGTCCGCTGGCTTGCCTGGCGCCGCAGCCAGTTAGCAGGATGATCATCGATAATAGCAGTAGACTCAAAAAGCCTTTAAAGTTTCGCCATGTCAGCTTGTTCATTGTTAGCCCTCATTTCCAACCCATTTCAAAGTGGTCGTGCCTTGCGCCATGACCATTATATAACATGCTGGCATCCGCCAGCGAGGCGCACAAAGGGGCACCCCGGTGTTGCGGGGTGCCCCTTTTGACCTGATGTGTGTTTGCCGCTAGTGCCTGTTACCTTGCTAGCAGTCCAATGAGCAGCGTGATGGCAGCTGGTAAACATTGAATGAAGAAGATTTTCTTGGTCGCCGTGAAGCCGCCAACGAGGCCGACGATCAAGACAAACCCAGCCAGTGCCATCCGCACCAACCAAGTCGTGGGATTATCCGCCAACAAAAAGGTGAACAAGAACAGGGCGCCGAGCGCACCGTTGTAAATGCCCTGGTTGATGAGCGAAGTGCGCGCCGGAGCCTGACTAACAAAGCTCAATGGCATCGCAAAGGCTTGGGCCTGCGTCTGCGGTGAGGCCCAAAGCTCTAGGCCCATGATGCCGAGGTGAAGCACCCCGAGCAAGCCAATTAAGATGAGAAAGAGAATGGTCATGAGAACCTCCAGTTTTACTTATACAGGATTTGGCTCACGCCAGCTTGCGACTGGCCTCGATGGCGGCCATGAGATCAGCCAGCGGCGTCTGTTGGTTGAGTTGGTAAGAGAGCCAGTGTTGCTTGTTCATGTGATAAGCCGGCAGCGCCGTCCCAGCTTGAAGCTTGGCGGTGATGGTTGCCGGTTCCGCGCGGACAATGAGTAAATCCACCAACTCGCTGCCAGCCAATCCTACTTTGTCCGCGGCGACCTTCACTAACAAGGCGTACCATTTGCGGTTGTCGGCGCGGCGAATGATGGCGTTGTTGGGGAACTTTTGCCAAAGAAACTCAGGCGTTTCGTTGTACTTGGTGGTGAGTTCGGCGATGATGGCGGCGCTTTGACCGGAGGCAAAAGTCGTGGAGGTAAAGCATTTGGCCGCGATGTCTTCTAGCACGGTGAGATAAGCGCCCCGCACTTGACCAACGAATAAGCCTGAGTTGGCTGGATCGAGATGGAGCACATAAGGCGCGCCGTTATCGCCGTCGATGACCGTGGTCGTGACGGTATCACCGTGAATAGTGACCGTTAGTTGCAACTCGCCGACCAAAGGGCTGGTGTATGCCCAATCGGTACCGCTGCCTTTGAATCCGTACTCGGCGAACTTCGGCCAGTCGGGTTGCCGATTGGCGAAAACTGTTTCTTGAATAGACGACATGAATTGACCAGCTTTCAGGATGCATTGCTACCTTGATTATATAACAAATCTAATGGGGCGGAAGGCGACCTTGCGCGCAGGGTCAGGCCTCGGCTTGGAGGTGCTGTTTGACCAGCTGGGCAAAAAGGGTGGCGGCTGGCGTTGGCGTGCGCACCGCCATCACAGCGGTTAGAGTCTTTGTCGGCATCTTGGTTGGCACTGCGCTTAGCGCCCCGCTGGCTAATTCATTCGCCACGCAAAAGGTTGGGAGCACCGCCAGGCCAAGGCCACTGGCGACACTTTGCTTGACGGTTTCCAAGCTCCACAGTTCCATCGCTGGCGGCAAGTGAATGCCACTGGCGGCTAAGTAGGCGGTGAAGAACTCTTGGTACTGCGCGCGCTGGTCATTTTCAATCTGGCCAATTGGTTGAGTTTGGTGCGGCGTGATGAGGTCGATCGTGGGGGCTAATTCAGACGCCGCGACGACACTGATAGGATATTGCGCGAGGGTAGTGACCTGATAACCGGCGGGGTAGTCGCGCACGTTGTAATGTAAGGCCACATCGAGGGCGCCGGCCATCATTTGGGCATACAAATCGTAACAGTTGAGTACGCGCAAGCTGAGGGTGACTTGAGGTGCGCGTTGTTTGAAGGCGCGCAAAATGGGCTGCAGCTTGTAGGTCAGCAGTGTTTCCGGGACCCCAACAAGCAGTGGCCCAGAGAGCGCGGCTGGATGGGCCGCCGCGGTTAAAGCCTCGGCATCTTGAAGGAGGCGCTCAATTAACGGCAATGCCGCTTGGCCCGCGGCGGTTAACTGCACCTTGCGGCCGTTACGCACAAATAAGGTGGCGTCAAGCTCACGTTCAACTTGGTGGACCTGAAAGGTAATGGTCGACTGGGCATAATTCAACTGGATGGCGGCCAGCTGAAAGCTAGCGAGCCTAGCGACGGTTTGCACCGTCAGCAGATATTTGAGATTCAAAAGCGGCCTCCGTTCAAATTATTTGAATTTTGAGTTTGAAAAGTTCAATTTTATTGAATGGCTTTTTACAATTATACTCATAGTTGCTTTAAAGAAGGAGGTCCAGTTATGAAGATTCAACCACTGACCCAAACGGCGCACCACACCGCCGAGCTCGTCGATCTGATTAACTATTGTCAAAACATTGAGGCGAAGCTAGCCATCACCATGGCTGAGCAAGACGATATTTTTCAAATTGATGCTTACTATCGTCGGCGCGGCGGCGAATTTTGGGGCGCCAGCGCCGACGAGCGGCTGGTAGGGTGTATTGCCTTGTTGCCGCTGAATGATGAGACTGCCGTGCTAAAAAAGTTCTTCACTTATCCCGAATTTCGCGGCCAGCCTCATCGTTTAGGGCAAGCGTTGTTTACTACTTTTTTGAATGCTGCTCAGGCGCAAGGGTTTAAGCGGATTGTGCTCGACACACCAGAAAATGAGCATCGGTCCCATCACTTTTATGAGCGCCAGGGGTTTGTGCGCATCAGCCGCGAGCAACTTGGCGGCCAATATGCTTTCCCCGATCGCGATTCAAGATACTACGCACTGAAGCTGGTCCAGGCCTAATCCTGGTGACAGTTTAGGCGGTTGTCCGCGCTTGCTGCAGTTTTTGTCCCAGCATCACTGCGGCAGCGGCTAAGGCAATCGCTGGTAGCAACGTCAAGGGGCAAAATAACGCCACCATCACTGCCGCCAAGGCAGGATGGTGCCCCAGCACCACCATCATAGCGGTCGCCGTTACCGCTACTGTCAGCATGGTGTCGACTTGTGGCAACCATGCGGCTAGGGCAAAACCTTGCGTCAGGCCGACGAACAGCAACGGAAAGAGATCGCCACCGCGCCAGCCGAAATTCAGGCACAACCGCATAAAGATTAGCTTGAACACCGCGAGTAGCGTGAGCAACCAAGGCGTTGCATGCTGCATGGCCAGTAGCCAGTCCACGCTGTGCTGGCCAGAGAACAGCAAGGCTGGTTCCACTTGGGCGACCAGAAAAATAAACCCCGCGCCAGCGGCGACCTGACCCCAAAGCGGCAGCTTAATTTTTGCCAATCCAGTTTGCAGGCGGCGATCCAGGCGCTGGTAAAGCAAGGCCACGCCCAACGCTAAGGCCAGCACCCAGAGTTGTTGCCACTGCCAGTCGCTAGCGCCGAGTACCGTCCGCAGTTGCGGCTGATGCCACTGCTGGAGCAAATATTTGGCCACCACGAGGCCATTGATGATCAATGACGCCATCATGACATGTTTAAGCGTGCGCTTTTCCGGCAGGGCTTCGGGGTCATAAGGCACTAGATAGGCGGTGGGATGAAGCAGACGCCAAGGCGCTCGGCGCCAAGTCGTAAAGTTAAAGTACAGGTACCGCAACTTATCTGCGACCCAGACTGAAGCGGCAACGATTGCGGCGGTCAGCGCCGCTTCCGGCCCTACGCCTGCCCCGGCGACGAGGATGATCATCGTGATGGCCAGTTCCGCCCCTAATTCTCGCGCCGTCGATAACTGGCCCGCTTTGAGGCGCTTCATTGCGCTTTGCGCGTTGGCTGGTAAGGCTGGCCAGCGCCACCGCATCAGCCACAGTAACCCAGCCCCAACGGCAATCACCAACAGCTCGCGCCACCAGACGTTGCCGGCCCAGAGCACTGCTGTGAGTTGATTTTCGACCGTCAAAAATAAGGCGGCCAGCACTGCCAGCCCTGCGCTGAACCCTAATCCGACTAGCCATAACGTCATGACCCGCATTTGTTCGCCTCCTGAATACGATGAAGAGCTTAGCATGCAGGTGTGACGAAATGATGAAGGCCGCCATTTCTAGGCGGTTCGATGCGCGAATGTGAGGAGGCACGTGAAAAAAGCGTAGGAAAAGCGGTCATTTGACCATCTTTTCCTACGCTGGTTTTTGCGGCGGCGTTGCTTGAATATCCTTTGGCCCCGCCACGTTGCTATCGAGTTTTCGCCATCACTACTGTGGTTACGAACACGCCATCTTCAATAAAGTCGTTCACAATCCGACCCTCTTCCACCATGCCCAGGCGCTGCAGGACATGCTGCGAGCGCTGATTGCGGGCATCAAACATGCCTTCCACCCGGCGCAAAAGAAGCTGGTTAAAACATAGATCGCACAGCGCTTGGGCCGCTTCGGTGGCATAGCCGTGGTGCCAGTAGTCTTGGTTAATGACATAACCGATTTCGGCTTTAAGATTGGCCGCATCTAAATGTAACTCAACCGCACCAATAAACTGGCCTGCCAGCGTCACAGCGTATTTGCCCAGGGGCTGGCCCATCCAATAATCGGCCAAGCCAAGCAGCGCGTCATCGAGACTTTTATATTTCAGGGCAGTGTTTTCTGGCTCTTGGGCGATTTTAAGCAGTGCCGACGCATCGGCTACTGTAAAAGGCCGGAGTACCAAGCGTTCGGTGTTTAAAATTTGATTTTTCAGTAAGGCAATTTTGGGATTCATTAGGCGACCTCGAAAGAAACATTTAAGCTGATTATACGCCTTCAACATGCACAAGGGGGTGGCAGGAATTGCAACGGTACTGAGCTGATTTGCATCGGCGATTATAAATTGGATTAGTGTTTTAAAGCTTTAACGGCGACATCAATGGCCTGCTCAATCGTTGCTTGATTAACAGGATCAGTGGCTGTTTGTAACACAATCGTCGGTAAGCTGACCACCGCGGCGACAATCACTGCGGGGGCATCAGTAAAGTCAGGTGAGGCATTAAGCCGCTGAAATAATTGAACCAGCGGCTCGGCAGTGCCTTGCCCATAGGCCCGGGCTGCATCATCCAGTAACTCTTGGTTGGTCCATAAAGCCGAAACAAAGTGTGCTTCCCGGGGATGTGCCAGGGTTTGCGCAATGGAAAAGTGCAGCGCGGCGCGGAGTTGGGCCTCGATCTCTGCTCCGGCCGCGGCGATGGCCTCAGCTAAGCCCTGATGCAGGTCATCTTTGACCTCTTCGTACAAACGGCTCAACATATCGGTTTTATCTTTGTAATTGAGATAAATGGTGGCTGGACTCACGCCGGCACGTTTGGCAACTTTAGCAGTGGTTAAATTGGTGAAGCCATCTTGCTGGGCAAGGGCAATCACAGCGGCCTTGATGGCTCTGGTTTTGTTTTCGTCTTTTGTTCTCATAGCCTCACGTTAACTAATCAGTCAGTTTTCGTCAAGCCAAGGCTGAAGCTTGGCCATGCAATCGTTCCAAAGTGCCAACGCTTTAGCGGGTGAATACTCGCCAGTGGCTGGGGCGATTTGACGTTTCTTGTTGTCGAAAAATTTACCGCTGACCCCTTTAACGGTAGCGCTGGTCGCGAGGAAAACATTGGTCACGGCGCCTTGTTCTGCGGTTGCGACATGCAAGGTCTTACCAATCGCCAAGGCGACTTTGTAAACGAGATTATTCCAAAAACCATTGTCGCTGGCTTGGCCAAAATTAGTCGCTGCCATGCCGGGATGCGAAACGTTGACCGTGACATTGGTGATGCCGGCCTGCTGTAGTTGGGCCGCCATGTGCTGGGTATTCCAAATCACAAAAAGTTTGCTAATTCCATAGCGGGTTTGGCCGGAGGCAACGTGTTCCAGATTGAGGTCGTTCATATCAGGGTGCGCCATGCGATGAGTCCCTGAGGACATGTTGATAATGCGTCCATCATCCGACTTTTGTAGTTTCGGCAAAAGCAGTTGCGCGAGGAGCAGTGGGGCCAGCACATTCAGTGCCATCGTTCCTTCGAAGCCGTCGACCGTTTCAAACCTTTTGGCATCTAGCACGGCGCCGGCATTGTTAATGAGAACATCAAGGTGATCATATTCATCATTGAAGGTAGTCACCATGTCTTTGACCGCTTGCATGGAAAAGAGATCGGCAATCAAATAGCTGACATGAGCATTACCAGTGGCTTGTTGAATTTCCGCGACAACCTGTTTCGCTTTTTGAGCATTCCTGCCGTGGATAATGATGTGATGGCCCTGGGCGGCGAGCGCGCGGGCCGTTGCTTTGCCAATGCCGGCAGTGGCACCGGTGATTAAGATTAACTTGGACATAGATAGACTCCTTCTTGACCAGTTCAAAATACAGCGAGAAGCCGCAATCAACTCGCTGCGGCAATCAGCCACCCAATGGCACTTGCTTGGCGGCCGTTACTAAAAAGTGCAGAGAGTTGCGGGTGCAATCAATAATAACTAATTAGTCAGTTATAATCAAGCTTCGTTTTTTGCTAGGTTTTCAAAGCGGCATGAGTTGATGAAATTTTAGTTTCTTGTTAGTTGATTAATTCTCGCTCAAGTTAACAACTGCTCGCTTGGTTCTGGCCCTCTCGTTCGCTACAATGACAGCAGGAGGTGAAGTCCATGCTCAATGTTGGCACCGTCATTTTAGCCCAGCGTAAAGCGGCTGGCCTGACGCAGCAAGCAGTCGCCGATTTTCTCGGTGTGTCCAAGGCGTCAGTTTCGAAGTGGGAAACCGGACAATCGTATCCAGACATCACGTTACTCCCGCTGCTTGCAAGTTTCTTTAACATCACGGTGGATGAGCTTTTGGCGTACTCGGCGCAGCTAGCCGATGCGGAAGTGGCGCAATTATACCGCCAGTTGCAAGCTCGTCTGCTCAAGGAGCCAGCGGCAGTCGTGTATCAGGCCATTGAGGCGACCATTCATCGCTACTATGCTTGCCCCAATCTGGTGCTGAGCATGGGCCTGCTCTTGCTTAACCACAGCGACTTGCTGCCAGGCGATCGGCTTACTTACATTCATGAGGCTCAGGCGTTGTTTGCCCATGTGCCCACTATCACCCAGACGCCTGCTTTGATCGATAAGGCGACCAAGCTGGCGGCGATGTGCGATTTGATGTTGCAACAGCCGCAAGCAGTTTTGGCCAAATTAGGCACCACCGCGCCGGAAGCCATGCCGGCGGATAGCTTGATTGCTGGCGCTTATCAGCAACTGGGACAAATGGATCAGGCCATCGCGACGCTTCAAAGCGGTTTGTATCAAAATGTTGCGGTAATGTTGAGCGGGTTAACTAATTACTTGCAACTGACTATCGCAGCGCCTGCACGCTTCACGGCCACGGTGCAGCGCGGCCAAGCGTTGATTGAGGCCTTTAAGGTGGCCGAGCTCAATCCCATCGTGGCGATTAACTTTTGGAGCAGTGCTGCGGTGGGCTTTGGGGCACTCAACCAGGCAGACCAAGTCGCCAAGCAGTTGCACTTGCTGCTGCCAGTGCTGCAGACCTTGCCGGAACCATTGACCTTGCATGGTGATGCCTATTTTGATCAAATCGATGACTGGCTAGCGGCCACCGAAACCGCCGGTGTGACGCCGCGCAACTCAGGTCATGTGAAAGCGGAAATGGCCCAACTGCTGCTGACGCATCCGGCGCTGCAAGCAATCTTAGCGCAGCCGAGCTTGGCCCCACTGCAGGAACAATTAAAGGAGCTTATTCATGACTGACTTTGAACTCATTAAAGAATACTTACCGTTCCTGATTCCAGCTGTGTTAATCGAGCTGGCACTGGCGATTACTGGCGTGATCAGTGTGCTGCGCCATCCCCATTACCGCTTCGGCAACCGCATTCTGTGGCTACTGTTGGTGATTTTCGTGCAACCGTTTGGACCGTTGCTGTATTTCTTTGCCGGCCGCGAGGTGGAATGATGGATTTACTCACGTTAACCAAGGTCAATAAAGCATTCGGCAGCCAGCAGGTGCTGAAGGGACTCGACTTAGCCGTTCCCCAAGGCGCCATTTACGGCTTTGTCGGGGAAAACGGCGCCGGGAAAACCACCACGATGCGCCTGATTTTGGGCCTGGAGCCACTAGACTCGGGCACCATTACGTTTGCTGGTCAGCCGGTGCGGTTTGGCCAAACTCAAGGCATCGGTTATCTGCCAGATGTGCCGGCTTATTACGGCGATCTCAGCGCCCGCGAGTATTTGACGCTGTGCGGGCGGCTGACTCACACCCCGCACCTGCATGAGCGGGTGGGGGAAATGTTGCACTTGGTCGGCTTGCCGGACACGCGGCGCCGGGTGCACGGCTTTTCTCGCGGTATGAAACAGCGCCTCGGGATTGCCAGCGCGTTGCTGGATCGTCCGGCGATGTTGCTGTGTGATGAGCCGACGTCGGCGCTGGATCCGGCGGGCCGGCGCGAATTTTTGGCGCTGCTGGCCAGTGTGCACAATGAAACGACGATTTTGCTGTCGACGCATATTCTCAGTGATGTGGAGCGGATTTGCGATTACGTGGGGATTTTGCACGCCGGTAAGCTGCAGGTGCAAGGCCCCCTGCAAGCCTTGTTGGCCGCGCATACCCAGCCAGCCACTTGCTTTACGTTTGGCACTGAGACCGAAGCGCAAACGGCTGCCACGCTGTTAGGCGCGGTGGCGAAGGCCGACCAGGTGACGGTGACCGCCGATGCTAGGGCCGCCTTGACGCAACTGCTGGCGCAGCATCTGATGCCCACGGCGTTCAATCCAATCAAAGCCAGCCTGGAGCAGTTGTTCATGGAGGTGATCGCATGAGGGGTTACGCGCTGATCTTGCAAAACGAACTGATTTTAGCTTGGCGCCGGTATCGTCTGGTAGTGCTAGCACTGGTGTTCTTGCTCTTTGGCATCGAAGCCCCACTGGTGGCGAAGCTGACGCCGGCGCTACTGAAATCCATTGGGCAGGGGATGACGATCACCTTGCCTGAACCGACCAGTGTCATGTCGTGGCAACAATACTACAAGAACATGACCCAAATCGGGCTTTTTGTCTTGGCGATTGTCGCTTCTGGAACCGTTAGTCGAGAATTGAATGAAGGTACCTTGGTGATTTTGGTGGCCAAAGGGCTGCGCCGCAATGCCGTGATCATGGCCAAGTACACCATGGCGCTACTGCAGTGGGTGGTGGCGCTACTGCTGGCCTTTGGCGTCACTTACGCTTATACGGCCTACTACTTTCCCGACGAGCTCAGTCCGCATCCCTGGTTAGCGCTGTGGCCGCTGCTTTGGTTTGGCGTGTTGTGGCTGGCCATCATTATCTTGGGCTCGACCCTCAGCAAAAGTGGCTTCACCGGTTTCTTGCTTGGCGCTGGGGTGTATTTGGGCCTGACGCTCCTGAACATGTTCAAAGCCGTGCACCGGTTCAACCCGGTGAGCCTGACCAATGACAACCTGGCGCTGTTGACTGGCACCAAAACCTTCTGGTCGCTGGCACCGGCCTACGCGGTGACGCTAGCTGGCGCCGTGGCGTGCCTAGCTTTGGCCATGCTGGTGCTGAAAAAGCGGCGACTGTGAGAACGCAGTGAACCAAATTAAAGATGCCGTCTTCATCGCAGAAGGCGGCATCTTTTTAGCTTCACAGCCAGGCGGGCTGATCGCCATCGCTGTGGGGTTTGTTCAGGCCGAGGCTATCATGGGGGTACAGGCTCGGGTTTTTGATCAGTTTCACAATGAAGTCGGCGACGCTTTGCCGCGAGACTTCGGTGCCTTTGAACGGTTCGCCGGCGCCGGTGAGTTCATAATCGATTTCATCTTTGTCGGTGAGCCAGGCCGGCCGCAGCTGGGTCGCATTGATCTCAGGCTGCGCGGCGAGCAGTTTGGCGGATTCCCGGAACCCTGGCAAGTAGGCTTTGATCGCTTGCTCGTTCCACTGGCCAAATTGACCAGGCACTTCATGTAAGGCGCCGAGCGCGGAGTAGAAAATCAGCCGCGTGCGCCCAGTGGCTCGCATCGCTGCGATGATGGCTTGGGTGAAGGTGGCGAGCTGGACGCCGCCAAGGTTGGAATAAACCACATCCACATCAGCCATCGCTGCGGTCAAGGCGGACACATCCTGTGCGTTGCCTTCAATTAAGGTCACGCGCGGGTTCGTTTGATAACGGTTGAGCCGGGCGGCGTGGCGTAAGTAAAGCACCAAATCCGCTTGGGTTTCAGCCAGCAAGCGATCAATCACGATTTGGGCGGTGGCGCCGTGTGCGCCGAGAATGAGAATTTTTGACATTGGAGCAGTCCTTTCTTGTTGGCCTGAGGCGTTGTTTATGCTAGCTGATACAGCTTAATGCCTTTAGCCAATCGGTTTAAGCCATCCGCCAACATGGCAGGTGGACAGGCAAAATTAAGCCTCAGGAAATGAGCACCATCACCGCGGTAGACGCTGCCGGCGGAGACAATCAGGCCGGTGGAAGCGCGCAAGGCTGAAGCTAGCTTTTCGGCGTTGGTTGAAATGGCCTGCACATCGAGCCACATCAGATAGGTGGCGGTGCTGTTAATCACTTTGACCTCTGGCAGGTTGGCGGCGATGAAGCGCTTGGCTTGCTCGGCATTAGCCGCCAATTGCCGGCGTAGGGCGCGCAACCAACCGGCACCTTGCGTGTAAGCCGCAATCGTGCCGGGAATGGCCAACAGGTTTGGCTCTGCCACCTCATCGGTATTCAAACCGCGATTGACCTGCGCCCGTAATGCAGGATCTGGCACAATGACGGTGGCGGCGTGGAGGGCGGCAACGTTAAAGGTTTTACTTGGTGAAACCAGCGAGATGGTGTTGTCATGCAGTGGCGCCGGGAGCGAAAACACCGGTGTGTAGTCTGGCCCCTGCCAAACTAGGTCGCCATGAATTTCATCAGCCACCAAAACAACGTGATGGCGCAGGCATAGTGTCGCAATTTTTTCTAGCTCCGCCTGCGACCAGACCTTACCAATGGGATTATGCGGGTTACATAAAATCATCATCGTGGTCAGCGGCGCCGCGAGTTTGGCCTCTAGGTCTGCCCAATCGATGTGATATTGGCCGTCTTGGTCGTGCAAATCGCTGGAGCACACACGACGCCCATTGTTTTCAATGGAGTGGTAGAAAATATCATAGACTGGCGCCTGCACTAAAACATTGTCGCCAACTTGCGTCATCCGGCGCACAATGGCGGATAAAGCGGGGATGACTCCAGTGGCAAAAAGCATCCAATCAGGCGCCGGCTTGGCGTGGTGCATCTCACTGTACCAAGTCGCAACCGCGGCGAAGTAGTCGGATCCTGGCGCTTCGTAGCCAAAAGCCCCAAGTGAAATTTTTTTCTGCATCGCGGTCAAAATGGCTGGAGCCGTGCGGAAATCCATGTCAGCAATCCACATCGGGAGCTCACCGGCTTGAACGGCCCATTTAACTGAATTGGTGGCCCGCCGATCCGGCGCGTGGTCAAAGTCGTACATTAGGCCGACTTCCTTTCTACAATCGGTACCGCAGTGGTGATTTTAGTTTGGCTTGGGTCGATTTTGGTGCGATCAAGAATCAAAGTGTCGATACCATGGGCGCGAATGCGGCCGCTGATGGGGTTTTTAACACTTAAGATATCAGACGTAATCTCCGCATGAATATCACTGCAGTACTCAAAGGCCAAATCTGTGCGTAGCAGCTGGCAATTTTTCATACTTAAATGATCGATGTAACAGAGACCCTGCTGACTTTCGATGGTGCAATTGATCAAGGTCAGATGCTTGGTATTCCAAGCCAGATATTCTCCGGTGATGGTTGAGTCATACAGGGTCACATTTTCGCAGTTCCAGAAGGCATCCTTGGCGATGAAGGTCGAATGGTGCGCTTCGATGTTTTTCGCGCCATCGAAACAGTAATTGCCAATCAGCTTCACCTGGTCGAGATAGATGTTGCTACTATCCTTGCCGAAATAGTCACCATTGATTTGGACGTCTTCAAGGCGGATATCATCGCAGGTCCACATCGTTTCCTCAGCGGCCGCAAATTGGACATGCGCGAGTCGAATCTGACTGCTGCGCCGAAAGAGTTTGGGAGCCTGCAAAGCGCTGTTGGTGATGGTGATGTCATGGGTGTACCAAATCCCAGACCGGGCCATGGTTTCAAAGGCCGTATGATCGGCTTGGATATGACGACTGTACCAAAGCGGATATTTCCATTTGAAAATGGTGTTCGTCAGTTGAATGTTGCGACTTTCCTTCAGCGGCGATTCGCCTTGCCCAAATACCGTGCGGTCGATGCAGGCATCATGTTCGGCAAACAAGGGGCGTTCCCCTTCAAAATAATCATTACTATATTGATTCATAAAGGCCTCCTAAAAAGGCACATCGCAGGTAAACACGATGTGCCAGGTGACTACAGGGCTTCGTCAAAGAAGGCTTGCAGCTTAGCGAATGGAATCTTGGTCGTGTCATCGTAAAGGTCAATGTGATTGGCACCGGGAATGATGACCAGCTGCTTGGGCTCGGCAGCCTCTTCATAAGCACGCTCGGAGAAACCTTTAGAAAAGGCCTGATCCCCGGCAATCAACATGAGCGGACGCGGCGAGATTTCCGCGATTTTGTCCAGCAGGGTAAAGTTCATGAAGGCCATGCTGGAGGTTTCAGTGAAGGTGGTAATGGCGTTCGGGTGCCAGCCGCGACTCGTGAAATAAAAGTCACCGAATTCTCGGAACACAGGATCATCATTTTCATCGGCTAGTGCAGAGCCGCGGGCCCCTAACGCTGGCTGGTCGCTTTCAAAGTCGACGTAACGTTGCTCGGCAATGGCAGCAAGGTGGGCCTGGCGTTCTTCTTTGGTGCCTTCCTGGTGCGCAGCAGCAATGTCAACCATGCTGGCGGTGGCGACGGCTTTGATCCGCGGGTCAACTGCCGTAGCGCTTAAGGCAAAACTGCCACTGCCGCAAATGCCGATCACGCCGATACGCTCGCGGTCAACAAATGGCCGCGTGCCCAGATAGTCAACACTGGCGTGAAAGTCTTCCACAAAAATGTCGGGACTAGAGACGTGCCGCGGGTTCCCGCCAGAAAAACCGTTGAAAGACGGGTCAAAGGCTAACGTCACATAACCGCGTTGGGCCCTTTCCTGGGCGTAAATGCCAGGACCTTGTTCCTTGACGCCGCTGTATGGCGGGCCAACCACCAAGGCAGGAAATTTATGGTCGTTCTTCATGGTTTTAGGCGTGTAGAGGTCAGCTGCCAGTTCGATGCCGTAGCGATTGTGAAAACGCACGGTTTTGCGTGAAACCTTGGGACTGAGTTTGAAAATATAGTTATCCATTTTGAGGACTCCTTACCATGGTTGATCCGTCGGGCCGACGGTGATTTCGTTGACGTTGGTATCTTCAGGCATGTCGATCGCAAAGGCGACGACCTTGGCGATCCGATCCGTGGTAATTTCGTAAGTGTCATAGGTTTGCTGCATCCCAGCGGCGGCGCCCGGATCGGTGATTGTCGCTAGAAGCTCGGTTTTGATGGCAGCGGGATAGATGGTGGCTGTACGAATGTGACTGCCTTCTTGCGCCGCTTCCATACGCAGCACTTCCATCAGGTCGCGCACGGCCCATTTGGTGGCGCCATAAACTGCACCACCGGGATAGGCTTTGAGGCCAGCCACTGAGCTGGTTGCGATGAAGTGGCCGGACTGCTGGGCTTTGAAGATCGGCAGGGCGGCGGCGATACCATTCAAGACACCTTTGAGGTTCACATCGACCATCCGATTCCATTCGTCAACCTTCAGCGCTGAAAGCGGCGAATTCGGCATGAGGCCGGCATTCAAAAACATCACGTCGACGCCGCCAAACGTATCCTTGGCTAATTGCACTAGGTTTTCGTTATCAGCGGGCCGCACAACATCGGTCACTCGGTAAACCGCTTGACCGCCGGTGGCGATAATGTCGTCAGCCAGTGTTTTGAGCTTATCTTCACGCCGTGCGCCTAGCACGACTTTTGCGCCGCGGCTGGCCAATAATTTGGCCGTTTCGGCGCCAATCCCGCTTGAAGCGCCGGTAATGACAACCACTTTATCTTTAATCATGACTGTTCTCCTTGTGAGTTGATTTGACTGGACGAATGACTTGCGCCGGCACACCGGCGACAATCGTGTTAGCCGGGACATCCTTGGTCACCACGGCGCCAGCGCCGACAATCGCATGTTCGCCAATGGTGACGCCAGGTAATACGGTGACGTTGGCGCCCAGCCACGCGCCAGTTTTGATGTGGACCGCTTTGAGGACCAAATCCCGACGCTGCGTGGGGTCTTCACTATGATTGACCGAAATTAAGGTCACCCGCGGTCCGAGCAAGACCCCGTCATCGAGGATAATGCCCCCAAGATCCACGAAGAAGCAGTCACGGTTGATGAAGACATTAGCCCCAATGGTGGTGTGGCGGCCAAAGTCGGTTTGAAACGGTGGATTCAGCACTGAACTCGTTGGCAGGGAATATCCCAAGATGGCGGTTAACTGCTGCCGTCTAGCTTCATCGGTGGTGGCTTGGTTGAGGGCAATCAGCAAGGCACTGGTTTCCGCCACCACGGCGTGGACTGCCGCCGCAGTAGCGCCGCCCCAGCTGACATGGCCGGCGTTAATGAGATGGTCAAAATTCATGGTGTGACCTCCTTTGATAGGTTCAGCATAAGGGCAGGCACGCGTTATGTCTAATACTTAAAAATGATGCTATACTATGCCTATTAGGAATGGAGGGGTCTCAGATGGAACTGCGAGTTTTACGTTACTTTTTGATGGTCGTGAATGAGCGCAACATTTCCCGGGCGGCGGAGCGGCTACATGTGTCACAACCCACGATTTCGCGCCAGCTTAAGGACCTCGAGGATGAGCTGGGCGTGACCTTGTTTGAGCGCGGCAGTCGCAGCATTGAGCTGACCGCGGCAGGAGAATACTTTGCCAATCAGGCCCGCCAGATCGTCGTGTTGGCAGATAAGACCATGGCCAATGTGAACCAGACCCAGGAAGTCACCGGTGAGATTATGATTGGGAGTGCTGAGGCGCCGATGATGGTCACCATTGGTCAGGCGATTAGCCAACTCGGACAAACCGCGCCCAAGGTGCAAGTCGGCATTTACAGCACGGATGCTAATGAGGTCAAGCAACGATTGCATGCAGGGGTGTTTGACTTCGGGGTGGTGATGGAGCCGACCAACAAAGATGATAGTGACTTTCTTAATTTACCCGGGACGACCGCTTGGGGCGTTTTGGTCCGTGAAGATTCACCGCTGGCGCAAAAAGCGGCGGTTACCGCTGCGGAGTTAGCCAATCAGCGGATCATTATGTCGCAGCAGCATGGCAGCATCAGCTACCTGACCGATTGGTTGGGGACCAGCGAGCTGCAGCTGAATGTGGTTGCAACGTACAATTTGCTTTACAACGCCTCCATCATGGTCGAGGCGGGGGTCGGTATTGCCCTTTGTTTAGATGGCATCATCAACACCGCGGATTCAACTTTGCGGTTCGTGCCTCTGACGCCGCGACTAGAAGCCAAGGCAAGTTTGATTTGGCCCAAAACCACGCCGCAGTCACCTGCGGCCAGCGCGTTTTTGGGTGCGTTGCGGGCGCTTTTGCCAAGTGATTACTGAACAAAGGTGATGTGATGCAGGCGGTAGGCTTCGCGGCAGCTGGCGACATCCAGAATGAGTGGCTGACCAGTATCGAGTTGGTTAATTTTTTCCATATCACTGGCGTTTAAGGCAAAATCATCGATGGTGAAGTTCTGCCGGATGCGGGCGAGATGTACGGATTTGGGAATCGCCACCACGCCGGACTGCTCTAACCACCGTAACGTGACTTGGGCCGCGGTTTTGCTGTACTGCGCCCCAATCGCGGTCATAGTTGGATCAGTAAAAAGTTGATGCTGACCTTCAGCAAACGGTGCCCAGGCCATGGGCGTGATGCGGTATTTGGCCATGAGTGTGCGCAAGGCGCGCCGCTGGGAAAAGGGATGCAGTTCGATTTGGTTGACGGCAGGGACCGTGTCGAAACTGGCCATCAAATCGACTAGCCGGTCAGGCAGAAAATTGCAGACCCCAAGCGCGCGAATTTTGCCGGCGCGGTAAAGTTCCTGCATCGCCCGCCAGCTACCGTAGTAGTCCCCATAGGGCATGTGAATAAGGTAAAGATCGAGATAATCGGTTTGTAGGTTTGCCAGCGTCTTTTGAAAAGACGCCAGTGTCTGCTCGTAGCCGTTGGTTTGAATCCAGACTTTGCTTGAAATAAAAATCTCGGTGCGCGGAATGCCCGATTTGGCGATGGCTTTGCCAACCGCGGCTTCGTTGCCATAGCAGGCGGCGGTGTCGATGAGCCGATAGCCGGTTTGCAGCGCATCGAGGACGCTTTGCTCACACTGGGCTGGATCATCGATTTGGAATACGCCGTAGCCGAGTTGGGGCATCTTAATCCCGTTGTTGAGTTGAATGGTTTTCATGCTATCCCTCCGTTATCTCTTCGGCATTAGCTTACGGAACAGTTGGTAGAATGTCTAATGCCTATATCGACTATACGCACATAACGGATAGGTATAGGGCGAACCCCTTAACGGTCAGGTGAGGGGCTAAAATATGGGTGGTATGCTGGCTCAAAACTGAGGAGGCCGCACATGAGCAAACCCGTTTCGATGATTGAATTATTTTATGATCTGGTTTTCGTCTACATGATTTCTAAAGCGACGGGGCTCTTGCACCAGCTCGACCACGGCGTGATTGCGCCGCTGGCCCTAGGGCTGTTTGCCTTCGTGGTGATTGTGTTTATCAATTCTTGGATGGTGCAAACGGTGTTCGTCAATCGCTTCGGAGCATCGTCTTGGACCGATATTGGCTTTATGTTCGGCGACATGATGATCGTGCTCTACATGGCCAATAGCTTTTCGTCAGCGCTTGATGCCAATTTACGGCCGTTTTTCATGGCGGCGGGGCTGTTGTCGTTGACGCTGTGCCTGCAGTACTTACTGGTGTGGCAGCGCACCACCAGCCGTGATGATCGCGCCATTGCCCAAGCCTTCAGTGGCATCCTAGGGGTGCGGACCCTGAGCCTCCTCGGGGCCGGCTTTTTGCCGCTGCGCGCGGGCCTCTGGCTGGCGGCAATCGGCGTGCTCGTCAGTTGGGTGGCCCCGGCCTTTACGGGCAAATTGACCAGTAAGCACCCGATTATTTTCTCGCATCTGTTGGAACGGGTGACCGAGCTGTCGATTGTGCTGTTTGGAGAGACCATTGTCGGGATTGCCGGTTATTTCACACGCCAGACCTTTTCCGTGGTGTCGGTGCTGATTTTTCTGATCGTGGCGAGCTTGTTTTTCACTTATATCGCCGTGTTTGATCACTTGGTCGACGAAAAAAAAGCCGGCGAAACCGGCAACTTGTTGATTTATCTGCACTATCCCATTATTTTCGGCATCAGTATGGTGACGGTTGCGCTCCGCGACATCACCGCGCCGACCGTCAACCGCGCTTTCGCCATTACCTTCCTTTATGCCGGGATTGGGCTGATGTATCTGGGCTTGTGGTTGGCGCGGCATTACCAGCAGGCCCGCTATCAGACCAACCAAACCAGCTATGCGGTCATCGCCGGCTTGCTCGTCGTCGCTTATAGCCTGACATTGCTTTTGGCCCAGCCACTGGCGACAGTGGTGGTGACGGTGGTTGCGACCCTTGCTGCCGCGGCGCTATTGGTGCGACTGATTGACCTGGATGGGCACCAGGCGGCATAGGCGGTCGGCCTGGTGACAGCAAAAAGCCATTCCCATGATGGCTAGGGAATGGCTGATTGAAGCTGGCGCCCGCGAATTTCTAACGTGTTGCAAAGACGGGTGCTTGTTGCCAAATTTGATAGGCTAAAGTCTGCGTACTATCCTCAAAGGCCTTCAAGGCGGCCTGAATACTGCTTTGATAAGCCGCCGGAAAGTCGTGCTGCGCGGCAAAGGCGGCCAGCGACGTTAACAGCGCTACCCCCGCTTTCTGACATTCTGAAGGCGCGTGCGGGTCTTCTAAGGCCACGCGGTCATTGAGCTGGCGCGCCGCAGCTAAATTTGCCGCCAGCGTTTCAGCGTTTAGCCGCGGCTGGTAGGCAAAATACAACGCCAGGCTTTGCACCAAGCGCAGCTGATCGGCAGTGACGCCGAGCGGAGTGAAGGGATTGAGATCAAAGCCGCGCAGCTCGAGATGTGAGATGCCTGCCTCCAGCAGATGCTCAGGGTTTTTATTGGCACCGCTTTTCAGCCGGACCGGTTCGTAATATTGCCCTGCCTTCATCAGCTGGCCGGCTTCAATCGCTACTTGGATGCGCGCGACGTAGCGAGGGACCGAGGCGTAATCACCCGCGATGTTGCGGGGAAAGCCGAAGCGGCTGTTGCGGAGGCTGCGGACTGGCAACGGTGGGGTTTCCTCAGTAAAATAACCCGTCAGTGCGGCTGGAGTGGCCCCGAACAGATAGGTGAAGACCCAGTGATGCAACATGAAATACTGGGCGAGGTGGACATAAAGAGCGTCGGCGTCGACGAAAGCAGTTTCGGCTAAGATGAAGGACAGCGCTGCGGGTTGAAAGCTAAAGTTGATGTGCACCCCAGTGTTCATCAGGCGTGGCAGCGGGTAAAGGCGGCTTAATTGTTGGCGGTAAGGGTAAGAATGCTCGGGGTAGGGCGAAATCAAAGCGGGCGAGACCTGGGGCAGTAGCGGCGGACAGCTGTACGGCCACAGGCAGTCTTCGGCTGGCAGCTGCTCCGCCACCGCCTGAATGATGGCCGTGCCATGCCGGATGTTTTGGGCAACTTTGGGGGTGGCAGGCAGCGTGAATTCCAGTTGCGCGGTGAAAAATTCCCGCGTGACAAAATGGCTCAAAGCTGGCTCTAAGTCATCAGGAAATGGCGCAGCGCTGAGCAGACTTTGGGGGGTTACCCGCATTTTCTCGACTTCAAGGCCAACGTTGACGGCTTCGGCAACGATTTGACCGAGGGTTAGGCAGGGCGTGGTCATCAAAAACACCTCGCTTTGATTGGGATTAGCGTCACTGGTAAGCTGAAGCAATTTGCGAAGGGTTTTTGCCATTCGCCTAGTACTGCCTTTATTGTGCCGCGAATCAGTGGTATAAGTGAAATAATTAGCCCAGCAACTGCGCCGAGTGGCATCGGCCCCAAGGAGGTGCAACGATGAAGACCACTGACAACCAACGCGCCGCAGCGCTGAAGATCTACGCCACCACCATTCAAAACTGCCAGCGCATGCAGCCGAAGTTTGCTCCAGGCACGGCGCAGGCCACGCTGCTGGTCAATCGCATTGCCGCCTTGCAAGTCGTCAGCGCCTTGGTCAGCGGGCAAGTACCGTCGCTGGCCCAAATGAAAACCAGTGTGGCGCCGATTCAATCCATCATTCATAAAACCACCGTCGCCCGGGCCAAGTATGCCCCGGAAACGGCGATGTACCGGCGACTCACGCCGATGATTGCCGCGATGACGCTGGGCTTGGCGGCTTTACATACCGCTTTGGCCCAGCCCAAACTAACCAAGGAGCTGCTGCCGATGATTGAACACCAAACCCTAAGCCTAGACGCCGCGGTAGAAGGGGAAACCTATGATCACTGCCGGCTGACTGTGTCGCAACATGAGCTGAAACTGGCTGGCGTGACCTTCATCAACTGCCAGTTTGAGCAAACCGATTTTCGCGGCGGCGAGTGGCTGGATTGTACGATTAAGGGGAGTCAATTCCTGAATGCCGATTTCGCCGAAAGTGTAATGTATCGCTGCCAGTTCAGTGGCTGTCAGCTGATGGGGGCCGATTTTACCCGCAGCGTCTGGCATCAGGTGACCGTCACCGACTGTCAGGCCAGTTATCTGATTTTAGCCGAAAGCAAACTGAAAGGCGTCAGCTTCCAAGAAACCCAACTGACGGAAAGTAGCTTTCAAGCAGTTAAACTGCTTAAACCGGGGCTCACTGTTGCTGGCGGCGAGCTGACCGGCGCTGACTTCACCGGAACCCCGCTGAAGTTCGTTAATCTCAGCAAATCGCGGTTTGACAGTCTGCTGTTCACACCGAGTTTACTGCGCGGTCTGAAACTCAACCAATGGCAAGCCGCCACCATTGCCGCCAGTCTGGGCATTGACGTGGTCGACTGATGCTTTTGAATCAGAAAACGCCGAATCGCTGCTGACGACTCGGCGTTTTGCTGTCCCTAAGTGAGCTGATCATTGAGCCGGTCGAGCTGGCGCTGCAAGGCTTCGATTTGCGCCTGGGTTTCGTCAATCGCGGTTTGCACCTCTTCCAAGGTGTCGCCGCTGGCGCTGAAACCCTTGTACGCGGCAGTGACGTAATCTACTTCTTCTAAGCGATTAAGGCGGTCATTGGCAGCGCCTAGGGCCGCAATCACTTGATCCATTGTTTTGGCCATGGAGAGCACCTACGCGAGTGCGGCCGGCGCGGCTGGCTGCGGGCCTTGGCCTTCACGCGCCAGCACCCAGTCATCATAGTTCCACTCCTCGGTTGCGCGCCGGCTGCGCATATAATCCCACATGGATTCGCGCTCCATTTCGACCACTTGGCCCCCAGCGCCCACTGAGACCCAGTTATAGCTACCATTGCGATGGGCAAACTTGACCCACCACACCGGAATGTCAATGCGCTGGTCAGCGACTTCGAAATACCGGGTGAGGCGGTCAGTCCGCATGTAGTCCAACCCCGCCGCATAGCGCGGATCCAGTGCTTGCCACACCTGCATGGCGATTTGCCGAGCAGCGGCTTGGGTGGGCAACGGCGCACTGCTGGTGGCGGTAAAAGCATTGAAGCTCAGCAAGCGGTCATCGGCGCCCCACACCAGCGTCACATGCGGGCCGAACCATTGTACTGGCCGCTGCTGCTGATAGCGATCAACCCGCACCGCTTCGCCATTGCGCGAACGCGGCTCGCTGGTGATGCGCGTGAAGTCTTCCGGAATGGTCAAAAGTGGTTGCATTTTGCCTAAAACAGTCACCGTGGTTGCCATGGTTATAACCTCCTTGAACGAAACCTTGCTTCAAACAATGAAAATAAATCGGGTTGGTTGGCGTTGCGCCGCGGCGCGTGCCCGCTTTTGAGGAGCCTGCGATTGAGCCACCAGCCGCCGAGCAAAATGACGGCCGCCAGCGCATAAGCGAGATGCTGCGCCGTGAGCAGGCGGCTAACTGGTTGGCCTAGCGCTGTGGTCAGCGGTTGGCGTGCCAGTGCCCCCAGGCTGCCGTAAAAGCTGGTACTGGCCAAACTCACGCCTAGTACCAGCCCAACCTCGCGCAGCAACGCCGTCAGTGCTCCGGCCGCCCCGCGCTGCGCAGGTGTGACTTCCCGCATCAAAAAGGCGCTATTGGCGGTGCCAAAGACGCTGGTGCCAATGGCCATGACCACAGAGACCAGCAAAAACGCCAAGGGTTCGAATTGCCCAGTCAGCAGCACTAACCCTAAAGCGCTCACCAGCAGTAAAAGCAGGCCATTTTGCATCACGCGCGGCTGCGACCAGCGATCGGCAGCCATGCCCGCCAAGGGATTAGCCACAATCGCCACCAGCGGCCCAGCCATCAACACCGCGCCGGTGGCCGCAGGGGAGAGCCCAACAACGACTTGCAGATAAATCGGCCCGAGTAAGGTGAAATAATAGGCGGCCACAAAGGTCGTAAACGCCGCCGCCAAAGGCCAACCGAACGCTGGGGTCTTGAGCAAAGCCAGGTTCAAAAGCGGGTGCGGGCGGTGCTGTTCCCACCTTACTAGCAGCCACAACAGCCCACCACTGAGCGCTAGGCCTAGCAGCGCCAGTCCTGGCTGCGTCAAACTACTAGCGGTGCTGACGTAAAAGACGATTGCCAGCGCCATCAAGAGCCCGGTGCCGCCCCAGTCGAGATGCAATCGCTGGCGGGAAGCGGTGCGCGGAAACCAAAGCACCGCCGCCACCAAGCATAAGCCGCCAATGGGTAAGTTCAGCCAAAACAGGTACCGCCAGTCCCAGTGGGTCAACACCAGCCCGCCGAGCCCCGGGCCGGCCAGCCCACCGAGCGAAATAAAAATACTTTCGATGCCAAACGCGCGGCCAAGCTGTTGCGGTGGGAACCAATCTGCCACTAGCGCATAACTATTGGCCATGGTCAGGCTGGCGCCGACCCCTTGAAGCACTCGGCCGCCAAGCACCCAGCTCAGCTGCGCGCCGGCGCCCGTTAACCAAGAGCCAACCAGAAACGCCAACGTACCCAGCATAAAGCAGCGCTCGCGGCCCCATTGTGCGCCCAGTTGGCCGAATGGTAGCAGTAGCGCGCTGATTGTGACCAGGTAGATGCTGATCACCAACCCCACGCGCTCGGTGCCTACCGCTAGCCCATGCGCCATGGCAGGAATCGCAATGGTCACGATACTGCCATCAACAATCACCATGAAGAAAAACACGCCCAGAATCATCAAGTTCAGCCAGCGTCGCATGACTCGCCTCCTTTTACCGCTCAGGGGATGACCTGAGCAGGTGAAAGTAGATTAGCACCAAAAAAATTTGCTCGCTAACAAAAAGACTTATGCGTTGGCTGTGAAAGACAGTCACCGCATAAGTCTTTTTTAGTGAGGAGGTTAAGGTGCTAGAGTGGTCGTTTAATCGTGCATCATTATGCTTTGATGTAGTGGTACATATCCCCAGACTGAACAAACGAGACTGGAATTTCGCTGCCGATAATATTTGGCAGGTAGGTGGCTAGATAAGCCATGCCGGGTTCTTCGACATTAAAGTGACCGACCGCCACAATCGCCTTGTTTTGACCATTGAGGCTGGCATCTTGGATGTATTCGCTCAAGGTAAAATCAATCAGTTCCAAGGACATGAAAAGATCGTATTGATCCTTTTCGGCTTTGGTAATGTAACCTTTAGCGTCACCAAAGACGTGGGTAGGGACGGCGATTTTTTGCACAGGCGTAGCGGGCTCGCCAATAATTCGCGCCCCGTTCAGATGTAGGCTTGTAATCAGATGCTCGGCCACTGCTTGGGCAGTGGTGGCGGCAGGCAATTCAAAAGCCGTCAGTACATCAGCGTCATTGAGAATATAGTTTTCCCAGCCGAGTTGTTTGGCCAGACCATAGAAAATGCCATCAACGTAAGTGCC
Source organism: Lacticaseibacillus suibinensis (assembly GCF_003946175.1). Lineage (GTDB taxonomy): Bacteria > Bacillota > Bacilli > Lactobacillales > Lactobacillaceae > Lacticaseibacillus > Lacticaseibacillus suibinensis. Next base: position 100,423 of record NZ_RHOK01000002.1, on the reverse strand, counting down.
ATCAGCCAGCGGAATTCCTGAATGCATGTGATCGTGGTCACGCCAAACAACGATATGATTTTCCTTAAGCAAGGCCACTTTGGCCGCGTAGGTTTGGTTGTGCGTTTCCTCCAGCCAGCCGGTGTGATCACCATGATTCCAAAACAAGGCTTCGTGGCAAATAATCAGGTTTGCCCCTTGCGCAGCTGCTTGCCGAATCACCGCGAGTGAGGCCCAGCAGGTCGTGACGACGCCGGTGCAGGGTTGGTCTGGGTCGCCAAATAAGACTTGATCACGCGTGGTCGCGGGATCAATCACTTCACCATGCCAAACCCCACGATGATAGGCCTTCACTTGCGCAATCACTTGTTCTATTTTCATTCATTGAAACTCCTTTCCGAATCTGGCGTGAACCACTTGCTAGCATTAGGCGTTAGGGTAGACATCACTGTAGTAGCGGGTGAGGCAACTGACTAAGACGTCAAACACCGGCCGCGAGTCGATGTAGCGAATCCCCTTGGCATCGGTATCCAGACTGTGCACCATTGGCAGAACCAACTGAATGTCAGCTTTTTGGAGCACCGGGGCGTTAGGATTCATCGTTACGAGGGCGAACGTGATGTCTTTTTTGCTCGCTCGTTTAAAAATATTCGCATAGGTGTCAACAGCAGCCGAGGACGAGAAGATGATAATCAGATCGTCTGATTGCATCAATGGTGGTAGGCGTTCAATCAAGATGCCATCGGTGACAGTGGAAATGAACAAGCCGCGACCCAGCATCAGATATTTGAGATGTTCAGCTGCTAACCCGGAGTGACCTAAGCCGACTGCCAAGATGCGATGCTTGCCGTGCAATGCCGTCGCTAACTGGGCGACAGCGTTTTCCACTTCTGGGGTGATCATTTGCTCGAAGGCCCCGATGAAAGATTGAATGAGACTCGCCATTTCGGGGGCTTGCTGGGCTTTTTTTGATGGGGTGATGCGATGCTCCGTCAGATAGTTTTTGGTCTGAAAGGCCAGCTCGCTATATCCCGATAACCCCAGCCGCTTCGCTAGCCGGACCAGCGTCGTGGCTGAAACGCCGTATGCTTGGGCTGCTTCTTTTATGGGCTGCTCCGCCACAATTTGCATGTCAGCCATGATGGCATCAGCCGCGGCACGCTCGGATTTGGTTATATTTGCGTAGTAGAGCTCGATCTGTCTGATGATGTCCATCTTATGGCCTCCACGTTTCAACTTTGAACAGTATCCGGAATATTTTCCGCGCCTTCAGTTTAGCACTTCCCTAATCGCAAGTGGGCTCCATAAGGCAAATTTGGATTGCCTACGTCAGTTAGTGTAATCCTAAAATGAAAAATATTCCATAAAAAAATAATACTTGAAAAATATTCCTAAAGCGGTTACGCTTACCTCGTATTCAAAATTAATTCACCAAAGGGGTGTCATTCATGGCTGAAGGAACTGCCAAACTCACCGACTGGATTCAAGCTAAGGTCAATCCAATTGCCGTTAAGATCGGTAATCAAAAGTACCTGGCCGCAATTCGTGACGGGATGACTGCCATTATTCCACTGACGATTATTGGGGGCTTTTCGATTTTACTAGCCTCACCACCGATTCCGACTGGGATGAAGGCAACGAACTTCTTCTTTGCGTTTATGCTGGCATGGCAAAAGTGGGCCACCGCGAATGCTAATGTCTTGATGGTACCGTACAACCTGACCATCGGGTTGTTGGCCCCATATGTGTTGGTGGCGATTACTTACTATCTCTCCAAGCATTACAAGATGAATTTGGTGACAAACCTAGTTTCGGCGATGTTTGCCTTTTTCATTGCTGCTTCACCATCTGAAACCGTTAAGACCATCCAATACTTGCCGCAGGCAGATCTTGGGGCCAAGGGGATGTTTGGGGCGATGCTGATTGCGATTGCGGTGGTTGAAATCAATCGCTTGTTCATTACGCATCATTGGACGATTAAGCTCCCATCCTCTGTCCCATCAGGGGTTGCCGCACCATTTGAGGTACTGGTACCGATGGTGGTCACCACCGTTATCTTTGTGGCACTGAATGCGATTTGTGTTGCAACCACCCAGTCTTACCTGGTCGGTGTAATCTATTTAGTCTTTGCACCTTTTGCTAATGTCAGTGGGAGTTTACCTGTGATTTTGCTCCTAGCAGTGCTGGCTAAAACGCTCTGGTTCTTTGGGATTCATGGCGATAACATGATTGGTACCATCGTCACCCCAATCACAACGTTAAACATCGCCTTGAACTTGAAGCAATATCAAGCTGGCCACGCGATGACGCACATTTTTGCCGGAGCTTTCTACAGTGTGTGGGGCGGCTGGATTACCTATCCTGCCTTCCTGATTGCGATGATTTTGATTGCTCGGTCTGCTCGGCTTCGGTCGTTGAGCAAGCTGGCGCCAATCGGTACGCTGTTCAATATCAACGAGCCGTTGATTTTCGGGATTCCGACGGTGCTTAATCTGTGGTTCTTCATTCCGAATATCATCTGCACGGTGCTAAATTTGACCATCGTTTACTTCCTGACTTTGGCCGGCGTCGTTGGTAAGTTTTATATCTACACGCCATGGACAACACCGGGGATCTTGCAAGTGTTCCTCGCATCAATGGATTGGCGTAATGTGGTGCTCTGGATTGCCATTTTGATTATGGACATTCTGATTTCACTACCGTTCATTCGCATCTATGATCGGTCCTTGCAAAAAGAAGAAGGTCTGACGCCAGAAGCCGCATAAATGGTAACTTTCAAGTATTAGAACCTAATAGTGGTCATCGCTGTGAAAAGCGACGACCACTTTTGCGTTTTATTCACTCGCTACGGTCACCAGCACATCCTCTGCCGCCAGCACCGTTTCCGCCTTCACCGGCACCTGAGGCTTCCCATCTCGAATTAACGCCAACACCTCCACTCCGGCACTCCGCCGCACATCCGCCTCGGCGAGGGTTTTACCAACCCACTGGGGATCCGGCCGGCGTTCGGTGATGTCGATACCATCGATTTGAGCAAAGGCATCGATAATATTGGCGTTGACGAGGCTGCGGGCAATTTTGGCGCCCATTTCAACCTCAGGCAGTACCACCTGGTCGGCGCCGACGCGGGTGAGAATTTTGGCTTGGCGCGGGTCAAGCGCCTTGACCACCACGCGGGGGCAGCCGCGTTCTTTGGCGACCATCGTGCCCATGACACTGGATTCGAAGTCTTCGCCCATCGCAAAGACCACCACGTCAAAATGCTCAATCGCTAATCGCGTCAAAAACGCTTCATCACTGGCGTCGCCGACCACGGCCTGGTCCACCCAGGCACTGACGGCTTCAACGCGGGCAAGGTCCCGGTCGGCGGCTAGGAGCTCGACATCTTCCTCGGCTAAGTGGGAGACAATGCTGGTGCCAAAGCGGCCAAGGCCGAAAATCGCAAAACTGCGGGCTTGTTGGTTTTTCATGGCAGCTCCTTTCTAGCCAATGATGACATTGGCGGCGGGGTAATCGATGATATGAGAGTCGGCGTTTTGGCGCAAGCTCAAGGCGACCACCAGCGTCAGCGGCGACAGGCGGCCAATGAACATGCACAAGGCAATGGTCACTTTGCCAATGGGAGACAAGAACGGCGTTAGACCGGTGGTGAGGCCCACGGTGCCGGTGGCGCTGGTGGCTTCAAAAATCGTCTCCATCAGCGTCGGCGCAAAGCTGTTGCCTGCTTCCGAAAAATGCAAAATCAGCACCGCCATCACGATGACCGCAAACAAGGCGAAAAACACCGCTAAGGCTTTTTGCACAAGCGCTAGCGGCAGGCGCCGCCCGGCAATCACAATCCCGGTGTGGCCGTGCAAACCGGAGCTCACGGCGGCAACCAGGAGCGCCAGGGTAATGGTTTTGACCCCGCCGGCAGTGCCGGCAGGCGAGCCGCCGATGAACATGAATCCGGTTGCCAGCAGTTGGCTAAGCGGGGTTAGTTGGCTTTGATCAATGGTGGCAAAGCCGGCAGTACGCAGGGTAACGGATTCGAAAGCAGCAGCCAGCCATTTTTGCGGCGTCGCCAAGTGGCCCAGGGCACCGTGCCATTCCAGCAAGGCAAACAGCACCGTGCCAGCGACTACCAACACCGCACTGGTACCGCAGACCAAGCGGGTGTGTATGCTGAGGCGGCGCCAGTGTTTTTTGGCTTTGAAATGCCGCAGTTCATGGAGCACGGTGAAGCCCAAGCCGCCGAGGGTAATCAGGACCATGACCGTGAGATTGATCAGCCAGTGGCCCTGAAATTCAGCCAGCGAGTTAATGCCCACCAAATCAAAGCCGGCATTGCAAAAAGCCGAAATGGCGTGGAAAATGCCGTACCAGACGGATTCAACGAAGGTGTAGCCGCGGTTGGCGGTTAAAAAGCCCATCGTCAGCAGCACTGCGCCGGCTCCCTCAATTACTGCGGTGTAGCGAAGTACCTGCCAGACCAGCCGCGTCATGCCGCCAAGCGAGCTCTGACTGAACATGGTTTGAATGGTCAGCCGCTGTCTGAGGCCAATGCGCTGGCGAAAAATAATGAGTGCGCCGGTCACCACCGTGATGAACCCAATCCCGCCGAGTTGAATGAGGGCTAAGATCACAAGTTGCCCGAACCAGGTCCAATGCTGCATGGTATTGACCACCACCAGCCCGGTCACGCAGCTCGCGCTTGTCGCAGTGAAAAAGGCGTCTAGCAGACTCACCGATTGGCCGCTTTGGCTAGCCCAAGGAAGCGCGAGTAGACCAGTCCCGATGACAATCATGGCGGCGAAGCTGAGTAAAATGGCTTGCGGGGCAGAAAGATGCCGAGGCTTTTTCATTGACCGGCGCTCCTTTCGAAAGGGTTACCTTAACTGTATCAAAACGGGCCTGCTGGCGGCGACTGTTAGCCGATGTGCTATATTAAAAAGATAATGAAAAGCTCAGGTAAAGGAGGCGCGAGGATGACATTTGAGGCATGGTTGACCGCCATCGGTCTGCCCGCAGCGGCGCAAGCGGTGGCGCTGGCGCCGGTGCCGGATTTGGAGCGGTGGCACCAGTTGGCAGCTGACGAACCAGCTTTCCTGGCGCGGCTGGCCGGGCAACCAAAGCTCGCCTTACAAGTGTTCGCACAGCTGCTTTATGGTGAACAGGCCCATTATGCGACGACGGCGGAGTGGGTGGCTGATGGCCGCGATATCGCGATCTGGGCAGCCGATTACGCTCAGAAACAAGGCGGCATTGGCGTCACCGAAAACGATTGGTTGCGTCTCACTTTGGTGCATCAGGTGGTGCGACTAGGACGGCTGCAATTTGAGCCTTGGCAGCCAACCACCGCGCTCGGACCGCTGACAGCCGGAACGCAGGCGCTGCAAGTGCACATTCCGGCCGATGGACCACTATCGCCAGCGGCCTGCGATGAGGCGTTTGCCTTGGCGCAAGCGCGGTTTGGTCAGTTGCCGCTAGTGTGCGATTCGTGGCTGATGAGCCCGGCGCTCCAGGCATTGCTGCCAGCAACCAGCAACATTCGTCTGTTTCAGAATCGGTTTCAGGTGGCGGCAGTCGACCCGGCGGCACATCAGGCTGAAGAACGGTTATTTGGGGCGTGGCAAGCGGATCCGGCACGGTACACCGCGCACACGACCTTACAAAAACGCGCCAAGGCCTGGCTCCAAGCTGGGAAGCAAATTGGCATGGCAATCGGGGTGGCGATGCCAGCCTAAAACAAGTGGTCAACCGTATCGCGGCTGACCACTTGTTTGTTTATTCAATCATCGTCCTAAAAGCCGCTAAGGGTTGCCCACTCAAAGCCGCCGCTAACCCCGGATAGTTGGCGATGGCGACCGCTGCCTGGTGGCGTTCCGTACTGCGGGCCAAGGCGCCTAATTCATCGCGGCGCCAAGCCAGATGTAGACCAAATGCAGAAAGGATATGCCGCCGGTTATCCACTAAAGCATCAGCCATGACAGCGAGCCCAATTGCTCGTAGGCCATGGATGATTTGAGCTGTGGCTTGATAACTGGCCGCTGCACCAGCAGGGAGCGCTTGGATTAGGGCGGTGAAGAAGTTGCGCTGAATCTGCTGTTCAATGGTTTGCGGCGCTGCATTGCGCCATCGTTCAAGGTAGACCTGTGCCATGGCCAGATCAGCATGAAAGAGTGCGTAGTATAAAGCGCCAATGCAAAATGAGCTGGCGAGAGAGCTATATTCAGTTTCCGTCTGATGTGCTTGAAGGTGGCGCCAGGTGCTTTGGTAAAGCCGCTTCGATAGCGCATCATCGAAGCGGCCGAGTAATGGCGTGACCGTTTGAATGTCGGCCAAGGTGAGTGGGCTTTGGCCAGTAACGTAAGTGGTTAAGGCGCGATTTTCTTCAGGGGTGAGCGTGGCATCAGGCCATTGGCTGAGCTTGGTGAGCCCACTTTGAAGCGCAGGATTGCGGTTGGGGGCGGGCATAAGCGTGGTTAAGGCGGTTATCGGCAAGGCCATGCGGGCGAGCACTGTGAAAAGGCGTTCAGCTTGAATATCATTGCGGCCGGCCTCAAAGCGAATGGCTTGCCGTTCGCTTAAGAGCTCGTGATACAGTTCGCGCTGGGTTAGCCCCTGGTTGAGCCGCAAGCGCCGAAGATAAGGGCCAATCTTTCCTGCCATTTTTGGCACCTCCTGATGTTTTCCTTAGTGTACCAAATACACTGAGGACATCAAAGGAGGGGATGGCGTGATGACAACCGTGACTAAGATTATCAGACCGCATCGTCGGACTATCCTCGGGTTGGTCTTTTTCGGGGTAATGGCTGCGGGTGATGGCATTGTCAGTCCCTTTTTTCTGGGGCAAATCACTGATGGCCTATCTGCGCACACTTTTGCCAGGGTCCTGCAACGCTTGATATTTTGGGGGCTGGCACTGCTGTTGGTGAATCTGGCCAATCTGGGCATGAGTTATTTCTCAGGCCGGTTCCGGCAGCAGGTCAATCTGCAGCTCAGACGGCACTTGATTCAGCGCGCCTATGCAGCCGCGGCAACTGAAACCAACAGTAGCAGTTTGCTGGCCGCAGCACTTGGCGATGTGAAACAGATTGAGCAGAGCGTGGTACAACCACTGATTAATATGCTTTATAGCACCTTGCAAGGCAGTATGACACTCATCTTTGTGCTTCACATGAGTGGTCTGACCGGCTTTGTTTTCGTCGCCTTGGGCTTTGTTCCGGCCGTGATTCCCCATTTTACTGCCCGCTGGCTGAAGGCTGGAACCCGTAAATGGCAAGAGACCAATGAATGCTATACCAGCAGTTTGAGTGATACCTTGGCGGCGCGGCCCTTATTCAAGCATTATCAGCTGGTCACGCAGGGAATCGCACGCTTAGACGTTAGCTTGCGGCAAAATGAGGCTGCGGCCTTCGTCATGAATTTTCGCCAGCAGATTGCATCCGGCCTGGTGGGTGCAGTCTATGCCATCACAACCACGGTGGCGTTGGCGGGTGGGGTATGGGCCATCAGGCAGGGACAGTTGAGTGTGGGGTTGCTGCTTACCACCTACACCGCGGCTGATCGGGTGGTCACGCCTTTGATCAATCTCACCCGCGCATACGGTCAACTGCAGGCGGGGCTACCCTTGTTAAATCACGTGCTCCGACCAGTGAATCGGCAGCATCACCGTTTGACTTATGTGCCCAAGGTTGCTGGTTTGCTCAAACTGGAGCGCGCAGTGATTGGTGTGACCAAGCCGCTCTTTCAGCCGCTCAATCTGACCGTTTTCCCGGGGATGAAAGTATTAATTCAAGGACCGTCTGGCATTGGTAAATCCACCTTGCTGCAGGTCATTCTGCATGATCGTATGCCTTTATCAGGACGCATGCTGTATGCTGCAGCGCTGAGTCCCGAACCCCTAAAGCAGATGGCAGTCGTGCATCAACAGCCCTTCATTTTTGCTGACACCCTAAGTTTTAACTTGACATTAGGCCGGACCATTAGCGAAGCCGAACAGCTTGCCCTACTTCAAAAAGTTGGCTTGACTGCTTATGCCAATCACGAAGCGTTGGGCACCCGCCTTGGGATTGACGGGGTCCAGCTGTCCGGCGGTGAGCAAAAACGCTTAGAGTTAGCGCGAGCCTTGGTGGATCCGAGGCCAATTCTCTTGATTGATGAGGCACTGTCGGGACTGGATCAGATGACTGCTGCGACCATCAATCGACTGATTTTGGCTTATCCTGGCACTGTGATTGATATTGAGCATCAATTACCAGCATCTGCGACCGACCGTTATGACGCCATTATCAAGTTGCATCTTGTTCCTGCTTTTGACCCGGATTAAACTGGCGGTAGTGAAAAGAAAAAGGAGACAAGCTGATGCTGACAACCGTGCTGGTGGATCGTGATGGCACTCTCGGCGGTGATGGCCACTATACCTCAGTCGCAGATTTTAGGCCTTACCCAGGCGTCCTTGCCGCCATTCGGACGTTACATGAGGCGGGTTTCCGTGTCTTGGCCGTGACCAATCAAACCAGAATAGCCACAGGCGACATGCAGGTTGCCGATTTGGTGGCCTCATTGCTGGCCATGGGGCTTGATGATTGCTTTGTTTGTCCTCATTTGGCCAGCGAGCATTGTCGTTGCCGCAAACCCGAAATCGGGTTAATCGAGCAGGCCCAAGCGCGTTATCATTTTGACCAAGCCGAGGCGGTGCTGATTGGCGATAGCTATCAGGCTGATATGTTGTGCGCAAAACAGGCCAACCTGCTTGGCATTCACGTAGCGACTGGCCGCGGGGCGGCCAATCCAATTGTTAGCCAGTGCCTTGAGGTGAAAGATTTTGTCCAAGCAGTGGGCATGCTGGTCAATCATCAGATTGACTAAACTATGCGCTTCATCCGGCAAATAACGCACTTTCTTCATGTGTACGGCAAGAAGAAAATGCGTTTTTTGGCGTGTTTTATCGTGGTTTGACCACTTGCTTCAGGGCCCCATTGCGCTTATAAATTGCCACGCTGACGTGTTCGGCGCTAGCGATGGTTTTGGCGCGTTCGACGGCGTCAGTTTTGCACTGGTAAAGCTCGGTGGGGTGATCACCGCTGCAGCTGAACACGGCCCAGCAGGCAGAGTCTGGTCTGACTGCTATGGCCGCGCCTTGGACTGCGCTGGTGTGCTGATTTGGCCGAAACGGTGGCGTTCTTACGGCACCACTGGTTGGCCTGACTGGTCGCAATCGCCAGCGCCAGCTTTTCTTGGAAGCCTTGAGCCACGAGCGCATTCGCGATGGCCAAGGCTTCTTTGCGGGTCAGGGGCGTCAGGCGTCCGAGGACAGCAGAAAAATTTTCAACTGTCCAAATCATCACCCAGCCTCCTTTCTGATTGATTATTCTGCTTCAGTGTACGAGGGGAACCACGAGAAAGATAGCAACACGCCTCCTGCTTTAGTTAACGGGTCAAGTGAGACACTCCTATCTTGGAACCGAAAGTTGACCTTGCGATTCTAAAGCAGGGAATACACGAATAAATTGTGCAATAGAAATCGTTTACATTACTGCCAACAGCGCGTATGATACAAATGGCTTTAAACAACACGTTAACCCATTAAAAGGTTAACGGTTCATACGAGAGGGGGGCCAGTGCGAAGCGTGGGCGCTTCGTGAACACACGGGTAAGTGACAATTAGGGAGCTTTTAAGTCATGGAGGTAAAGGGATGAATTCATTAAAAAAGGCCGTGGTAGCGGGGGCGCTACTGGCAATCGGCTTTTTCAGCGCCGCCCCGCATACTGTGGGCGCAGCCACAACTGACGCGGTCATCAGCACGCAAGAAATGGCCCAGATCAAAGCCAACCAAATCGAATATTTGATTGGGAATGAAACCATGAATGATGATCCAATCAATCAGGCGAAGATGACGAGCATTGCCAAGGCTGGACAAACGAATTTGCCTGACTTCGATCATGCTGGTAATGCAATCTATGCCGGCGTGGTTTTGGATAATAGTCAAGGAACGAACCTCACCGTTGCCGATCTCTCGGCTAACTTGGGGACGACATATACCAAGCTTTATAGTGTGGCGTTGGCCATTGCCACACCAAGCAAGTACAACACCATGTATCAAAATGCTGCCGCCAAAACGGCGCTGATCGATGCACTCCAGTGGCTGCAAACCAAGTATTTGCAAGATACCACCAAAGGATACTATGGCAACTGGTACCAATGGGAAATCGGTGTGCCAACCAGTCTGTCACGCATGCTGCTGTTGCTGCATGATGACCTGGATCCGGCGTTTATTGACACTTCGATTAAGACGATGGATGCGTACTTACGCGGCGACGAAAAGCCAGGCTCGCCGAAGATTGGCGATGTGAACCTTGACGCCCGCCAGCACACTGGCGCCAACCTCGCCGATATTACCTTGAACCGGATCTGCCAAGGCCTCGCCAATAACGATGCCCCACGCGTGAAAAAAGCGATTGCCGACTTCAAGACTTGCCTAGCGGTGATCGACCCGGACAACATCCAGCATGGGGTGACCGACGGCTTTTACGAAGACGGTTCCTTTATTCAGCACTCAACAGTGGCGTACACCGGTAGCTACGGCATTGTGCTACTCGGCCGAACCGGCCAGCTGACCACGCTGCTGAAAGGCACCTCGCTGCAAAGCCAAACCTTGCTGAATACCGTCAACAATTGGATCTACAACAGCTTTGCGCCTTTGATGTACGAAGGCTACATGATGGAAATCGTCAAAGGCCGCGGGATTTCCCGGACCGGCTCTGGCTATACCGACAGTGCCAGCATCGTGGAATCGTTGGTGCAATTATCAACGGCCATGAGCGGCGATGCACAACACAAGCTGCAAAGCTATATCAAATACTTATCGAGCATTCCGCAATTAAAGGTCAATAGCAGTAATTTTGGCTCGCGGGGCAACACCATGGCGTTCAACGCGATTATGAAAGACCCGAATGTGTCCAGCACCAATCCGCTGACCAACGATCAGTATTACGCGTTTAACTTGATGGACAAATCAGTGCTCATTCGGCCTAACTACGGGTTCGCGATTTCCCGCAGCTCCAATCGGGTCTCCAAGTACGAATACATGTCAGGCGAAAACCTGAAGTCTTGGTACCAAGGGGATGGTGCTTTCTACCTTTACCAAGATGGTATCGATCAGACCAAGGCGTTCGGCATCGATTACCAGGCCACGGTTGATCCCAACAAGCTGCCTGGTGTCACCACCGTCAATGAGCAGCGCAAGACGATTCCAGAATTGTACGGCGGCGACTTCTATTCCCACGAACCTGATTTTGAATCGGGTTCCGTGACCCAGAACACGTATGTCTATTTCCCACTGGGCACCAATGATTATTCCGGCAGTGCGCAGCTCGATCAGTACGCGGCGGCTGGCATGCAGCTCGGCGATGAACAGTCATACGCCGACAAGGACAAGTTGCCCGCAGATTTCGTCGTCTTCAAGAACGCCGAAGCGAACAAGGCTTGGTTCATGTTTGACAACGAAATCGTGGTGCTGGGCTCTAACGTCCACGACATCAACGGCCGCGCTATGACCACCACCATCGACAACAAGATGTTTGATGCGGGCGAAAATGTGACTGTCAACTCCAATTTGGATAAGGCCACTGCCGCCAAGAAGTGGCTGACGATTGAGGACAACGCCAACAGCAAACGTAATGTGGGCTATGTGTTCTACGATAATAACAAGGTCAATGTGCTGCAGGAAAGCCGCACCGGCAAGTATTCTGACGTCCGCAACAAAACCACCGGCAGTGCTGACAAGACGGTTACCAAAGATTATGTCACCCTGACTTATCAGCAGCCAGGCAATACGACGAGCAGCTACGCCTATAGCATCGTGCCAAGCAAAAATGCCACTCAGCTGCATGATTACATCGACCAAAACAACGTCACCATTTTGAAGAACACGGCGGATGTCTCGGCCGTGCAGGAAAACAGCCTCGGCCTGAAGGGCTATGTCTTCTTCACCGCCAAAGGCCAAGTGGATGACGTGCAAAGCCACAGCCGTATGATTATGATGCGCAAAGGCAATGACTTCTCCATTCAAGATCCGACCAACAAACAGACTTCCGTTTCCTTCACGCTGAAAGGTCGCTATGCCGTGGCTCAAGGCGATGCTCAAGCCATTGTTCAAGGTAACGCCACCACCGTCACCGTGAACACGGCGGCCAAGCACGGGGTTTCCCAGCATCTGACCCTCACGCCACTGGCGGCGCCAAAAGCGGCGGATAAAACCAAGCTGCAGGCGCTGGTCAACCAAAGCAAAGCCCTGAAAGCCGCAGATTACACTACAGCCAGCTTTGCCGCTTTGACCACTGCTTTGAAGGCCAGTGAAACCGTGCTGGCAGATACGGCAGCGACTCAAGGCACCGTGAACCAGACGGCCAACCAACTGCAAAAAGCCATTAATGGCCTTCAAAAGCCGGCAACTGCCACGACTAGCACCGCTTCAAGTGCCAGCCAAGGCCAAACCACTGGCAAAACGACCAATCACGGCAAAAAAGTCGGCCAACACAAAACTAACAAAGGCCTCCCGAATACCGGTAGCGTGATCAATCATGCGCTTATCGCTGGCGGGGCAGTGCTACTCGTGCTAGGTGGGTTCGCCTTGCTTAAACGGCGGCAAACCAACTAATTGATAAACGTTTCATCAAAATAGGCTACCTGCCATTGCAGTTTGCTGCAGCGGCGGATAGCCTTTTAATGTGCTTGTGCGTCACCTAGACGGGCCGGGTTTTACCGGGGTGAGCGTGACAATGACCCGTTACGGTTACCGTTACTGTTATGAAGCGGGATGTGGTGGTGGGCGGAGCTCGGTGTGGTCTGGCGGCCTGAGACTGGTTTGTGGCTCAGACCGGCCGCACAGCCAGACCGCACCGAGCGGAGGCTACCACCACAACCCGCGGCCGCCCCAGACAAAAAACCGCCGACGCAAGCGTCAGCGGCTGCTGAGTTATTCGATTTTGCCGCCGCGGGCAGCGATGACGTGTTGGCCGAAGGGACTGTCATAGATGGTCGCCAGCTTGGCCGCAAAGTCCGGACGCGGGATGGCTTCGCCAAACAGGGGACTGCCTGGCTCAAGTAAGAGGCCGAAGCGTAGCGGCCCGAGATCGAAAGGATCGAACCCAAACGCCCGCAGCACATGCTCAACGGTCGGTCGGATTTCATCGTGGTCAGTGGCATATGCCATGGCACGCGGCACGTCGGGATGGCGTTCGACTTCGATTTCCAGATCATGATAGCCCATGTGGTTGAAGGCCTTGGCGACATAGCTCTTGTTCAAATGAGCCTGCACCACTTCTGAAGACGAATGGTTGAAATCGGAAATGGCATTGTGAGTGCCATCGACTTCTTTCCAGTAATTCGTCGCATCGAGCACGATTTTGCCAGCGAAGGCCTCAGGGTCAAGGTCAGTGTAATGGCTCAGCGGAATGGCCAAAATGATCACATCCGACTGGGCAATCAAATCGGCCGGGGTCGTGGTGACGGCGCCAGGGGCAAGCGTGTCGATGACCCACTCGAGGTCGGCAACCGAGTGGCGGCTGGCAATGCGAATCGGTAGCCCCACGTTTTCGCCGATGCGAGCGAGGGTAGAGCCGAGCTTGCCGGCCCCTAAAATACCAATGGTTAGTTCGCTCATGCTACTCACCTCCCAGCAGTTCCTTGACCCGCGGAATCACTTTGGTCGCGTAGTTGCGAATCGTGTCTTCCCGCTGATGCAAAAGCTGGCCGCCGGTGCCGTACACTAGGTCGAAGCGCTGCATATCCAATGCCTTCATGTTTTTGGCGATTTTCTGGGCGACTTGTTCTGGCGTGCCGACATAGTAGGCGCCTTTGTCGATTTCGAATTCGAAGCGATCGCGGGTCATTGGCGCCCAGCCACGGTCGATACCAATGCTGTCCATTTCGGCCTTGATGTACTTGAAGCCCACTTCAACAGCTTCTTGTTCGTCATCCAAAATGATGCCGTGGGCGTGCATGCCGAGCGGATGCTCTGGCTTCTTCAATTGCTTGGCCGCCTTATGGTACAAGTCGACGTATGGGCGGAAGCGAATCGGTTCGCCACCGATAATGGCAATCACCACCGGAATGTCATAGTAAACGGCGCGGATGATGGATTCTGGTGAGCCGCCCACCGCCAAACTGGTCGCAATGGTTTCGCCTTTTGGCAGCTTGGGATAAACCGTGGTGTCCGTGAGCTTCTGGGTAAACTTGCCGGACCAGTTCATTGGCTTGCCTTCCAGCAGTTTTTGCCACATGGCGATTTTTTCGACAAACAGTTCATCGTAGTTTTGCAGGTCATAGCCGTAAAGCGGGAAGGATTCGGTAAACGACCCGCGGCCGAGCATGATTTCTTCGCGGCCTTGTGACAGGCCATGCAAGGTGCTGAAGCGTTCAAACACGCGCACGGGATCATCAGAGCTCAGTACGGTGACCGCGGTGCCGAGCTTGATGCGCTTAGTCACCGCCGCCATGGCGCCGAGCACAACTTCAGGGCTGGAAATGGCAAATTCGGGGCGGTGATGCTCCCCTAAGGCAATCAGATCAATGCCCAAGTCGTCTGCCATTTTGGCTTCTTTAACCACTTGGCGCAGGGTTTCGCCGCCGTCCATAGCCGTGCCGTCATCCTTGAAGCCGATGTCACCGAAAGTGTCCAAACCGAATTGATATTTTTTTGCCGTCATTTTTACTAGCCTCCGTTTTGCTTACTTTTTGTAAGTACAAGGGTATCTTACATGGTGCCCAAGGGAAAAGCAAGAGGGGCCGCGAAATTTATTTGCGCAGACGCGAGGTTTTGGTTTCGCTCGACTTCCGCTACAATGAAAGGCGGAAAGGGGCCTTGATTTTGGCTTTAGCAGATTCAACTTTCATGTTGCCGCCGGCAGCGCAACTCACCGCCCAGCAGCAGGCCTTGCAGCGGCAGCTGTTGCAGTTCATTCAGGTCCACCAGCACGACGAGACGACGGCGGTATTTGTGCTCCATGGCGATGCCGGTTCAGGGAAAAGCGCAGTGCTCAATGCCGTGTTCACCACCTTGCAACATCAGGCTCACCAACCAGACAGTTCGCTGGCCGGTTTGCACAATCGGTTGTTAGTCAACCACAACGAAATGCTGAAGATCTATTGGGCCGTCGCGGCCGCTGATCCAGTGCTCCGCAAAAGTGACTTTCAAAAGCCGACCCCGTTCATCAACGCCGCAACCAAGCAGCATCGCCGCTATGATGTCGTGTTTGTGGATGAAGCACAGCTGCTGCTGAGCCAAAAAGATGCCTTCAATCATTTTGATCAGGCCAATCAGCTCGATGCTTTGCTGCCGCTGGCGCATGTGGTGGTGCTGGTGGTGGACTTTAACCAAGTGGTGAAGCTCAAGAGTTTATGGACTCCAGCGATGTTGACGCAGCATTTGGCGGGGCATGCGGTTGAAACGGCTAATTTAACCCATCAGCTGCGGATGCAGGACCCAGCCGTGAGCGCCTGGGTCAATGCCTTCGTGGCCGGGCAGCTTCTGCCTTTGCCCAAGCCGGCGGATTATGAACTGAAAGTGTTCACTGACGGGGCGCCGCTGGTCGCGTGGGTGCAGGCCAAAGAAGCCGAATATGGCCTAGCGCGGTTGATCGCGACCACCGATTTTCCGTTTCGGGTGTTTGGCAGTCGCACCTGGTACGTGCAGGCGGGGAGTGTGCGCTTGCCTTGGGATAAAATTAACTTCACCGATCGGCCATGGGCGAGCCGGCCTGAAACCTTAGGCGAGGTGGGGTCAATCTACACGATTCAGGGCTTTGATCTCAACGCAGCAGGGGTGATTCTGGGTCCAAGTTTGGATTATGATGAAGCGAACGACCGCTTGACGGTGGCTCCCAGTCGCTTTGAGGACCAAACCGCGTTTCGCCGTCGCCCGGATCTGGCCGATGACGAGACGGCCAAGGCGGCGATTATTCGCCATGTGGCTAATATTTTGCTCAAGCGGGGGCGACGTGCTTTGGGGATTTACGCGGTTAATCCGCGGCTGCGGGCGCGGCTGTTGGCTTTAGCGCAGTAAGGAGTAGGTATGAAACAAATTACAGCAGGGATTGTGGCGCATGTGGACGCTGGGAAAACCACGTTATCAGAGGCGCTGCTTTATCAAACTGGCGCCGTGCGTCAGGTGGGGCGCGTGGATAATGGGGATGCCTTTTTGGATTCCGACCGGTTGGAAAAACAACGCGGGATCACGATTTTTTCGCATCAGGCCCAGCTGCAATATCAGGATCTGACGTTAACCTTGCTGGATACCCCAGGCCACGTGGATTTTGCCAGCCAAACCGAGCAAGTGCTACCAGTGTTGGACTACGCAATTTTAGTGGTGGCCGCCAGCAACCATTTACCGGGGTACACGCGGACCTTGTGGCGCTTGCTGCAGCGGTATCAGGTGCCAACTTTCATTTTTGTCAATAAAATGGATGTCGCTACCGCAGACCGCGAGGCGATGTTGAAGCTACTGCAAACCGGTTTGAGCGAGGGCTGCCTGCCGTTTGATCAGGCTTTAGACGAAGAAACCTTGGCTTTGCAAGATGACCAGGCGCTGGATGAATACATGGGCAGCAACGCCTTGGCTGACGCCACGGTGCAGCGCTTGATTGCCAAGCGCAAAGTGTTTCCGGTTTATTTTGGGGCGGGGCTCAAGCTCACTGGCGTTGATGATTTGCTGGCCGGGTTGGCTAAATGGACGGTGCCGATGAAGCCGCAACCGGCGTTTGGCGCCCGGGTGTTCAAGGTGTCCTATGATAAAGGCGAGCGCCTGACCTGGGTGCGTGTCACCGGCGGCACGCTGGCCCCTAAAGCGTTAGTACTAGGCGAGCAGAAAGCCAATCAGCTGCGGGTTTATAATGGGGTGAAGTACACTGTGGCCAGTGCGGTGCAAGCCGGTGAAGTGTGTGCCATCCCTGGCTTGAGTGACACCAAACCGGGCATGGGGCTCGGCGCTGAACCCGCAGCGCCGGCGCCGCTGCTGCAACCGGTGTTAACCTACGCCCTTGATCCCCTACAGGAAGAGCTGCCGCGCTGCTTAGCGGCCCTGCGCCAGCTGGAAGATGAAGACCCAGCCCTGCATGTCACCTGGTCGCCGCATTTGCAAGAAGTCCGGGTGCAGCTGATGGGCAAGGTGCAACTGGAAATCTTGCAGCAACTGCTCAAGCAGCGGTTCGACTTAACCGTCGCCTTTGATGCCGGCAGTATTTTGTATCAGGAAACCATCACCCAGGCGGTGGAAGGAGTGGGGCATTTTGAGCCGCTACGCCACTATGCAGAGGTGCATTTGTTGATGCAACCAGGGCCGCGCGGCAGCGGGCTGACTTTTGCCAGTGACTGTAGCCTAGAAGTGCTCGCAAAAAATTGGCAGCATCTTGTCCTGGCCAACCTCGCGGCCAAAGAGCACCGCGGTGTGCTAACTGGGTCGCCCTTGACTGACACCAAAATTACGTTGGTCACCGGCCGCGCTAGCAACGTGCATACCGTGGGCGGCGACTTCCGCGAAGCCACTTGGCGCGCGGTGCGGCAGGGGCTGATGATGCTCAAACAAACTGGCGGCTGCCAACTCTTGGAGCCTTGGTACAGTTTTCGCCTCGAAGTGGCGCAAACGCAGATTGGCCGGGCGATGAGTGATATCGAGCGCATGGCCGGCCTGTGCGATCCGCCCAGCGCCCCGGCGGCCAATGGCATGGTGCTTTTGACCGGTTTTGCGCCAGTGGCGGAGATGCAGGATTATGGCCAAATCGTCAATGCCTATACGCATGGCCAGGGCCAACTGGAGTGCGTGGTCGATGGCTATCGGCCTTGCCATAACGCGGCGGCAGTGATCGCCGAACGGGGTTACACCGAAGTGGGCGACACCGATAACCTGACGGGCTCCGTGTTTTGCGCACATGGCGCGGGCTACCCAGTGGCCTGGCAAGATGTCCCGGCGGCGGCCCACGTGCCGTATCGGTATGATAAGGCGGCACTTCAAGCACTGGTATAATCGACCGCAACGAGTCTGATGCTTCGCTCAGGCAAAGGGAACTGCTTATTATGGAGGCTTGGGGCTGCTTCTATTGAGACCGCGAGGATGCTTTTGATTCGAGCCCATGTTATACTCAAACTCATAAGTAGCTATTTCATCTGAGCACAAGAGCCATCACTCGGCGGTCGAGTAATGGCTCTTTTTTCACCTATTCGGCGTGTGAGTCAGAGGCAACCAAGACGGTTATCGTCGCCTATCTAACCAATCAGCGAACAGTTCAATGACGAACCCCACCAACATTGGGTGCAAACGGTCATAAGTAGCTTATGCTTCTGGACGCACCTCCTCACGAGGCGGTTGCCACGCGTAGTATGCATGTGAACTGCAGATTGACTTGAGTCTGAGCAGCCAAGCCTAAGCAGTTGGCTGTAGCCTCCCTTTTGCGGCTGCGCGCGAGTTGGTATGCTGTATTTTTTGTGCCAGCATGTTATACTAGCGGGGCAAGTAACGATTTCATGAAGGCACAAGAGCCATCACTCGTTGGGTGAGTGATGGCTCTTTTTTTCGCTTTCTCAAGCGTGTGAGTTAGAGGCAACCAAGACGATTATCGTCGCCTATCCAACCAATCGGCGAACAGTTCAATGACGATCCCTACCAACATTGGGGCGATAACAGTCACAAGTAACATCTTCATGATGGCACACCTCCTCACGAGGCGGTTGCCAGGAGTAGTATGCCATGTGAAAGGGAACCTGACGAGGAACTTGCTTTGGTGAAGTGCAATCCATGGCATCCGTTCTGCTTGCACGGTGTCCTTTTGGTGATACCCGACCACCGCTTGATTAGGGCACTGGGTTCAGCATGAGAGGCTGGCTTTTTCAAGCTTCTATGTTATACTAACGACAAAAGCAGTGTGTCAATGAGGCACAAGAGCCATCACTCATCTGACGAGTGATGGCTCTTTTTTTCGCTGTCTCAAGCGTGCGCGTTGGCGGCAACCAGAGCGGTCATCATCGCCTATCCAACCAATTAGCAAACAGTTCTAGGACTATCCCCAGCAACAATGGGGTGATGACTTTCAAAAGCAGTGTCTTCAATGGGCACACCTCCTCACGAGGCGGTTGCCACGCGTAGTATGCCATGTGAAATGCAGACTGACGAGATTTTTGCCTAGGTGAAAAGAAGGCTTGGGGCAGAGGGCACGATTGCCAGTGCCTTAAACCTTCATTCGAGTTGCCGTGACGGTATCACCTAAGCGATGCACGACGATGGCCTGGGCATGGAAAGCTGCGCCATCTAAGGCATATACCTTTTTGCCCCGGAACAGTTCTTGATGCATGATGCCCACGCTGTAACGCTCGGTGGGGCTCACCGCAAGCTGCCAGCCGGAACCTTCAGCGGTGGGCAGCGGCTGATCCAGATTTTGCAAAATCGGCACTGCCGTCACGGTGGTGTTTTTCGGTGCGATAATCGTGGTCTGACTGATGCGGTCGGTGAACGCTGTGTGAAAAGCCAGCACTTGATGGGGTTCGACCTCGTTGTAGCGCGGGGAGAACGGCGCTTCTGCCACAGTGTAAGGGCTAGCGTTAATCAGTTGCCACTGATCGTTCAGCAGCGCGCCGTTAGCGGTTTGGGCCAGGGTGACACTGGGGTCAAGGTGGAAGTACTGGGTCAACTCATGCGTGCCATCGACTTGCACCTCATCGGTCACCACCCAAATGCTGCCTGGGAGGCTGACGATTTTGCGGGTCCAGACACTCAGCGGTTGGCTACCGATAATGGTACCTTCGAGATAGTGAGACGCGCCGCGGTGGCGGACATAAGGCTTCAGCGGCGTGCCGTATTGCGCGTATTCCCAGCTGGCACTGGGGGCGCATGGCGTGAACTGGTCCACCATGATGGCGTTATGCGCGGCAATGGTTTTCAGCGCCACGCGCAAGGGATGGTCTTCACGGTACGTATACCGCCCGGAGTCAACCAGCAGGGGCTGACCCTTGGCATAAAGCGAAAAGTGGTTATTGTCGCTGTGGCCGTGGCCGCTACCCAGCGGGCCGCCGTTGAAGAACAGAAAATCGGCGTCTTTTTGCCAACTGCTGCGAATGGCATAATTACCACTGTCGATCCCGTCGAAAACCAGCTCATCTGGGATGGCTTCGGGCGCGGCGTTAAAGGCTTTCACGCCAGGTTGGCCGAGCCAGTAAAGGCTTTCTGGACTGAGGGTGGCTTCGGTGTAGCCCTTGAGCCGCGGCTGATGCAAAATCACGGCGGCGCGATCAAAGACATCCGTCGCGACGATGCGATCGGTATCACCGAACAGTTCCAGTTCGCCGCTGGGGGTGAGCGTCAAGGCTAAGGCCCGGGTCATCTGCTTAGCGAATGGGACGAGGCTAGACACATCGCATTGGCGCTGGCTTTGGCTGGCAATGGCCCGGAGCAAGCCGTTTAGCACCTCAACGTGATACATCAAGGACTGTTCCCATTGCATCCCATCGTCAAAAACCTGCAGGCGCAGCTGTTCGCCGAGTTCAGCGCTGGCCCATTGATACAGCGGTTGGTCAGCAAAATCTGGGAGCAAAAGCGGCAGCACTGTCACCAACGCGCAGGTTTGAATACTGCCCCAGTTGCTGGTTTTGTACTTGGGGATGTACTGGGCTTTGAGATAGTTGGCCTGGGCGAGGAGGCTGTCCGCGAGCGGCGCCAACACCTCGTCAGGCAGGAGCTCGGCTTCGGCCAGGTAAGTCAGGGCATCGACGATATTTACGAGCCGAATGCCAGTATCCAAGGTGCGAGTTGAGTTCTGCGGCTTCAGGGTCGGATGCTGCGCCACCCAAGTCTGCAGGTAGGCCAGCGCGGCCTGGTTGAACTCCGGCCGGTTGGTCAGGCAAGCGGCCAAAATGAGATCGCTGAGCCAGTCCATGCGGTTCAGCATGAAGCACCATTCTGGATCATCGTTGCGCACGGCTTCATAGTCCATGGGGTTCAGCTGATAAGGCCTTGTGCAGCGTTCCATATCCCAAGGCTTGTCGAACAGAAACGTGCGGTGCAAAAGGCGCTCGGCATCGGCAATAATGGCGCGTTGGGCGCTGGCAGAGAAGGCCTTAGGGTCAAAGCCGCGGGCGGCGGCAGTGTGCAAAAGCTGGGTTTTGATGTAATTAAGATCAGCCAAAATTATCCTCCAAGCAAGCTAGCGCCAACCGTCAGGGACAGTTGGCGCTAGCCTTTTTTATATTGTGGTGATTAGACGCCGAGCACGTGAACCAGGCTCAGCACAATCCCAATCACAACCGTCAAGATAACCAGTTTGTAGGTCGTCCAGCCGCGTTTCTTGATCAGGTAGTACATCAGCAAGGTGTACAGCACTGGCAGCAGGGCTGGGGCAACTTTGTCCAAAAGGGCTTGAATGTCCACGGTGGAAGTTGCGGCGCCTTTAGCAGCTTTGGCGCTGGAGGCGTAGGTCAAGGTGACCTTCATCTTGACAAAGGTGGCAGCCAAACCGGCGATAACGGTGACCCCAACCATGCTGGCGGCGTCAGAGATTTGGCTCATCTTGGCACTGAGTTTTTCAATCATGCTCGTGCCCAGGCGCTTCCCGTAAGCGCCCATCCCAAACTTAATGGCCAGCAAGGTGATGTTTTCAGCCAACAGGAAGAAGACAGGGGCCAAGGCGATGTTGTTCATCGCCAGGGAAGCGAAGATGGTGGAGAACAAAGGCGCAATACAGAACTGTGATAAGGAGTCCCCAATCCCAGCCAGCGGGCCCATCAAGGCCATCTTGATACCGCGGGTTTCCTTGTATTCCAGCCCGTTATCCGCCATGGCCAAATGAATGGAAGTGATGAACGGAATCAAGTTCGGGTTGGTGTTGTAGAATTCGATGTTTTCACTCAGGACTTCAGCCAACTTGTCAGGATCGTTGCCATACAATTTCTTGAAGGCAGGATACATGATCAAGGAATAGCCTAAGCCTTGATAGTTACTGTAGTTAAACCCGTTTTGCAGGAAGTATGCCCGCAGCGTTGTTTTGTGGTAATCGCTATTGGTTAAGACATTAGATCCAGTCATCGCGTGATTCCTCCTGACTTGTGGTGGTGGCTTGCGCTGGTGCGGCTTGCTTTTCATCCTGTTCGAAGTAGAACTTCAGGGCAAAGACCAAACCGATGATGGCAATGCCGATGACAGGCAGTTGCAGGTAAGCGGCCAAAGCGTAACCCAACAGGGCAAATGGCACGAGCTGCTTTTTGAGCATGACGGTCATGATCATCGCAAACCCGATGGCTGGCAGCATCCCGCCGGCCACGTTCAGGCCAGTGAGCAACCAAGCAGGGATCATGTTCACTAAGGTCTTCAAGGTGTCCATACTGTAGGCACCCAGGAAGCCGAGTAAGAACCCAACAGTGGCGAATAAAATGACTGTGGTGTTAGCAATTAAGCGGAACTTGCCGAACTTATGGGCCTTCAAAGCGTTAGAAGCGGCTTCAGGCAGGCCGGCGCACAAGGTGTAAACAAAGGTCTGCAGGAACTGAATGGCGACCGCGAATGGAATGGACAGGGCCAAGGCACTTTGCGGGGTGACCCCAGACATGGTGATGGCCATTAACGTCCCGATGATCCCAGGGCCGATTGGGTTAGGTGGGACAGTGCCACCAGCGCCGACCCCGAAGCCCATGAAGGCTAATTCAGCAACGGCCCCGCAGGCCAAAGCAGTAGGGATGTCGTTCAAAATGACCCCAACGCCGAAACTCAAGACCAAGGCGCGGTTGGTGTAAATGCCCCATAACATCCCCGCGTAACAAAACGCGGTCCAAAGCCCAATCAGTAGGGCTTGAATGAGTGTGATATGCATAAGTGCTCCTCCTATTGAGATTAATCTAAGTAGTCCGCAATGTTAACTTCGACACTGCCATCATTGCCCGATGGCGTGGTGCGGTTGTCGAATTCGATGTGATAATCGTTGATCAACGACTTCAGCGCCGCCTTATCCTCAGCACCAAGGAAAATGGAACGGGTGACTTTTTCCTTGCCCGGGGCGTTGTGAATGTTACCAATGTTGATCTTCTTAATCGGCACGCCGCCAGCTACGAGCCGCAGCGCGTCTTTCGGATCCTTGACCAAAAGGAAAATCTTCTGGGCAGGGTTAGCTTTATAAATAATATCGATCACCTTTTGCACCGGATAAAAGCGCATGGCGACAGAATCAGGAATCACGGTTTTCATCAAGGTCTGGGCCACTTTGTCTTCAGCGGCTTCGTCATTGGCGACGATGCAGGTGTTCACCCCTAAAACCTTGATCCACATTTGGCCTTGGCCGTGAACCAACCGTTCATCAATGCGTGTCATTACAATGTTTGGATCTGCCATTTATTTGTCCTCCTTGAATAAGTGCGACTTACCAGTACATTTGCCACTGCTTCTTATAACGAATCAACGCTTCTAAGTAGAAATAATCGCCCCATAAATTGCCTTCGTCGACCCCGCGGCCAGAATGCCAGGAGTACACGCCGTGGTTCAACAAGGCGGTAATGCCAGTGGTTTGCTCGGCTGTGTAGTTGTTGATCAAGCTACGCATCATCGCCGCAGCAGCGTGCTGGTAAAGCGGCTTAAGTTCATCTCCTTCCGCCAAAAAGCCTTCCATTTGCTTGATGCCGCAAACCGCGATGGCGGTGGCGGAGGAGTCTTTCGACTGCCAGTCGCCGTCGTGGAAAATCAGATCCCAGTAAGACACCAGATCTTCAGGCAGGCGGTTTAAGAAGTAGTTGGTCACAGCCTTGAACGTTTGCACATCCGCGTGGTCTTGCAAGCGGGTGTAGTTCAACGCGATGCCGTAAATCAACCAACTCTGGCCGCGGGCCCAACTCGAGTCATCCGCGTAACCTTGGCGGGTTTTCCCGCCGAGTGGCTTGCCGGTTTCCGGGTCAAAGTAGAAGGTGTGGAAAGCGGAAGCATCTGGCCGAATGGCATATTTCAGCGTGGTGGCGTAATGCTTGGCCGCCACGTTGCGATACTCGGGCTTACCCGTTTCTTCACTGGCCCAAAACAAGAGCGGAATGTTGAGCATGGCGTCGACAATCAGCCGGTAATTCTCAGCACTGCCTTTTGGCCCCCAGGCTTGAATGAACTCGCCTTTCGGGTTGTAGCGCGTCATTAGCTTATCAGCCGCTTCCAGGGCGGCCGCTTTGGCCACCGGATTGCCGGTCAGCTTATAAGCGCTGACGCAAGAGGGACTGTAGAGAAAACCGAGGTCATGGTGATCGACGTCGATTTCGTGGTCGATGCGGTACTTGAAGCTTTGCACGTTTTTCTCTGCCAACTGGCGGAACCGTTCATCATGCGTTGCTTCGTACGCTAACCACAGAATCCCAGTCCAGAAACCCGTCGTCCACTCCACGTTCTTCGTGGGCTCGTAGCTGCTGTTCTTGGTCGATGAGCTGGGGAAGGTTTCCCCGAGCTTCAGAATGTTGTGCTCCACCTTGGCAATCACCGCAGCGATGGCGTCGTCAATCTCGGCTTGGCTTAGCAAAGGTTGATTCAGAAACCGCTGTGGGTCTTGCACAGGTTCCAAATTGATCTGTGTCATAGCGTCCTCCCAACACGTTAAGATTATAAAGGGTTAACGTGTTATCTGATTTCACGACCTAGCATACGCCGGATTTTTTTGTTTGTAAACGCTTTTTTGCAAACGTTTTTTTGACCAAGTGACAACCTTCACTAAGTTAACCCTAAAACGGCTGGACTGTCTGGTAAATTTGATGATTTTATGATTAAAAAAGCTGGCCTTTTCTGGCAAGTTGGCGTAGATTGGGGGAGAAACATCAGTTATCACGTTAACCCTAATTTTCCAAATAGGAGTCGTCAAAATGCAGCCAAAATATCAATTGATTAAGCAAGAAATCGTTAAAGCCATCGAGGATGGCACGTTCAAACCCGGCATGCGAATCTACTCAGAAGGGGAGCTGCGGACCAAGTATGGCGTCAGCAACACCACTGCCGTGCGGGCCCTCAATGAACTGGTCAGCGAAGGCTACCTGGTCCGGCGTCAAGGGGATGGCACGTTTGTCCGGCGCAACCTGAATCACCAAAAGGCCTGGTTCAGTGAATTCTCACCCTATAAGCTTGACGCCACGGGCCAACGCGTCCGGATGAATGAACATAGCGTCACCACCGTGGATGAAAATGTCAGTAACGCGACCATCTCCACCTTGCTCGGGGATCCCACTGAAAGCCAGCAACTGATTTGTGTTCACCAAGTCGCTTATGCCAACGATGTGGCCTGGAAGTTCCAAGATCGTTACTTATTAGGTACCTACTTGGATCATGCGGCGATTGAACGGCTCAAAACCGGCAGCAGTCTCTCACGCGAAATGCGCCTCGATC
Organism: Lacticaseibacillus suibinensis; assembly: GCF_003946175.1. Classification (GTDB taxonomy): domain Bacteria; phylum Bacillota; class Bacilli; order Lactobacillales; family Lactobacillaceae; genus Lacticaseibacillus; species Lacticaseibacillus suibinensis. The sequence continues at coordinate 75,086 of NZ_RHOK01000002.1, read as the reverse complement.
GCAACTTGGCTGACTATCCCACGCAGACCTTGGTGAATGTGCAGGCGCGCACTGAACTGCCAGGCCTGCAAAAGGAAATCGCCGCCTTGGGCCAGGAAGCCAACTATGCCGATGCGCCAGCGGTGTTTCATCTGACCAAGACCTTCTACGGCCCGGCCCACCAGACGCTGGTCTATCTCATTTCCGATAATCACCCAGGCTACTACCATATTGAAGTGTTAACCGACTAGCCGCTTGAATAATTGCCTTATTTCGCTTATGATATGAATGATTTCCAAATGATAAACGATGATGGGGGCAAAACGATGCCAACAAACACCAACAAACCGTATGGCACAGTGCTAGTGAAAGCAAAAGAGATACTCGATTTTTTAGGGCGCACAGAAACCGCGCCGACGTTAGCGGAAATTAGCGCCGGCGTGACCATGGCCAAGCCCACCGCGCTGAAGGTCCTGACCACAATGAACGAGCTTGGTCTGGTGCGCCGTGATGATCAAACTAAACGCTACTATATGGGCACGCAGTTGATTGCCTATGCCCAAAAGGCCCTAGCCAGCTTCGACATTGCCGGTACCGTGCGGCCGTATTTGGAGCGACTCCGGGATGAAACGCAGGAAACAATCAACTTAGGCGTGGTGCGCGATGATCAGATTGTTTTGATTGATAAGCTGGAAAGCCCCAATTCCATCAAGCTGCAGTCGATTATCGGGGGCACCATGAATCTATACTCGTCGGCGATGGGCAAGGCGGTGCTGGCCGGCTACAGCACGGCCCAGCTGCACCAGTACCTGAGCGGCCGCGAGCTGAAGGCCTTAACGCCGGCGACTTTGACCAAGCAAACCGCCTTGCAAGCGGATCTGAAACGGATTCGCCAAACCGGGATTAGCATCGACAATGAGGAAAATGAGCCGGAAGTTTACTGCTTAGGTGTCACGCTGCAAAAGAGCAACCATTTGTACGGGGCCATCTCTGTGTCGACGCCGAAATATCGCTTATCCGATGAGCGCCGGGCGCAGTTTGTGCGGCTGCTGCTCAACACCCAGCACGCCATCGAATCCGTGCTTTAAAGAAAGATTTTAACCCTCAGCAACCCGCGTCGGATTAACGTTTCGGCGCGGGTGTTGGTTTGAAAACAGCCGCAACCGCTTGCATTTTTCGAACCGACAGCTTATATTAGCTCTGTTGACAAAATAAGAAACATCATTTCCATATAAGAAATGATAAGACGCAAAGCTAAGGAGCAAAGCATATGGCAGAAATTCACCAAAGCGAAGAAGAAATCAAGCAGCACGAAGCAGAACTCGATAAGTTCAACATGAACAAGTTCGACCTGACTGGCAAAGTGGCCGTCATCACCGGTGGGAACACTGGATTGGGTCAAGGCTATGCCATCGCCATGGCCGAAGCCGGCGCCGACATTTTCATTCCGACGTTCGGCAAGGCGGAATGGGACAACACGCGGCGTCTGATTGAAAAGCGCGGCCGCAAAGTTGAGTTCGCCGATGTTGATTTGACCAAGGCCGGCGTGGCTGAACAAGTGATCGCTGAAGCCGTTGAGAAGATGGGCCACATTGACATTCTCGTCAACAACGCCGGCATGATCCGCCGCAACCCATTGCTGGAATCTAAGGATGAAGATTGGGACCGTGTCATCGCCATCAACCTGTCCGCGGTTTATCACGTTTCACTGGCGGCGGCGAAGGTCTTCGCCAAGCAAAAGTATGGCAAGATCATCAACATCGGTTCCATGCTGTCCTTCCAAGGCGGTAAGTTTATTCCTTCTTACACCGCCTCTAAGCATGGCGTGGCCGGGTTGACCAAGGCCTTTGCTTCCGAACTGGGCGCTTACAACATCACCGTGAACGCCATCGCCCCAGGTTACATCAAGACTGAAAACACCGCGCCAATTCGCGCGGACAAGAGCCGCAACCAGGAAATTCTGGACCGGATTCCAGCCGGTCACTGGGCAGAACCTTATGAATTGATGGGGATTGCCGTGTTCTTGGCCAGTGATGCTTCCAGCTACATCAACGGGGCCATCATTCCAGTTGATGGCGGCTACCTGGTTCGTTAATCAGCACATTTTTTCACTCATTTGAGGAGGAGATAACACCATGGCATTTTCAATGCACACCAACTATGCCCACAGCCCTAAGGATATCGAGCATTACTCCACCGCGGAGCTGCGGGACCAATTTCTCGTTGAACACCTGTTTACCCCAGGTGACATCAATTTGACCTATACCTATAACGACCGCATGATTTTCGGCGGCGTGACGCCAACCACCGCACCGTTGGAAATCGTGCTGGACAAGCAGCTCGGCGTTGACTTCTTCCTGCAGCGCCGCGAACTGGGCGTGATCAACATTGGCGGCGAAGGCACCATTACCATTGACGGCGACACCCAGGACATGGTGCCACATGACGGTTATTACATCGGCATGGGCCACAAGCATGTCGTGTTCGCGTCGAAAGATCCAAAGCAGCCGGCGAAGTTCTACACGGTGTCCACGCCAGCGCACAAGACCTACCCAGACAAAAAGCTCCCATTTGCCAACGCTTTGCAAAAACCAATCGGTGATCAGGAACATATGAACAAGCGGGTGATCTACAAGTACATCGATGCCAGTCAAATGGACACCTGCCAACTGCAGATGGGCTACACCGTTTTGGCCCCAGGTTCTTCTTGGAACACCATGCCAGCGCACACCCATGCGCGCCGGATGGAAACGTACCTGTACATTGAATTCCCAAGTGCCGACACGCGGGTCTTCCACTTCATGGGTGAACCAAGTCAAAGCAAGCACATTGTGATGACCAACGAATCCGCCGTTGTTAACCCAAGCTGGTCGATTCACTGCGGCGTCGGCACCACCAGCTACGCCTTCATCTGGGCGATGTGTGGTGAAAACCAAACCTATGATGACATGGACCAAGTCGCCATGTCTGACCTGAAGTAAACCGCCATGGCAAAGTTAACCTTCGGCCTGTACCATGCCGGCCAAGTCGTTCAAGCTGCTCCTGCTGGCGCTAGTGCCTATGTGGCCTACCACCACGGCTATCAAAGCGGTGATTATTATCAAGTGACGGTTGAGCGTACCCCCGCCTATCTCGTCGCCCAATTCGATCCCGCGCTGGCCCCAGCGTTGGTTTACCTCACAGCGCCAACTTGGCACTTTGACATTCCGGTCAATGATCTGCGCGAATGGCCGTACCCTGAATCCGCCTTTGCTGGGCGCAACCATTACGCCAGTGTCCGCTATGCCACTGCCGATGAAATTGCGGCTCGCCGCAACCTCGCGGTGAACAGTCATGATCTGCGTCAGGCGCAAAGCGTTTATCCGCACGCTAGCGCCAACGCGGAAACGCGTGGCGAGTATGTTTTCTACGCGCGCAACGCCATCGACGGCTACGTGGCCAATGAAAGCCACGGCAACTGGCCGTTTCAGTCTTGGGGCATTGATCAGCGGGAAGACGCTGAGTTGACCATCGACTTTGGCCGGCCAGTGACCATCGATACCGCGGTGATTACTTTGCGGGCGGATTATCCGCATGATACCTATTGGACCGATGGCGTGCTGAGCTTCTCGGACGGCAGCGAAGAAGCCATTACCATGGCCAAAACCGCGGCGGCGCAGCGTTATGCGTTCACGCCGCGCACCGTGACCTGGATTAAACTGAACCAACTGAAACGTGCGCTTGGCACGGAATATTTCCCAGCGTTAACCGAACTGGCGGTTTATGGCCAGGAGGCGAAATAGAAGCGAGTGCTGCCACCATGCCAGCTTGCTTCTGGGAAGGCGAGACCCCTGCTCGAATGAGCAGGGGTCTTTTTGTCGTCTGGTCAGCGACTGATTGGTATTCAGCTAGGGCTGCTGAATCAGAATGGCTCGTCATCGCCAGAATACCAGCGGTAGCGAGCCACATTCATTTTTAGATCAAAGTTAATTAATCAGCCTTAATTTGATTAAGGCTATCTGCAATTCTGCCGTGGGCATCAGCTAACCGGGCTTCGGCCGCATTTTCGTCAATTTGGGCCAAAATCATCAAAATAGCCACTTTCGGCCGCCGATGAGAGGCAAGGTAGTAATGATGGGCTTCTGGTTTTGACACCCCAGTGGCCTCGGCGATGATGCGTTGAGCGCGATCAACGAGCTTACTGTTGGTTGGCTGCAAGTCGACCATGAGATTACTGTAAGTTTTGCCGATTTTAATCATGGCAGTGGTGGAAATCATGTTTAGCAACAGTTTTTGGGCTGTACCAGCTTTCATCCGCGTTGATCCGGTCAAAATCTCAGGCCCGACAATCGCCTCAATCGGATAATTAGCATATTGGCTGATTAGTGCATCGGAATTACAACTAATCGCACCGGTTACACAACCGGTGGCCTGGGCAAATTTTAGTCCGGAGATGACGTAAGGGGTACGACCGCTGGCGGCTAGGCCAATCACGACGTCTTTATTGGTGAGCCCATGCGCCTTCAAATCTTCCGCACCCAGCGTGGTTGAATCCTCTGCCCCTTCGACTGCATGCGTGATGGCAGTGCTGCCGCCGGCGATGAGGCCCTGCACGAGTGAGGGCGAAACGCCAAAGGTCGGCACACACTCTGAAGCGTCCAGGATACCTAGGCGGCCACTAGTGCCAGCTCCGACATAGAAAAGCCGACCGCCAGCTTGGAAGGCGGCGACCACACTGTCAACCAAACCGGTTAGTGGTTGAATGATTTGTGGGGCGGCCAATGCTGGGGCCACTTTTTGGTCTTCTTCGTTGATTAACTTGAGGACATTTTCGGTACTTAGTTGGTCAATTTTGCTGGTATTGGGATTGCGCATTTCCGTGTAGTTCATGCTTTGCTACCTCCTGTCAACTTTTCTAGCGGAAGCCATTCAAAGATTTTTGGTAATTGCGCATCCCAAAAATTCCAATCATGCTTGCCGGGTTCGATGTGTGCATTTAAATCGATTTGATATTGCTCACGTATCATTTGATCAAAGTGCTGACAATCATCAAGTAATTCATCATCGGTGCCCATGCTCTGAAGCCAATTAACTGCCTTCAAATCAGGAGCTGTTAACGCGAACTCTGTGCTGAGTGCCGGAATTTTTTCCGGGTCTGGCCCAATGGTGTTTCGGTAGTCAGGCATTAGTCGCCTGACTACAGCAAGATCAGTGACCGGAGATAGCGTGGCGACATGGCTAAAATAGCTTGGATAATGGGCAATCCAATGGTAGGCACCATACCCACCCATTGAGTTACCCACTAAAAATCGCTTTCTTGCAGTCGTTGCCAGAGGCAAGAGTGTTTCCAGATAGGCTGGTAGCTCCTCGGTTAAATAATCGAAATAACGTTGACCATCCGGCGCATTGCGATAAAAAGACCGGTGCATATCTGGCAGAATGATTGCTACTTGGTACTGGGAGGCGAAGAGCTCGAGGCGCGTTTTTCGCAACCAGACACTACCATTATCACCAAGACCGTGAAGCCACCAGATTGTAGGGAGGCTTTTGGACGATGGGTGGTCAGGGAGCAGGAGTCGAATCGTTTCTTGATTTTGTAGAACATTTGACGAAAATTGAAGTTCCAGCTTTGCCATGTTTTGCCTCTTTGAAATAAAAAATCTTAAATTACGTGAATTATTTGAAATGTTGTTTCTTACGTTTATAATGTAACCGTAGTCAATTCGTTAGTCAAGACAAAAGGAAGTGTCAAAATGCGGTTTGTGATTGGAATCGACAGCGGTGGAACCCATATTGTTGCTCAGGTCATCAGCTTAGATGGTGAGGTGCTGAGTACTTATCAAGCCGGGCAAGGTAATCTGCTAGTAAATTTTGAGGAAACCAAGAATAATCTGGTCAAATTAGTAGAGGAAATTGGGGATGATTACGCGCTGACATCATGTGAGGGCATTGTGATCGGTATTGCTGGTGCAGAGACTGCCGGTGGGGCACCAGCCCTGCTAAAACGCCTTAGCAAAAGCTACGCTGGTCCCATCGAATTGATGAGTGATGCGACACTGGGCTTGTGGAATACCCTCGAAGGTGCCAATGGCATCTTGGCTATCGCCGGTACTGGCTCTGCAGTGTTTGCCAAACAGGAGCATCAGATTCTCCGCGTTGGTGGCTGGGGATACTTGATTGGTGATGAGGGTAGTGCTTACGATATTGCTCGCCGGACGTTGCAAGCCATTACCCACCTCCAGGATACACAGGCGGCGCCGGGTTTTGTTCAGCTATTTCTTGATCAGACGCCAGCGCAATCAGTTAATGAATTGGTATCACGGGTTTACAGCATGTCGCGCAAAGAGATTGCAGAATTTGCCATGATCACGGCTGCGCTGGCAGAGCAAGATGACACTGCAAAAAGCATCATTGAGCAGGCCGCCACTGCATTGGCAAATCAAGTAGGATTAATGATTACCCGGGTTAACCCTGATGGACCTCTCAAAGTGGCAGAGTCGGGGACCGTTTTGTTACACAACAAAACCTATCGCCAGGCCTTTGAAAAAGCAATCAAAAACCAGCAATCTAACGTGCAATTCCTGACGACGACGCGGAATAATGCTTGTGGTGCATTCTACTGGTTTAAAGCAAAGGAAGGAAATTAGTCATTATGACAATGAGACAACTGGGTCTGTCAATCTATCCCAACCACAGCAATGAGGCGGAAGATAAAGCCTATTTGCTGTTAGGCGAAAAGTACGGTTTCACACGCATCTTTATGAGCATGCTTGAGGCGAATGACGTCAAAGCCACCGAGGAAAAATTTCGCCGGATTATCGAATTTGGGAATCAACACGGCTTCAAAACCACCCTGGACGTTTCACCACGGATTTTTGATCAACTAGGTATTTCTTACACTGATCTTGCGTTTTTTAAGCGGATTGGCGTTGCTGCAGTGCGATTGGACCAAGGTTTTAACGGCATTACCGAAGCTGATCTTTCCTACAATCCTGAGCAGTTAATCATTGAATTGAACATGAGCAATGATACCGGATATCTGGACAATATCTTGAGCTATCAGGCTAATGTGCCGTTTTTATATGGCTGTCACAACTTTTATCCTCAGGTGGGGACGGGGCTGGAAGACGAATTTTTTGAACGCTGCACGAAGCGTTTCAAGAGCCGGGGCATTCACACGGCGGCTTTTGTGTCGAGCCAGGTAGGAACCCAAGGCCCGTGGAATGTTAATGATGGTTTACCAACAAGAGAAAGCGACCGCTACTTGCCCATCACCACTCAAGCCAAGTCGATGTTTATGAGCGGCTTAATCGATGATGTCATCATCGGCAATGCATATGCCAGCGAGACTGAATTGAGGGCGTTGGCTGCATTAGATCGTTACAAGTTAAGTTTCAATGTGCAGACCGTGGCCGGTATCAATCCGGTTGAGCGCAAAATCTTGTTACAAGAAAACCATTATCGGCGTGGCGATAGTAATGCACTGGTGGCCCGCTCCACCGAATCGCGGGTGAAATATCGGCCAGATGCTAACCGCCCCCATGACAATACGCACGATTTTGAGCGTGGTGATATCTTGATTGGCAATGATGACTTTGGCGTATACAAAAATGAACTTCAAGTGGTGCTCAAACCGCACCATGATTTGAGAAAAAATAAAGTAGGCAGCATTGATGACGCAGAGCTACCACTGCTGAAGTACCTGTATCCTTGGACCAAATTCACTTTTACGGCAGCTGATTAGTTCACGCTTAGAAATGAAATTTCATTTTTTTAACAAAATGATTGAAACATAAAATCAAGATGCTATACTGTAGTTGCAAATAAAGCGTTTGCAGAAAGGGATGTCAACATGCAAAAGTTTTTAAATTGGATTGAAGCTAAAATGATGCCACCGATGGTTAAACTTTCCCAGAACCGATACTTGGTCTCGATTCGTGATGGGATTATCGCCACCATGCCGTTGGTGATGTTAGGTAGCTTCTTTGTTCTTATTGCTCAGTTTCCAATTGGGGCTTGGACTAAGTTCGTAGCCCCGTATGTGGCAACAATCATGTTACCTTACCGGATCACCGTTGGTTTGATGGCGGTTTACGCCGCTTTTGGGATCGGGTATCAACTGGCCAAGCATTACGAATTGGATGCATTATCAAGCGGGTTGATCTCGATGGGCGCCTTCCTGATGACCACCATTCCAGTGTTAGCCAATGATGCTGCTAATGCCAAGGTTTCATTGGGCATGGTAATGCCGATGACTTATCTTGGTGGATCAGGTATGTTTACTGCGATTATTGTCGCGATTTTCTCAACAGAAATCATTCATTTTTGTGCAAAGCATAACATCACCATTAAGATGCCAGATCAAGTGCCGGAATCAGTTTCGAAGTCATTTGCCGCCATCATTCCATCAGCGGTTGTGATTATTGTTGTTTGGGTGATTTCGGGCGTGCTTCACTTCAACATTAACAGTGCGCTGATGACACTCTTCAAGCCAATTGTTGATGTCGGCATGAACTCATACTTTGGCCTTGTATTACCACCACTTCTGATTACCCTACTGTGGGCAACCGGTATTCATGGCGATTCGATTATCGGTAATCTGGTGCGGCCATTCTGGCTGATTCTCTGGCAGCAAAATGCTGATGCTGTCGCTGCCGGGCATGCCGCTGCTAACATCGCGACTGAAGGTTTCTACACCTTCGTTTGGATCGGCGGTTCAGGTGGTACGTTAGCGCTTTGCTTGATTGCCATGCTGTTTGCTAAGTCAGCTTACTTAAAGCAAATCGGTAAATTGGCCTTTATCCCTGGGGTCTTCAATATTAACGAGCCTATTATTTTCGGTGCGCCTGTTGTTTTGAACCCATTGCTGGCCATTCCATTTATTGTTGGACCATTCATCACTTCCACGATTACTTACTTTGCGATGTACTTTGATCTCGTGAATAAGACTTCAATGCTTGCGCCATTCACGGTACCATTCCCGATCATGGGTTACATGATTACCCAAGCCGATGTACGTGCCGTTGTGCTCATGCTCCTCAACTTTGCCATTTACATGGCTATCTACTATCCATTCACAATGATGTATGATAAACAGTTGTTGAAGCAAGAACGTGAAGAAAAAGCGGAAGAAGACGCTGAAGCAGCTGGTACGACCGCGACAGCATAGTTTTTAGGAGGTTTAGATCGATGCGTAAAAAATTAACGATTCACGGCAATCTTTCTGAGGGAGGCGTTAAGTATGTGGCACAACGCTATGCGATGCCATTAGGCTTAACGGGTGTCTCCTCAAGAGGGCCTGAGGGTACTATCGTGGTCGAAATTCAAGGCGATCAGAAGAAAATTGAGCAATTCAAGGCCAAAATGGCCAAGGGCAATCAGTTCTTTTCTGTGGAGCGCATCGATGAAGAAGATATGCCTGAAGTGGCGGAAAAAATGTTCAGGATCGGCTGATGACGATGGAGCTAGGCAACGAAGCCGTTGACGAATACGCGGCGTTACTTGCGGGCAAACGCGTTGGGTTAGTGACAAACTTCAGCGGGTTAACCGCGACGTTTAAGCCAACCTACCAGGTATTGAACGAAGTTAGCGCTGGTGTCACTAAGCTATTTACACCAGAACATGGACTTCACGGAATTGTCGGTGCAGGTGAAAGCGTTGAGAGCTACTTCGATAATGCACTTAACCTTGAAGTTGTCAGCCTTTACGGTAGCCATCGCGCACCTGCAGGGGATGATCTCACTGACATCGATGTGTTGGCCTTTGATATCCAAGACATCGGTGTCCGCTACTACACGTATATCTACACCTTGTTAGAGTCAATGCAAGCCGCAGCGCAGGCGAACATGGCAGTGTTGGTTTTTGACCGGCCTTTACCATTAGGGCGGCAGCGGCCGGTAGGACAAGCGATGAATCATGATTATTTCTCATTCGTGGGCTTGCTGCCCTTACCGAATCGCTATGAGCTAACCATTGGCGAGTTGGCGGCATGGATTAAAGATCACCTCACACCGCAGTTGCAATTAACCGTCGCAAGAATGCGGGGCTGGGATGCTAGTCGAAACTTGTTAGATAATGGTCTGCCGTGGGTTGCCCCTTCGCCTAATCTGGCCACTTTGGATGCGTTGCGGTTATATCCAGGACTGTGTTTACTGGAAGGCACGAATGTCTCTGAAGGTCGCGGCACGGTGAAACCGTTCGAACAATTTGGCGCTCCTTGGATTGATGCAAATCAACTGGCGAATTGCTTGACTGAAACTGCAGCGCAGGACGACCATCTTCGGTTTCAACCAGTCTGGTTTGAACCGCTAGCCTCCAAGCACGCACATGCGATTTGCCAAGGCGTGCAAGTGCACATCATGGATAATGCATTTAATCCGCTTACATTAGGGTATAATGTGTTGAAAGCCATGATGACACTTTGGCCAGATCGGTTCACCATGGATCTGGTGTCGCCTGCAATTGGTACGAAGCATCGGTTTATTGAATATTTAGCAGGCTGCCAGCTGCGAACAATTGCGGATGTTGACGCTGGCATTGAGTTGAGTGGGGAAACTGACCACAGATTCTGGCAGGAAAGCCGCGCTTATTACCGTTACTGAGAGGATGATACTGATGGGTTATGCGGTTATGATGTTTTTAGTACTGGCGGTGCTCTTCACCGCTGCGCTAGCGCTGGTGAGTTGGGTTTATCAAAGTGGCCACCGGATCTACGGGACGCTCGTTGGGTTTGCCAGCTTTATCTTGCTCATTGTGGGGCAGGCCATCACGAATAATCGAATTGCCCTGATTGCCTTTCAAGTCGTTTTCTTGTTTGGATGCATCGTCTTCTTCATGGCAGCGACTAGAAACTATAAACTCTTTATGGCGGGAGAAGGCAAAGGCTGGTTGGCCAATCGCGTGCGGAAGATGCAGGCCTTGAGCAAAAATCATCCGCATTAAAAAAACAAATCGGGGAAAAGTTTTGATAACAGGCTTATCAGAACTTTTTTCTTCTCTAAGGGGGAATCAAGATGAATTTTCAGAATCGAGTTCGTATCAGCCAAGATGATCTGACTGCCGCAGAGTCAAAGGTTGCGCAATATGTGTTAGAACACCCGGAAGAAACGGTTAACTATAGCGTCGATCAACTCGCAAAGCTGGCAGGCGCGAGTTCTGCGACAGTGGTCAGAATGGTGAAGAAACTTGATATTGATTCCTTCACGGCAATGAAAATTATGCTCTCGATGGACCTCGTTGAGGGTAAAGAGGATGACGAGAAGCAGCTTGATATCAAAGCCAATGAATCCTTTGGCTCGATTCGCGACAAGTTAGCTGAAAATGAGACCAAAAATATTGAGCAGACCAAGAGCTTACTGAAGCCAGATGACTGCAACAAAGCAGTGAACCGCCTCAAACAAACTAATACGCTTTATGTCTTTGGGGTCGGCGCGTCTTCTTTGGCGGCAGAAAATATTCGGCAAAAATGGGCCAGAATCGGCTTGCGCGTCGTAGTCGGCCGTGATGTCAATGTGTTTTTGACGGAGTTAAGCAACGCCACCAAAGACGATACGCTGTGGCTCGTTTCAAATTCAGGTGAGACGCCGGAAATCTTATACGTAGCGAATTATGCTAAAGAGAGTGGCTTGTTTTTGATTACCTTGACGATGTTCGGCCAGAACCACTTGGCTAAATTAGGTGATGTTTCACTGAAAACCATTAAACCGATGGAGCCAGATGTTCGTGTGGGGGCGACGAACTCGATTACAGGCCAGTTTTTCGTCATTGACGTCATTTTATATCTCTACTTCAGTCAGGACTTTGATCGCAGTTTTGCTGCCATTACCGCTTCTAAGCGCTTAGCTAAGAACTATAAGTCACAGTTTAAGAATTAAGGAGGGAGCGAAAACATGCAAGTTCGCGGCTTTCAAACCCAATCTGATGTTGATCAATCGATTGAACTTCGAAAATATGTTTTTCATTCACAATACACGGCGCAGAAGGCCAAGGACTACCGGTGCCTGCTCAACATGGGCCAAGGAATCGGGGCTTTTGACAATGATGAACTAAAAGGCCAATTGATTAATCTGCCTCTTACTGTGAATTTTTATGGCCAGTCGTTAAAAGCCGTGGGTATTAACCATGTTGGCGTCTACCCCGAAGCACGCGGACGTGGAATTGCCACCCAATTGGTCCGCCAAAGCTTAATGGAGGCACATCGGCTTGGGCAAGTCGTGGCGATATTGCAGCCATTTGCGCCTTCATTTTACCGGCAATTTGGGTACGAGCTGTATACGCAGCGTCTTCATTATGAAATACCTGTGGAACGCTATCCGAATTTTCCCATCGATCGCGTTTATACTGTAGCGAGGAAGCAACCGTCAGAATTGACAGGTGATCAAATTGATGCGATCCAAGCGCTGTACACGCAAGAGGTTCATCAAACTCACGGTATGCCATTTCGGGATGCCCCATGGTGGCAGCGGCAAGCGGCCCAGTATCCAGACTTGAATTATGCCCTGCTGTACCTTCACTCATCGGTGGTTGCTTATTTGAGCTATCGCAAGGTGGATACGACGATTGAAGTGGTTGATTTGATTGCCGCTGAAAATCATTGGCGGCAACAGTTGCTAGGCTTTCTTGCTGCCCACCAATCTAACGTGTTTAAAATCGTTGGGATGTCAACGACCGCCAAGGCGCTTAGTTTTGACTTCGATGATCCGCGAATTGAACAGCATATTTACCAGGACACGATGGCGAGAATTGTTGATATACCAGCCTTCTTTCAATTCTGGTTAAGTGCTTTTCCAATCCAACAGAGCATTCAGTTTAGTGTGAAAGACGAGTCCGCGCCTTGGAATTCTGGCACCTATACTTTGAGTGCTCAGGGGGTTGATTACACCACAGAAGTAACGCAGGAACTCGTCTCGCCGCAAACGTTGGCCGCGATTTTTCTAAGCTTTCTGACCACTGCCCAACTGGACAAGTTGTTCGACGCAACTCAGAATCGTTGCGTGCATGACCTGATTGCATTGACAGGTGGGAAGCAAATTGCACACTTTATCACTGAATTTTAGTGTCGTTTCAGCGGCTTCAGAAACGATTAGGGGAGGAAACAATGGCAATCGCAACTTTTTCGTCCCAGTATCTTGATGCCACGATTCGGGTCTGGAATCAAACCTTGGCGGCTGATCCAATCGATCTTGCCGGCTTCACGAACCGAATCTTACTGGATTCAAAGTTCGATGCGCAGCATTTTCTTTTAATGCTTGACGGCCGCCAGGTGGTCGGTTTTCTCTGGGCAACAGCTGACCAGGCAACACGGCAAGGGTGGCTGATCGCGATGGGCGTTTTGCCGCAAGCACAGCATCAAAGGCGGGGAGCGAGTCTGGTGACTCGTATTCAGCAGCTTTTTGTTGGTGAAGGTGTTCAGCAGATTACCCTCGCGGCGTACCCTGCAAGTTATCTCTTTCCAGGTGTGGATACAGCCGCCTACCCGAACGCGTTGCCATTCTTTCAGAAGTTAGGTTTTGTGAAGAGCGGTGATGCCGTGTCGATGCAGCGCACCTTAGTGAATTATCACCGGCCAGTCAATTTCGACCAAGTATTAAACCAAGTCGAAGCCTTGGGGATTAAAATTAGGCCATTCCAACTGAGTGATACCTATTCGTTGTTAATGTTGCTGAGCAAAGACTTTGCCCCAGATTGGCAAGTCAATGTGCGTCAGGCGATAAAAAGCGGCCTGGCGTCAAGGACCATCATCGTTGCGGTTAATCAATACGATGAAATTATTGGTTACTGTCAGCGGGCGATTGATGGTAGCACTGGTCGGTTTGGACCCTTTGGCGTCAGAAGCGATATGCGCCGGCAGCACCTAGGTTATGTCCTTTTTCATACCATGTTGGCCACAATGGTAAAGCAACATATCTATCACGTATACTTTTTGTGGACTGATGGAGACGCCCAAAGATTTTACACAAAGAATGGGATGCTCGTTTATCGAAGTTATTCGTTACTAAAACAGACGTTAACTGAGAAACCATGAATGCAAATAATCGGTCGGGAGTGCAAGAACCGGCCCCGTTAACACGTTGTTAACGAGGCCGGTTCTTTGTGCTGAGCTTATTCACTTGTCGCGTAGTAATACGAAATGACTTCAGCAAAACTGTACAAAATCGTCCGATTATCAATTTGATGCGGCGTGTTGTCGACTTCGGTGATATGCGTAGAAGGCAAGATAATGGTTTCCGGTGCTAATTTCAGTAATGGTGTTTCTTGATTCATCGTGATGAGAAAAACTGGGGTGTGTAGGCGCTTAGCCTTAGTGAGCAGTGCTTGATAAGAATGAACGGAAGCGGTGATGGAGAAAATAATCAGCAGGTCATCTTTGGTTAACGCATGCGTGAGGTAGTCGACCCGAATTTGGTCGGTGACTGGTTCAATGAATCGGTCCTCTGAATACATGGAATAAACTAGCTGCTCCGCTGAAAGCCCAGAGTTCCCAATCCCAATGGCTTTGACGCTGGCGTGGTCATGGATGGCCGCAACGAGGCGATTTAACGGTTGTTCCAGATCCATCTGCGCGAGAATTTGGAAGGTTTTGGTGTAGCCGGCCATGATGCGCTGAAGGCGCGTCGACTGTGCGGCTTCAGGCGCTGGCGCCGCCAGGAGCTTGGCAACATCGAGCTTGAATTCAGGATAGCCTTTGTAGCCCACCTTTTTAACAAATCGCTGAATGGAGGCGACCGAGACGTTGTATTGCTTGGCGGCCTCTTGAATCGAGCGTTCCGCAGACGCGGCAGGGTTGGCCAGGATGGCCTGGTAGACGCGGCGTTCAGTTTTGGTTAGCGTCGTGTAATAAATCCCAATGCGTTCCTCCAGGTCCATATCAAACCATCCTTCGTTTTTGATACTTACATAGTAGCACGAAAACGCCTGTTGCAACGTGCAAGCAGACGTTTCCTTAGTTTTCGAATTGAGCTTATTCGGCTGCGGGTTCCCCTTGCGCATCTTTGATTGAGAGCTGCCGATCATAAGCAATCATGAATGGTGCCACAATCACGAAATCAATCGCAAAAATCAGGAACCAGACAATCAGTGAATGCCAATCTAACGTTGAAATTAACGCATAGAGTGGTGCGGGCAAAGTCCACGGCACACTCATCGCGGTTTTACCCATAAACCCAAGTGTGGTGGCGAAGTAGGCAATTGGCATATCAATCAGCAAGCAGATGAAGCTGGGGATGAAGGTGAAGAGGTTCATGACCGTTGGAATCCCGAAGACTTGCGGTTCATTGATATTAAACAGCGTTGCGGGCCAAGCCAAGCGCGACAATGATTTGAGTTGTGGGGACTTGGCAAAGACTAACATGCTGATCAAAATAGCGATGTAAACTGCGGCTTCACCAAAGATAAAGGTAAAGTTCCCAACGAAGATGTTGGTCAGTGGCTTGTGCTGAGCGTATTCCTGCAGGTTTTCAACCAAGCCGGCGGTCCAGATTGGCGTCGTGACCGCTGAAATCATGTTGTCGCCATGAATCCCGAAGAACCAGAAGATCAGGGCAACTTCGACCAGAATCATCATGGAAATCAGTGACGCCCCAGCGTGCATCAATGGCTGGAAAATCGCGAAGATAAAGGTGCCGATGTTGGTGTTGAAGTGACCCAACAAGCCGTTGATCCCGCCGAAAATCAGGAGGTTGGCAATCAATGGTAGCAACACTTCGAATGGTGCGGCCACGGCTTGAGGGACTTGACTCGGCATCCGAATGGCAATCTTGTGATTGATGAGGAACCGGTTAATTTCAATGACGAGTAGCGCAATGATAATGGCGGCGAACATGGAATTAGAACCTAATAATGTCGTGTCGATTTGAAGCACTTTATTGACGGTCTTGGGCGCAGCAACGACGGCAAAGAACGTCATCAAAGCCACCAGGGAATTAGGAAAAGCCGCCATTTTATAGGACTTGGCGAGTTGATAGGAAACCCCTAAGACCACATAAACTGAGATAATCCCGATTGAGAGATTAAAGGGAACGGTCAAAATATCATAATTGCCTTGCGCCCAGTGCATCCAGGCCAAAAGAAAATTATTGAAGAAGTTGGTTGGCTTGACCAGGTCGGTGTTGACTGGCGGGTTCGCAATCATCAAAGCGATACCACCAATAATGGTAAAGGGCACCAAGTTGGTTAAACCATCACGCAACGCCGCAAGATGGCGCTGGTTGGAAATTCGATTGGCCACAGGCACAATCTTCGCTTCCATGAATTCTTGGAAATGATCGAAGAAGCGATTCATTCTTTTCATCACAATGCCTCCTAACGAAAAATGAAAACCATTACATCGTCAGTATAGCATCGTTGATACAAATATCAAGAAAAAGCTTATAAGTGATATTTTTCGTCAAAAGTGCTAAGCTGGGTTTAGGTTAAGGAGGCACGGCAATGCTTATTGGAACAGACAACCAGTTGATTGACCCGCAAATCGGGTGTGAAATGGAAGGCTACGAAAGCCGCCGCTCCACAGGACGACATGATCATTTGACCACATCGGTGTTTTATCTGGCGAATGGCGAGACGCGGCTACTTTTCATTGCCCTTGATATTGTGGCCGTACCGGGCTATCGCGCTGATCGCATTAAACGGCAAGTCACCGCCAAATGGCAGGTGCCGGCGGAGCAGGTAGTGATTGCGGCCATTCACACCCATTCAGGACCCACGGTAACGGATCTGTTGCTCGACTATCCGGACATCGATGAAACTTATTGGCGGCAGATTGATACGCAGACGTTGAAGGCCGTGGCCAATGCCATCCAGAATGCTCAGCCAGGGCGCTTGGCATTGCGGACCGCGACGGTTCCTGATGGCATCTATGCTAACCGGGATCGGGCGACGATGCCTTACAATCGCCAACTGGCACAACTGGTTGCATTAGATGAGGAAGATAAGCTGTTCGGGGCCTTGCTCCTGTTAGGGACGCATCCGACTATTATGAACGTCAAAAACACCCAGTTATCCGCCGATTTGGTCGGCGGGGTGCGGCAGGCCTATCAAAAACGCTTCGGCATTCGACCAGTGGTGATGTTAACGGATTGTGGGAACACCAGCACGCGCTACACGCGCCGCGAAAGCACCTTTGCTGAGGTCACGCAAAAAAGTGAGCAACTCGTCGCCGGTTTAATCACGGCTACGGATAAACCGGTTACGCTCGACCGCTTGAAATGCCAGCAGGTGACGTTGACCAGCGACTATAATCCGGTGACGAATCCTGACGCCCAGGTTTTGTGGACGAAAATAAACAATGAAACGCAAGCGGCGACGGGAGCCAGACAGGATGAGCTAAAAGGCTTCCTGAGTACCTATCAGCATATTCGTGACTTCGGCCATACCCATTTTGAGACTCATAGTACGATTTTGGATTGTGGGGAATTTCGCCTTGTGACTTATCCAGGCGAACTGGTGCACACGCTTGGCGCACGCATTCGGCATGCGGATGCAAAACCAACGCTGCTGGTGACCTTAGCCAATGACTATCGGGGTTATTCGGTGAACCAAGAGGATTTCGGCCAATACTTCGAGAGTTACAACAGTGTGCTGCTCCGCGGTGCGGCGGATGAGTTCGTGGCGCGGATTGTTGCGACGCAGAAAATAATGTAAAGCAAACGGCCCTTCCATCATGAAATGGAAGGGTCATTTTTTAGCTGGCTAGCCAGATTACTGGCTATAAATTCGCACCATTTGATTTGATCACATTTTGATACCAGTAGAAACTGTCTTTGGGGTAGCGGTTGTAAGTGCCAACGCCATAGTCGTCAGCATCAACGTAGACAAATCCGTAACGCTTTGACATATCCGATCCGGACATACTGACCAAATCAATGGCACTCCAAGCGGTGTAGCCTATTACCTGAACGCCTTCCTCAATTGCCGCTGCCACAGCTTTCAAATGAGCGCGTAGATATTCAATTCGGTAATTGTCGTGTATTTCATGCGTCGGTGTTAACACGTCGTTTGCGCCTAGCCCGTTTTCAACGATGAAAATAGGCACTTCAGACTGATCATAAAGATCTTTCAATCCCCACAACAAGCCCTGCGGATCAATTTCCCAACCCCATTCGGATTTCTTTAAGTGAGGATTACGAATGGCAGCTCTCAGGTTACCGCCTATATTCTCAGCCTTGTTGCTTGCACTCACGGTATAGCTCATGTAGTAACTGATTCCGATAAAATCGGCCGTGTGTGCGCTTAGATAAGCGGCGTCATCAGGCTGCATGAGTATTTTGACTTGGTGCTTTTGAAAGTAACGCTTCATGTAAGCTGGGTATCTGCCTCTAACTTGAACCGCTGCAAAGAAATTATTGAGCTCATTCTGGACTTGTGCTTCGAGTATGTCGGCAGGGTCATTAGTTTCTGGATAGACGACCATTTTGGCGATCATGCAACCGACTTTTGCAGTGGGGTCAATCTTCTGTACCAAAGCTTTAACATGGGCCGCGGCAAGAAATTGATGATGAGCCGCCTGATAGCCAACTTTGAGGATATCTGCGGTTTCGGCAAAAGCCCCACCGCCAGTATAAGGGGTCATTGGCACGCCGTTTATTTCATTGAACGTCAGCCAATATTTCACTTTGCCCTTAAAACGGGAGATTACGGTTTTGGCGTAGCGTGTGAAAAATGAAATCAAGCGGCGATCCTGCCATCCGTTATATTTGAGTGCCAGATTCAAAGGCATCTCATAGTGCGATAGGGTTACGACAGGTTCAATTCCGTACTCTAAGCATTCGTCAATCACTTGCTCGTAGAATTGCAGCCCTTTTTCGTTTGCATGTTCCTCGTCGCCTTGGGGAAAGACCCGTGACCAAGCAATGGAAAATCTGAAAGCTTTGAACCCCATCTCTGCCATCAACTTAATGTCTTCTTTGTAGTGATGATAGAAATCAGTCCCTCGCCGTTTAGGAAAATTCGACGTGGTATCGTCAGCATTCATCATGGCATCAGTGCGCGTGACTTCGAAGGGATGTGAATAGTGACGACGGACGTCTGGCTCAAATCTGGGAACGACGTCGGCGGTTGAGAGGCCTTTACCATCCAGCTCAAAAGCACCTTCTGATTGATTGGCAGAAGAAGCGCCACCCCAGAGAAAATTCTTTGGAAATGTACTCAAAATTCTATTCTCCTTCAGTGGCAGCCGAGTTCTCAACGCTGACGCTCGTGCTGTCTTCTTGTTCTTTTTGAAGTGCCCGGACATCTAGAACATGCAAGAATGGATAGTATATAGCAGTACTCAGTGCGATTTCAATCGCCTGCCATACTGCCCCGCGCCAGCCGGACACAAGAAAGCCTGAGATGATGGCAGGAGTTGTCCAAGGAATGTTAACTCCACTTGCTGGTGGCACGATACCTGTAGCCATGACAAAGTAGGTTAGTACGGTCATCAGGAGAGGTGTGATGATGAACGGGATGATCAGAATAGGGTTCAAGATAATTGGAAAACCAAAGATAATGGGCTCACTGATGTTAAACAGCGCAGGCACGAACGCGACACGACTGATAGCTTTGTATTGCCGTGACTTCATAAAGAAGAACCCAGCAATGGCCAAGCCGATGGTTGTCCCTGAACCGCCGATGGAGATGAATAGGGCCCCAAACTGGTATTGGATGATGTTTGGTAGAGCAGCGCCAATCGAGAAGGCATGAGCATTTTGTGCCATGAGGGTCATCCGGATGGGATCCATGACGGACCCCACGACATTGCCCCCATGAATACCAATTGACCAAAGTACACTTTCGAACAACTGCGCAACTAACTGAGCAGGTAACGTGCTGCCCAAAGCGAGTAACGGAATTTGAAGAATCTTGTAAATAAAGCTCTGTGCTGAGCCATAGTCAGTAAATTGAAAGCTGAGCCGAACGACGTAGGCCAACAAAATAACAATTAGGCCAGGGATTAAGGATGAAAAGGATTCAGCGACATTGAGTGGCACTGAATCAGGCATCTTGATGGTCCAACCTTTAGCGGCAACCAAACGATATACCTCAATTGCACCAATCACCGTTACCATGGCAAGAAAGAGTCCAGCAGAGCCCAAGCTGGACTTTGGAATTCCTAGAAGGCCGGCTTTAGTAGTTAAATCGGGTGTAACCACTAAGTAAGTCGCCAAAGAGATTGTGATGGATGCAATGGCGTTAATCTTGTAATAATCACCCAAAGACTTCGCCATCCCAATGATAACGAACAGGGTCATAATATCAAAAGTACTCTCGAAGGGAATGCTGAAATATTGAGCCCAGTTTTTCCCCAAAACAGAAACCATGAAGTTTGTATATGGTGCCCAAGGAATATTTTCAAAAAGTAGAAAAACTGATCCAATAATCAGTAGTGGCATCGAGGCTAAAAAGCCAGACTTGATTGCAGTTAGATAGCGATTTGTGTCGAGCTTTCGAGCAAAAGGTATTAGCTTCTCTTGAAGCTTATTAGTTAAACTATCCAAAATATTCACCTCAATTAATTAGTCAAAGATTGACTGCCAAGCCATCGATATAGATTTGAAATTGGCGCGTTGTGCTATTGATTTCCAGCTTGGCGTTGTGTTCTGAAGAAGCAGATTCACGAATAAGGACAAATCCATCCTGTGTATTATGAGAAACAAGCCTACCATCAAGATCGAAAGCACGGCTCGAGTTACGGATGCGGAGCAAGTGAAGCAGCTTTGCGACAACGGGTAGTTTGACTGCGTTAGCAATTTCGCTTTCGTCATAATAATGGCGGTTGATATTGCGTCCCTCTTTTGTTTTTTCCAATAAGTCCAAGTCATTCTTTCCGGCTAGCAACCCAACATAATAAATCTGAGGGATGCCAGGGGCAAATATCTGGATGGCACGGGCCAATAAATACCAATCCGCTCTCTCCCCAACGGCCGAGAAATAGGTAGTGTTAATTTGGTACACATCCAGGTTTTGATATTCAGGTCCGGAGTATACCCTTTTTTCATTGCTGCCATTTTCATAAAGTTGATGTGTCGTAAAATCGAGTTGCTCGGCGGAAAGAAGTCCTTGGACATCTACCACGCCCAAACCATCATGGGTATCGAGGGTGGTAAATTGTTTCATTGGACTCGCTTGCAGCCACCTCAGGAGGGGGTGGCTGTCTTTAGAATACAGAAAATACAGGATTAACATCGGTAGGGCGAAATCGTAAGTGAAGTATCCGTGCTGACTAACTTTACGGTTTAAAGAATAGTGCTCATGGATTTCAGGTAGTACCTCAAGTTGATGCTCCTTAGCCTTTCCGGTAATCTGCTCCAGCAGTTGCCAAATATCAGGTTCTACAAAGAAATCGGTTGAGTTCAATCTTTTTACTGCATATGCAAAAGCGTCCAAGCGAACGAAATTGATTTGATGTTGAGCAAAAGTGGCCATTGCTGTTGTGAAGAGTGACTGTGCCTTGATATTCTTAACGTCAAGGTCAATTTGTTCCTCACTGAAGGTATTCCAGACTTTTGAAATTGTGCCATCCGCGAAGCGAACTTCTTGGTATGGCGCTTTGTCCTTGCGCTTGTATATCAGATCAATATCTGCTTGTGTTGGCCGACCTGCTGGCCAGAAATGATCCCAGTTCAGAAACATGCCAGCATAGTCTGATTGATCGTGGCGCTTAATGTAATCCTGAAATTCTGTGGATTGCTTGGAGAGGTGATTAATCATAATGTCGGCCATCAGATAATAATTTGTGGCTAGTTCATCAATATCTTGCCAGTCGCCGAGCTTGGGATCCACGGTGGTGTAATTCAAGGGAGAGAAGCCTCGGTCTCCAGAAGAAGGGAAAAAGGGCAAAATATGGATTCCACCGATGGCCCCAGAAAAATAGGTGTTTAGAATTTGATTGAGTTGATGCAGATTTTTACCCATGCTATCGCCATAGGTAATTAACATCACTTTGTTTGGTACGGTCATAGAGCCACTCCTCATCATAGTGTTACTGCTTGCAAGCGTCTTAATCATAGAAAGAGCTTACAAAAATGGCAATCGGTTACATGTTGTTACATATTTTTTGTGATAGTCCCTTGATTTTTCAGGCCAAAATGGGATGATTGTAGCGGATTTGATACATCTATGGGAGGCTTGATTCCGAATGGCAGTGACAATACGTGATGTGGCTCGTGAGGCAGAGGTGTCAGTGGCGACCGTTTCTCGAGTGATAAACAATAAAGGCTACTTGAGTCCTGAGGCAATTAGCAAAGTGAAAGAGGCGATGAGAAGATTAAATTATCAACCGAACACTGCCGCCAGAAGCCTTCAAGGCAAACCTTCGAACACGATTGGGGTCATCTTGCCCTCCTTAGACAATCCGCTTTATTCAGAGTTATTTGAAAGGCTTGAAGATGAACTTAGTACTAGACATTTTCAAACGCTCTTATGTACCAGCAAGAACAACTCAACGAAAGAGGAAGAGTACTTCAAGCTTCTGAAAAGCAATCAGGTCGATGGCATCATCACTGGCTCGCATTCGGATTTTATGATTGCTCACGGTAATGCCAATTATCCGATTGTGTCTTTTGACCGTCAGATTTCCAAAGAGATTCCGACTGTTAAAAGTGACAACCTGGCTGGCGGCAAGGCAATTGCAAGAAAAATCATCGCCCAGGGGGCAAAGAATGTGTTGATTCTTTCCGGCAGTAAGGAAGACTTTTACCCTATCAATGATCGCGTGACGGGGATGCTTTCTATCTTTAATCAATCTGGGACCGAAGTGACAACGTCTTCTCTCGAGTTTGAGAGCTCTTTGGCATTAAAGAAGATGTTGGTGGGGCAGTTGATTGTCAGCCGAGAATATGACGCCATTTGTTGTACGGATGATGTCACCGCAATCTTGGTCAAGACGTGTGCGGATGCCATGGATTATCGGCCAGTGATCACTGGATACGATGGATCCACCTTTGTTCGTACATTTTTCCCGACATTGTTGACTGTGCAACAACCTTTGAAGGAAATGGCTGAGTTGATGGTGGAACTGGTGATTGAGCGTATCAAGTCACCCAAAACGAAGCTGAAATCTAACTACACCTTTCCCGTCAAAACGAGTCGCGTTCAACGAAATGCTTAAAACTAATATTCCGTTTAGTTACTGATTTGTATGTGATTCAAATCAAACTTCAACGACAAAAAGCGTCCGCTCAAAAGAACGGACGCTCGCTTCAGTAGAATGCTTAGTTACTCAGATCCTCGCCATTATTGGCAATGACTTTCTTGTACCAGTAGAACGAGTCCTTCGGGTACCGGTTCAAGGTGCCTTCGCCTTTGTCATCGCGGTCGACATAGACGAAGCCATACCGCTTGCGCATTTCACCGGTCCCAGCAGAGACCAGGTCGATGCAGCCCCACATGGTGTAGCCCATCAGGTCGACACCATCGATGGTGACAGCGTCGCGCATGGAGGCGATGTTTTGCTGCAGGTATTCGATGCGGTAATCATCGTGGATCTTGTGGTCGGCGGTGATTTTATCGGCCCAGCCAATGCCGTTTTCGACAATCCAAAGGGGCTTGTGGTAACGGTCGTAGAGGTTGTTTAGCGCGATGCGCAAGATCTGCGGATCGGTGGCCCAGCCCCAGGCGTTGGTCTTCAGGTAAGGGTTCTTGACGCCGGTGACAAAATTGCCGCCGTCTTTGCCATCAACGTCATGGGTGGTGACGGTGCTGGAGCCATAACACGAGAAGCTCAAGAAATCGGCTGGGTAGTGCGCCAAAAGCTCGTAATCTTCTGGGTTATCATCCAGCTTGATGCCGTCGCGTTCATACTTTTTGATGCGGTAAGCTGGGTAATGGCCGCCGGTTTGCACGTCGGCGTAGAAGTAAGTATTTTGCATATCGACTTGGGCCTTGAGCTGGTCGTTCGGATCGGCGGTCAAGGCGTAAAGAGGACCATAGGCCAACATCTGGCCGACTTGCACGCTGGGGTCGATTTTATGGGCGGCCCGCACGGTGAGGGCGCTGGCGACGAACTGGTTATGGGCGCCTTGGGCTTTGGTTTGCTCGGTGGCGTTGATGATGCCGCCGCCCATGTAGCCGCTCATTTCGATCATGTTAATTTCGTTGAAGGTGAGGTAGTAGTG
Organism: Lacticaseibacillus suibinensis; assembly: GCF_003946175.1. Taxonomy (GTDB): domain Bacteria; phylum Bacillota; class Bacilli; order Lactobacillales; family Lactobacillaceae; genus Lacticaseibacillus; species Lacticaseibacillus suibinensis. Next base: position 51,039 of record NZ_RHOK01000002.1, on the reverse strand, counting down.
CACCTTGCCTTTGTAGCGCTTGATGACGGTGGTGGCATACTTCACGAACAGGTCGATCAGCTTGCGGTCGGCCCAGCCGTTGTACTTGATCGCCAGGTGCAGCGGGGTTTCATAGTGGGACAAGGTCACTAGGGGCTCGATGTTGTATTTTTTGCATTCATCGAAGACGTTATCGTAGAACTGCAGGCCTTCCTCATTTGGCTGCGCGTCGTCCCCATTCGGGAAGATGCGGGCCCAGTTCATGCTCAGACGGAAGACCTTGAAGCCCATTTCGCCCATCAGCTTGATGTCTTCTTGGTAGTGGTGATAGAAGTCGGTGGCGGTATGGCTTGGGTAGTATTCGCCATCTAAGACTGCGGGTTCGGTACCTTCTGGGACTTGGCGGTTGCTGGCGCCAAAGCCAAAGGGCGTCGAGCCGGTTTCGCCGGTGGTGGGATTCTTCCAGGTGACGCGGCGCGGCTGGTCCACGGCGCCATTAGTCATGACGTCCGCGGTGCTCAGGCCTTTGCCACCTTCAAGGTAGCCACCTTCATATTGGTTGGCGGCTGTGGCGCCGCCCCAGAGAAAATTATCGTCAAATGCCATGGGAAAACTCCTTTCATCGTGCGTTTTTAGTCAAGTATTGTCGCTCGCTTCAGGCTGATCGCTAGGACAAAAGGCCCGAGTAGGCGGCTGACTTTTTCATTATAGCGCAAAGCATACGCTTCTCGTAAGCGGATACAATTCGAATAGGCTTATAGCATAATCTGGCCAGCACTTATTATTGCAACCAGTCAAAGGCAAAATCATTATTAACATTATTTAATTGCCGCTTTTATACACAAAAGCCCACTCTTTTTCACTCAACGGTATGGTTTAATAAAACCTGAACCTAGATTGGGAGGAAGTAACCATGAAATTGAACAAGGGCAAAACCTGGTGGGTAGCAGGTGGTAGTCTGCTGGTCGTCATTTTAATCATCATCGGGGTGTTTTGGTTCCGCGGCCATCAGCGCCAAGCCGACGCCGATGCCCAAGTGACCAAGGCACTGAAGCAAGGCCAGCAGCTAGACGGCAAAATTGCCAAGCACTGGGCGCAAAAGAACGTTTATGTGACCGCCAGCACGACTAATCAAGCGGTGACGGCCCTGAACAAAACGGCTGTGAAGCTGACCCAAACCGTCGATACATACAGAGATGAAGCGCCGCAAGCAGTGGCCAAAAAAATCACGCAATTCGACGCTGCGGCCACTAAGCGCACCCAGGCATTGAAGCGATTAACTCGAGCCGCCAAAGCGACGATTGCCGTCAATGCCTTGACGAAGCCACAAGCCTTGAAAGGCAAAACTGTGAACGATGAGGCTTTGATCAAAGCTAGTGCCACAGCGGCCAAAGTCAAAAAGGCCACGAAACTGGTGGCTGCCAGCAACAAGACTTTGAAGCAGACCTTAACGTCCATTTTGACGACTTGCACCGCCCAGCTGAAAGAACGGGAGGCACTGGCCGCCGCCACCGCCAAAGTGGCAACGGCTGGCAAGCTCAAGGCTGGCGTTGCCCTGGAGGCGTTAACCGCTTATCAAGCCTTCATCAAAGGGATGACCTATCCCAAGCTGGCTGCAGGCCAGGCTGATTTAACCGCTGCGGTGGCAAAGGCCATTGCCAATACCAACATCAAGGGCATCTCGCTGACGGAGTTGCAGCGGCGCATTTTCTACATTTACTCGGATGGCAAGGCGGCGGATGCGGCCTACATCGAAACCAACGATGGCCTCAGTGCATTTAAAGGTGACCACTATCAGGCGTCAGTCTGGGGCATTTACCTTTCCGGGTACGGCCTGTCGACCCGGGAGCTGGCTGACTTTGACGTGGCGGCCAATGGTGATTACACGTTGAAGCATGGCTTCGATACGATTAAACAAGGCAATGTACTCAAGGATGTCTCCGCCGCCCAGCTCAAAACGGTGCGGGCTGATGTTACCAAAGGCATCGAGCCGAAGAAGCGCGCCTTGACGGCGATTTTTCCCAGCGCCAAGGCGTTCTACGACTGGGCGCTGACTCAGGTGACGGCGCCAGACGCGGCGCCAGATGAACTTAAGAGCAATGTGTCTGCTGAGTTTAGTTCAGTGGATTCGGATGACTTGTTCACCGTGGATGCCCAGTATGATGTGTCCTTTAACTACAGCAATGGCCCAGACGGTGATCCGTCGATTGGCCACTTTGGCCGGATTATTTTGGCTAAGGATGGTACGGTTTATAGCGGCTTGCCTGGCGGCGTGCTAGGACAGGATACGAGCTTGACCATGGCCATCATGCAGAAACAGTACGGCGATCAATAAGTTTTGCCGGAGCGCCTGATTGCCCGGTTGGCGGGCTGGTTGTCCGCCCCGCTGGAACAACGCCGGCTGAGTGGGTGCCAGCGCCACCGCCTGCGGTTTTTGCGTGGCTCCGGTGCCAGGCCTATAATGAAAACCATCAACCAAAAAGAAGGCCATTAAATGAAAATTGAAGAAGGCTACATGCCGTTTCACGGCTACCAGACCTATTACCGCATTGTCGGCGAACGCAAGCCAGGTAAGGCGCCACTGCTGCTCATCCACGGCGGGCCCGGGTCGTCGCATAACTATTTTGAATTGATGGACGACTATGCCAAAACCGGCCGCCAGCTGATTATGTATGATCAGGTCGGCTGCGGGAAATCGTCGCTCCCAGAAGACGAAAGCGTCTATGTCCGTGAAACCTGGCGCGAAGAGCTGGTGGCGCTGCGCGAATACTTGCACTTAGATGAAGTCCACATGCTGGGCCAGTCTTGGGGCGGAATGCTGGAGATGTACTATCTCACCACCCTTGACCCCAAGGGCATCAAGTCGGTGATGATTGATGGCTCGCCGTCGTCCATTAAGTTGTGGATTGCCGAGCAGCATCGCCTGATCAGCTATCTCAGCTATGAGGACCGGACGGCGATTGCCGAAGCCGAGCGCACCGGCGATTTCACCAACCCAAAGTACTTGGCGGCCAATGACCGCTACATGGAGCGGTACTGCTGGGATGATCCAGATGAGAACTCCCCAGAACCGCTGCGCCGGCCAACAAACGGCAAACGGGCCAGCTTGATTGCTGAAGGCCCGAATGAATTCACCGAAAATGGCACGATTTCCGACTTTGAAGTCACCGCTGACCTGCACAAGATCCATGTGCCGGTGTTGGTGACCAACGGCACGGATGATTTGTGCACGCCGCTGATTGCCAAAACCGTGTATGACCATATCCCCGGCGCCAAGTGGCATTTGTTCGCCAACAGTCGGCATTTGGCCTTGCTTGACCAGCATGATGAGTTTATCTCGGTGCTCGACCAGTGGCTCAACGCTAACGATTAACCCCAAAACGCGACCGAGCCATAATTTAGAGTCACGATCGCATCACGACTATTCCAGTACAGTACGCGCCAAAATGCGACGCCCTGGCCGGATAAGCCAAACGGCCTGCAAAACCGGCTAAGTTCGCCGGTTTTACAGGTCGTTTGGCTTATCCTCTGGGCTAAAACCGCATTTTGTCTCAGCCGCGCTTTTTAGAAACCGGTGCGATTGTAATACCACAAGTACCGCTGGCCGGCCTCAGTTTGCGTGATTTTGGTCACACTCGTATTTTCAGGTTCAGGCAGGCTCATCGGGTCCTTGGGCTGCAGTACGGCCAGCGCCGCGGCTTTCACCGTGAAGCCGTGGGTGACCACAATGACTTGCTGGTCAGGCCGCCCGGTGGCCACTGCGGTCATGAATTGCGCCATGCGCGCCACCACAGCGGCAAAAGGTTCACTGCCTGGGGCAACTTCGCTGTAGGCCGGGAGGACATCATGCAGGGTGTGGTCGTATAAGGCGGGGTATTGCCGCTCCAGTGTATGATTGTTTTGGCCGTCCCATGCGCCATAAGAAATCTCCAGGAGCCGTCGATCTTCAAGCACCGGCAATTGGGCCGCGGCATTCAAAATGGCCGCCGTTTCCCGGGTGCGTTGCAGCGGACTAACGTAAAGCACATCGGCAAAGGCGATAGGAAACGCAGCGGCTAATCGGGCTGCCTGCTGCCGGCCGGTCTGCGTCAGGTGGGTGCAATCATCATCAATGATGCCTTGTTTAATGAATTGGGTATTCGCCCAGGTTTGCCCGTGGCGAATCAAATAAAAAGTAGTCATAGCCGCCTCCGCAAAATAGTCTGCTTGTATTATCGCACACCGGTATACTAAGGTTAACGAAGAAAGATGGTGCAAGATGACGTTAGCTTTTACTTTGGTGGGGACGCCGCAAAATGCCGCCCCGATGGCCGCCTACATGAAAAATCGCTTTGCTTTTCTCGGTGTTAAAACGCCGGCGCGGACGGCGCAAGCAGCGCCACTGCTGAAGCAAAGCATAACGATGCCTTGGCCTGAGGTGGTCGCGTGGATCCATGAACTCTATGCGCGGCCAGAGCGCGAATATCAGTATGTGGCAATTGCCTTGGCTCAGCGTAATGTCAAGCGGCTGAACTTGACTGAACTGCAGGCGCTGAAGCCATTGGTGACGCAAAAGGCTTGGTGGGACAGCGTCGATGCCTGGCGTAAGGTGTACGGCACGTTTGTCGATCGCCAGCCTAGCGCTAAGCGGACGGTGTTTGACTGGTTTGAATCAAGCGCTGATTTCTGGGATCGGCGCGTGGCAATCACGCTGCAATTGATGAGCAAAACCGCCACTGACCGCGAGTTGCTGACTGCCGCCATTGCCCGAGACCGTGAGACTGATGAATTCTTCATCCAAAAAGCGATTGGTTGGGCCCTGCGGCAGTATAGTAAAACGGACTCGGCGTGGGTGGCGGCATTTATTGCGGATAATCAGCTGAGCGCCTTGGCGACGCGGGAAGCGGCCAAGTATTTAACCACAGCCGGCTTGCCTTCCACGCGTAAATTACCGATACTAAAGACAATTGATAGGGAGTGATGATGTGAGTCTGAAAAAGTGGAATACCATTTTTGTGATTGCGGTGCCGGTGGGGGCATTTGCGATTTTCTGGCTAATTCGGCTGGTGTTTGGGGCGCATGTGCGGCTGGTGGCCTGGGTGGCCTTGTTTGCTTGGCTGATTGGGTCGCAGTGGTGGCAAAGTCGCACTTTGGGCGTCCGCACGCAGGCCCTCAAGGATATGTGGGGCTTGGCGGACCAGCGGCAGTTGACCGCTGAAGATTTGCATCAGCTGGCGCCGCAGTATTCAACCGCCCAACTGAAGCAAACGGCTGGCCAGCGGCCGCAGTTCTTGCCGCGGCCACAAGTGGTGGCGCAAATCACCGCCGCCTTAAAGCAAAAGCCGGCAGTCAAGAAGCACCACCGTAAGTAGGAGGCAGCTGATGAAACCAGACCGAAAAACCAAACGCATCATCGCAACGAAAGTCAAATGGGCTTACTGGTTGGGACTAGGGGCCGCCGTGTTGTTTTTGGTGGCGGCGGTGGTCGCTTGGTTTCAGCACCACGGCTTTTATGCCATCCTGTTTGCCTGTTTCGCCGTGGCAGAATTTTTGATTCAGTACCGCTTCATGCGGGCTGAGCGTTGAATGGAGTCGGCAGATGGCGAGAATGAGTAAGCATAGCGTGCGCCAAAACAATGAGAAAAATGTGCTTCAGGCGGTCATCAATAACGGCCCGATTGCCCGTAGCCAAGTGGCCAAGGCCCTGAAGCTCAACAAAGTCACCGTCTCGGATATTTTTAGCCAGTTGCTGGATGAAGGTTATCTTGAAGTGGTAGGCAGCGGGGAAGGCTCGCAAGCTGGGGGCCGCAAACCCACGCTGCATCGGTTCAATCCCCATTATGGTTATGTGGTCAGTTTTGACTTGGGTTTTCATGCCACCGATATGATGGTGACCACCTTAACGGGACAGGTGCTCCACAGCGCTAATTTTTGGGGTGAAGGCGCGCCAATCGCTGAGCGGCTGGCCTTCATGGTGCAGCAGGTGCAGGCCTTTCAACAAGCCAATGCTGGGCAGACCTTGCACGGCCTATTAGGCGTGGCTATTGGCGTACACGGCATCGTTAATCACAATCAGGTGGTGGACTCGCCGTTTATGGCCCTGGATGGCATTGCGTTGGCGCCGTATTTTGAGCAAGCGCTGGGGGTGCCAGTGGTGCTTGAAAACGAGGCTAACTTGGCCGCGCTGTATGCTCGGGATTTTACCGAACTTGCCGCGGCCCAGCAGGATCTCGTAGCGCTGAGCATTCACAAAGGCATCGGGGCCGGGGTCGTCATTGATGGCCAGCTGTTCCGCGGGGCCAATGGGGGCGCCGGCGAAGTGGGCCGCGCCTTGGCACCAGACGACCAGGGCCAGTTGGTGAAAATTGAAACCCTCTGCTCTGAAGATGCGGTGCTGGCGCAACTGGCTACGGTCAGCGGTCATGCGCTCAAGGCCGAGGAGATGGCGGGTCTAACCAAGACGGCCACGCCGGCAATGCAGACAGTGCTCGCCCAGTTCGTCATGCGCCTGACGCTGGTGATTCACAACTTGGTGGCCAGTTATGATCCCAAAATTGTTGTCATCAACTCCCAACTGATCGCGGCCAATCCAGACTTGCTGACTGACCTCACCCGGGCGCTGACGGCGGCCGGGCATGCGGTGCCGCTAACTTTGGGCGAGGCCGGTGAGCACGCAATTACGCTCGGCGGCACGACGCTGATTGTGCATCAGGTGCTGGGGATAGGTAGCCGCCAGTTGCACTTTTAACTTGCAAGCACTTTCAAAAAGAGGGTTGACCTTGCGCCCGGCTGGTGGTACCTTTGTCCCGTAGTTAGTAAGTTATATAAACAAACTAAACGGAGGCTTTTTGATGTATAAACAAAGTTATTTTCCGAATGTGGACAGTATCAAGTACCTTGGCCCAACTAGCCTGAAATCGACGCTAGGTTTTCAGTATTACAACCCAGATGAACTCGTCGGCGGCAAGAAGATGCGCGACCAGTTGAAGTTTGCGGTGGCCTTTTGGCACACCTTTGACCAGCAGCTGGTGGATCCTTTTGGTGATGGCACGGCGCAGCGGCCTTACTCAGAATTCACTGGCATGGACTTGGCCAAAGCGCGGGTGGAAGCCGCGTTTGAATTCTTCGACAAGCTCGGCGTGGACTATTTCTGCTTCCATGACCGGGACATTGCGCCGGAAGGGGACACGCTGCGGGAAACCAACAAGAACCTCGACGAAATCCTGGATATGATTACTGATTACCAGAAGACTTCGGGCAAAAAAGTGCTGTGGAACACGGCGAACATGTTCACCAATCCGCGGTTCGTGGCCGGGGCCGCGTCTTCACCTTTCGCTGATGTCTTTGCTTATGCAGCGGCCCAGGTCAAGAAAGGCCTGGAAACCGCTAAGCGCGTCGGCGCTTCAAACTATGTGTTCTGGGGCGGGCGTGAAGGGTACGAATCCCTGCTGAACACCGATATGAAGCGGGAACAGGATCACCTGGGCCAGTTCTTCAACCTGGCGGCGGATTACGCCAAGGAAATCGGCTTTGATGGTCAGCTGCTGCTGGAACCCAAGCCGAAGGAACCAATGACGCACCAGTACGATTTTGATGCCGCCACCACCATTAACTTCATGAAGACTTATGGCCTGGCTGGCACCTACAAGCTGAATTTGGAAGGCAACCATGCCAATTTGGCGGGGCATTCCTACCAGCATGAAATCCGCACTGCCCGCGAAGCCGGTTTGTTGGGTTCACTGGATGCCAACCAAGGCGATGAGCTGATTGGCTGGGATATCGACGAATTCCCATCTAATTTGTACGAAACCACCTTGGCGATGTACGAAGTCTTGAAGAACGGCGGCCCGCACAAAGGCGGCTTGAACTTCGATGCTAAACCACGGCGCTCCTCGTTTGAAGCAGAAGATATGTTCTACTCGCATATTGTCGGTATGGATAGCTTCGCCGCTGGCCTGCGGGTGGCGCAAAAGCTGATCGATGATCATGTCTTCGAAGATGTCATAGCGGATCGTTACAGTAGCTACGAATCTGGCATTGGCGCCACGATTGAAAATGGCACGGCGACCTTCCAGAGTCTGGAAGCTGACGTCATCGACAAGCCGCAAAGTGACTTGATTGCGGCGACGCATTCCGGCCACTTGGAACAGCTCAAGGACACGCTCAATCACTACATCATTCAGACGTTGAAGTAACGGAGGGTCGATATGGCAACAGTGATTGGCGTGGATTTAGGCACCAGTGCCGTCAAGGTGCTGTTGGTGGCGCAAAGCGGCAACACGCTAGCCACCGCCAGTGCCGATTATCCCTTGCAGCAGCCGCAACCTGGGTACAGCGAACAAAATCCAGAAGACTGGATTCGCGGGGTCAAAACGGCCTTGCAGAAGCTGGGCCAGCAGCCTGACGTCGATTTCAGCCAGGTGGCAGGGTTAAGCTTCTCCGGCCAAATGCACGGGCTGGTGCTGCTGTCGGCCGCCATGCGGCCGCTGCGCCCAGCAATTTTGTGGAATGATACCCGCACCACCGCAGAAGTCGAGCAGATCAAGCAAAAGATGGGCGATGATTTTATCGCCGTCACCCGCAACCGGGCCCTAGAAGGCTTCACCTTACCGAAGTTGCTGTGGGTCCAAAAACACGAACCCGCCAATTTCGCCGCGGCGCGCGTCTTTCTGCTACCCAAGGATTATGTGCGTTACCGCATGACCGGGCAGGTGGGACTGGATTATTCCGATGCTGCAGGGACAGTGATGCTCGACGAAAGTACCCGCCAGTGGTCCACGACGATTTTGCAGACCTTTGGCATTCCCGCTAGCCTGTGTCCGCCACTGGTAGAAGCCACCGCTTGTGTCGGCACCTTAACCGCCGACTTTGCGGCGGCGGTGGGGTTGCCCCAAACCGTGAAGGTCTTTGCTGGCGGCGCCGATAATGCCTGCGGGGCGGTAGGGGCTGGGGTACTCAGTGCTGACCAATTGATGCTAAGCATTGGGACCTCTGGCGTGGTTTCGACTTTCGAGCCAGATTCCACCACGACTTACCACGGTCAGCTGCACTACTTTGATCATGTGGTGCCAGGGCAGCACTACTCCATGGGCGTCACTTTGGCCGCGGGGCATAGCTTGAATTGGTTCAAGCACACCTTTGCCGCGGATGAAGATTTCACCAGCCTGGTGGCCAGCGCCGCCGCGTCCCAGCCGGGTGCGAATGGCTTGCTGTTCACACCGTATCTGGTCGGGGAACGGACGCCTTATGCGGATGCGAAAATCCGCGGTAGCTTCATCGGGATTGATAGCCGCCAGACCCGGGCGGATTTTGTGCGGGCGGTGCTGGAAGGTATCACCTTCTCTTTCCGGGATTTGCTGGGGCTATACCAAGCCAGTGGGCGGCAGTTTGCTTCGGCCATTACGATCGGCGGCGGGGCGCAAAGTCCGCTGTGGCTGCAGATCCAAGCCGATATTCTCAACTTGAAGATTGTCAGTCTGGCCACTAATCAAGGACCAGGGCTAGGCGCGGCGATGATTGCGGCAGTCGACTTGGGTTGGTATGCTGACTTCAAGGCCTGCGCGGCAGATTTCGTGCAGGTGGCAGCGACTTATGAACCGGACCCAGCAGCCGTGCGCAGCTATGACCGGTACTATCAGCTGTATCATCAGGTCTACGGTGCTACCGCCGGTCTGACGGCTGGACTGTTGGCTGCGGAAAAATAAAAACAAAGCCGTCCAGATTTGGGCGGCTTTTGCGCACTAGGGTCAAGCATAGGAGGATGCAATGACAGTCACATTGAAACGCTATGGCACACTGAAAGGTGAGCCGCTGTATGAAATCACATTGGTGAACCACCAGGGGATGACGGTCGACCTCTTGAATTACGGCGCCACGCTTGAACGCGTGCGGGTGCCAGCTGGTCATCAGCTGGTCGATGTCATTTTGCATCTCGCCCAGCCGAGTGATTACAGTGAGGCGCGCAACTTGCTCGGCGGGACCGTGGGGCGCATCATCGCGCGCGTGCCAGGCCACACTTGGCACCGCGGCGAGGCGCCGGTGAGTCTGCCAGCCAATGAAGGGGCCAACACGATTCACGGCGGCCCCGATGGTCTGGATATGCAGGCCTGGAATTTGGCTTACCGCGAAGGTCCGGCTGCAGATCAGGTGACCTTCACTTTAGTTGATTTTGGCGGCCACAATGGCTTTCCAGGAAACGTGAAAACGACGGTAGCGTATACGCTGGATGATGACAACCGCTTGACCTATGCTTTAACCGCCGCAACGGATCAAATGACCTTGTTTAACGCGACCAATCACGTGTACTTTGCCTTGGACGGTCCAGATTCGACGGTGGCTCAAACCACCTTGCAACTAGCGAGTGATTACTACGGCCCGCTGGCAGCCAATCATTTGCCTAGTGGCTGGGCAGCAGTAACAGGGACACCCTTTGACTTCCGCCAGCCCCGGCGGCTAGGTGAGGTGATGCCGCTGGTGCTTGGTGGGGCCGGGCTGGATCATCCGTTCTTGCTTAAACAAGACCAGGCCGCCACCTTAACCGGGGCGTCAGGACGGGCTGTCACCATGACCACCACCGCGCCGGCGGTGGTGGTTTACACGGGCAATCATTGGGATGAGGCGCAAGGCGCGGCGGCCCACTTGCGGCGTCACAGCGGCGTCACCTTAGAAGCGCAAGTGGCCCCGCCGAGTGGCCAAGATTGGTCGGCCATCACCTTGATGCCAGGTGACCCGTATCAGTTGCAAACGACCTGGCAATTTAAATTTTAACCACAGTAAAATGCCAAGTGCGGTTAGCGCCGCACTTGGCATTTTGATTCGAGCTATTTTCGAGCTTTTTTCAGCAGTTCGGCTAAGGCAGAAATATCCTTGGCCGAGGTCTGGGTATCATTCAAGTGCAAATGCGGGAAGCTCTTCAACCACCGCCGCTGACTCCAACTGAGTTTCGGCAAAGTCGCCTGGGCGCCTTGATTGCGGCGATAGTCAGCTAACCAGCGCGGCTCGTCTTGGCTCAGCTTGGCGGTAGCAGTGTCGACTTGCGTGATCAGTTCCTGTTTCTTGGTGTCGATGGCATCGCCGATGCGCTTGGTGGCAGCGCCAAAGGCCAGCACGTTCGCGAGACTGAAGCCGAAGTCAAACATGAAGAGCGCCAGCATCACAATCGCGGCAAAAATACCGTAGCGCACATCGAGGCGGGTGACAAAATGGGCGACCACCGGATGGACGAACTTGATCACCAGCACCACCCCAACGCCCCAGAAAGCCGAGATGGGCAGCGCCACCCGGCCGTTTAAGTTGAGGGGTATTTTGGAATAGTCCCACCAGCGGGCGTGGAAGAGTTTTTCCATCAGCCAGGAAGTGACATATTCAATTACCGTAATCACCAGTGCGGAAAGTAAGTACAGCAGCACTAGATTATGAGCAAAAGGCTGCACCAAGGCCAGCACAGCAGTGATGCTGAAGCCGTAAACCGGAATGACGGGACCGGCCAGAAAGCCAGAGTTGGTCCATTGCCGCTTTTTAACGCTGACATAGCCACTTTCCCAGAGCCAGCCGACGAAGGCATAGGCAAAAAAGTAAAGCACCCACAAAGTGAAGGTTTGTTCAAATTCAGTCGCGGTCATCGGCCTCGCCTCCTTGCCTCCTACTCTAGCACAACCTTGAAGGGCAGGGCTAGGCGTCTAGCGCCTGGAGCAAGGTGCTGGCCACCGCTTTCGGACTCCAAGGATTTTGCCCGGTGATGAGCTGGCCATCCTTGACGGCAAACGGCTTGAACGCCCGCCGTTTTTCAAATAACGCCCCGCGGCTGGCGGCCACTTGCTCATTCAAAAATGGCACCAAGTTGCGCTTGCCGGAGAGAATTTCTTCCTGCGTGGTGAAGCCAGTGATGTGTTTGTCCTCAATCAAATAATGCCCGGCGTCGTCGCGTAAGTTGAGCAGCCCGGCAATGCCGTGACAAACCGAGGTGACATACCCGCCGTGCTGGTAGATTTGCTGGGCAATGGTTTGTAAAGCGGCGTTTTCGGGAAAATCAAACATCACGCCATGACCGCCGGTATAGTAAATCGCGGCGTAATCGAGGGGATTGATCACGCCTGGCGCCAAGCTGTTGGCCAAGGCGCGCTGCTGAAAGTCAGGCTGGCGGTACAGCGCAAAAGCAGCCTCATCCGCATACTTCATGCCGCGGGGATCGAGCGGGACATACCCGCCGCGCGGGCTGACATAATCGACCTCATACTGCGGGGTAACGGCGTCAACGAACTCTGTCGCTTCGCCGAGCCACAGTCCGGTGGCTTCCGGCTTCTTGACGAACCGGGTGGTATTGGTTAAGACAACAAGGATTTTTTTCAAGATCTTGCCTCCCAAAAGTGGTTATCTGGGAATAGTTTAACACAAAACGTGAAAGCGGTTTATCAGGCTGCGGAGGGCGGCCGTATTTAGCTCGACGATTAGCCTAGCACCAGGCATTGCTGCTGGTTTTGCAGCGAGGCCTGGTGCGTAGCTGAGCGCTCGAGCGTTGGCCACCCGTAGCGCGACTACAGGCAGCGAGGCCATCACGCGATGCCTCGCATTTCCCTTTTAATAACAACCCCGGTATACTGAAAGCGGTTAATCAATGGCGCAATACGAAAGGAAGAATCCTAATGAAATCAGCAAATATTGTCCTGATCGGCGACGGCGCGATTGGCTCCAGCTACGCCTTCAACTGTTTGATCACTGGGGTCGGCAAAAGCATTGGCATCATCGACGTCAATATGACGCGGGTGCAAGGGGATGTGGAAGATTTGAGTGACGCCTTGCCTTACGTCGCTCAGAAAAATATTTATGCCGCGAATTATGCCGACTGCGAATACGCCGACATCGTGGTGATCACCGCTGGTGTGGCGCAAAAGCCAGGCGAAACGCGGCTTCAGCTACTGGCTAAAAATGCCAAAATCATCACTGACATCACCAACAACATTATGGCCAACCATTTTGACGGCATCATTTTGGTCGCCAGCAACCCAGTCGATGTGTTGACCGAACTGGTGCTGCGGCTTTCCGGCCTGCCGCGCAATCGGGTGCTCGGCTCAGGTACAGCGTTGGACAGTGCCCGGTTGCGGTCTGAAATCGGTCGCCGGTACAACATCGATGTCCGCACCGTGCACGCCTATATCATGGGCGAACACGGAGACTCCGAATTTCCAGTGTGGGATTATGCCACGGTTGGTGGCCAGCCGCTGTGCGACTTTGTGCCAAAAGCCCAGCAAGACCAGGATTTTGCCACGATTAGCGAGCGCGTCAAGACGGCGGCGTATTCGATCATTGAAAAGAAAGGTGCCACCTTCTATGGCATTGCCGCCAGCCTGACGCGGCTGACGGCGGCGGTGCTGAACGATGACCACGCTGCGTTCGCCATGTCCGTGCATCTCGATGGTGAATATGGCCTGCACGATGTTTCGATTGGGGTGCCGGTACTGCTGGGCGGCAACGGGCTGGATCGGATTTTGCAACTGGATTTGAACCCGGCTGACCTCAAGCGGCTGCAAGACTCCGCCCAAGTGCTGAAGGACAATTTGCAGACCGTGCTTTAATGCAGTAGGCTAGGCGGTATCACGTACTGGAAAGGACCCGTATGCGAACTGCCGAGGAAATCTTCAACGCCATTCAAGCCGATGAGCAAAACGCTGACTACACTGCCGCGGGCGTGAAGCCACTGTACAAAGCGCCGGCTACTGCCGAGCTGTTGATTATCAGTCAGGCCCCCAGCCGCAAGGCGCAGGAAACCGAATCGTTTTGGAATGACCCTAGCGGCGATCGCTTGCGGGCGTGGATGGGTGTGACGCCGGCAGAGTTTTATCAATCAGGTAAAATTGGCATTCTGCCGCTTGATTTCTACTATCCTGGTAAAGCCAAGTCTGGCGATTTGCCGCCGCGCAAAGGGTTTGCGGAAAAGTGGCACGAACCGATTTTGGCGCTAATGCCGCATGTGCAATTAACCCTGCTGATTGGCATGTATGCCCAGCGCTATTACTTGGGCAAGCGCCGGCAGAAGACGCTGACCGCCACTGTCGAACATTATCAGGACTATCTGCCGCAGTATTTGCCGCTAGTACACCCGTCACCGCTGAATTACGGCTGGTTCCGGCGCAATCCTTGGTTTGATGAACAAGTGGTGCCCGATTTGCAAAAGCGGGTGCGAGCGCTGCTGTGAATCGTTGCTGAAGGCACATCCAAAAAGAAGACCCAGCCGACTATTCGACTGGGTCTTTGCGTTACAGCTGGGCCTGATGACTGCCTTGATGGAACCACTTGCTGACGAGCGGTCGGTTCAGCATCATCAGTGGCACCAGCAAAACCAGCGCCAAAATCCCGCAAGCAGGGAAGCCCCACAGCCCGCCGGCAATGTCCATCACAGTGCCGACATACAGCGAGCCGATCGGAGTGCTCCCTTGGTTAAGCAGCACGTAGACGCTCATGATGCGGCCCCGCAATTCATTGGGGATGTTGAATTGGAAGGAAGCGTTGGACTGGTTGAGAAAAATCATGTTGCAAAAGCCGATCAGCACCATCACCACCATGGCCAGCGGGTAGTTGCGCACGAACAGCATCCCGGCTTGAAGGGTTGCGGTGCCGATGCCCACCCATAAGTAGATGTTGCGCTGGAGCCCAAAGCGCGAAAGATAGCTCATCAAAAAAGCCGCGATTAAGGAACCCACCCCGGTTGCCGACAGCAAGTTAGCATAGGTTTGAGCGCCGCCGTGAAACACCGTTTTGGCCATGATCGGGATGATGACATTGTTATTGAAATTCAGGGTGCAAACAATCAGCATCAGCTCGGCCGACAGGCGCACGGCCTGATGCGACCAGACATAAGCGAGGCCTTCCTTGAGCTCGGTCCACACTTTGCGGTGGGAGTGGGAAGCCACCACATGGTCTTGGTGAATCAGGAACAGTCCAAGCAAAACCGCTAAGTAGGAAATGGCATCTACTAGAAAGCAAAAACCAACGGAATATTGCGCCATCAGCAGGCCGGCCAGCGAAGGCCCAGCGATTTTGGCCAAGTTGAAAATCGTGGAATTCAAGGAAATGCCATTCATCAAATTCTTTTGCCCAACGAGTTCGACCACAAAGGATTGGCGCGTCGGGGTGTCAAACGCCTGAAAGCAGCCGTACAGAAAGGCAATCAGGAGAATATGCCAGTACTGGACGGTGTTGGTGTAGACAAGCACGGTCATCAGTGCCCCTAGCACCAAGAAGGCGGCTTGGGTGACAATCAAAATCGTCCGCTTGGAGAAGCGGTCAATTAAGGTGCCGGCGACCAGCGTCAGCCCTAAAATCGGGATGAACTGGAAGGCTGACAGGAGCCCGACCTTGAACGCCGACCGGGTCATTTCATACACGAGCCAGGTTTGCGCCGTGCGCTGCACCCAGGTCCCCATGGTGGAGACACACTGACCGAGCCAAAAATAACGAAAATTACGTTCACTAAGCGAGGAAAACATACTACGCAGGACGTTCATGTGGGTCACGGCTTTCATCAAAATCAATCTGGTTTCATTTTTGAGCAACCTAGAACTGATGTCAATCACGCAGAGCGCGGTGTCATTTGTCAAGTAATTAGCACTCACCGAAATAAAGTGCTAATTTTTTGACGCGGCGGGGCAGTTTTGGACTATAATGGCTTTGTACTCAAGTAAGAAAACAATGGAGGTAATGATCATGGCAGCAGATCCTGAAAAGACTTTGGTGCTTGATGAACCAATGAACGCGGTGTTTGATTGGAGCGATGATGAAACCCCAGTTCGTGACGCATTGTGGGATTACTATATGGAGAACAACAACCACAATACCATTGAGACCGAAGAGACGATGAAGCCACTGCTTGACCAAAGCGATGACGAAATCAAGGCCTTGGCTGAGAAGTTGCTGAAGAAGTAATTTAACATCAAGTACTGTAAAAAGAGGCCGCGTGGCTTCTTTTTTTTGCAGAAAACCCGCCTGCTGAATGCTATGATAGAAAAAGCACGTTTTCAGGAGGCGAAGGGGCAATGTTAGCCGTCTATCTTCGCGCCATGGTGATTTCCTTGGCGTTGGTGAGTTCCATCGGGATGCAAAATATTTATGCGTTTAACAACGCCATGAGCAACACCTTGCGCCGGGCGCTGCTGGTCGCTGGCTTCATCTGGATTGCCGACACCTTGCTGACGTCGATTGCCTTTTTGGGCATGGGCGCCTTGATTGCCGCCAATCAGGTGATCAAAATCATTGTGATGGGCCTAGGCGGCTTGGTGGTGATTTGGATGGGCTACGGCATTGTGCGGGGTGCCAACGCCGCGTCTTTTGGCAACGATCATCAGGAACAATCACTGAAGCAGTGGTTCACCGGCGCGTTTGTGGTGTCCTTCGCCAACCCGCAGGCCTTAATTGATACTAGCGTGACGTTAGGCGCTTTGCGGAGCCCCCTAACGATGACCGAAGCCTGGGTGTTCCTAGGCGGCATTATCACCTCCACGGCGCTGTGGTTCCTCGTGGTGACGACGGTGATTAACTTGCTCCGCAATCGCTTGCCACGGCGGGTGCTGATGTGGATCAACATCGCCTCTGGGATTGTCGTGATGTTTTACGGGGTGCGGCTGGTAGTGAACGCCGTAATGGCCGTGCTTTAAGGAGGTAACGATGAAACAACCGATTAATCGCGATCAGCTTTTTTTGCAGCAGCAAAGCCAGCCCGCCACACCGCTAGATGCTCCGGTGATCCAGAATTTGCAGGACACCTTAGCCGCTAATGCTGACCGCTGTGTTGGTATGGCGGCGAACATGATTGGGGTGGCTAAGCGCATCATCATTGTGCAGCGCGGCCCGTTCGCTCAAATTATGGTCAATCCAGTGCTTAAGGCCAAACAAGGCGCTTACCAAGCGCAAGAAGGCTGCCTGTCGCTATCCGGTGAGCGACCAGCCACGCGCTATCAGCAAATCACCGTGGCCTATCAGGATGCAAACTTTAAGCCTCATGTGGAAACGGTCAGCGGGTTTGTGGCGCAGATTATCCAGCATGAAATGGATCACCTTGAAGGCATCCTCATTTAATTCATCTATCAAGGGGCTGTGACAAATGTCACTGCCCCTAGATTCACTCCGGGTATTTCAGCAGAGTTACGTGCCAAAAGGCCGGAGTCGCGCAGCTTGATCAGCCTGTAGTGCAAAGCACGTACAGGCTGACATGCGGCAGCAGCTACGCCATCCACCGAGTCCAAAGTTCGGACTTGGTGGATGGCTAGGCTACCTGGCGACTCCAAAACCGCCTTTTGTCACAGCCCTCTCGTCGTTAGTGGAACCAGCTCATGCCCAAGAAAAACAGCGGTGGAATGAGCAGTGCCGGCAGGAGATTGAGGGTTTTGATTTTGGCGAGGCCGAGAATGTTGACACCGGAAGCAAAAATCAACACGCCTCCAACAATCGAAATCTCGGTCAACAGCGGGGTGGAAATGGCCCCTTGTAGCAACTTGGCCAGCAGGTACAAACTGCCTTGCCAGCACAGCAAGACTGGGGCGGTCAAGATAATCCCAATCCCGAAAGTCGAAGCAAGCACCATCGAGGTAATCAAATCCAGCGTGCCATTGGTAAACAGAAACGTGTAATCCTGGTGCAAGGCCGCTTCCATGGGTCCGACAATGGACAAGGTGCCGATGCAAAAGAGCAAGATGGCCGTCGATAAACCCTGTCCCAGCTGACTGCCCCCTTTGCCGCGCGCCAGCAGGCGATTGAAGCGGTCATCCAAATCCAGCAAGCTACCGATTAAGGCGCCCAAGGCCATGCTGGCGATGAACAACACCGGATATTGACTATGGGGCATTTTTTGCACCGAAGTATTGATGCCTAGCATCATCACCGCCAGCCCCATGGCGGTCATCAAGGCGTGATTAGCCTTAGCGGGGATGCCTTTTTTGAAGACACTGCCCACAGTGCTACCAATCATAATCATCAGAACGTTGAAAAATGTGCCTAGCATATCAAATCCTCCAGCTTGAATGGTCTTATTATACGCTAAGCGCTGAATGATTTTTGGTTGAATGACCAACTGCGGTGATGTCTAGCGATTGGAGCGGCGTTCCCCAGGGCTTCCTTCCCGGCGGCTTCAATGCTACAGTGAACACACAGAGTTTTGCCAAATGGGCGAGAGGAGTAATAAGGATGACAGAACAAATCAAACGCAGTGAGGCGCCGGTGGCCCTCACCTGGGATTTGACCGCGTTATTTGCCGATGAGGCGGCGTTCACCGCTGCAGTGACCGAAGCGCAGGCCAAGACGAAGGCGTTGGCCAAGCAGGAGCAAACTTTTACCGCTGATGCCCAGCAATTTGCTAAGACGCTGGCGAGCTATTACGAAGCCAATGAGGCGCTGGATCGCATTGGCATGTACAGTATGCTGGCCGTGGCGCAAGACACCACCGATCCTCAGGCCCAGCAGCTGGCAGCGACCGCTGAGCAGGCCACGACAGCTTTTGCACAAGCCGTGGCCTGGTTGGAACCGGCGATTGTCGCCTTGCCGGAATCGCGGCTGGCAGCGTTTGAGGCAGCTGAACCTACGTTGAAACAGTATCGCCATGCCTTGGCGGCGATTCGCACGCAGGTGGGCCATGTGTTGGCCCCAGGCGAAGAACGGGTGTTAGCGGCGCTGGGCACCACCATCGATGCCCCAGAGTCGATTCAGTCCACTTTAGATGATGCCGATTTGAGCTTTGGCACCATTGAATATGACGGTCAAACGCAGCCGATGACTAAGGGGCTGCGCCGCGTCATTGGCGAAAATGGCCCCCGGCCAGTGCGCAAGCAGGCGGCAAAGCAGTTCGACACCGCCTACTACGATCATCGCTTCACCTTTGCCCAGAGCTTGCAGGCGCATGTCCATGCTCAAAACACCCTGGCGCAGATTCGCCACTATTCATCAGCCCGGGCGATGGATCTGAGTCAAAACCAAATTTCGGAAGCGGTGTACGACACCTTACTGGCGGAAACCCATGCCCATCTGGACCTGGCGCATCGCTACTACGCCCTGCGCAAACAAACCTTGGGCTTAGATGTGATGCATCCCTATGACCTGTCGCTACCGCTGACTGGCGGCAAGACGCCATTTGCCCCAACGTATGATGAAGCCACCGCCACGACTTTAGCGGCGCTGGCGCCATTAGGCAGCGATTACCAGGCACACCTGGAGGACGAGTTTGCCCATCGTTGGGTCGATGTGCTGGAAACCAAAGGCAAGACTTCAGGTGGCTTTGAGGATGCGGCGTATGGCGTTCACCCATACATTCTGCTGAACTGGGCCGACAACTATGACGCCATGAGCACTTTAGCGCATGAATCCGGGCATGCGATGCAAAGCGTGTACGCCAATGCCAATCAGCCGTATTGGGATTCCCAGTACCCGATTTTCACCGCGGAAGTGGCTTCGACGACCAATGAGAGCTTGTTAAATGCTTATCTGCTGAATACGACCAAAGACGACCGCGCCAAACAGATTTATCTGTTAAGCGATGAAGTCGAGAACTTCTTGGGCACGTTCTACACCCAGGCGCGGTTTGCCGAGTTTGAGCTGTTCATGTATCAAACCGAAGCCAGCGGCCAGCCGTTAACGGCCGAAGCGTTAACGGCGAAGTGGGATGAGCTGGAAGCAGCTTACTACGGTCCCAGTGTCACCCCAACCCCTTGGCCTAAGGCGCAGTGGGCGCGGATTCCGCATTTCTTCTACAACTACTACATGTACCAGTACGCCACGTCCAAGGCGATTGCGACGACCTTTGCCAAGCGTATCTTGACGGAAGGCGAGCCAGCAGTGGCGGCGTACAAGGCGTTCTTGAAGGCCGGCAATTCTGATACCCCAGTCAACTTGCTTAAGCGGGCGGGCATCGATGTCACCAAGCCGGATTACCTGGATGCGGCGTTTGCGCATGTGAATGGCCGCTTGGATCAACTGGCAAAATTGTTGAATGCTTAACCGGTCAAACTGAAAGTTAAAGTGAACGCCATCGGTCATCATCATTGACAGGTGGCGTTTTTGTGCTGCCCAAAAATCAATTAATATCAGATATTCGTTATAAAAATAATTAACCTAAGCTACTGTTTTTGCTTGCGCGAGGCAGCGTCGGTTTGCTACGCTTAAATTATTCCATGGAACCGCTTTATTCAACTGACCTTGGCGCGCAAGGCCAGTTAATCTCAGCAAGGGGGCGCCGCATGAAAATCCACAAAGTCCTGAACAACAATGTGGCCATTGTCCGCACCGGCAATGGCCAAGACCAGATTGTCTCTGGGCGCGGCTTGGCGTTCGGCAAGCGCCCCGGCGATGAGCTCGATGCAGCCGCGATTGCGCAGACCTTCACCTTACAAACCAAAAGCACGGTGGCTTACGCGCAATTGTTGGCTGAAATTCCGTATGTCTATTTGCAACTGACAGGCCAGATTCTGGTCCAAGCCAAACAAGCAGGGCTGAGTCTGCATTCCGGCGTCGCCTTGACCTTGGCGGATCACTTGGCCACCGCGGTGCAACGCACGCAAGCCGGAGAGGTGTTACCGAATGTGATGCTGTGGGACACCCAACGCTTTTATCCCCGGGAGTTCGCGGTCGCAGAAGGCGCCTTGGCGTTGGTGCAAGCCAAGCTGAATGTGAGCTTGCCGGCTGATGAGGCCGGGTTTATCGCCTTTCATTTGGTGAACGCCGCCACTGACAGTACCGGCTCTGATGCGGCAGTGGTGACGCGGCTGATGCAAGAAATTTTGAGCATTGTCCGCCACCATTTTCACTTCGAACCGGACCCAAGCACGCCGGATTATGGCCGGTTCATCACCCATCTCAAATTCTTCGCTCAGCGGCTCTATCGCAACGAAGCGATGGCAACGGTGGATGAGGAATTGTTGGCGCTGATCAATCAGCGGTACCAAACGCCGGCGAGTTGTGCCCAGAAGATCAGTCACTTTTTGGATGTGCGTTATGGCTTTACGGTAACACCAGCCGAATGCGGGTATTTAACTTTGCATATTGAACGGCTGGTGTACCGCAAAGCGCAGTAGGCTGCCTGGCAGCCGGTCAGATCGTTGGATGGTGACATTAAGTTGGCCAAACCTTCGGAAAGAAAACTTCTTTCAGGAGGAACTATCATGACAAAATATGAACCGTTAGCAACCGATATTATTGCCAAGGTCGGTGGCCGAGAAAATATTCTTGGCCTGACGCACTGCGTCACCCGGCTGCGGTTTCAACTTAAAGATGAGGGCAAGGCTGATACCGAAGCGCTCAAAGCCATGGATGGCGTGGTGACCGTGCTGCAATCAGCTGGTCAGTACCAGGTCGTGATTGGTAACCATGTGCCTGACGTGTACGCTGAAGTGATGCGGGTCGGCGGCATCGACACTGGCGACACTAGCACGGCGCCGAAGAAAATGAAATTCGGCGACCGGGTGATTGACTTAATTTCAGGCATCATGATGCCTGCCTTGGCCGTGATGTGTGCCGGCGGGATGATCAAAGGCCTGGCCGTGATTTTGATGGTGACCGGCGCCGTGTCGGACAAAGCCGGCGCTTATATTCTGCTTAATGCGATTGGGGATGCCTGCTTCTACTTCTTCCCAATCATCATTGGCTTTAACGCCGCTAAGAAATTCAACATGACCCCGTTTTTGGGCCTGATTATTGGGGCCGCGTTGGTGCATCCCACCATTAACGGCGTGGATCTGAACTTCTGGGGCATGAACTTCAATGCCAGCTACAGTTCCACCATTTTGCCGGTGATTCTGATGGTGGCGTTAGCCGCACCGCTTGAACGCTGGTTGAACACCGTGATTCCGGATGTGGTCAAAACCTTCTTGGTTCCAATGCTGACGCTACTGGTCATCGTGCCAATTGGCTTCATGCTGATTGGCCCGGCCGCCAACGCGGTATCCATGGTGATCATGCAAGGCGTTGAAGCCCTAACCAACTTCAGCCCGATTTTGGCTGGGTTGGTACTCGGCGCCACTTGGCAACTGCTGGTGATGTTCGGCGTCCACATGATGATCGTCGTGATGGCCATGATTCCACTGGCCGCAGGGCAACCCACTGCCATTATGGCTGCCATCACCTGGGTTTCCTTCGCCCAAACCGCGGTCGTTGTCGCGATTTGGCTGAAGACGCATGATAAAAAGCTCAAAGGGATTGCTTTACCAGCCTGGATCTCTGGGATTTTCGGGGTGACGGAACCGGCGATTTACGGGGTGACCTTGCCCCGGGTGAAAATGTTTGTGCTGTCCTGTATCGGTGGCGGCTTGGCCGGCGCAGTGAGTGGGGCTTTGGGCATGATGGCTTACCGCATGGGCGGCATGGGCCTGTTCGCCTTACCGAGTTTGCTGAGTGTTGAAAATCCAAGCCGTGATCTGATGTATGCCGGAATTTGCTTAGCGGTTGCGATGATTCCAACCTTTATTGCGGCCTATGTCATGTATCAAGATGATCCAGTGGTGAATGCCATTGAGGATCAAGGTATTCCTGGGACACCAACGTTGCAGCGCGATACCGTATTGGCCAGCCCGATGAATGGGCAACTGATGCCGTTGCGTGATGTGCCAGATGGTGCCTTTGCCGATGGCGCGCTGGGCGCAGGGATTGCGATTGATCCAAGCGATGGCAACGTGGTGGCGCCAGCTGACGCGACGGTGATGACCGTGTTCCCGACGAAACATGCGATTGGGCTGATTACCGACACTGGCGCCGAAGTCCTGCTACACCTGGGCATGGACACGGTGCAATTAGGCGGGGACCATTTTGACGTGAAAGTGGCGCCGGAGCAACATGTCAAAGCCGGTGACTTGCTGGCGACCATTGACATTGACGCGATTCGTGCCGCTGGCTATTCGATGGTGAGCCCGATGGTGGTGACCAATACTAATGACTACCTGGATGTGATTGCGGAACTGACGCCAGATGCGCAAATCGAAGCGGGCACGCCGCTGTTGACCGTCGTTGCCGATACCCAAGAAGCGATGGGAGGGGCTGTCCATGCCGTTTCCAACTGATTTTCTCTGGGGAGCCGCTTTGGCCGCCAACCAATGTGAAGGGGCCTGGAACGAAGGCGGCAAGGGGCCAAGCGTGGCGGATCATCTAACCGCCGGCAGCCGCACCAAGCCCCGGCGCTTCGTGGAGGATTTGGCCTTAGACGACTATTTTCCTTCGCACACCGGCGTTGATTTCTACCACCGCTTCGAAGAAGATATCGCCCTGTTTGGCCAAATTGGCCTGAAATGTTTGCGCTTGTCGATTGCTTGGAGCCGCATTTTTCCCAATGGCGATGATGCCGAGCCGAATGAGGAAGGCCTCGCGTTTTACGACCGGGTCTTCACCTTATGCCGGGAAAACAACATCACGCCGCTGGTGACCTTGAGCCACTTCGAAATGCCTTACCATTTGGTGACGGCGTACAACGGCTTCGCGGACCGGCGGGTGATTGACATGTTCGTGCGCTACGCCGAAACGTGCTTTACCCGTTACCAGGGTTTGGTGACGCACTGGTTGACCTTCAACGAGATCAACTTCGGCACCCTCAGCGCTGGTCGGTTGATCGGCCTCGGCTTACAGTCGGCAGCCCAAGCGGATTACTTCTTTGGCTCTGGCGATGAAACTGAGCAGTATCAGGCACTGCATCATGTGTTCTTAGCTTCGGCCAAAGCCGTCATCGTTGGTCACCGCATTGATTCCGCCAACCAGATTGGCTGTATGATTGCTAATGGCCTTTCTTATCCGCTGACGCCCAAGCCGGAAGATGTGCTGGCGACGCAGCAGCGCACGGATTGGTTCAATCACTTCTGCGGGGTTGTCCAAGTGCGCGGCGCTTATCCAAGTTTCGCCAAAGCCAAGCTGGCTAAAATGGGCGTCACCTTGGATTTGGCCCCAGATGATGAGGCGACGCTGCTCGCGGGGAAGGTGGACTTCTACTC
Source organism: Lacticaseibacillus suibinensis (assembly GCF_003946175.1). Taxonomy (GTDB): domain Bacteria; phylum Bacillota; class Bacilli; order Lactobacillales; family Lactobacillaceae; genus Lacticaseibacillus; species Lacticaseibacillus suibinensis. Next base: position 27,139 of record NZ_RHOK01000002.1, on the reverse strand, counting down.
GTTTTCCTACTATTCCAGCTCATGTCTGGCGGCTGAAGCAGGCGAGGAAAGCCAGGCCAATTTGCTCGCCGGCCAGAAGAATCCTTATTTAGAAACGTCGGCCTGGGGCTGGCAAATCGACCCGATCGGTTTGAGGGTGACGCTGAACCGCTTGTATCAGCGCTACCAAGTGCCGCTGTTGGTCGTGGAAAATGGCCTCGGCGCGGTCGATGAACTCAAAAATGGCATCGTCGATGACCCGTATCGGATTGATTATCTACGGGTGCACGTCAAAGCCATGCACGATGCCATCGTCGAAGATGGCGTGGACTTGATGGGTTATACCATGTGGACGGCGCTGGATCTGATTTCTGCCGGTACTGGGGAAATGGCCAAACGCTATGGGCTGATCTATGTCGACCGCGATGACAGCGGCCACGGCAGCTTGGCGCGGACACCGAAAGCCTCAGCCGCGTGGTACTCAGATGTGATTGCCACCAATGGCGCTTCAGCCTTGGCTGAACTGGCCCACCAAGAGGCTGCAGTCGATTAAGTTGATAATGTTAAGCACCAGCGTGATCGCTAAATTGGCGGTGGCTCTGGTTTTTGTTTTGCTGGTCAAAAATTACCTGTATACTTTAGAGCTGGTTCAAACGTCTTATTAAGGGAAGGAGGGGTGAGATGGTAAAGTCAGACTTTGATGCCCACTTGCTGGCGTTAGGCCAACAAGTGGTGCAGCGCCTGCAAGCGCGGGGCATTCAACGGGCCGACGCCGAGGATGCCGTGGCCACGGCTTATGAAAAAATCATTATTCTGCTACCCAACCTGTCAGTTCGCAATTTTGATGGCTGGTTTTACCGTATCGCCCTGAACGCCTGCCTCGATGAGCTGCGCAAACACCGCCGCGAAACCTTGACGCAGCAGCTGCCGGAAGCCAGTACGCTGACGCCGCAAAGTTTTGCAACGCTGATTGCGCCGCTGCCGGCCAACCAGCAGGAGCTGGTGGCGCTAAAGTATTACTACGGTTTTTCATATGACGAAATCGGGGCGCTACTGGCCATCAAACCGGCCAGTGTCAAAACGATGTTAGCCCGCGCACGGAAGCAGTTGCGCGGGCAATGGGAGGAAAGATAAGATGTTAGATCAAGCCTTACGCAAAGCCAAATGGCGCCAGCGTCTGATGATGGTGCTGATTGCCGTGATTGTCCTGCTGGTGCTGGCGCCGCTGGGTTACGGGGCGTTTAATCAGTTAAGCAGCCGCCAAACCAGCGCCTTGTATCAGGAGCTGGCGGATTATCACAATGTCGCTGAGCCTAATGTGAGTGTTGCCAGCGAAATGCTGGATAACAATTCCAGCTTAGGCGGGAATGTGGTCACCAAGGAATACAAAGAAATCGATGGTTACGTCGTGCCTTGGGGAACGTACACCTCGCATTACAGCTTCTATCATTATCAAATGGACGAAAGTTTCGTTCAGACGGTGTCTAACCGCCTGGATCAAAATATCGCTAAGCAGCAGTTTCAAAATAGCACGCTGCAAAAAGTGGCACGGTTTTATCGCACCACCCAAGGCTTACCAAATGAGGCTCAGAAGCTGGACCAGTTGCCGAACCATGTCGGGGAAATTGCGGTGACCTTCAAACGGCCTCTGACCTATGCCGAGCTGAAGCAGTGGTTGCCAAAACAAGTGAATTTGACTTGGGGTTACCTGTTTAACGATACCAATCGCAGCGGGGCTGGGGATGAGACGAACATCGCCGAAAATCCGATTGGCATGGATCTGCGGTATGACACCACGCCGAACAGTCAACTGAAAACCTGGCGCCAGGCTTTGACCCGCTATTGGGGCAAAGCGCCACGCACCAGCGCGATGACGAGGACTCTCAAGGCATCCGCCAAAACGCTCCAGTTTCGTGGGGTGATTCTCACTGGTACAACCGAGCAGTTGGCGAAAGTGGCAGGCGCTTCTAATGTCGCCGGCACCAGCGTTGGCGTCACCGTAGCCCGTGTGCCCTATATCAAGCCGATCAAATAAAGACGAGCAGAAAACAGCCCAGATCCGGCATCAGCTGATGCGCCGAATCTGGGCTGTTTGCATGCTTTAATTAGTTGTTAACTTATACAACGCGTAGGTATTTTTTCGGTGAATGATGACGCAAAGCGCACCCCTGGGATTGTTGAAGTGGTAAACCCCACCTTGTTGATCATCATACTGAAGCGTCTTTTGACGGGTCGAGTCAACGACAATGGTGTAGCCCTCAGGTTGGTTGCTGTGTGAGCTTAGCCCCCGCAAAACCCAAGCTGCCACCGATGAGCAGCACAATGACAAAAGCGATCACTAAACGCCAAGGTTTTTTCATCATAATTTCCTCCCCATTCCCCTAATGTCGTGGCTCAGTATATCAGAAAAGGAAAACGCTTTCGCCATAGGAACTTGCTTTGAGTCGTACCCAACCATAAAATCACGTACTTGAAGTAAGTGTTGACAGCCGCCCTTGAAGTCGGTATTATCGATAGATGCTAATCGTATTGGTTACGATTTTCATTTAATCAGCAGGGGGAAGACTGTTTATGAAACGCCACTTTTGGCTCTTGGGCCTGATTATGCTTTTGGGCTTGACCGCCTGTTCGCCCAAACCTAGCGCGCACAAGCAGCTGACCGTGGTTGCCAGCGTGAACTTTTACGGCGAAGTCGCCCAAGCCGTGGCCGGGGATTACGGCCACGTGACGGCGATTATCAACAATCCGGCAGTGGACCCGCATGACTATGAGCCCACCACCGAAGCTGCGAAAACCGTGGCGGATGCGAATGTGGTGGTGGTTAACGGTGCCGGTTATGATAGCTGGATGAGCCGGCTCACAGCGGCGGATGATGATCCTGTCAAAACCGTTTCGGCGGCCAAAGTCGTCGGGGTGAAGGCCGGTGAAAACGAGCACATCTGGTATAAACCCAAGATGATGGTCAAAATGGCCAACGCCTTGGCGCAAACCTATGGTGAAGTCGATCCGGCGCACAAAGTCGCGTACCGCAAAAATGCGCAGCGCTACATCAAATCGCTGCAGCCCATGTTCGCCCTGGAAGCCCAACTGAAGGCCAGCGCCAAAAACCAAACCGTCGCGGTGTCGGAACCGGTTTTTGATAATACCCTAACGGCGCTGGGCTATCGCATCATGAACGGACATTTTGCCCGCGCGATTGAGGACAGCAGCGACCCCAGCCCCCAGGATGTGCGTCAGCTAGAGCGCGCCCTTGAGGCCAAGCAAGTCGCCTTTTTCGTGCAAAATACGCAAGTCGATAGCAAAATCGTGACCAATATGGTGGCTAAGGCCAAGGCCGCTGGGGTGCCGATTGTCAAAGTCACCGAAACCATGCCTAAAGGCCAAACTTACAGTAGTTGGATGATGGCTCAATACAAACAAATTCAAAAGATTCAGGCGCGTTAAGCGTCAAACAAACATGACTGAGGAGGTCAACTTTATGGCAAAAAAAGCAAAAATTGAAAAGGCGAAGCGCCAGGCACAACTTGTCGCCAAGTACGCTGCTCGCCGCAAGGAACTCAAGGCGCAAGGCGATTATGCCGGTTTGGCTAAGTTACCTCGTAACTCTAGCGCTGTGCGCCTGCACCATCGTGATGAACTGGACGGCCGCCCGCATGCTTACATGCGCAAGTTCGGCCTGTCTCGCTTGAACTTCCGGCAGCTTGCGCACAAAGGCCAGATTCCTGGCGTGCGTAAGGCAAGCTGGTAGAAAGGAGCCGCTCATGGCTAAAACTGATGCCGCCACCGCGCGGCGCCAAATGCAAAGTCCCAATATCAAGACGCGCAATCGCGCCTTGCGGACCATCAAAACCCTGAAGAAACAGGGCAAATAAGCAGTTTGACCAGCCAGGCTCACCGTCGCGCGAGCCTGGCTTTTTTGGCCCGAAATTACCGAGATTGTACACACAAAATTAAATCGATAACAATTTATCAGCCGCGTAATGCCGGTTTAGCGGCGTTGCTATGCTATACTAGATTGGCGCAATCATCTACTTGCTCGTCTGTGTGAGGCGAAAATCAGCAAGTGCATAACGGAGGAAAAGACATGAAAGCAATCTGTGCAGAATTTATGGGCACATTCCTGTTGGTATTTTTAGGTAGTGGGGCGGTGTTGTTCGCTAAGGGCGACGCCTTGACCATTGCCATTGGTTTCGGGTTAGCGATTACGATTTCAGCCTATGCCTTTGGTGGCATCACCGGCGGTCACTTCAACCCAGCAGTCACCACGGCGTTTATGATCAACGGCCGCACCGGCATTGGTGAAGGGCTCGTTTACATCGTGTCCCAAATCGTTGGCGCTATTGCCGCCAGTGGTGCCGTGCGGGTCATCGTTGGTGCGTTGAAGTTGCCAGCCACCCAAATGGCCCAAACCGACTTCACGAAGCTGTCAGTCGGCGCGGCATTTTTCGTTGAAGCCTTGGCCACTTTCCTGTTTTTGGTCGTGATTTTGAACGTCACCTCCGATGATCATGGTAATGGCGACTTTGCTGGCTTGGCCATCGGGGTGACCTTGATGCTGCTGATCATCTTCAGCGTCAACTTGACCGGTGCTTCCTTGAACCCAGCGCGTTCCATTGGCCCGGCTATTTTTGCTGGTGGCAGCGCCTTGAGTCACCTGTGGCTGTACATTGTGGCCCCAGAAGTCGGCGCGATTTTGGCGGCGTTCTGCTCCCGGTTCTTGATGGCAACAGAGGACTAGCATAAAACCGCAAAGCAATCAGCTCGGGCCATGGCTCGAGCTTTTTTGATTCGAGAAAAAGTTCCCCGCCCGTCGCAGCCTAATTGCGTTGCGAAGGGCCAACGCCCGAGCAGTCAGCTACGCTCAGGCCCTCACCGCCAAAGAGCGGCGGTAATGGCCTGAGCTAGGCTGCCTGTCGGGCTAAGACCGGCCCTTCTCCACAGCTTTCATAGTTGCGCTGCGGGCGGCAACGGATGAGTGTCCAGCTACGCATGAGGCCTCGCCGCCAAAGAACGGCGGCAATGCCTCAAGCTAGGCTGGCCATCATCCTAAGAGCGCCGCCCTCCGCAGCCTCGAAAATAACACGTTCCGGAAAAGTAACGAGAAAGCGGTTTACCGAGTTGGCGAATTACGTTAAGGTAATCACGAAACCGAAATTGGTCTATGTGACGAATGAGAAAGGAAAGGTGTCTTATGACGAAATTACCTGATGGTTTTCTGTGGGGCGGCGCGGTAGCGGCGCATCAACTCGAAGGTGGCTGGCAAGAAGGTGGCAAGGGGATGTCCATTGCCGATGTGATGACCGCTGGAGCCAATGGGGTTGAACGCCAGATTACTGATGGCGTGATTCCTGGGAAGAACTATCCTAACCACGAGGCGATTGATTTTTATCACCACTACAAAGAAGACATCAAGTTGATGGCCGAAATGGGCTTCAAGGCGTTCCGGACTTCGATTGCCTGGACCCGGATTTTCCCGAATGGCGATGAAACGGAACCCAATGAGGCGGGCCTCGCCTTTTATGACGATGTGTTTGCTGAATGTCATAAGTATGGCATCGAGCCGGTCATTACCTTGTCTCACTTTGAAATGCCTTGGCATCTGGTAAAAGCTTATGGCGGTTGGCGCGACCGGCGGCTGATCGATTTCTTCGTCCGTTTCGCGACGGTCTGCTTCAAGCGCTACAAGGGTAGTGTGAAGTACTGGATGACCTTCAACGAAATCGACAACCAGTGCGATTACAACCGCGAATTTTCCATGGCCACCAATTCTGGCTTGATTTTCCCGGCAGGGGCCACGGATGATGACCGGGCGCGCGCGATGTATCAGGCTTCGCACTACGAATTGGTCGCCAGTGCGCTAGCGGTGAAAGCTGGCCACGAGATTGACCCAAACAACCAGATTGGCTGCATGATCAACTTTACGCCGCAATTCCCGGCGACCTGCAAGCCGGAAGACTTGTTCATGGCCGAAAAGGCGATGCAGAAGCGCTCATTCTGGAGTGATGTGCATGTCCGCGGCCACTATCCAGATTACATGGAAGCCTACTTCAAGCGGACGGGCTATCGTGCTGACATTACCGATGAAGACCGCGCCGCGCTAGCTGCTGGCACGGTGGATTACGTTGGCTTCTCCTACTACGCCTCCAACACGGTGGCGCGCAAAGCCGACAATCAGTATTACGATTTTGTGGGCGACAAGGAAGGCGTCGAGAACCCTTATTTGAAGAAGACCGAATGGGGCTGGACCATCGATCCCCTGGGCCTGCGCTGGAGTTTGAACTGGTTGGCTGAACGGTATGACAAGCCGCTGATGATTGTCGAAAATGGCCTCGGTGCCATTGACCATGTGGAAGCCGATGGCAAGATTCACGATCCGTATCGTGTCGCTTACCTGCGCGCCCACATCAAGGAGATGGAAGCCGCAGTCGAAGAAGACGGCGTCAACTTGTTGGGTTACATGCCGTGGGGCTGCATCGATTTGGTTTCTGCCGGTACCGGTCAGATGGACAAGCGTTATGGCTTTATCTATGTCGATAAAAATGACGCCGGCGAAGGCACCTTGGCGCGCAGCCGGAAGGACTCGTTCTACTGGTATCAGCAGGTTATCCAATCCAATGGCGAAAACTTGGCCGATATCGATCCTGAATAACGACGAAAAGCGTTGGTTAGCCCCGGCGCTTTTTTGGCGTCTGTGGTAGATTGGAAACATTCAATTCAGCAAGGAGGCCTTGCGATGCCGGTCATTCGTCCCATTCAGGCCAAAGATGATGCCCAGATGAAAGCTATTTTGCAGGCCTGCTTGGAAGAAGCTGATTTGGCGCAACCAGGCACCGCGTATTATGATCCGCAAATTGGCGCGTTGGCCGAATACTACGCGCGTTTGCCGCGAGCGGGGTATTTCGTCGCCGTTGCCGCTGACAATGATGACCTCGTGCTGGGTGGCTCCGGTTTTGGCCCGGTGGGACTCGATGCCGAGATTTGCGAGCTGCAAAAGCTGTATCTGACGCCGGCCGCGCGCGGCCAAGGGCTCTCTAAGCGGTTGCTAGCGCGCACGATGGCTGCGGCGCAGGCAGCAGGCTACCGGCAGCTGTATGTCGTGACCGATACCAAGCTGCCGATTGCTAACTTGCTTTATCAGGCCCAGGGCTTTACCCGCTTGGCGCAGCCGCTGGCAGGGGATGAACATAACGGCTGTGATACCTGGTACCTCAAGGCGCTTGAATGATCTTCAGCCAGACGAGACAAATGCCCCAACTTTCACGGCGAAAGTTGGGGCATTTTGGTTACTTTATAGCGGTTTAGTGGCCAGTTCAGCCAGCACCTGGGCTTGCGGGGCAGGCAAGGTGCCATCGGCTTTGGGACCGACATTAAGCAACAGGCGGCCGTTGCGCGGCCGGGCATCGGCGACAATCTGGCGAATTTGCTTGGCGTTCAGAAAATCGCTGGACCGGGCCGCCTGGTTGTAGCCAAAGGACAAGTCCATTCCCCGGGTGATTTCGTAATACGGCGCTTGGCCTTGCCAGTCGGTGGTGTATTCCAAGGTGCGGTAGTCGTAATACGGCGGCTCGCTGGTGTGGCCTTTTTTGGCTAATGCGCCTTGCACCGCGCCGCCGAGATTGACCAGCGGATACAGCATTTTATGGCGCATCCAGTTCGGGTAATCGCCCCAACGGTCATCGACCATGCCCTCTGGCACCGCGGCGTAGTAGTCTTTGAACAACTGCGGCAGGCGCGGGTCATTGGGATAGCCGATATCACTCCATAAAATATCCGGGTGGTAGCGGTCAATCAGCTCATGCCATTGCGCCCACACGTAATCGCGGTACTGCTGGCTGGTGGGGTTGCCAAGGGCAAAGCTGGCCGCGCTTTGAATACGTTCGTGCTTGAATGACCAGTCGAATAAACTGGAATAATACACCCCAAAGCGCATGCCGCGGGCGCGCACGGCTTTGGCCAACGCGCCGACAAAATCAAAATCCAGATGATAATCAGGCTGGTTGGGGTTTGCAACCGTGGTGTCATACATCACGAAGCCATCATGATGCTTGGTCACCACCACGACATACTTGGCATGGGCCTGGGCGAATTGATCCGCCCAGGCCTCAACATCGACATTTGCGGCGACTTTTTTGAAAGCCACGGCGAAATCGCGATAAGGCGCCGCGCCATAATGGGCCTGATGGTAGCGGCCGGTGGGGCCGGAGGGAAAGAGCATGCTGTTGGCGTACCATTCGGCATAAGGCTGGTGTTTGAATTGTTCATATAAGGTCGGGTGCTTCCCCGGTCCGGTCACTGGCGCTGGTGCATAAGCAGGGACGCTGTATAACCCCCAATGAATGAAAATACCAAAGTCGGCTGCTTGGAACCATTGTGGGGCGTGATGGCGATGAATATTGACAGGCATAGGTGCCGCCTCCTTTAAAACTGACGTGAGAGCTGCTTTTGGGCGGTGTCGCGGCTGATATTACCAGCATTGGCTTCGGCCATCAGCTGCACATCGCGGTCGTGAAGATGATACCCCAACAGCGGGATTAGCGCGATGCCGGCACCAATGGCCGGCACCAGTTGGGCGACGATCCACAGGCCGCTTAACGCCTGGCCACTTTGGTGAACGGCCATTTGTTGCAGCGCGGCAAAGCTGTTGGCTTGCAGCGGCTCCCAAGCGAATAGGCCGAGAATAAACAGGCCCAATGGCTGAGCAAGGGAGATCAATTTGCCGGCAAAGGATTGAATGGCAAAGGCAATACCGCGAGCATCAATGCCAGTGGTGAAGCGGCCGTATTCCACAATGTCAGGGGTGAAGGTCAAGTTCAGCGTTAGCACGATGCCTTGGGGAATGGCGCGAATGGCGACTAACGTGAGATAGCGCGGCAGGCTGCTGGTACCACCAAGGTATACCAGCAGGGCGGTGGCGGCAAAGGCCACGGCACTCCAGAAAAACAAGCGGAACTTGTCCACCCGTTTCAAAATCACGCCCATCAGCGGCGATAAAATCGCAATCGGAATTGAGGTCGCTAGTAGCGTAAGGGTGGACACCAGGGCGCTGCCAAAGAAGTAATACGACACGAATAGATCCACCGCCGCATTGGTCGCGGTGATGCCGGCAATGATGTAGTAGAGATAATAGCGTTGCAGATATTTATTGGCTTTGACGTACTGCCACATTTGGCGCAGCGAGTAACTGGTGGTGGCGTCCTGATTGGGAACGCGCTCTTTGGCCACGAAACTCACCGGCAGCATCAACAGCAGCATCACCACTGCCAGCAAAGTTGCCGTGGTGCCAAAAGAAAAGCCTACTTGCTCGGACACCATGAAAGTGGCGCCCATGCTGGTCAAAAAGGTTCCCACCATCGCCGCCATCCGCGCTACCGCCAAAATCCCATTGCGTTCCGTGGTGGCGGTGGTCATGAGGGTGACTAGGTTATATATCGGCACATCGCTAATGGTGTAGGCTGTGTCCCACAGAATATAGCTCAGCGCGAACCACACCAGCTTGCCAGCAGGGTTCAAACTCTGTGGAATGTGAAAGACCACCACGGTGAGTAGCGGCACCAGCACCATCGCCAGCCGCAGCCAAGGCAGGCTCTGCCCGCCTTTGAAATGCACCCGGTCAAAAATAATGCCGAATAAGGTGTCGCTGAACGCATCCCACAGCTTCACCGCCACCATCGCAAAAGCGATTTGCGTGGCGGCAATGCCGCTGAGCAGCAGATAAGTCGTCAGCATGCCGGTTAAGAAGCTCATCGCCATGCCTTGGCCAGTGAAGTAGCTCCAGTAGCTCGCTTTTTCAGGAAAAGTGGTTTGCTTGTCGGTCATGTTGGTCGCCTCCTACTATGATTGGCGCGCCGCACTAGCCAGTCAACCTCCCACAGTTTCAAGCTGCCGCCGCTTTGCTGAGCGAGTCTGATGAGTGGGGTGTCCCAGACAATGGTGGCCAGAAATTCGCCGGCGGGTGAGTGCGGGTCCGCGGCTTCTTTGCGTTGCATATTGCCGATGATCACTTTGGCAAGCGCGTTAATGGTGCGCGAATATTGGGCCAGCATGCGCGGCGTGCTCAGTCGGGTGAAGGTGCCAGGCCGCGCCACCGGGGCCTGCGGAGTCAAGCCGCTTAACGCGGTAAAATCAGCGGCGCTCGGGTTCCCTTGCGGGTGCTGATACCAGGCGGGCACGCTGGTTTTGATTGTTGGGGCCGCAACTGTCATCGCGAGTGGTGGCTGCAAGTCGCGGCTGGAAGTACCCACACTGAGGCTCCAGGCGCCGCCTGCGAGCTGAAAGGCTTGCGCGGCTTCCTGCCAGCGTTCAAAGGCGTGGCGCGGCACCTCTAGGGTCACGGTGGCTTGTTCGCCTGGCGCGAGCCACACTTTTTGAAACGCGGCTAAGGCCCGCAGTGGCGTGAGCTGGGCTTGATCCAGCTGGCCAGTGTAAACTTGCAAGACCTCGGCGCCGCGGCGGCTGCCGGTATTGGTGAGCGTCACTTGCACCGCAATGTGCTTGGTGGCAGGTGTGACGGTGCATTCCGGGACGGTGACGTTATCAAGGCGAAATTGCGTGTAGCTCAAGCCAAAGCCAAAGGGAAAGGCCACTGGCAGCGCCGCTTTGTCGTAATAACGGTAACCCACATACAGGCTTTCTCGATAAGGCACATCAAGCGGCTGGCCGAACTGCTGAGCAGGCACATCGCTGTAACGCAGGGGATAGCTTTCAGCCAGTTTGCCTGAAGGACTGATGGCGCCGAACAGCAAGCGTTCGGTGGCCGCGCCGACGCGTTCGCCGCCGAGAAAAACATTGAGAATGGCCGCGGCTTGGGTGGCCCAAGGCATGGTCACTACCGAACCGGCCACGAGCACGATAGCCACTTGTGGGTTGGCGGCAGTGACGGCGGCAATGACGGCGGTTTGGTTCGTCGGCAGGTCAAGGGTTTTGCGATCACGCCCTTCTGCTTCGGCGGTATCCGGTAACCCCACGACCAAAACCACCGGTTGCGGTTGTTTGGCGGCGGCAATGGCGGCTTGCAGCAGCTGGTCATCAGGTTGGGCATCCAGCTGATACCCAGCTTCATAAGTGACCTCGCGTCCCGCCGCCTGGAGCCCAGCGAGAATAGAGGTGGTTTCTGGGGTCGTAATATGCGACGAGCCGGCGCCTTGAATGCGCGTGTCCGCTGCCAAGGCGCCAATCACCGTGAGCGGTTGGTCAGCGGCGAAAGGTAACAAGCCATCATTTTTCATCAGCACCGCGGATTGCTCGGCAATGGCCTGGGCGAGGGCGACATGTTCAGTGAGCAAAGCCTGCTGATTGCCGCCGGTTGGGCGCTGCTGGTCGGCGAGATGCGCAATGTTGCTGACAGCGCGAGTCAAAGCGGTACGCTCCAGTTGGCCACTGGTGAGGGCGGCTTCTGCTTGCCGGTCGAATAAATGGCCAGAACTCGGCATTTCCAAGTCAGTGCCAGCGTTCAGCGCCGCCACTTTATCATTCAAGCCGCCCCAGTCGGTGACCACGAGGCCCTTGAAGCCCCATTGGCCGCGGAGCACGTCATTGAGCAGATACTGGTGGTCGCTCATATAGGTGCCGTTAACTTGGTTATAGGCGGTCATCACCGTGGCCGGTTGGGCTAGCGTCACCGCTAAGCGAAAGGCCTCGAGGTAGAGTTCGTGCAACGCTACTGGGTCAATCAGCGAATTCGACCGCAGGCGGTCAGTTTCCTGACTGTTACCGGCAAAATGTTTGAGTGAAGCGGAAACGCCAGCGCTTTGGAGGCCATTGATCCAGGCGGCGGCGAGGTGACCAGCCAGCAGCGGATCTTCGGCAAAATATTCAAAATTGCGCCCGCCCAGCGGATTACGTTTGATATTGACGCCTGGCCCCAACACCACATCGACTTGGTAGTGGCGCGCCTCTTGGGCAATGGCGCGACCCATGGCTTTGAGCAAATTGGGATCCCAGCTACTGGCACTGGCACTAGCAGTGGGGAAGGCCGTCGCCACCGCCGCCTCATTCAGGCCGAGATGGTCGCCGGCCTTGGCCTGAAAGCGCAAGCCATGGGGGCCATCGCTCAGCCGGATGCTGGGTATGCTGGCGCGACTTTCGGTGGTCCAAAAATCCTGGCCAGAGGTGAGCGCAATTGCATCTTGATCGGTCAAACTGCGCTGGTTGCTACCAGCACCAATGTTGATTGTCATGGAACCACCCTTTTCCTGATTGTACTCGTAGAATAACACGTGTTCGCTTAAGTTGCTATGAGTTTGCGCCGGCCTGAAGGCATCAAAAAACGCCATCAGCGTGAGGCTGGTGACGTGAGAACTACTTAGTCGTGCAATGTGAATTGCAACTTCATCCGCGGGGCGGCAAGTTCAACCATTTGGCCGAGCAGCTTGTTGGAATTGTTGAAGCTGATGTCTGCCAACTGGGCATTGACCTTGGTCAGGTAAGCAGGGATGTCGGCTTCATTTTGGTAAGCCGCATCGGTTTCCAATTGGAGATGGCGGCATGCGCCAACGGTGTTTTGCTCGAAGATGTTTTCGAAGTCTTCAAACAAGTGGAAGTCGTAATCGCCGAAGGTTGCCAGCAGGTAGGACAGCCAGTACTGGCTGCGCGGATCGTAATGCGCACCGGTATTCTTGTACTGCTCTGGGGTGTCGGTGACGTTGGCGTAAAATGGCACGACAGCATTGAAGGTGTTCGGGCCAAAGGCTAACCAGTGAATGCCAGCGATGGCTTTAGGCACGTCATTGCGAATCTGCAGAATGTGCAGTTCCTGATTGCGGTTAATGCCGATTGGCCGGAAGAGTTTCTTTTCGCCTTCGGTATTGGTGGTGCCGTAAACGTCGTAAGGCGTGTTTTCGTAGTGGGAACTAAGCACGAACTTGACGTCTTCAATCGAAATCTTCTTGTCGGTGTGGCAAATGAACGGCAGGTCTTGGTCAATCGGATCCTGCTCGATTTCAGGGTTGAAGTACTTCTGACCGTACCACGCCCGCGGGTTGTTGTAACGGGTGTCCTTGACGGTGCTGGAGCCAAAAATGTGACGCAGGTTGTAGCCTTGTTGGTCAGGATTGAGATGGTACTTTTCGATGATGGTCTGCAAATCTGGGGCAGACATGGTGTCATCGGAATCAAAGTCAAAATGATCAATGTTGAAGCGGTTTGGTGCAATCACATAAGCGTCATCAGGAATGCGAATCGCGGCCCAGTGGTGGCCGGCGATGCTTTCAAAGTACCAGCATTCGTCCTGATCGGAGAAGCAAATGCCGTTGGTTTCATAGGTGCCGTATGTTTCCAGCAGCTTACCCAAGCGCGCCACGCCTTCGCGGGCAGAGTGGATGTAAGGCAGGGTAATAGCGGTGATGTCTTCTTCGCCGAGGCCATCTTCGGCCATCGGGTCAACGCCTAAAATGCGGGAGTTGGTCGTGATGGTTTCGGTGGCGGTCATGGCGACGTTATCGCTGTTGATGCCAGCCGCAGCCCAGATACCGTGGCCATCCACGGCGTCTGGCGTGGAGGTATAGCCCATGGGGTCGTCAGGCAAGTCGAGGTGGAAACTGCTCAAAACGGCCTGGTAGTGACGTGGCTGATCTGCCGGCTTCACATAGATGAATTTTTCCGGGTTAAGGGCTTCGGCGCCGTCTTCGTTGCGGGCGATGATCGTGGAGCCGTCAATGCTGGCCTTTTTGCCGACCAGAATAGTGGTACAGGAACCTTTAATGCGTTTTGTCAAAAGAATCATCTCTTTCAAGGAATTTCTTCTCTATTGTAGGCGTTTCGGCGGCGAAATGCGAAAGTTGCGCTGGGGACCGCGGGGTGGGTGGTGTGGCGCCGAGACGCGGCAGTCCGGCCGCGGGGTCGGCTGGAGCCAAAGGGCGGTCTCCAGCCTCAACGATGAGCCAGCATCGCGCTGCGCGCTCAACGCTGTCTCTCCGTTGCCCCCATTTAACCCAGGAGCAGCCTGCTGCGCAGTCTCCTCGTGGGTTAAATGTTTCGCTGCCGGTCTGCCACGGCCCTCTGCCACACCACCCACCCCGCTGGATAGCAGAGACGGTGTCGTACGTTTGGTCGAAACTCAAAAACGTTAGCCTGCAATCAATCATTCAGGCTAACACTGGTCGTTTTATGGTCAAGCAACACTCATGACTAATGCGCCCCATTAAGTTGGTCGAGTTCTTCGATGATTTGATGACATTCGTCCAAGTTTTTAGCAATGGCGCCGCTGGCGAGGGGATGGCCGCCGCCACCGTGAGCCACGGCGATGGGGTTGATGGGCCATTGTTTGCCGCGTAATTCGACGCGGAACTGGCCGTCTGGGCGTTCGGTGAAAACGACCCAGCTGCGGACAGTCGTGAGTTGGCCAACGGTGCTGACGGCGGCTTGGGCTTCGTCTTGGGCGAGGCCAAATTCACCGATCACTTTTTGGGTGATGATGAGACTACCGGCGCCATTGGCAGAGACTTGGAGGTTGCCCAGCGCGTAGGCTTGCAATTTGGCGATTTGTGGCGAGATTTCTTCTTCGGCGCGGCCAATTGCCGGCGCGTCGATGCCGGTACGCATCAGGTCGGCGACGACTTCATGGGTGTGGGCTTTGGTCAGGTCGTACAAAAAACGGCCCGTATCGCCGATAATCCCAGCGTAAAGACGGGCAGCGACGGTTTGATCCAGCTGTAACTTGGCTGAAGCTTTAATCATATCGGCCACGATTTCGGAGCTGCTGGAAGCCTCTGTGTTCACGAAGCTGAGGTCACCGAAGGGCTCGCGGTCAGGGTGATGATCGATTTTGATCACTTGCTGACCGGTTTGCCAGTTGGCCCCGGCTACCCGCGGGGCATTAGCGGTGTCGATGACGACGACTACCGCATTTTGATACTCAGCGGGTTCAATAGTGTCCTGCGGGGCAATCCAGGCCAGGCGCGGGGCAGGTTCACCCACGGCATAGATGTGCTTGGCGGGGTAGGCGGCTTTGAGTGCTGCGGCTAGGCCGGTTTGGGAGCCGATGGCGTCGGGGTCGGGGTTCACATGACGGTGAATAATAATGGTTTCTGCCGCATCGAGGGCGGCGAGAATGGCGGGAATGGTTGCTTGCATGGTTTTCCTCCTTGGTTGCTACGTCTGTTAGTGTAGTAGATTTGGCAAGGAAAAAACACTGCCGGTTGCGCTGATGATGAATAAAGTAATGTGGCGCGCCAAATCCGATTTAGCAGATTTTTCATGACGGCCCTGCGAGTGTGCTAGAATGAAAATCAATTAGGTGTCAAGACAGGGAGAAGAAAAATGCGCAATCTATCGATGCTAACGGATCTGTATGAGTTTTCCATGGCGAATGGCTTTCAGCGAAATCTGCCGCAAACGCGGGGGATTTTTGATATTTTTTACCGCGATGTGCCCGATCATGGCAGCTTTGTCATCGCGGCTGGGTTAGCCCAGGTGGTGCAAGTGCTACGGGACTTTCATTTTGACGCGGCAGATGTCGCCTACTTACGCAGCCTCAACTTATACGATGACGCCTTTTTGGCCATGTTGGCTGATTTTGAGCTCGATTGCACCATCAATGCGGTACCAGAAGGGCTACCGGTTTTTCCGCGCGAACCTTTGGTGACCATTGAGGGACCGCTGGCTCAAGCCCAGTTGCTGGAAACGGTGCTGCTGAACATTCTCAACCACCAGTCGCTGATTGCCACCAAGGCCCGGCGCATTACCTTTGCTGCTGAAGGACGGCCGATTATGGAATTCGGCGCGCGGCGGGCGCAGGGACCAGATAGTGCCCTATACGGCACGCGAGCGGCGGTGATTGGCGGCGCCGTCAGCACCTCAAATGTCTTGGCCGCCCAGCAGTTTGGCATTCCAGCCGCCGGCACCATGGCGCATAGCTGGATTGAGGCCTTTCCCAGTGAGCTGGCCGCGTTTCAGGCGTGGGCCCAGCAGTATCCTGATAACAGCGCACTGCTAGTCGACACTTATGACGTTTTGCAGTCCGGCGTGCCGAATGCCATTACGGTGTTCAAGGCCTTGAAAGCAGCTGGGCATCAGCCGGTTGGCATTCGCATTGACTCCGGGGACATTGCTTATTTGAGCAAACAAGCCCGCAAGCAGTTAGATGCCGCCGGTTTGCCGGAAGTGAAAATTACCGCGTCCAATGCGCTAGATGAAACGGTCATTCCGGCACTGTTGGCCGAAGGCGCGCCGCTGGATAACTTTGGTATCGGTGAGAAGATGATCACCAGTGCCAGCGCGCCGGTGCTCAGCGGGGTGTATAAACTCGCGGCGACGCGGACGAATGGCCAGCTAAAGCCCAAAATCAAGGTTTCCGCCAGCGTTGAGAAGACCACCTTGCCAGGCATCAAACAAATCTACCGGCTGTATCGGTCAGGGACCCATGAAGCCTTTGCCGATGTGATTGCGCTGGCGGATGAAACCCTGCAAGCGCCGCTGGCGGTGGTGGATAGCAATCCGCTTCAGACCCACAAGCATTTGGCCTTGACCGCCTATACCGCGGTGCCGCTGCAGCAAGCCATCAACTTAACGCAAGCCCCGCAGGAAGACGTGTTTGGCATTCAAAAGTTTGCGCAAACCAAGTTGGCCGAGCTGCCGGCGGAGACGAAGCGGTTGGTCAACTCGGCCCGTTATCCTGTTTACGTCACACAGCAACTTGATGCCTTACAGCGTCAGTTGATTGATGAGTTCAAGCAACAAGTCAATTAAACGCAAAAAAGCAGCTGCCGGCGGGGACCAGCAGCTGCATGAGGTTTGGGGTAATCAATGTTCTCTTGGGGGGAAAAACATCAATTAGGAGGAGTAATAATGAAAAAGTTGTTTGGGGTAGAAATAAGGGGGTAACTCATTTCTATGTTTCCTATACTAACGGCCGGTTGTGAAGAAACTGTGATGGAAGCGTAGCGTTTCAGTTGCGTTTTTGCGAGTGAAACGGCAAAAAAATACCGTCGCGAGGCGACGGCGAATCGGTTTTTAGAGGAAACCGACGTGATGTTCTAGGTTGGAGGACCTAGGGCTGCCCGTGCGTCCACGGTCAGCTTCGTTAGAGGCGGAAATAAGTTGGAGGCTTATTTCGTTATGGATAATACTAGAGGAGAGTTGTGACCAGGTTGTGAACTTTCCCGTGTGATTTGGCGACCAATTTACAGGGAAAATTGAGAAATCATCATTGTGGCCACTTTTTCTTGCTGAAAGTGCACGCTCCAGATCATGCCTTAAGCTAACCTAATCATCTGGCTAAAAGCGGCCGTCCTCCGCTGCCTGGAGGTGCGCTCCGAGCGGCGACGGCGACGTGTCCTGCTACGGCGAGCGCCTCGAAGCCGAAGGTCAGCTTCAAGGTGCTCGCCTAGACAGCCCATCCGCCTAAACCCGCCGCTCTCCGCTGCCTAGTGTGTTACAGTAAAGAAAACGATGCGAAATGAGGCCTTGCGAATGTATAAGATGATCGTGAGCGATTTGGACGAGAGTTTATTGCAAGATGATGGACGGGTTTCGAAGCGCGATATTGAAACCATCCATAAGCTGCGCGATGAAGGGGTGAAGTTTGTGCCCAACACTGGGCGCGGCTTTGCTTCGGTGCAAGCCTTGTTAGCAGAAATCGGCACCAAGGATTTAGCAGGCCAGTATGTGATTTCCTATAATGGGGGCGCGATTGTCGAAAACGCCGGCAATCGCATCATGGTTGAACATGCCTTGCCTTTTGCTGTGGCGGATGAACTGTTCCGACTGGCCATGGCGGAAGGCGACTTGTGTGCGCATGTTTATACCTTCCACCATGTCTATGTGGCGAACATCAACGAACCAGAAAAAGAATATTTGATGAATCGCGGCGTGGCTTACGAAATGCTGGAGGCGCAGGATTTGTCAGCGTTCAAAAATCGCCCAATTGCCAAGGTGATTTTCCAGCACCTCGATTATGGCGTGCGCGAACGCTTCTACGAAAAAGCCAAGGCGGCAATTGCCACTCCCATGACCATTACCTATTCTTCCAATCGCTATGTTGAGTTCAATCCAGCTGGCATCGACAAGGGGATTGCGGCGTTGACCTTGGGCGAGCAGATTGGCGTGGCCAAAGACGAGATTATCGCGCTTGGCGACAATTCCAATGATTTGAGCATGCTGCAGCAAGTTGGCCTCGGGGTAGCGGTGGCGAATGCCATTCCTGCCGTCAAACGCGCCGCCGGGTTAGTGCTGCCAGTGACGAACAACGATGATCCCATCACCGCGTTGTATGACGCCGTTTTCAAATAGAAATCTCATCCAGTTTTCAGAATAAAACCACCGTCAATCGGGCCGATATTTAAGGGAATTTAAGCATTCTAACCCTTATCTACGTAGGCTCGATTTTATTTTTATTTGGCCCGATTGGTTTATAAGGTTGGTACCAATTTTGTGACTGCTTTCGCAAGCCCGGCGAAAAACAAAAGCTGGCGCATGTTTCACGGGGTGTACCGTTATGAAAATGAAGGTACCAAAGCGGGTATACCAACGGCAAAAGGCTGTTGTATAGGCATTTAAACAGGGTACAATTCCTTGACACCATGAAAGAATGCGGTTACACTTCTCCATGGTTGGTACCAATTGGGAGGCGAGACGATGGCCAGCGAAGTTCAACCACTGCATGATCGGTTGGTGGATTTATTACGAAATCAAATTCGCACGGATATGGCACCGCACAGTAAGCTGCCTTCCGAGCGCGCGTTGGCCGAATCCTACGGCGTGAGTCGTAACACTGTCCGCGCGGCGCTGGCTAAGCTAGAAATGACCGGTGTGATTTACCGCAGTCGGGGGCGCGGCACGTTCGTCGCTAATCCGGCAGCCGAGCCGACAGATTTAGCCGAGACCTACAGCTTTTCGGAGCAAATGGCTGATCAAGGCCGGCGCGCGAACTCGCGCGTGCTTTATCTGCAGCAATTTCCGGCTAACGACTATATTGTTGAGCATCTCCAAGTACCTTTGGGGACACCAACGTATAAACTAAAGCGTATCAGGATGGCGGATGGGGTGCCACTGATGGTTGAGCGAACCTTCCTGCCCGCCGATCGGTTCCCAAAGCTGAAGGCGAGCGACGTTGAACGCGAAGGCTTGTATAACCTGATGAAGGATCATTACGACAGTCCGGTCTCCGATGCGGCAGAAGCCTTTTTCGCCAGTCTCATGTCAGCCAAAGATGCGGCGATGCTGAATGTCCCGAAAGGCTCACCGAGTTTATCGATGCAGCGCACGACCACCAATGTTAAAGGTGAAATCGTGGAATTCACACTCAGCATCACCCGCGCCGACCAATTCGTTTATCGTTATCACCACACCCAAAAAGGGACCACGACCTGATTGGTTCGCCAGTCGGTCGCAACATAGTGAACAAGCTTGAGGAGGAATAGTTTTGTACGAGAAATCAGTAGATGAACTGACCAAGATGGGTGCGCAAATCACAACGCACGAAATTAAGCAGCAGCCAGAATTATGGCAAGAAGCTTTGAGCAATTACCAAGGTAAAAAGGCTGAAATCACGGACTTTTTAGCTAAGGTCGTTGCTGAAGCCAACGGTCAAGTGGTCCGGGTCATTTTCACTGGCGCCGGCACCAGCGCTTACACTGGCGACACGGTGACCCCATATCTGAACCGTCACGGTGATCGGAGCCACTTCCGCTTCGAATCCATCGCGACCACGGATATCGTGTCAGCACCTTATGATTTCCTTGAAGCAGACACCCCAACGATTTTGGTTTCCTTCTCCCGGAGTGGGAACTCACCAGAATCCGTTAAAACCGTTGAGCTGGCTGAACAGCTGGTTCACAACTTGCACCAGATCACCATCACCTGTGCCCCAGAAGGTCACTTGGCCGCTAAGGTTGAAGGTGACGCCAACAACCTGCTGCTGATGCAGCCAGCCGGCGCCAACGACAAGGGCTTTGCCATGACTGGGAGTTTCTCCTGCATGGCTTTGACCGCGCTGCTCGTTTTCGACCAGGCCGCTGAAGCTGACAAAGCGAGCTACGTGCAAGCCGCAGTGAACATGGGTCATGAAGTGATCAAGCGCGAAGCCGAAATCCAAAACCTGGTGGATGAAGACTTCGATCGTATCACTTACCTGGGCTCCGGTAGCCTGGGTGGCTTGACCCGTGAAGCTCAGCTCAAAGTGCTGGAATTGACCGCCGGCAAGTTGGCGACGATTTTCGACACTTCCATGGGCTTCCGTCACGGTCCTAAGTCCTTTGTTAACAGCAAGACCCTGGTCTTCGACTTCCTGAGCAACAATGCTTACACTCGTCAGTACGACGTGGATGTCATGGAAGAAATCAACGGCGACAAGATTGCTAAGCGCATCGTGGCCATTGGCACCACGCAAGACCAAACCAACTTCTCCGGCGAAAACTTTGCCTTTGAAACTGGCGTTAAAGATTTACCAGAAGCCTACCAGGCCCTGCCTGACGTGATGTTTGCGCAGACATTGGCGCTGCTGGCTTCCATCAAAGTCAACAACACACCTGATACACCATCACCATCTGGCACCGTTAACCGCGTGGTCAAAGGGGTTATCCTGCACGACTACAAAGGTTAAACCTAGCACTAAGCCGAGCAGCCAAGTTGCTGTCTGGCTTAGCCTGACGCCCTGAAACTTCAGCGCGTGAGGCTAGGCTAGTCAGTAGCCTGGAGTGATGCCCGGTTGCATCATTGGTTGTACCAAAGCCATTATTTACTGGTTAGTTTTATCACTTTATTTTAGGGGGTATGAAGTATGGCAATTATTGCATCTCGCATTGACGGCCGTTTGGTACACGGTCAAGTTGCGAACCTGTGGACAACCAAGCTCCAAGCAAGCCGCATCATCGTGGTCGATGATGAAGCTTCCAAGGACAAGATCCAAAAGAGTGGCCTGCGGATGGCTGCTCCAATGAGCGTTCGGCTTTCAGTTTTGGATGCTGACACTGCGGCTGATCACATCAACGCTGGTAAGTACGATTCACAGCGCGTCTTCGTGGTCGCAAAGCGTCCAGCAACATTCCTGAAGCTGGTTCAAAAAGGGGTCCCGATCAAGGAACTCAACGTTGGGAACATGTCACAGACGAACGAAACCAAGTCTGTTTCCAAGTCCATCAACGTGGTTCAAGAAGACATCGATGCCTTCCACGAACTGGACAAAGCCGGAGTTAAGCTGACGGCCCAAATGGTCCCAGCTGATGACTCACACGACTTTTTGCCGATGCTTGCTAAGGTTGAAGGGTAAGGAGGAAGAAAAATGATTGCATGGTGGCAAATTATTCTCTTGACACTCTATGCTGGGTATCAAATCCTGGATGAACTCCAGATTTATTCCTCAATGAGTGCACCTGTGTTCGCCGGCTTCTTTGCTGGTTTGGTCATGGGCGATATGAAGACAGGCCTGACGATCGGGGCTGCGATGCAGCTGACCGTTCTGGGTGTTGGGACCTTTGGTGGTGCATCTAAGATTGATGCTAACTCCGGTACCCTGCTGGCCGTTGCGTTCTCTGTTGGTACCGGGATGGATCCTGAACAAGCCATCACCGCGCTGGGTGTTCCAGTTGCTGCGCTGATGATTTACACCGATATCCTGGCACGTTTCTCCAACACGTTCTTCGCACACCGGATCGATGCGCAAGTTGAGAAATTCAACTACAAAGGTATCGAACGCTACTTCATTGCTGGGGCACTGCCATGGGCTTTGTCTCGGATGATTCCTGTTGGCTTGGGCTTGGCCCTTGGCGGCGGTGTGGTTAACCAGATTGTGGCTTGGATTAACGGCCCATTCAAGTGGTTGGGCGATGGCCTGACAGTTGCTGGTGCCGTATTGCCAGCCGTTGGGTTCGCTATCTTGCTCCGGTATCTGCCGGTTCGCAAGCACATCGCATACCTGCTGCTTGGCTTCACCATTACCAGTTTGCTGACCACGCTGTTCGGCTCCATTCAGAACATCGGGACTGCGCTGGCTGCTGCGCCTAAAGTTGCTGCCGGCCTTGGCAGCTTCAACGGCTTGTCCATGTTGGCTATCGCGCTGATTGGTTTGGCGCTGGCGATCATTGCTTACAACAACAGTACTTCTCAGCCGGCACCAGCTGCCGCTGCATCCACGAAGCAGGCTGATTCTTCAGACGAGGGGGAAATCACTGATGACGAACTATAAGTTGAACGATAAAGACTTCAAGCAGATCAACGAACGCTCACTGTTCGGTTTCCAACTTGGCTGGAACTACGAACGTATGCAGGCTTCTGGTTATCTGTATCACATCCTGCCACAACTGCGTAAGATTTACGGGGATGGCACTCCTGAATTGAAAGAAATGATGGAGACGCACACCCAGTTCTTCAACACGTCAAACTTCTTCAACACCATTATCACTGGTATTGATCTGGCGGTCGAAGAAGAACAAGGCATCAAGGGTAAGGAAACTGTTGCCGGGATGAAAGCCGGCTTGATGGGTTCCTTCGCTGCGATTGGTGACTCCATCTTCGCTGCCTTGATTCCTGCTATCTTTGGTGCGATTGCTGCTTCCATGGCGAAGCAGGGCAACCCAATCGGGATTTTCATCTGGATTGCGGCTCAAATCGTCGTTGACGTCTTCCGTTGGGTTCAACTGAAGATTGCCTACAAAGAAGGGGTTAACCTGGTTACAACCATGCAGCACACGCTGAATGCGTTGACCGATGCCGCTTCCTTGATGGGTGTGTTCATGGTCGGCGCCTTGGTCGCAACCATGATCAACGTCAAGTTTGCTTGGGCCCCAGTTGTTGGGACCGTGCCTTTGAACATCCAGAACAACCTGGACATGATCTTGCCTCGCATTTTGCCAGCCTTGATCTGCGGCTTCGTTTACTGGATGCTGGGTAAGAAGGGCATGACCTCCACCAAGGCGATCTTCATCGTTTTGATTTTGGCCATTGCTCTGGGTGCCCTTGGTATCATCGCGAAGGCATAATTTCAGAATAGAAAAGGACGGTTATTATGAGTGAATTGGTATTGGTAAGTCACGGTCAGTTCTGCACGGAACTGAAGAAGAGTGCTGAAATGATTATGGGTCCTCAGGAAAACATTCACACGGTCGAACTTTTGCCAAGTGAAGGCCCTGAAGACTTCAAGGCAAAATTTGACAAGACGGTCGAAGGTCTCGGAGATTTCACCGTATTCGCTGATTTAATGGGCGGCACGCCGGCCAATGTGGTAGCGCGTATCCTCATGGAAGGCGAAGGTCATTTCGACCTCTTCACCGGGATGAACCTGCCAATGATCATCAGCTTTATCAACGCTGAGATGGTTGGTGGCGAACCAAACATCGTCGACGACGCCAAAGCCGGCGTTGTCCATGTCAACGAAATGCTGAGCTAATAACCACTGAGGGCCAAGGAGCGATCCCTGGCCCTTTTTTTACAGGCTGCGAAGCTCACCGCACTTAGCCGGACGAATAGCCTAGCTTGGCGGTTTGAAGCCGTACTTTGGCTTCGGACCGCCAAACGTAGCTACTCGCTCCGGCGTTGGTGAGCTGAGCGCAACTAACAGGCTGCGAAGCGCAGCGGTCTTAGCACGATGGCCAATTCAGCACCTCGTCAAGCCTGACCTCTCACCAGGTAGCACCCGGCCCGATGAATTCTGGGAATTGGGTGTTTGGACTAGACCACTAACCCAAATCCGTGCTACACTGTTGTATGGAAACGCATTACAAATAAACTTAAGGAGATTGTGCAATGAGCTACTACATTCACGCTGCGAAGTTTTTCTTAAAGAACACGACCGAAAATGGTGGGTGGCTTGAAGTCACCGACGATGGTAAGTTCGGCGATTTCATTCCTGCCTATGGCGAAAAGCCAGCCGGCGAAATCAAGGACTACGGGGATCAATGGATTGCCCCTGGCTTGGTTGATACGCATATTCACGGCATGTTGGGCCATGACGTCATGGACAACGACTGGGAAGGTATCAACGAGATGTCTGAGGGCCTGCTGAAGGCTGGGGTTACTTCCTGGTTACCAACCACGCTGACTGGTCCGTTCGAACAGTTGAACGACGTCTGCAAGACCATCGGTGACCATGCTGGCGAAGAAAAAGGTGCCAAGATCCAAGGCATTTACTTCGAAGGCCCATTCTTCACCGAAGAACACAAAGGCGCACAAAATCCTAAGTACTTCCGTGATCCTTCGATCAAGGAATACGACGAATGGCAAGCCAGCGCTAAGGGTCTGCTCCAAAAGATGGCTTTGGCCCCAGAGCGTGAAGGTGCCGTTGAATTCACCAAGCACATGAGCCAAGACGGCAAAGTGGTTGCTTTGGGTCACTCCAGCGCAACCTTTGAACAAGCTAAGGCCTGTGTTGAAGCCGGTGCAACCGTCTTTTGCCACACCTTTAACGGCATGTCCGGTTTGAACCACCGCGCACCAGGGATGGTTGGCGCGGCGATGTACATGCAAATCGTTGACGACGAACTGATCTGCGACGGCCACCATGTCCGCCCAGAAGTCGTTGGGGCCTTGATCAAAGACAAGACGCCAGAACACATCGCCCTCATCACCGACTGCATGCAGGCCGGCATGATGCCAGACGGCGAATACATGCTGGGTGAATTCCCAGTTATCGTCGCAGACGGCATGGCTAAGCTGAAGGACGGTGCGCACAGTCTCGCCGGCTCCATTTTGCAGCTGAAGGATGCCATCAAGAACGTGGTTGACTGGAACGATGTTGTCCCAGAAGACGCCATCAAGATGGGCGCCTTGGTACCTGCTCGCTCATGCAAAATCGACGACAAGTGCGGCAGCATCCTGCCTGGCCGTGACGCCGACTACTTGGTTCTGAACAAGGACATGAGCTTGGCTGAAACCTACTTGGATGGGGTTTCCCGTTACCAGGCTTAATCACTAAGCTTTCAGTCTTAAAGGCTCATCGCGTTTTCGCGGTGGGCCTTTTTGCTGCCAACAAGCGCAAATATCGGCCCTTAGTTGGTGGTCGCCAGCGTT
This sequence comes from Lacticaseibacillus suibinensis, assembly GCF_003946175.1. Taxonomy (GTDB): domain Bacteria; phylum Bacillota; class Bacilli; order Lactobacillales; family Lactobacillaceae; genus Lacticaseibacillus; species Lacticaseibacillus suibinensis. The sequence continues at coordinate 2,224 of NZ_RHOK01000002.1, read as the reverse complement.
CTTTGCGCGTACACTGAAAGTACCGAAAACGCTTCACGCAATGGAGGATGGGTATGACGAAAAAGCAATTCAGTGGCTGGGTGTTGCTGCTGGTGGGCCTGATGATTGGTTTGTGGCGCGGGGGCCAGCACGTGCAGGCTGCCACGTTGACGCCGGCGCAGGTGACCGAAGCCCAGCGCTGGTACCAAGATCCGCAAGGGGTGATTAAAGCCAAGACGCAGCAGGCGCTTTATCGGGCTAATGCCAAGACCTTCGCCAAACTGCCAGGGCATCCGCAAATCGCGGTCATGGTCACCAGTGGCAAAGATGAAGATGAACTGCAAGACTATGCCAATGAGCAATTTAAACACTATGGCTTTGGTCAAAAAGGCTGGGATAACGGCTTGCTCCTGACGATTGAACCGAAGGAAAAACACTACTGGTTAGAGGTCGGCTATGGGCTAGAGCCGGTGGTCCCAGATGGCGCTGGTGCTGACATCGTGACCGGCAAAGTCAAAACCATGCTCCGAGCCAAGCAGTTTGATCAGGCGATTGCCGCGATTGTCAATAATACCGCCAAGCGCGTGCAGGCGCATGCCAGTGCGATTTCGACCCCAGCCCAAATTACCGCCCGGCGCGCAGCCGAAAGACGGCGTGATCGCGTGATTGTGGGGCTGGTCCTGGCCATGCTGGCGGTTGCGCTCGGGCTGACGGTACGCTTCTTCAGTTTGCGTAATCGCCTGGCGCTGATTTTGAGCACGCAACCGGACCAGTTTCCAATCTTGCGTCTGTTGGCAACCGCTGGCATCACGTTGAATCCTGATCGGGTTCCTGGCGGCGGCTGGCAGCTGTTCAATCAGCAAAGGGCACTCGAGCACAGTTTCGCCAAAATCATTCGCCGCGATTATGTGACCTGGCTGGTGAAACTGCCGCATCAGGCCCCACAGCCATATTTCTACTATCGCAAGGACAGCCCGCAATTAGCAAAAATGCCTGATGCGAAGCTGGCCCAAATGCCAAGCCTGACCGCAGTGGTAACCGATGAAACCCTGCTGGCAGATAATGAATCCATGGCTGGTGTGGTGCGGTCGGAAGTGCAAATCGCCGGCGCCTATACACAGCGATTCGCCCGGTGGCTGCAAACTCAGCCTGTCAAGCCTGACGAAGCTAGTAGTGTGTGGTGGGAGTTCTTCATGCATGTGCAGCCGGCAGATGCTCAGTTGACTGATGAGCAGCTGGCTGCGACTTGGCAAATCATTCTGAACCATCAGCGCCATCCCGACACCGCGCAAACCGCGATGGCTGGCGTGGCACCTTGGGCAGTGACGTCTTTTGCCCCGGCTAACACCACCAGCGCTGGCGGCTTTGGCAGCGGCGGAGGCGGCGGGGCCAGTGGTGGCGGTGGTTTTGGCGGCAGCTGGTAAAAGTTTTCGCAAAATTTGCCAAGATAGCGAAAACTGCGGAGAAAGGCCCCCTGCTTTCTAGCCTACAATTTACTTGTAAGCTGGAGAGGGGGAGACACCAATGCGTGTCATGGATTTAACTGGCCAGAAGTTCGGCCGTTTACTTGTTTTACATCGCGCAGGGACCGCAGCGAACGGGAATGCTTCTTGGCAGTGCCGCTGTGATTGCGGCAATATCGTTGTGGTTGATGGGTATCGCCTGCGCCATCACCAAGTGAAGAGCTGTGGTTGCTTGCGGCGAGAGGTTTCCCGGCGTTATGCGGCGAATAACCCAGCGTTTACCGCCCATCAAAAGGCTCACGGCACTGATTTGGTGAGTGATGATGGGGTGCCACTGAATTCATTGATCCGGAGCAAACGAAATAAATCAGGCGTGATCGGTGTGTCTTACAATGCCGCCAATCAGCGCTGGTTCGCTCGGCTTCGGCACAATGGTAAGTATGTGTTGCTTAAAGCTTGCGACAGCTTCGACGAAGCCGTTGCCCTGCGCCGCGCTGCGGAACGGCAATATTTAGGCCGGCAGGACACCGCGATTAGCAGTGAAGCTTAACATGAAGGATTGGCCCTCGGGTCGATCCTTTTTTGGTAGCAAAAGAGCCGTTCTTTCATCAGTTCATTTGATGAGAAGAACGGCTCCCCAGTTTACAATTCAAGTGCAACACCCTGACGACTAGACCAAAAAGGCCATGAAGACCTATTCTTGTTAGTACTAGCTAAACAAGAAAGCAGGAATCTTCATGACCCACTCTCAGACTAACACCCACAAGCATTACCAACAACTC
>NZ_RHOK01000019.1 GCF_003946175.1 Lacticaseibacillus suibinensis | reverse complement strand
TGAGTTGTTGGTAATGCTTGTGGGTGTTAGTCTGAGAGTGGGTCATGAAGATTCCTGCTTTCTTGTTTAGCTAGTACTAACAAGAATAGGTCTTCATGGCCTTTTTGGTCTAGTCGTCAGGGTGTTGCACTTGAATTGTAAACTGGGGGTCGAATTGTTGCCACAACCGCTGATTTAAATGCGCACTGCTGGCGGTGCTTAAGTCGCCTTCATAGTACAGTTGCACATCAAAGCTGGCTTCAAAATCGCCGGGTCTTAGAATCTTCCCGGCCTTGGCGATGGCGCCAAGGTTGGTCAGCGGCTTGCCGGCGAAAATAGCCCGCGGCGGCAACTGCGCGCCATAGTAGAAGGCCGCGTAGGTGCCCATTGACATGCCGCCCATGGTCAACTGATCCGGAGTGAAATGCAGCCGCTTCAGAGTTTGCTTGATCAAATCCAGCACGGCTTGTTCAAAGGCCGGACTGCCGATATAAAAACCGCCCCCCATTAACCGGGTATCGGTAATCAGCAGATGCGGTGCGCCGAGGCGACTCATCATCCCGCGCCCTTCAAAGCCGTCATCCCCACGAAACCCGGAGAAGAAGACATTCAGCGGCGGCTTCAAGTCCCCAGCATCGAAGTAAGCAATGATGCCACCATAGCCACTGGCCGGATCAAGTAGCCGCACCGAGTTCAGTAGCACTTCGCCATACCGGCCGCGAGACCGCCGCACATGGAACTTGCCCAGTTTGACTTCACCGCTGCCGCGAATGTAGAAGCTCACGTTAAACCCCGTGGCCGCCTCGGCGAGCAGGTGATAGCCTTCATGGAGTTGGTCGCCGGTGAGCGCGATACGCTGGGTCGGCGCCCCTTCTGTCAGCAGGTCAATAGCCATCATTAGTTCGGCTTGACCGGGCTGCTCGACGTATTCCAAGGTGAGATGGTCATCAAAATTGGCTGGCACATACTGTGGATTCGGCAGCGCCGCCACCCGCACCCAGTCTGGACTGGCGGCCGTGAAGACGCGATACGCCCCGCCTTCTTGCCGGAGCGGACCGTGATAAGTCGGATCGAGCCGCAGGAACTGCGGCCCCATTCCGAAAGTGTGTTGACCGTCGAAAAAATCAACATTGAGGTCATGGGCCAAGCCTTTGACGTCTTCGAAGTCGAAGAAAAACACATTTTTCAGGTTCAAAATTTCCAGTGCCGCATCAGGCAGGGCCACATGCACATCACAGATGATTTGATTGGCCGGTAGCGCCCGCAGCCGCTCAGGCTGATCAAGCCAAGGCGAGGTGGCATCAAGCAAGATAAGCGCCCGAAAATAGCGCGGGTTAAACTGCCCATTTGCCAAAAACAGCGGTTGGCCGGCCACTGGTTGCCCGGTGTCATCCGGCAACCAATCATATTCAAAATCATCACTTAACGCGTCCCATAGCGGCAGCGAACGAGCCGCCACATGTAAAACGTTGATGGTTGCCATTTAAATCACCTTTTTCCACTCGTTCATAATGTGGGTGGCTGTGTTGGCCTCTAGCAAAGCCGCATTGCCCACTTGCGCCGTATTCCAATGATGTAGCGTATCCAAGAAATAACTCAGTCCCGGCACGATTTGATCCGGGGTCGCCACCACAATGCCAGTTTGATGGTCCTCGATAAAATCGTTGGCGCGCCGCACCAGTTGCGGAATGGCATTGCTGATGGCCAGCATTTGCAAGCGCAGGTTCGTCAGCTTGCTGGTATCCAAGTACACGCGCGCCGCACTCATCGCGGCCGCTTGAGCCTCCGGCGGAAGCGGTGGGTTCATCACCACGCGCTGCTGCAAGTTGTAGGCCGCACTAGCGGTCCCCCAACCGGCGCTTTCCCGCAGGCTCTTGCCAGCCTTACGCTCAGCCGGGGTCAGCTCATTGGCCTGCTTTTTCTTCAGATAGGCCATCACGTTTTGATAATCCTCAGACTGTAAATCTACGCCCAGTTTGGTTTCGAGCCAATGGGCCACGACGTGCTGACCAGCCTCCACCCGCGCGTCGTCATCAGCTTCAATCATCACTGTTTTGGCGCGATTTTTCTGCAGCATGGTCAGCATTTGCTCCAACGTTTGCCGGAACTCCGCTTCATCTGCATCACCAACGAACCAGTAGGTCATCATCGTCGGTACTTCATTACTATGCCCGAGGCTCAGGGACGTCGGATACGGCAAAATCGCCCGCGTCTGGTCCTCCCAATCAGCGGCATTTTGGAACTGCTGTAAAAACAGTCGGCGGTCTTCCTGCGTCGGTAGCACCACCTGGTCGGCGGCTTGAACGCTGAGGCGATCCACCACTTTTAGTTCAGTGTTGGCCGCCGCGAGGAAAATCACCTGCGGAAACAGCGTCAACTGCCGGCGCAACGCCAGATTGGCTGGCGTCATCGTTGCCACTAGCGTTGGCTGGCGGCCAGCGGCCATCACCCAGCGGTCCATCACTTCCGCCAGCACCGCGCTGCGGTCCGGATAGTGGCTGAAGGCGAAGCGACTCGCGACTTGCGGTGCCATGGTCACAGCGCCTTGGCGGTCTTCGGTCATCACGAGCTGATCTTGATCATCGAACCACTCACGCTTGACCAGTCCATTGCCTTGTTCACGGTAATCGACATACAGGCGATTGCCGCGGTCATCGTATTGCGCCACGCTGCGCGCGCCGGTCGGCTCATAGTCCGTGATTTGCCAGACAAACCCTCGCGGATGCAGCGCGACCGTTTTGGCCAGGCGCTCGCCGGCGAAGTAATTCACGTTCGGCCAGGCATACACCGGGAGCAAATCGGCTGGCAGCGGCACTTCGGCCAGCTGCAGTGGCGTACCGCTTGGCTCGTGGATGCCTAGCAACTGGTCATATAAGCGTACCAGCGGCACGGTATCCAAGCCCACTTGGTGCAGCATGAACTGCAGATCCGGAGCGGCCTTTGCCGTCATCAGGGTAAAAGGCTGCTGATTAGCTTTGAACACTTGCGCCAGCTCCACCACCCGATTGAGGTCCGGATGCGCATCCGCGGCGTTTAAATCAACCAATAATGTAAGCATGCTGAACCTCCTTAGGCTTATTCATCGAAGAGTTGGTACTGGTTTTTCAGTCGCAGCGCTTGGAACTGCTGCACCACCGTTGAAATGATGGTGATCATGATAAACAGATTTCCAATCAGCAACGTGTAGTTCGAGATGCCTTTGATATAAAGCCCAATCACCAGCGGGAGCAACGCAATGACAAAGATGATGCTGTTGCCAATCACCGTCAGCCACAGGAAGTGATGGGTCAAAAAGGCTTCCGTGTCATCGCCAGGCATCACGCCGGCAATGTAGTCGCCACTTTCCTTCAAGGTTTTGGCTTGTTTGCTGGGCTGGAAGTTCACGAAGCCGAACACGAAGCCTAACAGCACCAAAATCACACCATACGTGATAATCCCGCGCCAGTTCAAGTAATCGGTCCAGGCTAAAATGGCTTGGCCAACCTTGGAAAAGCGCAGGTTGGTGGCTTGCACCACTGTTTGTGGAATGGTGAAAACCATGGTCGAAAACATGAACGGCATTGAACCCGCCGTCAAAAACGGTAGCGGCAGATACGGCTTGGAAAAGGCACTTTCCAGCATCGGCTTTTGCAGTTCAAAGCGAATTTCGCCATAATTCAGGGGCACGGCCACCAGCAGCACAATCACGCCCACGACGCAGGCCGTGGCGATATGTTCCGGCGTCAGCGGATACGGCGAGTGCCCCCAGCCATTTTGAAGCATGTTCGGAATGTTCAAAATCAAGCCGGGTAAAATCAGCATCACCGTACTTCCAATGCCATGGTCGGCGTTATACAGCGCCAGATACACGACCAGCATCGCCCCAGCGGTCAAAATCAAAAGCGCCACCAGAAACGAGAAATCATAGCTGCCGCCTGGTAGATATAGCGGCGTCAGCGCCGAGCGACTTAGCCACAGCATTTCCAAACCCTGCACCAGTGCTAACACCGCGGTGATACCGTTTTGAATGAAGCCGGCAGTGCGCGTGGAAAGCTTATCCACAGCGGGAATACCCAAGGAAGACAGCGCCTGCCATAAAATCAGCGCCGTCATGTACGGGCCTAAGCCCAATGACATTAAGGTCGGGGCGCCGAGTGCGCCACCAGTGGCGTAACTGAAGACCTGCAAAAATTGGAACTTGGCCAAAGCATCTGAAGCGGCGGTGAGATCGTAGCCTGGAATCGGAATTTGCTGGCCCAGAGCCAAAATGGCGACCAGCATCATCGTGGTGAGGCAGCGTTTCAAGAGATCATGATTGGTTTTCATTGCTGCCTCCTTAAGGGAAATTAACCTTCACCGTACCATCGGCCTTGGCAATCAGCTCCGAGCACAACAGATTGGCCAGCACTTCTTGATACAAGGCGCGTTTCATCACCTTAAAACTGCGCCGACTTTCTTTTTGGTACTCATACATCGGATTGCTGCCTTGCGTGCTGCGATTCATGGTGACACTCTGTAGCGTCTGTAAGTTGTCCACTTGCTCAATCCATTCCCAGTCGATGGCCTTCAGCAGGGCCAGCCGTTCAAAATAGGCCCATTGATCCTCGGCGGGCAGCTTTTCATGCACCGCAGCGAGCCGGTGCATGATCAAGTCGGTCAAGTAATCAACGTCGGCCGCGAGCTTAGGTGCTTCGCGCACCGGGGCAGGATTGTAGTCACGGTCGACATGCTGATAAACAAAATCCAAAAACGCCGCCACGTCCGGTTGCGGATGATCTTGGACAAAGTTGCGCGCCGCTTGCTTAACGGCAAAGTCGACCTTACCCTGCACATCTTCTCCCGCGATGATGGCATCGCGTTGCTCATAAATTTTGTCGCGCTGCACCCGGAACACCTCGCCATATTGCAACGTGGAAAACCGTTGTGAACGTTCTCCGGTCGCAATCACCCGCTGGGCATTGTCAATCACATGCCGAAACCGGCCGTGGTTGCTCAAGCGCTGTTTTGGGGCGGTCGCATGTTTGTCGGTCCACTTGCGCACATGGCGTGGAGCGTTTTGCAAGACAATGCGGTCCTCCAGTGAGGCATAAAACAAACTTTCGCCGGGGTCGCCTTGGCGGCCGGCGCGGCCACGGAGTTGGTTGTCCACCCGGGGGTTATCCATCCGCTCGGTGCCCAGCACCAGCAGCCCGCCTTGCGCCTTAACGCCATCGCCGAGGTGAATATCGGTGCCGCGGCCGGCCATGGAAGTCGCCACCGTCACAGCGCCTGGCCGGCCGGCTTCGGCGACAATGTTCGCTTCTTTGGCAGCGGAGCGGGCATTCAGCAGGCTGTGCGGAATGCCTTCCCGCAGCAGGAGCCGCGAATACAGGTTGGACAGGGCCAAAGAGCCGGTCTCAATCAGCACCGGCCGTTTATCTTCATAGGCTTGGCGAATCACCTTGAGTGACGCCAGCAGCTTGGCTTCATTGCTGATGAACAGCCGGTCCGGCCGGTCTTTGCGAATATTCGGCTTGTGCGTCGGCACCTTAAAGACCGCCAGATGATAAATTTCCATGAACTCTGACGCATCCGTGGCGGCGGTACCGGTCATGCCAGCCAGCTGATGGAACATGCGAAATAAATTCTGGAACGTGACTTGCGCCATCGCCCGCATTTCCTGGGTAATCCCCACGCCTTCTTTGGCTTCCAGCGCCTGGTGCATCCCTGCTTCCAGTTTCATCCCGGTCAGTTCGCGGCCATTGGTAATGTCGATCAACGACACCTCGCCATGCGCGACGATGTAATCACGGTCTGGCTTCAGCAGGTAATTCGCCCGTAAGGCCAGCACCAGATGGCGGTACAAGTCGGTCCAGTCTTTGCTGAGCAAATCGTCAACGCCAAAATACGCCTGCATGCGCTCAATCCCAGCTGGGGTGAACCAGATCTGCTTTTCGTCTTCGCTGCGTTCAAAGTCCTCATCTTCCACCAGCATTTTGATCAGCCGGTCTGAAGACACGTAAAAATTCGATTGCGGCCTCGGCGCCCCGGAAATAATCAGGGGCGTCGAAGCTGAATCCAGCAGCACCGCATCGGCCTCATCCAGCAAGGCAAAGTTGAAGCCTTGCATGTAACGGTCTTCAGCGGTCGAAGCCAGGTTATCGGTGAGATAATCAAAGCCCAGCGCACTATTGGTGGTGTAGACAATATCCGCACTGTAAACCTGGTGGCGATCTAATTCGTCTTCATCGCTACCTTCTTCGGCCACACCAGGCATCACCGTCAGCCCCAGCCACTGGTAAACCACGCCCATTTCTTTGGCATCACGGTTGGCCAAGTATTCATTGGCGGTAATCAAAAAATTGCCTGGCCCAGTCAGACCATGCAGGTACATGGGCATGATCGCGGTCAACGTTTTGCCTTCACCGGTTTTCATTTCGATGATGTTGCGGTCTTCCATCGCCACGGCGCCCAAAATCTGAACGTCATACGGCACCATGCCCAGCACCCGCCGCGCCGCCTCACAGACGGTCGCGTATGCTTCCACCAGCAGTTTATCGAGCGGTTTGCCTTGGGCGAGCTGCTCACGCAGTTCTACCGTCTTCGCCTTCAGCTGCTCATCGCCAAGCGCCTGGTACTGCTTGATCAAGGCTTGAATTTGCCGGGTTTGCCGGATGTATTTATGTCTACGCAGGGAAAAATTCATCTCGGGATCATCGTTCCTTTGGCTTCAGTGAGTTCACATTGCAGTTTCACGCCGGCATCCATATAATGTGGGTATGAAAACAGAGAAAAAAAAGATTAATCAAGCCGATAGCTTGCTCGACCAAGATATCGAAGGCCGGTTCGCCAAAGAAAAAAAGGAAATCGTCAAGCCCACCAAGAAAAAGCCTGGGGGTAAAGGTTCACAAATTTTCATGGCGTTTCTGTTGGCCGGATTGATGCTGATTGGCATCTTGGTGCCGCTTTTGACCATGTTTTAAGCGGCAGAGGCTCATTTTTCAGAAAAAATGTTATTTAAAGTATAGCACAGGCCAATTATTTCCACGCTCATATATGACAACTCTCGTTTCGAAAAATGGTACACATAGGGAACAATTCTGGCGGCCGGCCCTGATTGGGGTCGGTGGCTGCCTCTAGTGAACCAAAGTTGGCGGGCGAAAAGCAAGCGTGGCCCCTTCAACCAATAAGCAACTGCCAGTGCCACAATTAAGCGGCTTCATTCCCTATCTACTGGGAATGAAGCCGCTTCTTTTTAACGCTAGTGAAGGTGGCAGTTATTAAAACTAGGCCAAGCGGGGCCTCAGGTGCCACCTACTCGCTGGTAATGTCATGCGCCGCTAAGACGGCTTTTAAAGCGGCCAGTTGCGTGTGCCGGCCAGAGCGAATCAAGGCCGACAGCGCTTTGACCTGGTCAACCAGTGGGCCATAGGTGACTTCAGTTTGCGCCGCCAGCACATCAGGAAGCTGGGCCAGGCGATCAACCACCAGGCCGACATGATTTTGCTCGATGTAGGCCCCAATCGCACTTTCCCGGTTGGCAATCACCGGCAAGCCCAGCGCCAAGTACAGGCTGAATTTATGCGCCTGGTTGATGCGCGCATAGGCCGCGTAATGATCCTGATCGTCTTCATCCCAAATCAAGCCAAAGCCGTGCGTCAGCGTTAAGCCTAACTGCGCTTGCGACATGGTGCCGCGGTAAGTGACCCCAGGGCCAAGCGGATAGCTTAAATTCGTTTGACCATTCTCCGAGCCATAGACCTGGACATCCAGGCTGGCAGGCACATGCCGCAGGAAGCCACTCTTCCACTTCATCAGATTGCCAGCATAATGCAAGGTCCGGCTGAAGCTTGGTTGGCGGTACGTCATCGGCTCCACGTACCCCCATGGGCCGCTGATAATGATGGGCCGCTTCACCCCGTCCGCCTTAATCGCAGCTGCCATCGGCACCGTTGACACCATCACCACGTCAAAACTATTGAGATAAGCCAACCATTCCACTTTCGGATACAACTCCGGATAGCGCAGATACTCCACATCATGGACCAACGCGACGATTTTCGCGTGGCGCTGGTGCACGGCCTCAATGATGTACTTTTCAATCGTGATATCCGCGTAGGTCGGCGTCTGGTAGATGACCACATCGCCAGCTTGCACTGGCCCCAGCATCCCTTCGATACGCCCGGCCCAATCGCCGTCGCCTTCAAACTTGATGAAGCGATTGTACCAAAGAGGCTGAAGCCCGATTTGCTGAAGATAATGCGCAACGTCTTCTTTCGGCTTGACCACAGCCTGATCGGACGCCGCTTGAAGCGGACTGATAATAAAATTCATGTTGACCTCCTGAGGCAAAGGGAACGCCGTCTGCCAGTGCGGCAGGCGGTGTGGAAACAGCTAGCGGTGCCTTAATATTCTGAAATGCCGTTCACAGCCATGATGGCTTTGAGGGCAGCCAGTTGAAGATGGCGCCCAGAGCGAACCAAAGCTTCCATTGGCTTGACCGCCGCCAGCAATTCGTTGTAATGGGCTTCATCCATGGCTGCCATCACTGGCACCAAGGCTTCCATATCGTCCACCACAATGCCGACGTGATTGGCCGCCACAAAGTTGCCGACCTGGCTGCCTTTTTTGGCAATGACTGGCAGCCCCAGCGACAGGTACAGGCTCAGCTTATGCGGCATGTTGATCATGGCGTAGTCGTTGTAGTGATGGGTCGAATTCTCGTCCCAAACCAGCCCAAAGCCATTATCCAAGGCCAGCGCCAAGGCTTCCTGCGAATAGGAACCCATGCGCTCCACGGAATCGGCAATGCTATAGCCTAGATCGCTATTACCATCACTGGAGCCGTATAGTTTCACATCAAGTCCGGCTGGGATGTTGGCCATGAAGCCGCCCTTCCATTCCACCAGATTACCGGCATAATGAATCGTCTTGGAAAAATGCGGCTGCCGCGAGCCGATGGGTTGAATATAGCCCCAAGGACCCGTCACGACGATGGGCAGGTTTACCCCACTGGCCAAGACTTGGCGCTTTTCTTCTGGGGTGTTCACCAGCAAGGCGTCGTAGGAGCCGAGGTATTCGACCCAGGTCTTGCGGTCGTAGCTCTTGGGATAGCGCAAATATTCCGCGTCGTGCACCAAGGCAATCACCTTCCCGCCGCGATCATGGGTACCATGCACGAAGGCATCTTCCACCGTCAGCGGCGCATACCCTGGTACTTGCGGGATGACAATATCGCCGGCTTGCACTGGCGCTAAAATTCCACCTTTGATTTCAGTTTCCCAGTGGTCTTCATTGTTGATGTAGCGGGAATAGCGCAGAGGCAAAAACCCGATGTGACCAAGAAAAACGGCGGTATCTTCTTTGGGCTTGATCACCGCTTGGTCGGTGGGGCCTTGAATTGGTGTGACAGTATAAAGCATATTTACTCTCCTCTATGTGGGTAACCACATTAATAGTGGTTCAACCCTCTGCGCTTGGTTTCTGTTGTGAAAAATTCCCGAGTTTGGCTGAAGTACTGCCAAAAAGCGGCTTCGAATTCATCCATCACCGCCAAATGACCCCACGGCCGGTAGCCATAGAGATTGCTGAGAAAATGGCGAATCACCACGTGCTGGCGCTCCGCGGTCATGTCAGCAGCCACTGCCGGGTCGGTTTGCTGCGCCCAGTGGGTCAGCCAGTCATCGTCTTTTTGGAAGTTGTACCGGAACGGGAGCAAGGTCACCTTGCCCGCCGTCAACAGATTGAGCAACGTTTGATCAGGGTATTGGTAATTAGCCTGATCCGCACGCTCAACCAGCATCTCCGGCTTGAACTGCTCGTTATACAGGGCCACATTGATGACCAGCACCCCGGAGTTGAAGTACGCCTTCATGCTCGGAAAATCCGGTAAGACATTTTGGTCAACCGGCGGGTTTAACGTGTAATAGTAGAAATCTGGCACTGCCGCCATCACGTTACCTGGCTGATTCAGGCTGAACAGTGGCGAAATATCGGCCATGACGATGGTGTCGTTATCGATCATCAAAAGCTGTTCGTAATTAGGAAAATACGCCGGCACGAACAGCCGCCACAAGGTCACCTGCCCGAACCGCGCATTATCGTAGTGCTTGAGTTCAGAGGTGATGGGCGGCTTTTGCCAGACAAACAAATGAACTTGCGGTTTCTGGTAGAAGTCAGGCAACTCACGCAGTAGCGCAACATCGGCATCAAGCTCGCCTTCTGTGACCACCAGGATATCAAGCGCCGCTTCGCTTTGATAATGGTCGATCAAAGAAGCAACCGAGGTGGCGCAAAGTAAAATGTGCGGGCCACTGACCGTATACACCACTGCATTTTTTGCCATAAACAAACTCCCTCCGAGCACCGTTTTCATCGCCATTGCGTCAAGACACAACGACGGTCAATCCTAATTTCAGTCCGCGCCGATGGCCACCCGCTAGCCGCATTGGCTTGACCGGCCCGTTCAGCGTTCAGTTCCTTGTGATAGGAATCCTAGTTAACCATAACATTCCCGGTCTTGTCGGAACAGTCAATTTTTGCAAGATTCCTTTGCCGGATAGCATTGATCACGTCAGCTTGGGGCATACCATAACGCCAGCCGGTCGTTGCGCCGGCCGCTAACCTCAGTCTAGGCCGACGCGGCAGCCACCGTCAATCACCGCTGTTTGTGCCTGCGTTTACAACCACCAAAATTCGTCGGCAAGGCTTTTGTCAGCTGATTTTCATTTTGGGGTCAACATTGCTTGCGTTTTTTCAGTCGGCGCGGGTTCCTTCCCCTGCGGCTTTATGCTAAACTGAGAAAGTCTGAGAATGTATCATTATTTTCTAATTAAAGGAGTGAACGGAACATGTCAAAGGCAGTTACTGCTGAAGATCTTGCTAAGTACCAAGCTGACCTGGAAAATACCCCAGGCAGCGCGGCCATCCAAAAAGCCGTCATGAACAACGGGGTGCTGAAGTCCAGCGAGGACGTGCACAGCCAAACCACAATGGAGAAAACCTTCTCCATCGATTTGAGCACCGGCACCGTGGCCGACCAGAAACAATCCGGCCGCTGCTGGATGTTCGCCGCATTGAACACGATGCGTCATGACATTCAACAACAATTCAAAATCAAAGGCTTCGAACTCTCCCAGAACTTTACTTTCTTCTGGGACAAATTCGAAAAGTCCAACTACTTCTACGAAAACGTCTTGAAGACGGCCGGTGAAGACATCGATAGCCGCAAAGTGGCTTGGCTGATGGCCAACCCTCAGGGCGATGGTGGTCAGTGGGATATGCTGACTGCCATCATCGACAAGTACGGGATCGTGCCGAAGTCCGTGATGCCTGAAACCTTCAGCTCCTCTGCTTCTGGTCAGATGAACAAAGTCTTGAACCTGAAGTTGCGCAAAGACGCTGTGACCCTGCGCAAGCTTGTCGCTGACAACGCCAGCGCTGAAGACATTCAAACAGCCAAGGACCAGATGCTCTCCGAAGATTACCGGATTTTGGCTTACACGCTGGGCGTGCCACCAACCAAGTTCGACTTCGAATATCGCGACGATGACAAGAACTACCACATCGACCGCGACTTGACCCCTCGCACTTTCTACGAAAAGTACATTGGCTGGGACACCAACGCGTTCCAGAGCTTAATCAATGCCCCTACGGCAGACAAGCCTTATAACCACCTGTACACCGTTGAGATGCTGGGCAATGTCATTGGCGGCCGCGAAGTACGCCACTTGAACCTGACCGTGGACAACCTCAAGCAACTGGCCATCAAGCAGCTGGAAAACGGCGAAACCGTCTGGTTCGGTTCCGATGTTGGTCAGTCCTCTGACAGCAAGCTGGGCATCATGGATCCAGCCTTGTTCGACAAGAACGGTCTGTTCAACGCCAACTTCGACATGACCAAGGCTGATCGCTTGGATTACGGCGAAAGCCTGATGACTCACGCCATGGTTATCACCGGGGTGGACATTGTTGACGGCCAGCCAACCAAGTGGAAGGTTGAAAACTCTTGGGGTGAAAAAGCCGGCGACAAAGGTTACTTCGTTGCGAGTGATGCTTGGTTCGACGAATTCGTTTACCAAGTGGTCATCAACAAGAAGTACCTGAGCCAAGACCTGCAAGATGTCATCAAGAATGAATACGATCACCCAACTGTCCTGAAGCCATGGGATCCAATGGGAGCCTTAGCTTAATGAGATTCAAAAAAGCCGCAGCGATGCGGCTTTTTTCGTGGCTTCATTTGGTGATGACAGTTTTAGCCACAATGTGCAACCGGTCGTCTAAGGTGTAAACAATCGGCTGGGCATTGGCCACCTCCACCTGATCGATTTGATCATCGGGAATGGCTTCCAAATATTTAATCAGGGCCCGCAGCGTTGAACCATGCGCGACCACCAACTGGTTCTCCTGGCGCAACAGGCGCGGTGCCAGTTCATCGCTCCAGTAGGCAATCAAACGCGTCTCGGCGTCCTGCAGACTTTCACCGCGAGGAATGATGCTGGCCGGGAAGCGGTGATAGCGCCGGCTCCGGCTGGGATTGACCAACAACGGCGGGCGGTTGGTGTAACTGCGCCGCCACAAGGCCACTTGCTGAGCGCCAAAGAGCTGGCGCGTTTCGTCCTTGTTGATGCCGCGCAAGGCCCCGTAATGCCGCTCATTCAAGCGCCAAGATTTGGTGATGGGGAGCCAGTTTTGGCCAATCGCATCTTGCACCAGGTAGGCCGTTTCGATGGCCCGTTTGAGCACCGACGTATGCACATGCCCGAACAAAATTTGCTGTGCCGCCAGCGCCTGCCCGGCCGCCTGCGCCTGGGCGACGCCATGCGCCGTCAGCGGGACATCGGACCAGCCGGTATAGGTATTAGAAAAATTTGCGGCACTTTCGCCGTGCCTGAGTAAGACCAGTTTGACCATCCGTCAACCTCCCTATCACTCGCTTAGTATACCATTTTCACTGAAAATCCGAAAAAAGGCTGGAAAATGAGAATATAATTAGATATACTTATTCTTATCTCATGATATGGAGGACTTAAGATGGCGATATGGGTGCCTGGCACGATTACATCACGAATTCAACCTGATTTGGCGCTGGCCATTGACCGTGGCGTCACCTTAAGCATCGGCGAGGAAAGCTTTGAATGGCAGATCACTGCCAATGACCAGACGCTGCCCACGGATCAAACCAACCTGATTATTGATGTGGCGTTGGCGCTGGATCCCATGCTGGTGCCCCATGAACTGACCTTGAACACCACGGTCACGCCCAGTGTTGGCTTAGGGGCTTCTTTGGCCGCAACGATTTTAGGCATCGAACTGGCTGAAACGCTGAGCCAGCAGCCGATCACTTTGACCCGCAAGCTGAACATGGCCGCCTTTTTCGAACCCAATCAGGCGGCCATTCAGGCCAGCTTGTTCGGTGGCTGTCTGGTCTACGCGCGGCCGAACAACATCATCAACTTCGGCACCGAGCTGGTTCAAGGCGCGATTTACGTGCCGGACCAGGTGGTGGAAACGCCGGTTGACCCTACGCCTTGCACGCAAGGCGTTTCGGCCCGCAGCGTGATGAACGCGATGATGAATGCCGATGGTGCCTGGTTGCAGCAGCATTTCCCGTTGCGCTCCCAAGTGACTGCCGGCTACTATCCGCATGCCGAAATGGTCTCCCGCGCGGTGCTGGCAGCAGGCGGGTTTACGACTTTCGTTTCTGCCAACGGCCCGGCGCTGGTGTGCCTGGCGCTCACTGAGCATGAGGATTTCTTCCCCCGGCTGCAGCAACAGCTCACTGCCGGCACCGTCGCCCCATTTCACTTGTCCCGGCGTGGGGTAACGCAGGTTTAACTCAAAAGGGCGTCTGGCCAAGGCCAGACGCCCTTTTTTGGATGATTAGTCGTCATGCTGCACGTGATCCACGGCATCGTTGAATTTTTCGGCTGCCTTCTCTTTGACGTCATCTGCTTTCGCAGCGGCGTCTTTTTTGGCGGCATCCAGCTTTGCTTCGGCCTGGCCCTTCAGGTTTTGGGCCTTGCCTTTGGCTTCCAACTTTTCATTGTTGGTGACCTTACCGGCGGCTTCCTTCACCTTGCCAGCGACCTTGTCTTTCATGGCATCAAAATCTGGCATATCATCCCTCCTTTACCTCCCAAGCATACCCAAAAGTCGATATAAAAAGCGAATATAATGCTTGAACAAAAATGGCATAAAAAATAGACCCAAGGGCCTACTTCTTCGCGTCATCAGGGACGGGCGGCTGGACCGCTTCACCGTCTTTGGTGATGTCTTTATAATTGACCACGGTTTTGTGTTTGAGATCCTCAACCGTTTCGTGGTCTTTTTTTGCGAACTGATCAATCGTCAGTAACGCGGCGTTGGCATATAACTTTTCCACCGTCCCGGTAAAGCTCAACGGGACCTGCTTGCTCTTTGTGACGTCGACGGTTTCGCCGACATTGATTTCTTGGGCCAAAAAAGTTCCCCCTTGTCGTTAACGACATGCAACGTCGTCTATTATACCATAATTGGCCCAGTGCCGTCTTAACTGGCGGCTTCGTCCTCTTCGAGCTGCTGCTGTTCGGAAATTCCTGGCGTCAGCACCTCCATTTGGCGCTTTGAAATCACGGCTTGATACAGCAAGTCGCGAGCATTCATCCGGTCTGCCGGATCGAATTGCTCGATCATGACCAGCGCAGAATTCTCGTAGCATTTTTTGATGGTGCCGATAAAATCGTGTTCCATGTTGCCGTTGGCGTGGCAACGAACGATGGCTTGTCTGGTAATAGCTGTCATGATAGCGCCTCCATTTCTTTTTATAAATCGAGTATACCACCAGCATTCTTATGGTCAATATAATTTATTAATTATATTTAAAAAGACGGACGTTATTTTGTGATTTTCTGCACTATTATTAATGCTGCATTAAAAAAGGCCAAGCAACACCAGAAGTGTACTTAACCTCATTTTTCACATATGCTTGGTGCGACCGTTAACTACCATACACAATGGTTTGAATTTTCTCGGCGTAGGTCTTAATCGCCGAGAAATTTTGGTAACTCCCATTATCGGTCATAATCACCAACAAGTAACGTTGACCTGAGGCCGTCGTCACGATTGCCGCGTCATTATCGGTAGTGCCCAGCCAGCCCACTTTATCTTGCACCGTGCTGCCTGGGTCAGTGGCACTGGCGGCGGCGGGAATCCCATCACGGTACACCTGCTTGCCCATGGCCGTAAGCAATTTGTTCCGATAAGTGGCATTGGCAAACGGGCCTTGCCCTTTCACCAGGAGCTTGAGCATCGTCAGCAGGTTGTCACTGCTGGTGGTGGCCGCCCCTGAGTAGTGAAACGGACTGGTAATCCCAAATTGGCTCAGGTAGGTGTTGATGGGCGTGCCGCCGGAGCTTTTCAGCACTGATTCCGCATAATCATTTTGACTGTTGACGATCATCGCCTGAAACCCGCTTTCGTCGCTGCTGGTCCAGGTCTTGGCGCCAGTGGCCACTTCGTGAAACAGCCAAGCAGTGATATAGAGCTTATAGGTGGACGCCGCCACCATCTGGGTTTGGGCATTGGCGCTGGTGGCCAGCGCCCCTTCTGCGTACACTGCCGCGTCTTTGGCCTTAGCGGCACTGCTCCCAGCCACTGGTGCTAAGTTGTAGAAACTCACCGCGACATGGCCGCTTTTAGTAATCTGCGCCAGATACGTGTTCAGCGCCTGCTTGATGCGTTGCTGTTTGGCTGCCACTTGCGTTTTGCTCAGCGTCGCAGCCTTGACCGTGCTACTCACCTTGCTGGCACTGTTACTGCTAGCGCTGACGCTACTGCTCACCGCCACTGGCGCGTCTGCCGCATCGGTGGCGTCATCGGCCGTCACCTCATGCACAATCGCCGCCACTGCCAGCCAAAGCACGCTAATGACCAGTAAACTGAATGGAATGATGCGATGCCAAATTGGCCGTTTTTTTCTGCGCATGCCTTTTGCTCCCTGTTTATTGTCTTAATAATAAACCAGGCATGTGAATTTTATAAGAAGAAAATTAAATCTTTATCATTTCGCGATGATGCGGCGAGCTACTCGCGCACCTGACCATTGCCCCGGATTTGATACTTGGTGGTGGTTAGGGCGGCCAAGCCCATTGGTCCGCGGGCGTGCAGCTTCTGCGTGCTGATCCCGATTTCGGCGCCAAAACCAAACTGCTCGCCATCGGTAAACCGGGTCGAAGCGTTCACGTAGACACAAGCGGCGTCGACCCGACTCAAAAAGCGTTCACTGCTGGCGTAATCATCGGTAATGATGCTTTCAGAATGTTTCGTGTTGTGGCGGTTAATATGGGCAATCGCTTCGTCCTCATCGGCGACCACCTTAACGGCCATGATCAAGTCATTATATTCGGTATCCCAATCGGCCGCGGTTGCTGCCGCCATATTAGGCACAATCGCCCTGGCCGCCTCATCCCCACGCAACGCTACCCCATGCGCCTGCAGCGCCGCCGCCAAGGCTGGCAAGTAATCGGCAGCGACCGCTTGATGAATCAACAACTTCTCGGCGGCGTTGCAGACGCTGGGCCGCTGCACCTTGGCGTTAACCACAATCGCCTTGGCCATTGCCAGGTCAGCCGCTTGATCCACATAAATGTGACAATTCCCCGCCCCGGTTTCAATCACCGGCACGGTAGCGGTGTTGACCACCGCCTGAATCAGACCGGCGCCACCGCGGGGAATGAGAACATCGATATAGGCCGTCAGATGCATCATGTCATTGGCCAAGGCGCGGCTCGGATCCGCCACCAACTGCACCGCCTGCGCCGGCAAGCCCACCTTGGTCAACGCGGTTTGCAGCACTTGGGTTAAGGCCAGGTTGGACTGCAGGGCCTCTTTCCCGCCGCGCAGGATCACGGCGTTACCGCTTTTCAGCGTCAGCCCTGCAGCATCGACGGTGACATTCGGGCGGGCTTCGTAAATCATACCTACCACGCCCAGCGGGACCCGTTTTTGAATAATCGAAAGCCCCGCTGCGTTGGTGAAGCCACCATCGATGCGGGCCGTTGGATCAGGTAAGGCCGCCACACTGGTCAAGCCATTGGCCATATCGCTGATGCGCGCTGGGGTCAGGCGCAGGCGATCGGTGAACTTGGCGGGCTGGTCACTGGCTGCCGCTAAATCACGCGCGTTGGCGGCCAAAATCTGTTCGGTGTGGGCGGTTAGCTCAGACGCCATGGCCAGCAGCGCCTGATTTTTCGTGGCGGTCTCCAACTGCGCCAGCACTTGGGCGGCGGCTTGGGCTTGTTGCCCCATTTGATTTAAATCAATCATCGCATTTCCTCCTTCACTTGGCCAAAGCGCGTGCCCACTTGCTCACCTGCCAGCACCTGGAGCACCAGGCGCGGATCTTGGCCAGAACACAGCACCATTTGCTTGCCGGCGGTCATCATTGCTTTGGCGGCGCGGAGTTTCGTCACCATGCCACCAGTGCCGAAGCGCGAGCTGCTGCCACCAGCGGCCGCCGCGGCCAACATCGCCGGCGTTGTGACGACTGGCACCAGCCGCGCATCGGTAAACTGATGCGGGTCCTTATCATACAACCCGTCAATATCAGACAAGACTATCAGCTGATCAGCATCAATCTGGGTGGCCACCAGCGCTGAAAGTTGATCGTTATCGCCAAACGTGGTGCGATGCGCCAGCTCATCCGTCGCCACCGAATCATTTTCGTTGATCACGGGAATCACCTGCTGCGCCAGCAAGGTCTGAATGGTGTCCAGCACATGCTGCTTGGTGAGCGGATAATCAAAGACATCATGGGTCAGCAAGAGTTGGGCAATCGTCGTGCCGTAATCGCTAAAGCGCTCGCTGTATAGCCGCATCAGCTCGGACTGGCCAATCGCGGCTAGCGCCTGCTGGGCGGCAATCGCCTTGGGCCGCGCAGTCATCCGGCGGCTGGCCAAGCCGACCCCGATGGCCCCTGAAGTCACCAGCACCACTTCACAGCCGCTATTTTTCACCGCTGATAAGGTATACGCCAGGCGGTCAATCGTTTGTAAATTCACCTGACCATTGGGATAAATCAAACTGCTGGTGCCAATTTTTACCACCACTCGGGAAACCATCGTCAACATCCTTTCGAAAACAAAAAGCACCGCTTCGTCGAGGCACCCATTCCTGGGCGGTACCATCCTCGTTCGAAGCAGCGCTTCACACTTTGTCAGTTCATTAAATTATCGGTTCATCTGCAAGTCGGTTTCGAACACCAGGCGCAATTCACAGTCAAGATTGCGCTTCCTGAACGGTTCTACTTACATTGCAGGGATTGATAGGTAGTATAGCGGGCCTAAAGCCGCTTGTCAACTACCGTTCGTTGGCCTTTATAGCGGCGCTTTTAATTCGCGCTCATAGTTTGCAAGCCACGCTTCAGACACCGGTTCAATCTTCGTGTGGTCATCACTCGTTGGATGCGCGATCAGGATTTGTGCCGGCTGATCCGCCGTAGCCACACTAAAGGTAAATTCAACGTTGGTCGCAACGCCCCACTCGCCATTGTGATTCATGGCAATCAGTGAAAATTCACCGACCTTGCCATACCGGGCTTTGAGCTTGGCCACAAAGGGATACACAGCCTGGTCGCAAGCGGCTTGCGGGGTGGCCCCTGCCGCCATGCGCCGCACGATTTCATAAGACATGCAGCCTTTCATGATGTCCTCGCCGAGCCCAGTCGCCGCCGCGGCGCCGACTTCACTATCGGCATAATAGCCAGACCCGGACAGTGGCGAATCGCCCACCCGACCGGCTTTTTTCATGAACAGTCCAGAAGTGGAGGTGCCTACCGCCATCGAGCCGGTTTGATCCAGTGCAATGGCCCCGACAGTATCGTGGCCATCATAAGCCGTCATCGGTTGCTGACGCAAAGCTTGCAGCCGTTTTTGCCATTCGGCTTTGGCTCGCGGCGTCAGCATGTTCGTCATTTCAAAGCCATGCAGCAGCGCAAACTTGGTGGCGCCTTCGCCGACCCGGAAGCTGTTGTAATGATACTTGGCCAAGGCCCGGGCCGCCGAAATCGCATGTTTGACATTCTGGATGCCCCCGACCGCGCCTTGGGCTAAGGTGTCGCCATCCATGAACGCCGCGTCCATTTCGACCACGCCTTCTTCATTCGGCAAACCGCCGTACCCCACGCTTTTATAATACGGGTAAGCCTCGACGGTTTTGATCAGCGTCTCCACAGCATCCCCAGCCTGAGCTTGCTGCGCCAATAGGTCACTGGCCTTAACCACGCCATCATGTGCCATCCGCCAAGTGGCAATTGTCCCCCACTTCATCTGCCTCATCCTCTCGTTTGTCTGATGGGTCTTAGTATACCCGTCTCAAAGCCAAAATGGACCTGGCGCCGCTGATTTTTCCAACCAGTGAGGCGGGACTAAAGGCTGAAGCAATCAGGCCAGTAAATCAGGCGAAAGTTGCAGGTGGCCCGACTTGTTCAATGCTACACTTTGGGTGTCATCAGGTAGCCGGGCACTACCACTAAGGAGGAAAAGCAAATGTCAATTTGGGGTGTTTTATTGGGAATCGTGCTGGTGGTGGTTGGACTATGGCAGTTTCACGCCACCACCCACGCCTTCAAAGAAATGAAACAAAACGGCAACAAAAACACGTCACCGTTCATCATGTACGCCTTATACAGCGGGTATCTCTTCGGCGGTCTTTTCATCATCGGCGGGGTGATGGTAGCCTTTAACCTGTTTTAACTCGGACTGGCGCAGTCTGGTAAAATAGAGGGCAAACCTAGGAAAGAAGGCCTTTCATGCCTAACCAACCTTTAGCCGCCTATGAACCCATGATTCCTGAAGTGGCGGCCTTGCTCGCCGCCCAGCCTGACCTGCAGGCCTTTTTCAACACCTTAACGCCAGGCTATCAGCGCGAATGGGCCCGTTTCATTTTTGGTACCGCCAGCGAAGCCACCAAGCAAAAACACCTCGCAAAGATGTGCGAGGTGTTGGCTGCCGGTTATAAATCAAAACGTGCGTATGATCAACGCGCCAAATAATACCATGACCAAGCGAGTGCTTGGTCATTTTTGATTCAAAATCGCATCTGGTCATAAGGCACCGCGGGCTTGCGCCACAAAGTAAAGTTAGCCCGCCTAGCAACTGTTGTCTTCCAGCATAAGCACCACCACTAATGCTATTTCAGTCGTTAGCCCATAAAAGAGCCAAAAATAAGCCAAAAGTGGAGAACTATGGCTCCTTATCTGCAGTTTTAAGCTATCCGTGCCCTTAATCCGCGTTTTTAAGGCGTGCTCACTGCTCATCGTGGCGGCGATTGCTGCGACCCCGGCGCTGCTGGGCAAACCACGCTGCCATTTGCTGGCGTTGCTCTGGAGTTGCATTTTGGAACTTCGCTTTCACCGCTTTTTGATAGCGTGGATCCAGGCTACGATTCAACCACTCACTCCAACGCGGTGAGCCTTGTTCGGTGCGACTTGTGGCCGGCGTCGAGCCTTGCCCTGTCGCTGCGGCGCGCTGATCATAGAGCTGATCGGCGATTTTTCGCCAGTCCACATAGGCCGAAGCTGGCAGTTCGGCGAGATCCTTCTGCTGCTCCGCCGGTAAGGCCTCGGCATCGTACATTTGCTGGCGGGCATCGGCGTTCAGGAAGAAGCTCATAATCGGGTAAGCCAAGTAGAAGAATAACGCCACCTGCGGCAGGAAGTAGCCGACAATAATGGCAACTAACGACAGCCCATCTAACCAGCGATTAGCATTGCCGTAGATTTTTTGATACACCTGCTGCATCTCGGCTTTGGTCGTGAACTGCAGATGGACGATGGACTTCGCCAGCCCCCGAAACAGAAAGCTGATCACCGCTTGGGTCACCCCATACAGCATCACCGTCACCCGCGTGGTATTTTCCGCCATCATGTCGGTGAACAGCGGCATCAGGGACAACACCGCCAGAAAAACCACTTCCCAAATCAAAATCTGATAGGTCATGGTCTCGATCTCGGCATAGGCCGTACTGTGCTGATACCACATGTTGAACACGAACACGAAGGTAATCATATAAATGCCAATGTGCTGCCCCATCGCAAGGTAATGGGCCCAGCTATCGTGCAGCACTGGTGCAATGTCCAATACCATGATGGTGATGATGACCGCCATCACCCCATCGGAAAAGGCATCGAGGCGACTTTTGAGTTTTTCCATACTGATCTCCTTAGGTTAACTGCTCGTATTCTACTGGTTAACCTGGTGCGGTGCAAGTCGCCTTCATTATTTTCCTTACCACAAGTGGAGAATTGGCCCCACCATATACAACCCAAACACCATCACCAGCAGACACAAGCTAGTAGCGGCAAACCGGTACCAACCATGCATTCGATACCGGTCCGGCAAGGCCTTGGCCTCTAGTAGGAGCAAAAAGCCGAGGACAATGGGCACCAGTAGCGCATTGATCACTTCAACTGTCACCGCCAAGTCCACCAGCTGGATGTTGGCCAACACCAACACCGCGCCAATCACATGGGCCCCGATGTAGATCAAATAAAAGCCGGCACTGCTTCGATTGAAGGGTTCATTCAAGCTATGCGGCCAGCCTAGCACCTCAGTCAGGCCCCAAGTTCCAGCCAAAGCCACCACCAACGCTGCAACCATCGAACCACCAAAAAGACTCATGCCAATAAGCAGGTTAGCCGGCCACCGCCCCAAAAACGGCGCTAACGCTCTGGCCATTTGCCCCACTGTGGCAAAGGCCTCGCTGCCGCCGTGCTGCCCCACCGTCGCCGCAAAAGTCACAATGAACACAATCATGATGCCTTGCGTCACCAGCGTGCCGACCGCCGTATCCCGGCGCTCTTGCGGGATATCTGCCGGCGTCAGGTGCTTATCAATCACTGCCCCTTGCTGATAGAACAGCATCCAAGGCATGATCACCGCCCCGACATTCGCCGCCACCAAATACACATAGCTGCGATGATGCCAAGGAATCGTCACTAGCCCCTGTAGTAAATCTGACAGCTGCGGCCGCGCCATGAACATCGCGATGATAAAGACGAATTCAGCTAAACCGACCAACACCCCGATTTTCTCCACTCGGCGGTACTCGCCCAAAAAAGCTAAGCTCACCAGAAAAATCGTGGCAATGGGAATCGTGATCCACTTGGACACCCCAAACAGTTCCCCGACGCCAGCAATGCCGATGAATTCCGTCAGCAGCGCCCCCACTGCGGAAATACCAAGCGTAATCGCGGCCAACCAGGCCCAGCCGCGGCCAAAGTACTGACGGATCAGGGCGCCATGCCCTTCCTGAGTGATAATCCCCAGTCGCACCGTCATTTCCTGGGCCATGAATAAGACTGGTATCAGCACCAGCTGTGGCAACACCATCGTGTAACCCCACTGTGCACCGGACTGCGCGGCGGTAATTAAACAGCCAGCATCGGTATCGGCCAGCATCACCAGTAGCCCTGGTCCCCATACCGCCAAAAAGCGGTGGCGCCGCCAAAAATCACGGCGCATTATTTTCTCTCTTGCGATGATGCCTCACTCCTTAACTTTCACAGTTTAGCGCAAAGCATCACAGTCGCCTAGTCACTATGACCAACCGCCGCGCAGTCGCACTATCGTCAAAATCCCAATTACATCCCATTAAGCGCGTTAATATCGGCATTAAATGGTGTCCTGTGCCCATTATAGTGAAGCAAATCGGTCCTTTGTGGTGCTTAGCGGTAAACGTGGCCAGTGACGGTAACAGCATCAAAATTGACCTAGCCACTTTAAGCCATCAAGCGCTACGACAGGCTTACGCTGTTATCCGGCCGGCCCCCGCAGCCGGACCATCGCGCCCCAGCGCCGCACCGCCTGCCTCCGCGAACCCGAAAAAAATAAGCCTGCCACCAGGGCAAGCTTACTTTTAAATGCATTGAACGAAAGATTAACGCTTGGAGAATTGACTCGCCTTGCGGGCCTTCTTCAAACCGTACTTTACGTTCCTCGGTTTTATACGGTTTCACCGAGTTTCAAAATCCCCTTATATCAACGTTTCTATTCACACACTTTTATGGAATTTCAACGAGTTTTGAGCGTGACGCCCTAATTTGGTACAAAATGGGCATTTCGTAAAGCTACGATTAACGCAAAGCAAACGCACAAATGAACGTAAAGCAGGTTGCTCCCAGACCTGCTTTTTTTGTCCCTCAAAGCTCGTTTTATTCAAGAACAAATCAATAAATATGGAGGAAATCACATTGATGAAAGCAGCCCGGCGAACTCCCATTTTCGCCGCATTGATTATGCTATTCGTTCAACTCTTTGTCCCCGCCTCAATCGCCTTCACCGCCAGTATGACCAACAGCAAGGTTGCTGACTGGCATAACACTTGGCACCTACATCTGTTCAATGGCTTACATTGGACGGACACCGGTATGTGGATGAAAAAGGTGGACGGCAAAGTTGCCTTCTGTGTGGAGCACGGGGTCGATCTCGATATGAGCGGCTCCGGTTACAACCCCAGCACTTACTCCGACAGTAAGAAGGATCAACTAGCCAAGATTGCTTACTATGGTTACTACCAGAACCCAACCAACCGCAACTACGCTGTCACCCAGATGGTCATCTGGGAAACACTTGGTGACACGCTGCTGACGACACCGAACAAGACCTACCAAGCTGAAAAGAAAGCCATCTTGAACAAGGTCTCCGCGCATGATCGCAAGCCATCGTTCAACGGCAACCAGATCACCCTCGCAGTTGGCGATTCAATCACCTTGACTGACACTAACGGACGGCTCGCGGTTTTCGCCCAGCAAACAGCGAACACCGCGAACCTCAAGATTGCAAAGTCTGGCAATAAGCTCACGCTGACGGCCACTGCCCAGTCGAAGGAATCTGGTAAGGTGGCTTATGCGATTGCCAAGGCTGCTGACGTGGGCACCTCTTTCGTCTACACGAAAGGCTCACAACAAAAGCTCGTCAACTTCAAGCTCTCCAACAACGGTGAGTTCAGCCTGCCAATCAAGGTCAACTTGAATGGTAACGTGAAAGCCAAGAAGGTTGACGCCGATACTAACAAGGCGCTGCCGGGTGCTAAGCTCAAGTTTGAATACGCCGGCACCACCAAGGAAGTCACGACCGGCACTGACGGCTATGCCGCCCTGAACGGAATCAAAGCTGGCACCAAGATCAAAATCAGTGAAGTCACTGCTCCTAACGGCTACGTCAACAAGGGTGAACTCAAAGAAGTCACCATCGAACCCGGCAAGACCGTTGAAGTTGTCCTCGGCAACAAGGAACAGCTCGGTAACGTGACCCTCGCCAAGATTGGGCGTGAGTTCGGCAGTGATATGTTCAATGCCTATTACTCGCTTAACGGCGCCGTTTATGGGATCTACACCAATAACGGAGCACGGGTTGGTGCAATCACGACCGACAGCAATGGTAAAGGAACCTTGCAGAATCTCAAGCTCGGTAGCTACTACGCACTGGAAGAAAAAGCCCCTGCTGGCTATGTTCTGAACACGGCCAAGCTGCCGTTTGAATTGAAGTATGCTGGTCAAACTGTCACGGTCACTACGGCTCACGTCGATACGACCGATCAAGAACAGCGCGGCACTGCCAACATCGAAAAAGTTGACGCTGTTACTGGTAAGCAGCCACAAGGTGCTGCCAGCCTAAACGAGGCTGTCTACGAACTCCACCGTGCAACCGATGACAAGCTCGTGAAATCGGTGACGATCGCCAACAACACGGCGTCTGTTTCCGGCTTGGAACTGGACGATTATTACTGGCAAGAAGTAAAGGCGCCGACTGGTTACGTGCTTGATCCGCAAAAGCACGCCTTCAAGTTGGCTTACGCTGGTCAGAACCTCACCACTGCAACTGCTACCACGACGGTCAAGGAACAAGTCATCACTGGTGATCTCGACTTACTCAAGTACGGGAACTACGACTGGTCAACCCAAGGCAAAGGCACTAAGTCGGTCATGCTCAAGGACACCCAGTTCGCTGTCACCAGCAAGACCACTGGCAAGGTTGTTCGCACTGGCCTCACCGATGCCCAAGGGTACGTGAAGTTTGCGGATCTGCCTTACGACACCTACACCGTAGCTGAAACCAAGACCCCAACGGGCTACAACGGCATCAAGCCGTTCACGGTCACAGTTGATGGCACCCAGAAGTCCCAGCATTATAGCATCGAAAACAAGGTCATTGAAGAAAAGCTGCGGGTAGTCAAGGTTGATACCGAAACCGGTAAGACCGTGCTGCGCGCTGGCGCAATCTTCCGCATTAAGAACCTGCAAGCCAACAAGTACGAAGTTCAGCCGACAGCCGACAAGACCGGTATGACTGATAAGTTCGCTACCGACAACTCCGGTGAGTTAATCACAGCCGAAGCGCTCGGCTACGGCAAGTACCAGCTCGAAGAAGTTCAAGCTCCAGAAGGCTATGTACTGGCTAAGAAACCAGCCAAGTTCACCATCAACGGCAGCCATAAGGACGGCATCGTGGTCATCAAGTTCGCTGACCTCTCCCAAAAGGGTGTCGCCACCTTGACCAAGACCGGGGCTACCCCGGTCGCCGTCGAAAAGGTTGAAACTGAATACGGTGACCAGTATAAGTACCGCTACGACTACATCGCCCTCGCTAGTGCGAAGTTTGAGTTCAAAGCAGCCGAAGACATTACGACTGCTGACGGAACCGTTCGTGCACACAAGGGTGACGTGGTTGCTACCGGCACCACTGATGCTCAAGGTCAGATTCAGACCCCAGAACTCTATCTTGGCAAGTACACGGCAACTGAAATCTCTGCACCAAACGGGTTCATCATGAATACCGATCCGATTGCTTTTGAGCTCAAGTATGCCGGGCAAGAAGTGACGGTGGCCTCCACCTCACTTGAAGCTAAGAACGACTTCCAGCAGCTCGACATTACACTCAACAAGCAAGAAGAAAGCATCACCGGCTGGAAGGACAACCTCCCAGTTATCAAGAACGTCGCCGCCAACGGTCAGGTCTTCGGCTTGTTCACGCAAGGCGAAACCAAGATTGGCGAAACTGTGATTCCGTCTGAATCACTGGTTGCCACCACGACGGTCAAAGATGGTAAGGCTGAATTTGACGCAATCCAGTTGCCAGAAGGCTACTACTACGTCAAGGAACTTGATGCCGGTGAGAAACACGACTTGAATACCACCATGTACGGCTTCCACTTCCACACCACCGACAACGAGAAGATCAAGCACATTGACCTTAACGACGGTAAGGTGATCGACAACAAGCTCCACGAAAACGAACTGACCTTCAAGAAGATCAATGAAGTTGCCACACTGGTTTCGGGTAAGGGCTACTCCTACGTGATAACCGGCAACGCTGCTGGCGCAGTTTTTGAACTGCTCGACACTGACAAGAAGGCCATTCAGACTATCACTGTCGGCAAGGATTCCACTGGCTCCATCAAGCACCTGCCTGTGGGCACCTTCTATCTCCGTGAATCCAAGCCTTCTGCTACCAGCCTCGTACTGTCTAAGGAAACCCTCAAGCTCGTATCCACTAAGAACGGCGTGACGGTTTTCGATGGCAAGGATAAGCAGATCGGTGAGACTAAAGCTGATGCCAAGGAACCAACTATCGCCTTTGAACTGACCAACGACTTGATCAAAGGCATGGGCGAACTGACCAAGACCGACGTTTCGACTGGAAAGCGCCTGCCAAACACCGGTATCCGTATTCTGGACGAAAACGGCAAGACGGTTGTATCTGGTCGCACCGACAAGAATGGGGTCTTCTCCTTTGGTAATCTGCCTGCTGGTAAGTACAGCTTCCAAGAATACGATGCACCAAAGGGCTACGAAATTAGCGAAGCCCTCGTGCCATTCGAAATCACTAAGGATGGTGAAATCGTGAAGGCCGTCATGACCGACAAGCAGACACCTAAGCCTGGCCTCCCACAAACTGGCAACGCGACGTCTGGCTGGCTCATCGTCATCGGTGTGGTACTGCTGCTCGGCGTCCTCGCTACGATGGTTGTAATCGGTGGTGCCAAGAAGAAAGATGGCAACTGATATGCGCATTTCTTCTATCAACATGTATCCCAATCCCGGCGGCGACGTGCTGCTCCAAGGCGACATCGTACTGGATCATGTGCTCATTTTGAAAAACGTGAAGCTCATCGAAGGTCAGTATCGCTGGTATATCCAGTTTCCACGATATGCTGATGGCCGCACAGTTCACCCAATCTCCAAGTCGTTTTACGATTATCTACTTCAACAATTAACCGAATACTATCACCAAGCCACAGCCGAGTAGCCCAACTACCCGGCTTTTTGAATACGAAAGGAAGGCTACAACATGGAACTCAAATTTGTTGCACCAAATATTGAAAAGACGTTCGGCCACCTGTACTTCGGTTCGCTTAAGCGCGAACTGTCCGAAGGTGATCGCGACAATCGCAAGGTTGTCTCCCGCACTTACGAGCTGTTCTCCGACTTGCAGCGCACCGACAACATCGAAATCACTATTCCGGCGAAGAAAGGTGACAAGGCCGAAAGCATTGAAGTTGACGCACCGGTCACCATCATCAAGCCGCGGATTGCGACCGTCGGCTACCGGATCGGTGAACAAGCCTTTGTGCGCTACATCTGCAATGCCGACGATATTGTCCCAGTCAAATAAAAGAAAAGAGGAACTCACATGCGATTAGCAGAAGGCATCGTTATCGACTTAAAAGAAACCTTTGGCGTCTTGAAATTCTCCGGACAGCGCCGCGAACGCTTCGTGCAAGACGAAGACGGCAACCGTACCGACGACGTAAAGGAACGCACCTATGACTTGAAATCCATGAAACAAGGGATGATGATCCAAGTTTCAATTCCGGCAGAGGCCGGGGTCAAGGACTTCAAGTACAACCAGATTGTGACTTTAGTTGACCCAGTGATCGACACCGTGGCAAACGCAAACTTCAACCGAGTTGAAACTTCGTGGTACATGAAGGCCAAGGATCTCGTGATCGCCACCGCGCCGGTCAAACCGCAGGAGAAGCCAAACAACAATGACAAGAAATAGCTCATTGCCCCACTCCTCGCGCGCGCCGCCCGCTGCGGCGGTTGCTTGCCACCAACGAAAGGAGTTGATTCCTGATGATGACTTCCACCCTGACCGTAGTTGGTCGTGAAGTGTTCATCGACGACTATAACGAAGAAATTGACAACGACTACCGCCTTGACCCAGACGAGATCCTGCAAGACATGGTGGAACTCATGGAAGAAAGCCCTGAATCCTACCAGCACCTGCATATCGACAGTGAACAAACTAACGACGGCATGAATAAGCTGTTCTCGTTCACATCTTACGAAGGCGAAGATGGCTTACGGCTTTCGTATCTGGGCGTCAGCGATGAGTAGAGATGCGAAATCGATTCAACCACAAAATTTTGAAATCGCCGGCTTTGTCGAAGATTACACCAGACTTATCAAAACAGATGGCGTTCTGCCAAGCGCTGACTTTTTACAGGAATTGGTCGCTGATGCCGCGGCACAGGCAATGGACGGTCAATTCATTATCTGGGTTGATAACAACACGATTGATGACGAACCAAAGGAATTCATTTTCAACTTGCTTGAAGACACCGTGATTTATATGGGTGTTGATTGAATTTCGTATTGCTACATGAAAGGAGCTCGAAAATGTCCGCAATGAATATCGACGGCTTTTTAGAAGACTATCCCGCACTAGTTGACCCTGATTTCCACGATCCTAGCCCAGATGCTTTGATCGACATGGTGCTGATGGCGGCCGAACAGGCAACTGCTGGCGAACCATTTTCAATTTAGGTAGACGGCGAATGTACCCGCGATCACGAATCCAAGGAGTTCAGTTTCAATATCGACACCGAAGATCGACAACCCGCTATCAAATATATTGGCGTCAAGTAACGCCCAAAGGGGAATTTCTATGAATGATCAAGTAACCCTCGTCAACTTGGACGACTTTCAACTTCACTACGAACACATCGCTGACTTTGACAACGGTGCATCACCCACTGGTGACGTCATCATCAATTTAATCGACGCAGCTAATCACGCGATTCAAGCTGGCATGAATGCTTGTGACCTGATTTTAGCCAGCGAACAGTGTGCGAAACCCGAAGCCTACCTTCAAGGCGCGCGCTTTAGTTTCAACGTTTCAAGTAGTCCACTTGGTCTCGTGATTGGCTACGACGGAGTGAACATTGACGAATGAAACTTACGTATCGCGGTACACGGGTCTATCCCCGTCAACGCAACTTACTCTACAACACGGCGATGACGGTTGTGGTTTGCTTGTGGGTAACTGGAGCTGCCATTGCTTATTGGCCGCTGCTAAGACAAATCAACTGGAAATTCTTTAATTGGCCGGACGTGGTGGCCTTGCCTTGGTCATGGTTGCCGCTGATTATCAACAGTTTATGTACAGCACTACTCTTTGGTGCTGGTTTGTGGGCTTACCGAACGTGGTTTGCGGATTCCTACAAGCAGATGGAACACCGCCAAAAGCTCGCCCGCATGATCATGGAGAACAAGTGGTACCAAACCGACCAAACCAACAGCGAGAGCTTCTTCAAAGACTTAGGCTCAACGCGCACCAAAGAGAAGATTTCGCACTTTCCCAAAATCTATTACCGACTCAAGGATGGGCTGATTCACGTTTCCGTTGAAATCGTCATGTCTTCCTATCAAGATCAACTCCTGCACTTGGAAAAGAAGTTAGAGGCTGGTCTTTACTGTGAGCTGGTCGACAAGATCATGCACGATTCTTACGTCGAATACACCTTGCTTTACGACACGATCGGCAAGCGCATCACCATCGCTGACGTGACCTGTGAACATGGCTCCATGCAGCTCATGGAAACCGTGGCTTGGCACTATGACGCGCTGCCCCACATGCTGATCGCTGGTGGTACAGGTGGTGGTAAGACCTACTTTATTTTGACGTTGATTGAAGCACTGCTGAAAGACGGTGCCCAGCTCACCATTCTTGACCCGAAAAATGCTGACCTCGCCGACTTAGCTGACGTGATGCCAGGGGTCTATTCCAAGAAGGAAGCCATGCTGGATGCACTTGAAACCTTCTATCAGGACATGATGGCGCGTAACGACAAAATGAAACAAATGGACGGATACAAGACTGGCGAGAACTACGCCTACCTTGGACTACCCGCCCATTTTCTGATTTTTGATGAATATGTCGCCTTTATGGATATGCTTGGCCGTGATGCCATGCAAGTCATGTCCAAGCTCAAACAGATTGTCATGCTTGGCCGTCAAGCTGGCTTCTTTCTCGTGTTGGCCTGCCAACGCCCTGACGCAAAGTATTTGGGCGACGGGATAAGAGATCAGTTCATGTTCCGGGTCGCTCTTGGGCGCATGAGTGAGCTGGGCTATTCCATGATGTTCGGCGAAACCAACAAGG
Organism: Lacticaseibacillus suibinensis; assembly: GCF_003946175.1. Taxonomy (GTDB): domain Bacteria; phylum Bacillota; class Bacilli; order Lactobacillales; family Lactobacillaceae; genus Lacticaseibacillus; species Lacticaseibacillus suibinensis. The sequence continues at coordinate 19,349 of NZ_RHOK01000019.1, read as the reverse complement.
ACTTCTTCCAAAAACCAATCAAGGGACGAGGCTATGTTGACACTGGCGGTAGCGTGATCTCTGAATTTTACACACCACTAGTACCGCGCGGCTATGATTTCCTCACCGAAATTGGTGCCGTAGCCAATACCGTGCCTGCAACCCCAACAGAACAGGAGATGCTAAATGAACACTGATGTCAAAATTGAAAACCGATCGCAATTTCTCAATGACTTTCACGAAAACGTGCCTTTCCAGTCTGACGAAGACGCGGAAGACCAACTTGAATGGATGGCAATGCACGCCCGCGAGTACCCGGATTCACGGATCTGGATGGGCGCTCCCGGCGGCCTTACCGCTGACCGTTTTCCGAAGCGCTTTTGGTTCAACATCACTACTGGCGATGACGGTGGCTTGATCATGACTTACATTAACGTCGCGACAGAAGAATGTATTTCATAAACTACAAGATCACTTACCTGTCACGTTTTCTTCAGTTCATAATGCGGATTACTCTACTCTGTATAGTTACAGAAGTATAGCTCATTGATTAGCTGACTGATCGGCTGAATGTATAGCGCTGTTCGCGTTTTTTAAACGCGCGTTGACCACCTTCAAGTACCTCACAAATTGAAGCTTGCATCTCGGGATTTTCGATTGAGCCTTGCTGATATGTGAACTGGTGGCCATTAATACCCGTATCATCGATTAGTTCATTAGCTAGGGTTACGCACTCACTATCACCTCCGACTAGTACATTTGCATTGTGAGTTACCACAAATAACTGTCTTTGCTGCTTCTGCTCTCTTAGGTACGAAACAAGATCATCGTAAATCGCCTTGTTATCAAGCTCATCTTCTGGTTGATCAATGAGGAAAGGCTTATCGTCTTCATCTAAATTCAATTGCATCATGAGGAGAATAAATGCCTGTTTGCCTTCGGACATATCAGAAAAGTCCTGCCCATTGTAAGTGATTCTATAATCAATTTTGAGAAATTCCATATTTGAGAAAGCCTCAAGCCACGCATATAAACTCGAACCAGATCGATATGGCGTCTCGTTACTAGGAAGCTTTGCCCCGAGGTCAATACATCTAATCATCATTTCATGCATGCTCTCAGCATCAATAGTTGTCTCATCTTCGATATTAAGGCCTCCACCTTCGATATGCAAAGCCTCTACCTTATCCTTAAACGCTACTGAGCTCGGTTTGAATGCTGAAGACATCATTTCAACTACCTTATCAACGTCAATCGAAGAAACCACTTTAAAATTCAGAGTTTTGTCGTCTGTCTCGTAAATATCTCTGCTGTAAAGAGCATCCTCAAAATCCAGTTCATTTATAATTTGTCTGATTACCTCAGATTTTGTGTTCTGAAGGTCTTTAAGTTCATCTTTGTCGTTAGTAATGTCATCAAGTAATTTGCGCTGTTCACTTAGACTCTTTTGAAATTTTTGCAACTCCGGAGAACGTTTCTGCTGTTCTTGGTAACTGCTGTATAGTGTAGACTCCTTCAAAGCCTGAATATCAGAGTTCATTTGAGACAACGTATTTTGCTTTTCCTGTATGAGTTCGTCAACTTTACTCTGTAGTTCGCGATTGAAGGAAGCAATCTTTTCTTGAAAGCTTAAAACCGTTTCCTTGATAATTTGACGAGTATACGAATTAATCTGGGGGTTGAGTTGAACGAGATTTTCGTCGCGTAGCTGGACTAGCTCAATGACATCTGCAGTAGTCGCTTTAGCTGATTGCTGCAGAGCGCGCCCCCGTTCAAGCATCTCATCAACAGCCACCTGATCGATATTCTTTGCCTGCTCTTGCCGTTTCTTAACATCCTCAGCGAGCTTTTGGATGTTCTTATTTAGGGTTTCAGCATCTTGCTGAGAGCCAATTTTGGACTCTTTGTCTTCAATTTTTTGATCAAGCGTTGCTAGCTGACTAACCAGGCCGACAACTGCATCATGCTTCTGGCTCCTATACTTAGAAGCCTCATTTCGAATTTGGTTAATGTCTGCCAGATTGACTAAGGTCTCTTCTATAAATTCTTTTCGAGCTGAAGGAGTGCGTGCAATTTCTTGAAGCCCATCCTGATAAATAAAACGGATTTGGCCATCCCTATTACCAACCGTGCCATCCGCGTATCTAATTGTGCATCCGCGGCTTAGTCTCTCAATTAACGCGTTGTAACTCTTGTTGTTACTCTTAAACTTATCTGCATTGCTGGCAAGTTTTCCAATTAACGACAGTAGAACAGATTTTCCGCTCGATCTCCCACCGATTATAGTATTTAGCCCATCCGAAAAGTGAAGTGTCTTGGTTCCAAATGTTGAGTTGTTGAGTTCCAAGGTTTCTATAATTTTTGATTTGACTGGTGGTTCCGGCATGTTTTCTTGTATTCTAACGCGCAAACCGGGTTCATAAAGAACCTGCTTTAATCCTTCAAATGTGCGTTCAGCTTTGATCCATGTGTACGAAGAAGGTGGGAAAGTCTCCATTTGTTCCAGACGGTGTGCATCACAACCTGTTACTGCCGGAAAAACTTTTCCATAGCTGTTTGTAGGCTTCAAAAGCCACTCACGGTCTTCAAAAGCCTTTTTTTCTCTAGCCTGAATCAGATCTACATCGTCTTGAATAAACTGCCTTCCGCTCGCATAACCGTTACCATCGTTCAGGTTAATTCCATCGTCACTATTTGGAATCATAATTAAAACTGACTCCGAGTAGTTGGTACCAAAGGTGTTTTGGAGTGCGCTCCGCATCTCAGACGATGTCGGCATACGGCCGACTTGATCACCTTTGATAATCTCCGGTAAATCGTCGACAAAATTCAACTTTCTACCAGATGGCCCATTGACTTTCAGTTCTCTAAGGAACTTTTCAAGGGTTTGTTTGTCAGCATCCGGACTAAACAACAGATGCACGTTTACATTGCTGCTCGTCTTTCCTTTCTCAGCACGCTTTTTTGATACAAGATCATTCAGCCTTACCTCGATGTTCGGAAAAATCACGATATCTGAGTTCAATCCCCATTCTCTCCGATGCTTTTGTAAGTCAAAGAAATTTTTTACGGAAAAATAATCGGTAATACCTAGAGCAGAAGCCCCGTATTTGTTTAAGTCCTGACAATATTTTTTCCATACGCCTTCCTTATTTGCTCTCTGACCATTCTGGTCTGTATATCCGTCGTGCATTTGTGTGTTCGGCGTATGAATATGCATGTCCCATCTATACCACTTCGACATCTCTTCCACTAGAGCTCACCCTCCATGTTAGTCCCTCAGATTCACGCTCACAATATCAGCTAAAAGTTCACTGCAATTACCCGCAGAACATTTACTCCTGTCATTATACATCGGAGTCTGACCGCAGCCATTAAGAGATTCGACTCTCTTGTGGCACTTTAATCCAGCTAAGCCTTTTTGATCCTTGCCGCCCTCGTGCGGCGTGCAACGCGAAAGCCGCACGCGTGAGCGGCAGCGGTCGGCGCTAGCCGACCGCTTACCCCCAGTACTCTAACAGGGGGGTATTAAATACACCGTCTGTGCCTGAACACGGGGTAGAAAGGTTGATATGACGGCTTTTGAATAGCAAAAGGCAAAATGATGGATGGCACCCCCAATCCATCATTTTTTGAAAGGAGCGTTGCCATGTGCTCATGGCATGAAAAGATTAAAAACAAACGCAAGCAGCTCAAACTTACCCAAGCTCAAGTCGCCCGGCGCTTAGGTGTCACGCGGATGCATTACGTCCAAGTGGAGAACGGCAAGACGAACCCCAGTCCCGCGCTTCAAGCCGAAATTGACCGGCTGCTCAAGAACTGGAACGACGAACCTGAACTGACGCTGATGTTTGACTACATGCGCGTGCGGTTCCCGACCCATGACGCCAAGGCTGTGATCACCAAGATTCTTGGCCTGACCCCGGAACACCTGATATTTGAAGAACATGGCTTCTACGGCTATTCGGCCATGTATATTTTCTCCAACATTCAGGTCATGGTGGCACCGGTTGGCTCCAACCTCGGCACATTGGTTGAGATGAAAGGTCAAGGCTGCCGAGAGTTTGAAGGCATTCTACTTAGCCGCGGTGAGAACTGGTACGACTACTTTCTTCGGGTCGATGAAGCTGGCGGCATCTTCAAGCGGGTTGATATTGCGATTAACGACAAGGTTGGCCTGCTGAATATCCCCGAACTGGTCGATAAGTGTCTGAACAACGAGTGCATCTCCGTCATGCGATCGTTCCAAGGGCTGCAATCAGGAAAGCTCGTGGATCTCGACGAGGTTGGCCGAGGCAATACGCTGTACGTCGGCACGATGAAAAGCGACGTGTATTTCTGCATCTACGAAAAGGCTGCTGAACAAGCGGCCAAGCGCGGCATCTTGATTGCCGATACCCCAATCATCAACCGATTTGAGATTCGTTTGAAAAACGAGCGGGCAATTAAGGCGATTGAGAATATGCTGATAACCCGTGACGCTGAAAAGGTTGCGTTTGGTATCATCACCCGCTATATGCGCTTCGTGGATGAAGTCCCGGACAAAAGCCGCTTGAAGTGGCCGGTCAACGAACGTTGGGCATACTTCCTTGGCAAAGGACGCCAGCCGATTCGCTTAACCACCGATCCCCAGCCCTTTGACCTGAACAAGACCAAGGCGTGGCTCCAAAAGCAAGTCATGCCAACGCTCAAAGTCATCAAAGAAATCGACAACTACTTTGGCACCACTGACTTGCAGCTCATGATCAAGGACGCCGAGCTGACCGACAAACACCTCAAGCTGATTGAACAACAGACTGTTGGTAGCGAAGAGCTAGGAGGTGACATGTTTGGTCAATGACGTGCTGGCTTCCCACCCGCTGCGCGGTAAAGCATTCAAGGACTGTATGCTGAACGTGTACGTCTACAAGGCAGCACTAGTCGGTGTCGTCGAACACAAGAAGTACCGGCGCATCTGTGACATGAATAGTTTTGGCTTCACGGCACAAGACTATATCGCTTGGCGGCACCAGCAACAAGAACACCCGGCGGCGCTAATTGGCCGCGATGGACGCGACTTAAACTACGGCGAGTTACGCCGACTGCTTTATCAGACAGCCGAAGATTCAGGCTGGCCGGTCTTCGCTACACCGGTGGAAGACCTATTTTTCGATTAACCAACTCGGTCGCGATTGACCGTGACAAAACAATCGCAATTCAAAAAGGAGTGATGGTCACAAATTCAACTAAAAAAGTATCACCGCAATCAAACTAGACGTCATCTACAATCGCGAGTGTCTGGAAGGCATGGCGGACTTACCGACATCCTCCATCGACATGATCCTGTGCGACTTGCCGTATGGCACCACAGCCAACGCTTGGGACAAGGTGATCCCGTTTGAATACCTCTGGGGTCAATACGAACGGCTCATCAAACCCCAAGGCGCTATCGTGCTCACTGCAACTGAACGGTTCTCTGCGGACTTAGTGCAATCAAATCCGGCCTTGTATCGCTACAAATGGGTCTGGATCAAGAATACTGTCACCAACTTCGTCAATGCCAAGAACCGTCCGCTATCCCGGTTCGAGGAAATTCTCGTCTTCTCCAAGTCGGGCACGGCCAACTTTGGTAACTTTCCTGATACCAAAGGCATGAATTATTTTCCTCAAAGACTGCTCCCCTATAACAAAACCGTCAACTCGCGTAAGTATGAAAATTCCAATCAGTTGCACCCACGGAACGCGCCTGACACCTACACGCAAGAGTGGACAAACTACCCATCTGATGTGCTCAACTACAAGTCTGATCGCACCGGCTGGCACCCGACGCAAAAGCCTGTTGATCTTTTTGCCTACCTCATCAAGACTTACACCCAGCCCGGCGAGATCGTGCTGGATAACTGCATGGGGTCAGGCACCACGGCAATCGCTGCAATGGACACTGACCGCCATTTCATCGGCTATGAAATTAGCGAAGAATACTGGCGGCGCGCCCTCGATCGCATCAAGCACCACCACGCAACTCAAACCGAGCTTTTCTGATTCGTTACCCCTGATCCGGTCGCCGCTGACCGTGCCAAAACAGCGGCAATCTTGAAAGGAGCTTCGGTCACAAAACTAAAAATCAAAGGATGATTATTATGAATTTCGGACAAAACTTGTTTAACTGGTTCACCTCCAACGCCCAGAGCTTGGTGCTGATGGCGATTGCCATTATCGGGGTCTACCTCGGCTTCAAGCGCGAGTTCTCCAAGCTGATTGGCTTCTTGGTCATTGCAATCATTGCCGTGGGGCTGGTGTTCAACACTGCTGGGGTCAAAGACGTGTTGCTGAATCTGTTCAACCGCGTCATGGGGGCTTAGCCGATGGACGACATCAAAGTCTTTATTGCCAATCTTGGCAAGTATAACGAAGGCGAAATCGTCGGCGCATGGTTCACGCCACCAATCAACAACGAAGAACTCACAGAAAAGTTGGGACTGAACGACCAGTACGAAGAATACATGGTTCAGGACTACGAAGGCCCCGTTGTCTTTAGTGAGTATTCAACGATTGGCGAGATCAACGAAGCTGCCGCAGCCGTTGAAGCGTTGAAAGGCACCGAGATTTACCCTGCTATCAAAGAGCTTATTGGCGAATGGTACGACAATGTAATCGAACTCGCTGCACACAAGGACGACATTGCTTGTTATCACGTCGCGAACATGGCGGAGCTGGCCGAAGAACTAGCTGATGAAGGCTGGTTCGGCGACATTCCGCCACAAGTCGAAAACTATATCGACTATGCCAAGGTCGGCCGTGACCTCGAAATTGAAGGAGGTTTCGTTGAAACACCTTACGGCATCTACCAATTATTAGACTAACTCTCTGGGCTGGCGCTGCAAAAGGCGTCAGCCTTTTTATCTCACTACGAAAGGAGATCACATGAAGAAAGTCAGATCCTACACCAGCATCTGGTCGGTGGAAAAGGTGCTGTATGCCATCAATGACCTGCAGCTCCCATTTCCAATCACCTTTACCCAGATGACTTGGTTCATCGTCAGTCTGTTTGCGGTCATGCTGCTGGGCGACTTGCCGCCACTGTCATTCATCGACGGCGCGTTTCTCAAATATGTTGGCATTCCTGCCGGGCTAACGTGGTTCATGAACCAGAAGACCTTCGACAACAAGAAGCCAATGGGATTCTTGCGGTCGGTGATCAACTACGCCATTACCCCGAAGCTCACCTATGCTGGTAAACCTGTGAAGTCGCAGAAAGAGAAACAAACCGCTGCTGTGACCTACGTTTGGAGGTACCACAATGAAATTTCCGATTAAGTATATCGAAGATAATCTCGTCTGGAACACTGACGGCGAGTGCTTTGCCTATTTTGAATTGATCCCGTACAACTACTCGTTTCTAAGCCCTGAACAGAAACAACAAGTCCACGAGAACTTCCGGCAGTTAATCTCGCAGAATCGCGACGGCAAGCTCCATTTATTGCAGCTCGCCACCGAAGCCAGTGTTCGGGACACTCTCGACCGCTCGAAGAAGTTGGTCAAGGGGTCGCTGAAAGACATCGCCTTCCAGCACATCGACGGGCAAGCCGAGGCGCTGACCGAAAACGTTGGTGACAACCAAGTGGACTACCGCTTCTTCATCGGCTTTAAGCTGCTTCTGAACGACGCGGAGGTAACTGCCAAGTCAATCTTCAAGGATATGGCTTTAGGCATTCGGGACTTCTTCGCCGAGTTCAACACAACGTTCGCTGGTGACTTCTTCACCATGAACAACGCAGAGGTGGAACGCTACGCCAAGTCCGCTAAGTTCCTTGCCGAAAAAATTGGCCGCCGCTTCAAAGTCCGCCCGCTGGATAAGAACGACTTCGGCTATCTGCTCGAACACCTCTATGGCATGACGGGGCAGGACTACGACGACTATGAGTACCACTTACCTCGCAAGAAGTCTAAGCGCGACACGATCATCAAGCGCTATGACCTGATCAAGCCAACCCGCTCACTGATTGAGCAGCACCAACGCTCGATCAAGATCACCCACGGGCTGGATAGCAGTTACGTGACGTACCTGACGCTTTCCGACATTGTTGGTGAATTGGAGTTTCCCGGCAGTGAAATCTTCTACTTCCAGCAAAGTCAGTTCGATTTTCCAATCGACACCAGCTTAAACGTTGAAATCGTGACGAACAAGAAGGCGCTGACCAAGGTACGCAACAAGAAGAAGGAACTCAAGGACTTGGACGAACACGCCTACCAGTCCGGCAACGAAACGACACGCGGCGTCAGCGACGCTTTAGATTCGGTCGATGAACTTGAAAGCAACCTTGATCAGACTAAGGACGCCATGTACAAGATCAGCTATGTCATTCGCGTAGCTGGGCGTTCCGAAGATGAAATGAAGCGCCGTGCCGATCAGCTACTTGACTTCTACGACAGCCTCAACATCAAGCTCGTGCGACCATTTGGCGACATGCTGGGACTGCACGGTGAGTTTATCCCTGCCTCGAAGCGCTACATCAACGACTATATTCAATATGTGACCAGCGATTTCATCGCCTCACTAGGCTTTGGTGCGACACAATCGCTCGGCGAAAAAGAAGGCATCTACATCGGGTACAACGTGGACACCGGACGCAACGTCTACTTGCAGCCAGATATTGCGGCGCAAGGCATTAAAGGCACTGTTACCAATGCCTTATCCGCCACCTTCCTCGGCTCACTGGGTGGTGGTAAGTCCTTCTCCAACAACTTACTTGTCTACTACGCCGTTCTTTACGGGGCACAGGCACTGATTCTTGATCCGAAGTCAGAGCGTACTGGGTGGGCAGAAAACCTAGACTTCATGGACAACGAGATAAACATCGTCAATCTGACCAGTGAGGAACAAAACCGTGGGCTGCTTGATCCTTATATCATCTTGTCCAACTTGAAAGATTCGGAATCGTTGGCTGTTGACACCCTGACCTTCCTCACGGGGATCTCAAGCCGTGACGCCGACCGCTTCCCGACGCTGCGCAAAGCGATTCGCGCGGTAACACAAGCACCCGAACCGGGACTGTTGAAAGTCATTGATGAACTCCGCCGCGAAGACACGCCTATTGCGCGCAACATTGCCGATCATATCGAATCCTTTACGGACTATGATTTTGCGGCATTGTTGTTCTCTGACGGGACCGCGCGCCGAACGATCGCGCTTGATCGCAAAATCAACATCGTGCAAATCGCAGACTTGGTACTACCGGACGCCGACAAGACGCAGGAAGAATATATCACTGCTGAAATGCTATCGGTCGCCATGCTCATGATAATCAGCACGTTCGCGATCGACTTCATCCATCAAGACCGCGCCCAGTTCAAAATTGTGGACTTGGACGAAGCCTGGGCATTCTTGAACGTGGCACAGGGTAAGGCGCTGTCCATGAAACTGATTCGTGAGGGTCGCTCGATGAACGCCGGGGTTTACCTCGTTACCCAAAATGCAGACGATTTGCTCGACGAAAAGATGAAGAACAACATCGCCCAAAAATTCGCGTTCCGTAGCACCGACATCACGGAAATCAAAAACACCCTCAACTTCTTTGGTCTCGATGCCGAAGACGAGGGTAATCAGAACCGGCTTCGGTCACTAGATAATGGGGAATGCTTATTCCAAGACATTTGGGGACACGTCGGTGTGCTGCACTTCGACTATATCTTTGAACACCTACACCACGCCTTTGACACCCGGCCACCGAAACCCGTGGAGGTGATCGCTGATGACGAAAGCTAACCGTCGGCGGCTTCTGCTGTTCCTCGGTGTTGTCGCGGCATTCATGTTGGTACTGATACTTGCCGGTGGGCAGCCGGTACACGCAGCGGGACTGGTCGACGATCAATCTGGCGGCACTAACGAGTATTCCAAGTACCCGTTGTCGCACTACCAGCTCGACTACTTCGTCGATACTAGCTGGGACTGGTTGCCTTGGAATTGGGGCGACGGCATCGGCAAGTCTGTGAACTACGGTCTGTATGCCATTACCAACTTTCTGTGGACGCTCTCTGTCTACCTCTCAAACGCTGCGGGCTACCTGATTCAGCAAGCCTACTCGCTGGACTTCATCAAAGATACGTCTGACGCGATTGGGAAGAATATGCAGCTCTTGGCTGGGGTGTCAAAAGATGGTTTCACCACTGACGGCTTTTACCCGGGCTTGCTCCTGATGATCACACTCGTCGTCGGTATCTACGTCGCGTATACAGGTATCATCAAGCGCGAAACCTCGAAAGCTATCTCGGCAATCGTGAACTTTGTGGTGATCTTCATTACGTCAGCCAGCTTTATTGCCTACGCCCCGGACTATGTCAGCAAGATTAACGAATTCAGTTCAGACATCAGCACTAGCGCCCTCAACACCGGCTCCAAGATGATCATGGGCACTGATACCGCAACTGATAAGTCTGGCGTCGATGCGATTCGTGACACCCTGTTTGAAATTCAGGTGAAGCAGCCATGGACACTTTTGCAGTTCGGTGACAGCGACGCCGATGCTGTAGGCAAAGACCGCGTAAACAACCTGATGAAGACTAACCCATTCGGGGACAAGGGTAAAACTCGCACAGACGTGGTAAAAGCTGAAATTGAAGACAATGACAACGAGAACCTCTCGCCGACCATGACCATCAATCGGCTGGGCACTACGACCTTTGTTGTCTTGTTCAATATCGCAATCACTTTGTTTGTCTTCTTCCTGACGGCAATGATGCTGTTCAGCCAGATACTCTTTATCATCTACGCGACGTTCCTGCCAATATCTTTCTTACTCGCTATGCTGCCGTCCTTTAACGGGCTAATGAAACAAAACATCATGAAGCTGTTCAACACAATCATGACGCGAGTTGGCGTGACGCTGGTGATCACGATGGCATTCTCGCTATCGGCAATGGTCTACGGATTATCGGCCACCTCACCGTTCTTCCTCGTGGCCTTCCTGCAAGTCACCATCTTCGCGGGTATTTGGATGAAACTCGGCGACTTGATGGGCATGATGCAGCTCCACAGCTCTGACGCCCAGCAAGGCGCACAACGCTTCTCGCGTCGTGGCAACCGCATGCTTCGGCAGTTCGTCGGTAGTGCAATGGGTGGTGCAATGGCAGGACGCTTCCTGTCGCGGGGCTATGGGAAAGGTCGCGGAATGCCGCAAACACCACAACTTCCCGCTGGCACGCAACGCGAGCAAACCGCGGACGCTGCCAAGCCGCAACAACCTAAGAAGCCACGCAGCCAACGTCTGGGTGAGAAACTCGCCGATGTTTCCGATGTCGGTAACAAGCTCAAGGACAAGACTAAACGTGGCCTTGATCAGGTGAAGGACGCACCAACCAACGTTTTATATGGTCTGCATCGTGGTAAGCAACTGACTAAGGAGGCCGCCGAAACTGCGAAGGATAGCTTCAAGGGTCGGCGTGAAGCCAATCAGCAGGAACGTGACAAGCAGCTTGACCAACGGCGTAAGCAAATGCAAGAACGCAAGCTCGCAATCAAGCCGAAAGCTGATCCTGCAAAGCCAAAACCAACGGCTACCAAGCTACCGGTTGAGCCAACTCGTAAGCCGACAACTGCCACACCTACCAAACCAAAGCCCGAACAAACTGATACCAGTGGGCAACCTAAGCGCTCTGCCACGAAGCCAACTTCAACTCGGCCTCCGCGGCCAGTCACGAAAGCACAAGCAGACCCCACCATAAAACCGCACCAAGAACCAGCCCCACCAACGAATAGACTCAAGAAGCCACTGACCCTCGTTTCCGAAAAGCCGGCCAAGCCACGCACCCCAAAGCCACAGCGGATCAAAAAGGCTAAGGGGCATAAGAAGCGATGAAACTATGGCGCTGTTTAGCTCTTGCCGCACTCCCGATACTGTTGATTGGCGGTCTGTTCTTTGCGGTCATTGCCTCTGATGATGACGAAGATCAGCCTGCCTCTGCGATCACAGCCGACGCGATGAACTTATCCGCTGAAGTTTACAAGCATAAGCTGACGGTCGAAAAGTATTGTAAAGAGTTCGGCATTTCAGACCAGGTAATGGTGATACTCGCCATCATGCAGGTTGAATCTGGTGGCAAAGGCGGCGACGTGATGCAAGCTAGTGAATCGCTGGGACTACCGGTCAATACGCTAGATACCGAAGCATCAATCAAGCAAGGAGTGAAGTATTTCGCGTCGCTGCTGAAAAGCATGAAAGCTGCGGGCATGGATCTTAACACTGCGATTCAAAGCTACAACTATGGTGGCGGCTTTATCGACTACGTTGCTAAGCACGGCAAAAAGTACACGCTTGAGCTGGCAACGGCTTTTGCCAAAGAAAAGTCTGGTGGTAAGAAAGTCACCTACACCAACGCAGTAGCCAAAGACGGTTGGCGCTATGCCTATGGAAACATGTACTACCTATCGGTTATCTCGCAATACCTCGTCACAGGTGGCGCGAAGTTCGACGACAAAACGGTACAAGCAATCATGGACGAAGCGCTCAAATATCAAGGCACTCGTTATGTGTTCGGCGGCTCAACGCCAACAACGGGCTTCGACTGCTCAGGGCTGACTAGCTGGTGTTACGGCAAAGCTGGGATCAAACTTCCTCGCACCGCACAAGCACAATACGACGCCACGGCACACCTGAACATCAAAGACGCCAAGCCCGGCGACTTAGTGTTCTTCCACTCAACCTATGACACTGCCGACTACGTTACCCACGTTGGGATCTACGTTGGCGGCATGAAGATGTACAACGCCGGCGATCCGCTCGGCTATGCCGACTTGAACTCAAGCTATTGGCAAGCCCACCTGATCGGCGCTGGGCGCGTGAAGAAGTAGGTGACGATAATGAATCAAAACGGTATCAGCGACTTTGACTGGATGGATCTCATCACCAACACCTACGACGACGCGCTGCAAAAGGCACATGTCGATCTAAAATTTGGTGATAATCGCGCACTACGCAACAAGGAACTCGACTTTGCGTCAGGCGAGTGGGAACGCATCAAATTCTTTAAACAACGCTTGCCCAATACCGACGACCTGTGCCACGTCCTTGACCGCTTCGTTGACCGAATGCCGGAAATGGAATACGGGCACCGGCGTGAGTATCGCCTTGCCGTCGCGCATGAAGTGGCCGTTGATCGATGGCTCAAAGGCAAGGTGTTTGCACCAGAAGACCGTAAGTATATCCTCGACCGCGAACGCTACTTGGCCGAAGAATACTTCAACAACGACCGTGAACTCGGTCAGTATATCGAAACTGACTATGAGGGCTACAAGCGGATCTCGCTTCAACGCCTATTCGTGCGCTTTCTCGATATTTACGATGACTTTTACCGCTGCTACGAAATTAGAAAGGACAAGGTGAATGAACCTTGAGTAAAGATAAAGCCCAAAAGAAAGGCTGGTTCAAGAAGAAGCCAGCCGCCCCAAAACCGCCTAAAATTAAGCACCATGGTCTGCGCCGCCCGGTCACACTGCTTTGCTGGGCAGTGTTAATCAGCAGCACCAGTTTCGGTGTCTACAAGAACATGACCGCCATCGACACCCACACGGTGCATGAAGTTCAAGTGATCAAGACTAAGGTGATTGACACGCACGCCTTGGCGACCTTCACCACCGACTTTGCCAAGCTCTACTATTCGTGGCAACCCAGCCACGAATCACTAGATCAGCGGCAGAAAGCCTTGCAGCCGTATCTTGTGGAGCCACTGCAATCGCTGAACGCCGACACCGTGCGGAGCGACATTCCCACAACTGCCGCGGTCAGTGAGGTCAAGGTTTGGGACGTGAGCAAGACGACCAAAGACACCTTCCGCGTGCTGTTCACGGTGAAGCAAGACCTCACTATGGGTAAAGATAAGAAGTCTGTGGCCAGCTCTTACACCATCAACATCATGCAAAATAACAACGGTGATATGGTCATCACCAAGAATCCCACCCTCGCTGCGGAACCGGCGACGGCACGGATCAAGCTGCCAGATACGCAATCTGATAACTCGGTAGACAGTGCCACCGCAGACGACGTAACCAAGTTTCTCAAGACGTTCTTCACCTTGTACCCGCAAAGCGATCGCAACGAACTCAAGTATTACGTCAAGGACGGCACGCGGCCGATTGACCGGAACCTCAAATTCGTAGAGCTGCTTGATCCGGTCTTCAAGCAGACGAAGAACCGTCTCACCGTCAACTTGTCTGTGAAGTACATTGATACTGACAACGATATGAGCCAAGTATCGCAATACACCCTGACCCTTTCCAAGCAAAGTAACAACTGGATAATCACCGACGGTATCTAGAAGAATACCCGGCACGACCTCACGCTGAAACTAGCGTAGTAGGTCGTGCCGGGTATTGTCGTTATTCTGGTTGTGTCGCGACGTTTCGACTGTGGACTTTACGAACGATAAAGTAAGGGAGGTAGCCGAAAACAAAGGTTAAGATCACGATCTTGGTGAGCACTCTACCAATCTGAACTATGATGAATATTGCTAATGCTGTAACCGCTAGGATGACGACCACGCGCATGACTGAATAGAAGAACCACAGAAACAGCGGCAGGGCGAAGTATGCCAGTACACAGACTAGCAGTGTCACTGTAATCATCACCCAGCCTTGCATGAAGAACGGAGATAGCACATGCCACCACAGTACGCTAACCGCATTACTGCAGCCCGTAATCAGTACCACAAGCAATCCGCCGACGGCATTCGCAACAAAGTCAATGCAAGCATCAAGCCCAGAATTCACCGTTGAAATCAACGATCCAATCATCAATGACTCCTCCCCCCCATTTCATATTGGAGCTTGAGGATACCAGATGCTGACGCAGGATTGCAACTAATTAGTGAAGCAGCTCGGTTCACTGATGAATTCCGAGCAGAATAAGGCTGCAAATTCTAGGGATTGATTAGGATTATGAACCGATATTAAGAACACCATCGCTCATTTTCACTATCTGGTCCCACGTGTCAATCTGAGTCAGGTCATATATGGTAGCGATTATTAATTGTTTTTAGAAAAATCTGGATCAAAATCGGTTTCAAACAACTTTGGATTTTCTTGCTTGGCGTCTTTGAAATGTTTCTGAATTTTCTTCTGGTTACTTTCTGAGAGGTTCTGGAAAGAAACCTTCATATAAGACGAATCAAAGCCCCATATTTACATTAGTGCTATAATGAAAAGGAAATTAATTTTTTGAAGGGGAAGGAAACGATGTTTTCAAAAAATAATCATTTGCTAACTGATCGTCAATGTACACACCAAAACCCTAAATTTGCTTTACGGAAGCTGAGTATTGGGGTAGCTTCTGTCCTGTTGGGAACTATTTTCTTGATGGGTGAAGCTAATGTCCAGGCGGACACGGTTACTGATGCTAATCAAGAGAACCCAGTTATCGCTACGACGACTGCTGATACTCAAAATAAAAGTACAAGCAAAAGCAATATTGATCAGGCTAAACAACTGATTAATAATCAGACTACTGTGGTAGAAAATGAGAAGCCTGCTAATCCATTGCCAGACTATAAGCCGATAACGTATGTTAACTATGATGCCGTAAGTATCTATCCTGCGAATGATGCTCAGGGGAACCCATCAGTCTATGTGAAGGATCATATATTTGATAATGTTCATAAGCCAGGCGATCGGGTTTATGACTTCATTAAGGGGGCTAATGGTTGGTCTTCCGGTGTTTATTACTATCACCAAAACAAACAACATACGGCTGGTTACCATGCTTTGACACCAGTGGATGCCAATGATCGTTCCAAGGGTTATCAAGTTCCGGATTTTGAAGCCGACATTTTAGGTGGCGAAGGGATTGCCTTAGATAAAGATGGCCATTTAATTGGTGCCTATCCGGGTGAAAGTCATTATAGTAGTATGGCACCAGGAGCGGCTGTAAATACTTATATAACGCTTCATCCTGATCAGCAACGAGTAGAGATTAACTTTTTGGATCAAACCACTAATAGCTCCTTAGGAAAAGTTGTTTTGTGGGGATACAGTGGGATTCAAAGTCAATTTAAGGTTGATGATTTATTAGCTAAATTGAAATCTTTAGGATTTGAAGTTACTTCGTCTGATTTTCAAAATGGCTTCCATTACGATAGTACTAACAACGATTACTATAGCAGCTCCGATCCTAATCAGTGGCAAGATAATCAGTTACAGTCCTTTACGATTGTCCTCAGCCATCCACAATCAACTGAGAATGGTCAAAAGACCATTACGAGAACCATCCATTATAAGTACAGTGATGGTAGTCAAGCCCAACCAGATAAGGTACAAACGATTACCTTAACCCGGATGGGTTCTAAGGATGCAGTTACAGGCGAAATTACCTGGGGTGCTTGGTCGACGGGTAGTTTTGATGCTGTTACTAGCCCAACGATTGCTGGCTACACTCCAGACTATGCCCAGATTGATGCTGAAACCGTTGATGGTAATAGTACGGACATCGAACAGGCCGTTACTTACATCAAGGATCAAGTTGCTACTCCTGATGATAGTCAGGGAACTAAGGGAAACCAGCATACAAAAACTAATACTACTAGCCAAGAGACCGCTAATTTGACTAAGAATAGCCTAACTAGTAATAAACAGCAGGCTAATCGATTGCCTCGGACAGGTAACCAAAGTGAAACTGGTGCTGTGGCATTAGGTTTAGCAACGATGCTGGGTATGTTAGGCTTAGCCGGGTTAAAGCGTAAGCATCAATAAGCTGAATAACTAGAAAGCGACACTCAACTAAAATGGCTGAGTACATCTTTTCTACTCAAAGTCAAGTTATATCAGTGCTTAATTACTGTTTTGGCCTGACTTTTTGGCTCTTTGTCAAATGGTGTTGAAGAATACTATTTATCTTTTGGAAGGTTCTCTCTTCGGAGGGGGCCTTTTGTTATTTCAGCGATGGTAAGCACCCAATAACCGACCGCCTGGCAAACTAAGAAGTAAGCACTCAATAACTGACCGCATGTATAAAGCAGCGCCCTAGCAGTACCCTTACCTCATCATGAAGAATGGTGAGGTGTTTTTATGGACAAACCAGATATTGTCAGAATCAAACTTGACGAGGAGCATCGCCGCCCTGATCTGAATCCATCGACCAAGGCCCTTCAGCTCAAAATTGGCAACAATAAGACCGTTGTCGTTTACAACCACATCCAAGGCTATATCCTGGATGCGTTGATGAAAGCCGTGTTTGATGATGCTCATTGATATTCGTAAGCTAAGCGGCATTTACTTGATATGCGGTCGAACCGACTTGCGTCGCGGAATCGATGGCTTAAGCAGCGTGCTCCAGGAAGAATACGCGCTAGACCCGTACAGTCGGGCGCTCTTTCTGTTCTGCGGGACCCGAAAGGATCACTTCAAGGCACTCTATTGGGCTGGCGATGGTTTCGTACTGCTTTACAAACGCATTGAAGATGGTCGGATCCAGTGGCCAGCAAACCAGAACGAAGTGAAAAAGCTTCACGCAAAGCAGTTAGAGCGTCTGCTTTCAGGCTGGGGACTGGAGCCAACAGTGAAGCCGTTTTGTCCACGAAAAAATGCTAGGAAGCCTGGTACACCAGTGCTAAACTCAACTCATCACGAATGAATAGAGGGCGACGCCCATGACGACAACGACCGAAGACCTGCTCAAGCAGGCACTTGATCAAAATCGCGAACTCACGAAGCAGATCCAGGATTTGACGGAGCAAGTCGCGTATTTGACTCGTAAAATCTACGGCTCCCATTCAGAGAAGATGACTGATCCGAATCAGTTGTCTCTCTTGGAGGAAGGCAGTGTTTTTACCGACCCAGAGCTCACTGGGCACCAAAGCGAAAAAACGGTCGTAACATCAACTCGTAAGCCTAAGCGCAAGCGTGTTGAAACAATCGATCCGAATTTACCGGTCGAAGAGACCATCATTTACCGGCAGAGTGATCTCTGTGAGGATGGACATCAGTTAACTAAGCTGGGCAAGCACCTGGTGCGCGAACAAGTTCAGCACATCCCGGGTCGTTTGTATGTAGAGAAAATCTACGAGCAAACCTACAAGTGCTCAGCATGCGAGCAGCAAGATGGCCAGTCGCATTTGTATCAAGGCCGTGCGCCGCAGGCGCTGATCCCGCACAGTATCGCGACCTCGTCCCTGGTGGCGGAAGTCCTTCATCAGAAGTACACGCTGGGGACACCCTTGTATCGCCAAATCAAAGAGTGGAATCGTGCCGGTATTCTGGTGAGCGAGTCCACGCTAACCAATTGGGTGATTAAGACCGCGGAACTGGTCAGACCAGTCTATGACTTATTGCATAGTCACCTGATTTCTCAGCGGTTCCTGCAAGGTGACGAGACCCCCTTCCAGGTCCTGAAAGAGCCTGGCAAACGGGCACAGAGTAAATCGTACATTTGGGTCGAGCGTAGCATTAGCCGAACTGAACAGCAGGTCGTGTACTATGCCTATGGTGATACGCGGTCTGGCAAATTTGCCCAGCACATTTATACCGGCTTCACCGGTGTACTGCAGTGCGATGGTTATTCAGGCTATAACAGTTTGGGTGATAGCGTCACGCGAGTGGGGTGCTGGGCACATGTGCGGCGAAAGTTTTACGATGATGCCGCAAAGGTCAAGGAACAGTTTCGTTCAACGATACCCTTGGAGCTCCTGAACAATATGTTCAAGCTCGAGGAGCAATGGAAGAACTTAACTGCAGAAGAACGCCTGCGACATCGGCAGGCGGAGCTCAAGCCGTTGATCGATCAATTTTGGACTTGGTGTGATTCAGCCAATCCGGCACCGAAATCGCGGTTAGGCGTGGCCTTGACCTACGCAATCAATCAACGCCAGTTGCTCAATCGCGTGTTGGATTACGGCGAGATCGATCTCAGCAACAATGCCTCCGAAAGGAACATGAAGGCGTTCGTGATTGGCCGCAAGAATTGGCTATTTGCGACTAGCCCTAAGGGCGCCGAAGCAAACGCAATTTGGATGACGATTGTGGAGACGGCCAAGGCCAATGGCCTGGATCCTAGAAGATACATCGAAGATCTGCTTGAATGGATACCGCAGCTCCCCGCCTTCGTAAAGCCGGAACAGCTTGAGGCTATTTGCCATGGAATATTGAAATAGGCTCGTCAAGAACTATAAGTGCGTAACCGACAATGCGGCCCGTCCTCCACGAACTGGAGAACAAACCGCATTTTGCGTCTAATTCAAGACGGTCGGTTATTGAGTGCTTACACTAAGAAGGGGCGTAATCCGCATTCTCAGATTACGCCCCTTCGTTGTTCAAGCAATCTCTTGTTTTGATGGCTTCAGATACTGATTCCAAGGTGAATAAGACTCAGCTTGTTCTCTCGTAGGAGAAGTGGGAAGCTGCGACAGCTCGT
>NZ_RHOK01000018.1 GCF_003946175.1 Lacticaseibacillus suibinensis | reverse complement strand
AAGTGTGAAGCCCCCCTCGAGATGAGATTTCCCATTCCTATATGGAAGTAAGACCCCTGAGAGATGATCAGGTAGATAGGCTGGAAGTGGAAGTGCAGCGATGCATGGAGCGGACCAGTACTAATCGGTCGAGGACTTGACCAATACAGCGCAAGCTTGAGCGCACTGAGGATGATGGCTAGCCTAGCTTGGGGCTTTGCCGGCGACGCCGGTGAAGACCAAAGCGTAGCTAGACACGCATCCGGTGCTCAAGATTGCACGACTAGCGACAAATACGTCGTTCAAGGCATCATAAGCAAAGCCCTCAACGTAATTGAATATGAAGTGCGGTGGCGATAGCGAGAAGGATACACCTGTTCCCATGCCGAACACAGAAGTTAAGCTTCTCTACGCCGAGAGTAGTTGGTGGGTGACTGCCTGCGAGGGTAGGAAGCTGCCGCGCTTTTTCATGGAGGATTAGCTCAGTTGGGAGAGCGTCTGCCTTACAAGCAGAGGGTCACAGGTTCGAGCCCTGTATCCTCCATTGAGCCGTTAGCTCAGTCGGTAGAGCATCTGACTTTTAATCAGAGGGTCGACAGTTCGAGCCTGTCACGGCTCATTTTTTCCTTTTTTCCATTAGTTTCTCGATCTGCGGGTGTGGCGGAACTGGCAGACGCGCTAGATTTAGGTTCTAGTGGTTTATACCGTGGGGGTTCGAGTCCCTTCACCCGCATCACGCCGACTTAGCTCAGCTGGCAGAGCACCTGTCTTGTAAACAGGGGGTCGGAGGTTCGAACCCTCTAGTCGGCAGTAATATCAGTTTCATGCGGAAGTAGTTCAGTGGTAGAACGCCACCTTGCCATGGTGGAGGTCGCGGGTTCGAATCCCGTCTTCCGCTTTTGCGAGCCGCCGGGATGGCGAAACTGGTAGACGCACAGGACTTAAAATCCTGCGGTAAGTGATTACCGTGTCGGTTCGAACCCGACTCTCGGCATGATTATTTTGCACCCATAGCGCAATTGGATAGAGTGTCTGACTACGAATCAGAAGGTTGTAGGTTCGACTCCTACTGGGTGCATTCCGGGTCACCGGAGAGAACTATGCGGAAGTAGTTCAGTGGTAGAACGCCACCTTGCCATGGTGGAGGTCGCGGGTTCGAATCCCGTCTTCCGCTTCATCGGGAAGTAGCTCAGCTTGGTAGAGCACTACGTTCGGGACGTAGGGGTCGCAAGTTCGAATCTTGTTTTCCCGATCGTAGAACTGACGTCATTGACGTCAGTTTTTTTTATTCTCATTCGC
Organism: Lacticaseibacillus suibinensis; assembly: GCF_003946175.1. Lineage (GTDB taxonomy): Bacteria > Bacillota > Bacilli > Lactobacillales > Lactobacillaceae > Lacticaseibacillus > Lacticaseibacillus suibinensis. Next base: position 53,713 of record NZ_RHOK01000018.1, on the reverse strand, counting down.
GTATCACGGTATGTGAAAAACGTCTCTTGGCTAGGCTGCTGGTAATTCTGGTGATATTCAGTATAATAAAAGTCAAGATTAGTCAAAGTCAAAGGGGTGAGGCGAATGCAAGGTCAGAATATTTCTGACGTGATCGAGCATTATTTGAAGACCATGCTGGGGTCAACGCGCCAGGTGGAAATCAGTCGCGCGGAAATTGCTCAGCAGTTCAACTGCGTGCCATCACAGATCAATTATGTGATCAAAACGCGATTTACCCCGCAACGCGGTTATGTCGTGGAAAGCAAGCGCGGCGGCGGCGGCTACATCCGCATTTTGAAAGTGCACTTGCGCGATGACCAGGACTTGCTGACGATGATGGTGGCCAATATGCCACCAGCCATCCGCGAGCGGGATGCGCAGGTGTTGATCCAGCAGCTGTATGATGCTGATGTGATCGACCGCCAAGAAGGCAATATGATGCTGACGGTGCTGAGCCATCACACCTTGCAGCAGGGCGATCGCCAAGCCGAAGACGAACTGCGGTCACGATTGCTGCTTGCTTTTCTTGCCAGTTTGCGGTATGAAAGATAGAACTTAGATGGGATTTCCCATTTTGGCCAAATGGCCGCCAAAGGAGTGTGCTTATGGACAACCTATTTACCCCAAGTGCAAAAAACGTGTTACTGATCGCGCAGGAGCAGGCGAAGTACTTCCATCACCATGCTGTGGGCACAGAACACTTGCTGATGGCGCTGGTGATTGAGCAAGAAGGCATCGCCGGTAAGACGCTGCGGCAATTGGGCATTACTGAAGAAGACATTCATGACGAAATCGAACGTTTTACCGGTTATGGCACCGTTGATGCGGGGCAGGCGGCCGATAGTTATTTGCCATACTCACCAAAAGGCAAAGAGATTTTGAGCTTTGCTGGTGACGAGGCCAAGCGGCTTGGCGCGCTGAAAATTGGCACCGAACACATTTTGCTGGGGCTGCTTCGCGAAGACGACATTTTGGCGGCCCGCATTTTGCAAAACCTAGAGCTGAGTTTGGCCAAGGTGCGGCAGTTGGTGCTTAAGAAAATGGGCATCACCGAATCAGCAGCTAAGCATCGTAGCGGCGCCCAGCGGCAGGCCAAGCCGGCCAGCCAAGGCACGCCGACGCTGGACAATCTGGCCCGGGATTTGACGCAGCTGGCCCGGGAAAACAAAATGGATCCCGTCGTCGGCCGCGACAAGGAAGTGCGCCGGTTGATCCAGATTTTGGCCCGGCGCACCAAGAACAACCCAGTTTTAATTGGGGAACCTGGGGTGGGTAAAACCGCCATTGCCGAAGGTTTCGCCGAAAAAATCGTCGCCGGTCAAGTCCCGGCCGACATGCAAAACAAGCGGCTCATGGCTTTGGATATGGGCTCCTTGGTGGCGGGTACGAAATACCGTGGTGAATTCGAAGACCGCCTGAAAAAAGTGATTGATGAAATTTACGCCGATGGCAATGTCATCCTCTTTATCGATGAATTGCACACCTTAATCGGCGCTGGTGGGGCAGAAGGCGCCATTGATGCCAGCAACATCTTGAAGCCGGCCTTGGCCCGTGGCGAGTTGCAGCTGATTGGGGCCACGACTCTGGATGAATACCAAAAGTACATCGAAAAGGATGCCGCTTTGGAACGCCGCTTTGCCACCATTCAAATCAACGAGCCGAGTCAGGCCGAGGCCGAAGAAATTCTGCGTGGCTTGCGGCCGCGGTATGAAGCCCATCATGGTGTGACGATTACCGATGAGGCGCTGCATGAAGCCGTCACCTTGTCCTCCCGGTATATTTCGAGCCGGTTCTTGCCAGATAAGGCGATTGACCTGATTGACGAAAGTGCGGCCAAGGTGCGGCTGGATGAATCCGATAAGCCAACCAAAGCCGACAAGCTGCAAAAGCAGTTGCGGGAAACCGTGCAGGCGAAAGATGATGCCATCATGCATCAGGACTTCGAAGCCGCCGCAACTATTCGTGAAAAGGAACAAAAGCTCCGGGCTAAGCTTGAAGCGTCTCCAGAACCCGTGAACGAAAATGGCGTCCGCACTGATGTCAAAGTGACACCGGAAGACGTGGCGGCAGTGGTTTCGCAGTGGACTGGGGTGCCGGTCACCCAGCTGCAAAAGAAGGAAAGCGAACGGCTGGTTAACCTCGAAAAGGTTCTGCATGAACGGGTCGTGGGCCAAGAAGAGGCGGTTTCCGCGGTGTCCCGCGCTATTCGCCGGGCTCGTAGCGGGTTGAAAGATCCCACGCGACCAATCGGCTCCTTCATGTTCCTTGGCCCTACTGGGGTCGGGAAAACCGAGCTGGCGAAGGCCTTAGCGGAGGCTATGTTCGGGTCCGAAGATGCGATGATCCGCGTTGACATGTCGGAGTACATGGAGAAATACAGCACCAGCCGCCTGATTGGGGCTGCTCCAGGTTATGTGGGCTATGATGAAGGCGGTCAGCTGACAGAAAAGGTTCGCAACAAGCCGTACTCTGTGGTGTTGCTGGATGAAGTCGAAAAGGCGCACCCAGATGTCTTCAACATTTTGCTTCAGGTGCTGGATGATGGCTTCCTGACCGACTCCAAAGGTCGGCGGGTCGATTTCCGGAACACGATTTTGATCATGACTTCGAACATCGGTGCCACCGCGCTGCGCGATGACAAGAGTGTCGGATTCGGCGCCCAAGCCGCTAGCCAGGACTTCGCTTCGATGCAAAGTCGGATGCTGGAAGAACTCAAGCGGGCGTTCCGGCCAGAGTTCTTGAACCGGATCGACGAAACCGTGGTCTTCCACAGCTTAACGGCGCCAGAACTGCACGAAATCGTGAAGATCATGGCGAAGCAAGTGCTGCACCGCCTGAGTGATCAAGACGTCACTGTCAAAATTACCCCAGCTGGCATCAACGCGGTGGCGAAAGCTGGGTTTGACCCAGAATACGGCGCGCGGCCAATTCGCCGGGCTTTGCAGCGGGACGTCGAGGATCAGCTCAGTGAACTACTGCTGACCGGCCAAGCCGGCGCCGGCGACACCATTACCATCGGGGCCACTAAAGGCAAGCTGACGTTCCATGTGAAGAAGGCGACCCAACCAGAGGCACCGGTGCACGCCTAGCAGCGCTTGACATTTAAATTAAACGGCAGTATAGTTAGTGCAATTGCATTTCGGTTAGGACATCAGTTGCGGCGATCTATTGTCCGTTGCAACGCATAAAAAAACGCAAAAGTAGCAGAGGGATTTTGACTTTCTACTTTTCGTTTTTTTTTGCTCAAAATGTTCGTCAACCACCGATTGTAATTTTAATTTAACCGTCGTTACGTTTTTTTTACAATCAAGATGGCCGAAAAATCCAATGAGGGGTGAACAATTTGGCAGGACACGCAGGACATTTAGTGAATTACGGTAAGCATCGCACTCGCCGTTCCTATTCCCGCATTAAAGAAGTACTCGATCTGCCTAACTTGATCGAGATTCAGACCAATTCCTATCAATGGTTCTTAGACGAAGGGCTCAAGGAAATGTTCGATGACATTATGCCAATCGAAGACTTCCAAGGGAAACTGTCTCTGGAATACGTTGATTATCAGCTGCTGGAACCAAAGTACACAGTGGAGGAAGCGCGCCAGCATGACGCCAACTATTCCGCACCGCTGCATGTGACGCTGCGTTTGACCAACCACGAAACTGGTGAAATCAAGTCGCAAGACGTCTTCTTTGGTGACTTCCCACTGATGACCAAGCAAGGGACCTTTATCATCAACGGGGCCGAACGGGTTATCGTTTCCCAACTGGTGCGCTCGCCTGGGGTTTACTACAACAGTGAAACCGATAAGAACTCCCGTGTGACCTATGGCACCACGGTGATTCCTAACCGCGGCGCTTGGCTGGAATACGAAACCGACGCCAAGGACTTGGCGTATGTCCGCATCGACCGCACCCGGAAGATTCCAATGACCGAACTGGTGCGCGCTCTGGGCTTTGGCGCTGACCAAGACATCCTCGACATTTTTGGCGACAACGATTCCTTGATGTTGACGCTGGAAAAAGACGTCCACAAGAACACCGATGACTCGCGCACCGATGAATCCTTGAAGGACATTTACGAACGGCTACGTCCTGGCGAACCGAAGACCGCTGATTCGTCGCGTTCCTTGCTGTACGCGCGGTTCTTCGATCCAAAGCGCTATGACATGGCCAATGTTGGCCGCTACAAGGTCAACAAGAAGCTGAGCCTGAAGACACGCCTGCTGGGCCAGACCCTGGCGGAAACGCTGGCTGACCCTGATACCGGCGAGGTCATCGTCCAAAAAGGCACCAAAATTGACCGGCACATCATGGAAACGCTGGGCGGCTTTTTGGACCGCGACGATTTCAAGACCGTTACCTTCCAGCCTTCTGACCAAGGCGTTGTGACCAACCCGATGACTGTGCAAGTGATCAAGGTGTACTCCCAGGTCAACCCAGAAAAGGAAATCAAGTTGATTGGCAATGGCCACATTGACAAGAAGACCAAGCATTTGACCCCAGCCGACATCATTGCCTCCATGAACTACTTCTTGAACTTGCAAGAAGGCCTGGGCGCAACCGATGATATCGACCACTTGGGCAACCGCCGGATTCGTTCCGTCGGTGAATTGCTGCAAAACCAGTTCCGCATCGGCTTGTCCCGGATGGAACGGGTGGTCCGCGAACGGATGTCGATTCAAGATACGGCCACCATCACCCCGCAGCAGTTGATTAACATTCGCCCGGTAGTGGCTTCCATTAAGGAATTCTTCGGCAGTTCTCAGCTGTCACAGTTCATGGATCAGACTAACCCGCTGGGCGAATTGACCCATAAGCGGCGTCTGTCTGCCCTTGGGCCTGGTGGTTTGACGCGTGACCGCGCCGGTTATGAAGTGCGTGACGTGCACTACACGCATTACGGCCGGATGTGTCCCATTGAAACCCCAGAAGGCCCGAACATCGGGCTGATCAACAGTCTGGCTTCCTACGCGGTGGTGAATCCTTATGGTTTCATCGAAACCCCATATCGCCGTGTCTCTTGGACCGACCACAAGGTGACCAACAAGATCGACTATTTGACCGCCGATGAAGAAGATAACTATGTTGTTGCGCAGGCCAACGCCAAGCTGAACGATGATGGCTCTTTTGCTGAAGAAGCCATTTTGGCCCGGGCGAAGGATGTCAACATCGAAACCACGCCAGAACACATCGACTACATGGACGTTTCGCCTAAGCAGGTAGTTGCGGTCGCAACGGCTTGCATTCCGTTCTTGGAAAACGATGACTCCAACCGGGCCCTCATGGGTGCGAACATGCAGCGTCAGGCCGTGCCTTTGATCAACCCGCATGCCCCATTGATTGGGACCGGGATGGAATACAAGGCCGCGCATGACTCCGGGATCGCTGTTTTGGCTGAACATGCTGGGACCGTTGATTACGTGGATGCGAAGACGATTCGCATTCGCCGCGACGATGGCGCCGTGGACAAGTATTCCCTGATGAAGTTCCGCCGGTCCAATGCTGGTAAGAACTACAACCAGCGGCCAATTGTCCGCATCGGCGATAAAGTCGATGAAGACGAAATCATTGCCGATGGCCCAGCCATGGAAAACGGCGAACTGGCTCTGGGACAAAACCCAGTCATCGCCTTCATGACTTGGAACATGTACAACTACGAAGACGCGATCGTGCTGTCTGAAAAACTGGTGCGTGATGATGCCTACACCTCGATTCATATTGAAGAATACGAATCCGAAGCGCGTGACACCAAACTCGGACCGGAAGAAATCACCCGCGAAATCCCGAACGTCGGCGAAGACGCGTTGAAGGATTTGGATGAGTTTGGGATTGTCCGCATCGGGGCAGAAGTCCGCGATGGCGATATCCTGGTCGGCAAGGTGACGCCTAAAGGGGTCACCGAGCTGTCCGCTGAAGAGCGTTTGCTGCATGCCATTTTCGGGGAAAAGGCGCGTGAAGTGCGTGACACCTCACTGCGGGTTCCTCATGGCGGCGGCGGGATCATTCAAGACGTCAAGATCTTCACGCGTGAAGCCGGCGACGAATTGTCCCCAGGCGTTAACATGATGGTCCGGGTCTACATCACCCAGAAGCGTAAGATTCAGGTCGGTGATAAGATGTCTGGTCGTCACGGGAACAAAGGGACCGTTTCAGTGGTTGTGCCTGAAGAAGACATGCCATTCCTGCCTGATGGGACGCCAGTTGACATTTTGCTGTCACCGATGGGTGTGCCATCACGTATGAACATCGGTCAGGTGCTGGAATTGCACTTGGGGATGGCGGCCCGCAAACTGGGGATTCACATTGCCACCCCAGTCTTTGACGGGGCCAATGATGACGACCTCTGGGCCACAATTAAGGAAGCCGGCATGGCCAGCGATGGCAAGTCTGTGCTTTATGATGGTCGCACCGGGGAACCATTCGAAAACCGTGTTTCCGTCGGCGTTATGTATTACCTGAAGCTGGCCCACATGGTTGATGATAAGATCCATGCTCGTTCTATTGGACCATACTCCTTGGTTACGCAGCAGCCACTGGGTGGTAAAGCCCAGTTTGGTGGCCAGCGGTTCGGGGAAATGGAAGTTTGGGCCCTTGAAGCATATGGGGCGGCTTACACTTTGCAAGAAATCTTAACCTACAAGTCTGATGACGTGGTGGGCCGGGTCAAGACCTACGAAGCCATTGTCAAAGGCGAACAGATTCCACAACCAGGCGTGCCAGAATCATTCCGCGTGTTGGTCAAGGAACTGCAAGCTTTGGGTCTGGACATGAAAGTGCTCGACCAAGACAAGAACGAAATCGAACTGCGCGACATGGACGATGACGACGATGACGTTGTTTCCGTTGATGCCTTGGCGAAATTTGCCCAGCAGCAAGAAGAAAAGAAGGCGCAAGAAGCAGCCACCGCTGCCACGAACGCTAACTCGACCGACGATACTAACAAATAGGAGGTTAGCCCTTTGATTGATGTCAATAAATTTGAAAGCATGCAAATCGGCCTGGCCTCGCCTGACAAAATTCGCAGCTGGTCCTACGGGGAAGTTAAAAAGCCCGAAACGATCAACTACCGGACGCTGAAGCCAGAGCGAGATGGGCTGTTTGACGAACGCATCTTCGGGCCAACCAAGGACTGGGAATGTGCCTGCGGGAAGTACAAACGGATCCGCTATAAAGGCATCGTTTGCGACCGGTGCGGCGTTGAAGTCACCCGGTCCAAGGTCCGCCGTGAACGCATGGGCCACATCGAATTGGCAGCACCAGTTTCTCATATCTGGTACTTCAAGGGCATTCCAAGCCGGATGGGTCTGGTTTTGGACATGTCACCACGCGCCCTCGAAGAAGTGATCTACTTCGCTTCGTACGTTGTGATCGACCCAGGCGACACCGCCTTGGAGAAGAAGCAACTGCTGACTGAACGCGAATACCGTGAAAAGCGGGACGAATACGGCCAAGGCTTCAATGCCAAAATGGGGGCCGAAGCGGTTAAGGAATTGCTGCAGCAAGTCGACCTCGCCAAAGAAGTCGCTGAGCTGAAGGAAGACTTGAAGTCTGCGCAAGGTCAAAAGCGCACGCGTGCCATTCGCCGGTTGGATATCTTGGATGCCTTCTTGGTTTCTGGCAACGACCCGGCTTGGATGGTTATGGATACCATTCCCGTTATCCCACCGGATCTGCGGCCAATGGTTCAGCTTGAAGGCGGCCGGTTTGCCACTTCTGACCTGAACGATTTGTACCGCCGGGTCATCAACCGTAACAACCGGTTGAAGCGGCTGCTTGACCTGAATGCGCCAAGCATCATTGTGCAAAACGAAAAGCGGATGCTGCAGGAAGCCGTTGACGCCTTGATCGACAACGGCCGCCGCGGCCGGCCGGTCACCGGGCCAGGCAATCGCCCACTGAAGTCTTTGAGCCACATGCTCAAAGGGAAGCAGGGCCGGTTCCGTCAGAACTTGCTCGGTAAGCGGGTTGACTATTCCGGTCGTTCCGTTATCGACGTTATGCCGACGTTGAAGTTCTATCAATGTGGCTTGCCACGGCCAATGGCTTTGGAATTGTTCAAGCCATTTGTCATGCATGAATTGGTGGCGCGCGGGCTGGCTAGCAACATCAAGAACGCCCGCCGCAAGATTGACCGCGAAGATGAAGACATCTGGGATGTACTCGAAGATGTCATCAAGGAACGGCCAGTGCTGCTGAACCGTGCCCCTACGCTTCACCGCTTAGGGATTCAGGCCTTCGAACCGGTGTTGGTTGATGGTAAGTCCATCCGCCTGCACCCGCTGGTTTGTGAAGCCTACAACGCTGACTTTGACGGGGACCAGATGGCGATTCACGTGCCACTGTCCGACGAAGCCCAAGCCGAAGCGCGCCTGCTGATGCTGGCGGCGCACCACATCTTGGCGCCTCGTGATGGTAAGCCAATCGTAACGCCTTCTCAGGATATCGTTTTGGGTAACTACTACCTGACGATGGAACAAAAAGGCCGCGAAGGCGAAGGCATGATTTTCAAGGATGCTAACGAAGTGCTGATGGCGCTGCAAAATGGCTATGTCCACTTGCACAGCCGCATCGGCTTGGCGGTGGCTTCCTTGCCAGAAAAGCCATTCACCGATGACCAGCGTCACCAGATCATGGTCACCACAGTTGGCCGTGTGATCTTCAACCAGATCATGCCGGCAGACTTCCCATATCTGAATGTGGCGACGCAAGACAACATCGTCAATGGCGTGCCAGACCGCTTCTTCTTGAAGCCAGGTGAGGATATTCATGCTTACCTGCAAGATGCCCCAATTAACGAACCGTTCAAGAAGGGCTTCTTGTCTGACATCATTGCTGAAGTCTTCAAAACGTACAAAGTGCAGCGGACCTCTGATCTGCTGGATGACATGAAGACCTTGGGTTACACCCAGGCCACGAACTCTGGGATCACCGTCGGGGTGGCCGACGTGCCTGAACTGGCCGAAAAGCCAGCCATCGTTGATGCGGCCCACAAGAAGGTTGCCACTGTTTCCAAGCAGTTCCGCCGGGGGTTGATTACCGACCAGGAACGCCATGATCGGGTCATCTCCATTTGGAACGACGCCAAAGACGAAATTCAGCAAAAGCTGATCGACGCTTTTGACCCGAATAACCCAATCTCCATGATGAGTGATTCCGGGGCGCGTGGTAACATCTCAAACTTTACTCAGCTTGCCGGGATGCGTGGCCTGATGGCGGCGCCAAACGGTGGGATGATGGAAGTGCCAGTGCTGTCGAACTTCCGTGAAGGCTTGTCCGTTATGGAAATGTTCATGTCCACTCACGGGGCCCGTAAAGGGATGACTGATACCGCCCTGAAGACGGCCGATTCAGGTTACCTGACTCGGCGGCTGGTGGATGTGGCGCAAGACGTCATTGTCCGCGAAGAAGACTGTGGCACCGATCGCGGCTTGGTCGTTTCTGCCATTCGCGAAGGAAACGAAATGATCGAACCGCTGTACGACCGCTTAGTTGGCCGTTACGCGCAAAAGTCAGTCGTTAACCCTGAAACCGGTGAAGTCATCGTCAAGAAGAACGAAATGATCGACGAAGATAAGGCGCAAGCCGTCGTTGATGCTGGCGTCCAAACCGTCACCATCCGCTCCATCTTCACCTGCAATACCCGTCATGGGGTTTGCCAAAAGTGCTACGGCCGTAATTTGGCGACTGGCGAACAGGTTGAAGTCGGCGAAGCCGTTGGGACCGTGGCGGCGCAGTCAATCGGCGAACCTGGTACGCAGCTGACCATGCGTAACTTCCATACCGGCGGTGTTGCCGGCGGCGAAGATATCACGCAAGGGTTGCCTCGTGTTCAGGAAATCTTTGAAGCCCGTAATCCTAAAGGGCTGGCGGTGATCAGTGAAGTTGACGGGACGATTTCAGCCATCGATGAAAATCCAGCTGAACACAGCCGTGAAATCACGGTTGAAGGCCAAACCGATACGCGGACTTACAGCGTGCCATACGCTTCCTCTGTTGCTGTTGCTGAAGGCGACCATGTTGATCGTGGCGGCCGTTTGACCGGCGGCTCGATTGATCCTAAGCAGTTGATCAAGGTGCAAGATGTCTTGACCACCGAAAACTATCTGCTGGCGGAAGTCCAGAAAGTTTACCGGATGCAGGGGGTTGAAATTGGCGATAAGCATATCGAAGTGATGGTCAGGCAGATGCTGCGCAAGATCCGCGTCATGGATCCAGGCGACACCGACATTCTGCCAGGGACCTTGCTGGACATTGCGGACTTCAAGGATCGCAACCAGCAGACCTTGATTGCCGGTGGGATTCCTGCTACTGGTCGCCCAGTGCTGCTGGGGATCACCAAGGCATCGCTGGAAACCAACAGTTTCTTGTCGGCCGCTTCCTTCCAGGAAACCACTCGGGTCCTCACGGATGCTTCCATCCGCGGGAAGAACGATCCGCTGGTCGGCTTGAAGGAAAATGTCATCATCGGGAAGATCATTCCTGCTGGGACCGGGATGGCCACCTACCGTCACATGGAACCAAAGACGGTCGGCACAGTTTCCGACAGCGTCTACTCCATCTCTGATCTTGAAAAGAAGATGAAGGAAGAAGACGCCGCTAACGCAGAACCAAAGCAAGACTAAGCACGAAAAGGAGCCGGCTGGGCATTTGCCCAGCCGGCTTTTTTGGGTTCAGGCAGCGGAGGATGGCCGCACTTAGCCCGACGATTAGCCTAGCGCTGAGTCTTATCGGCGTATTTTGCCGATGAGGCTCAACGCGTAGCTAATCGCTCGGGCGTTGGCCAACCGCAGCGCAACTACAACAGGCTTTGGGCGTTGGCCAACCGCAGCGCAGCGACACAGGCTGTGGCGGTAGCCGCACCTAGCCAAAGCAGCGTGCATCAACTCGCAATCATCATCAGCAAATACGCCAGCTGCAGATCCACCAAAAAGGGGATGGGCCCAGGCCGCAGCCGGCCTTGTCCCAATCCGATCACGCAGGCCAGCAGTACGAACACCAAACTTGCCAGCGCCGACATGCCCAAAGTCAGCACACTAATGGCAAGGACATCGGCGCTGCCTAGCCCCTGGGTGACAATGCTCAATCCAGACAAAGCGACCAGCCAGCAAAGCCCCACCAACCAATGCGCCGGGGTGGTTAAAGCAACAAGCAAACACCAGCCGTCAAACCCAAGCGCCGGGACGGTTTGACTTTGCCAGTCACTCAAGGCAAAATACCCCAGTCCTGCCAGTGCTAGCAACTGTGAGCGGGCGAAGAGTACCGCGAGCGTGACTAAGCCCAGTTGATACAGGAATTGCCAGCGCGTCGGCCGCAAGCTGATTAGGCCCAGCACGGCGCTTGCTACTATGATAGAATGAACCACATGCCATCACCTCTATCACCAGATTTCGCCAAGGCGTGAAAATACTGGTGCAAACGCCGGAAAGACGCTTGACAGAGGCGGGCAGCGGATAGTACACTGTTTAAGGTTGTTTTTTCCAGTTAATTCGGGTTTGCCCGGACGTCGAACTGGTGAAATACCATTTCGCCGCCGGGCCGGCCATTTTTTATTCGCAAAAAAGAACCGCCTGGATGTGTGGACTTAGAAGATGAATTACCCAAGTATCAGGAAGGAGGAACCTTAGAATGCCAACCATTAACCAATTGGTACGCCAAGGTCGTAAAAGTAATGTAACGAAGTCCGACTCACCTGCTTTGAACTTCGGTTACAACAGTAAGAAGAAGTCACTGACGAACAATCCCGCTCCTCAAAAGCGTGGGGTTGCCACTCGTGTCGGCACCATGACCCCAAAGAAGCCTAACTCCGCTTTGCGTAAGTACGCTCGTGTTCGCTTGTCGAACCTGATTGAAGTTACCGCTTATATCCCTGGGATCGGCCACAACTTGCAGGAACACTCGGTTGTTCTGATCCGTGGGGGCCGTGTTAAGGACTTACCTGGTGTGCGTTATCACATCATCCGTGGGACCCTCGATACCGCCGGTGTTGACGGCCGGATGCAAAGCCGCTCCAAGTACGGTACAAAGCGTCCTAAGAAGTAGTCAGATAATCCCCGCTTTGTGCGGTATTTAGGAATAAGGAGGCAATCAGCATGCCACGTAAAGGCAATGTTTCAAAACGCGATGTTTTACCTGATCCAGTTTACAACTCTAAGCTGGTTACCCGCTTGATCAACCACCTGATGGTTGATGGTAAGCGCGGTAAGGCTCAAACCATTTTGTATGATGCATTCGACATCATCAAGAAGGAAACCGGCAACGAACCTTTGGAAGTCTTCGAACAGGCCATGAAGAACGTTATGCCTGTCCTCGAAGTTAAGGCTCGTCGGATCGGTGGGTCGAACTACCAAGTGCCAATCGAAGTCCGGCCAGACCGGCGGACGACGTTGGGCCTTCGTTGGATTGTTCAGTATTCCCGTCAACGCGGTGAACACAAGATGGACGATCGCTTGGCTCGTGAAATCATGGATGCTGCCAACAACACTGGTGCAGCTGTGAAGAAGCGCGAAGATACGCACAAGATGGCAGATGCCAACCGTGCGTTCGCACACTATCGTTGGTAAGAAGGTTGGCTATTATATCCGTCACTTGGCATATAGTAGCCAATTGTTTTACCTAAAACTTTTAGATAATCGATCAACAATGAGAGGAGTTATTTTTTCACATGGCCAACAAGCGTGAATTTCCGCTGGACCGGACCCGCAACATCGGGATCATGGCCCACATCGATGCTGGTAAGACCACGACGACTGAGCGGATTCTTTACTACACCGGTAAAATCCACAAGATCGGCGAAACCCATGATGGGGCTTCCCAAATGGACTGGATGGCGCAGGAACAAGAACGTGGGATTACCATCACGTCCGCTGCGACGACTGCCTTTTGGAAGGACAACCGGATCAACATCATCGATACCCCAGGGCACGTGGACTTCACTATGGAAGTTGAACGTTCCTTGCGTGTCCTTGACGGTGCCATCACCGTCTTAGATGCTCAGTCCGGGGTTGAACCTCAGACTGAAAACGTTTGGCGTCAGGCATCCACTTACAGCGTGCCGCGGATCGTTTTTGTTAACAAAATGGATAAAATCGGGGCCGACTTCAAGTACTCCGTGAAGACCCTGCATGATCGTTTGGGTGCTAACGCCCATGCGGTTCAGCTGCCAATCGGCGCTGAAGACAACTTCGAAGGCATTATCGACCTGATCGAAATGAAGGCCGACTTGTACGACGAAGATGACTTGGGGACGAAGTGGGATGTCGTTGACATTCCCGACGACTACAAGGAAGAAGCTGAAGCTGCCCGTGCCGACTTGATCGAAGCTGTCGCTGACGTCGATGATGGCATCATGGACAAGTACCTTGAAGGCGAAGAAATCAGCAACGATGAAATCAAGGCGGCCATCCGTAAGGCGACCATCGCCCTTGAATTCTTCCCAGTGCTGGCTGGTTCTGCGTTCAAGAACAAAGGGGTTCAGATGCTGCTGGATGCGGTGGTTGACTACTTGCCATCACCACTGGACGTTAAACCATACAACGCCCAAGATCCAGAAACTGGCGAAGCGGTTGAACTGCGCGCCGGCGATGATCAGGACTTCGCTGCGTTGGCCTTCAAGATTGCTACCGATCCCTTCGTTGGTCGTTTGACTTACATCCGGGTTTACAGTGGGACTTTGGAAGCCGGTTCATACGTCTTGAACGCTTCCAAGGACAACCGTGAACGCGTCGGCCGGCTGCTGCAAATGCACTCCAATCACCGTGAAGAAATCCCAGAAGTCTTTTCTGGTGATATCGCTGCGGCGATCGGGCTCAAGAACACCACGACCGGGGATTCCCTCACGGCCGTTAACCACCCCCTGATTCTTGAATCCCTTGAAGTGCCAGAACCGGTTATCCAGGTTTCCATCGAGCCAGACTCCAAGGAAGACCAGGACAAGCTGGATATTGCTTTGCAGAAGCTGTCTGAAGAAGATCCAACCTTCCAAGCTGAAACCAACCCTGAAACTGGCGAAACTTTGATCGCCGGCATGGGCGAATTGCACTTGGATATCATGGTTGACCGGATGAAGCGTGAATTTAAGGTTGCCGCTAAGATTGGTGAACCTCAAGTTGCCTACCGTGAAACCTTCACCAAGACCGCTTCTGCTGAAGGGCGCTTTGTTCGCCAGTCAGGTGGTAAAGGTCAATATGGTGACGTTTGGGTTGAATTTACCCCGAACGAAGAAGGCAAGGGCTTCGAATTCGAAGATGCCATTGTCGGTGGGGTCGTGCCACGTGAATACATCCCAGCCGTAGAACAAGGCCTGAAAGAAGCGATGGCCAATGGTGTGCTTGCGGGCTACCCATTGATCGACGTGAAAGCCAAGCTTTACGATGGTTCTTACCACGAAGTCGATTCTTCTGAAGCGGCCTTTAAGGTTGCGGCTTCCCTGGCGTTGCGCAATGCGGTTAAGGACGCCGGTGCGGTGATCCTCGAACCAATCATGCACGTTGAAGTGGTTGCCCCAGAAGAATACCTTGGCGATGTTATGGGTCAAATCAACTCTCGTCGTGGGAACGTTGAAGGCATGGAGCAGCGCGGTAATGCGCAGCTGGTCAATGCTAAGGTACCGCTGGCCGAAATGTTCGGTTATGCGACGACCTTGCGTTCCGCGACCCAGGGCCGTGGGACCTTCACGATGACCTTCGATCACTACACTGCAGTGCCGAAGTCCATCCAAGCCGAGATCATCAAGAAAAACGGTGGCGAAGCTTAATTCGCTGCCTGAAGCCACGCTTGGAGCGTGGCTTTTTTGGTGGGTGGAGTCAAAAAAGTGGGCCTGATCAGTCATTTTGATCAGACCCACTTTTGCGTCGGTGGGGATGCCACTAGGCTAACGTGGCATTGAGAACGGTTTTGAAATGATTGAGCGCCCAATCCTGGCCGCCTGGCGTGAAGGTGGCCACGGCGTCTTGGTGGATGGTGAGGGGATAATTGAGGTTATACGCGGCGACCGCGGTGTGCAGTACACAGATATCGGTGCAGACCCCGACGAGATGAAGCTCATCGACTTGGCGCTCGCGTAGCCACAGATCCAGCGGCGTCCCAGCGAAGCTCGAATACCGCGTTTTATCGAACAAGGTCACATTCGCATCGGCCTGGTGGGCCGCATACCAAGGGCCCAACGCCCCGTAAAGTGCCCGGCCCCAGGTGCCGCGCACGTTATGCGGCGGGTAGAGCTTGGTTTCGGGGTGATACGGGTCACCTGGGGTGTGCACATCGGTGGGCAGATAGACAAAGTCGCCGGCCTCAGCGAACTGGTCGGCCAGCGCCACGATGCGCGGTTCAATCAGTTGGGCGGGTTTGCCAGCGGTTAAGGCACCAGTGGCCGCGACGAAGTCATTGGTGTAGTCGATAATCAAAAGGGCTTTTGGCATGAGGGACCTCCTTAGGGATTTAGGTTAACTGTAGAAGGTTCCTTGTTAGGTGTCAAGACAGTTCACCTGCCATGAAAACACGGCGGGTGAATGTGCGGGGGTGAGCGAGCAAAAGCCGCTATAGCAATCTTTGCCGCGCCAGCTTTTTTGAAAAAGCCGGCGAAAAGTCTTGTGTTAAACCGCGCTTTTTTGTATACTATCAAGAGTGCTGTGTAAACCGAAGGGGTTACTATGCACTTCTGGCTCAAGCTGAGCTAGGGTAGCGTGGATGTGAGAGGTTGCGACACGCCCGGCCGCTTTGCCACGGGGGCGCGACGGGAATTTTCACGGAGCTAGTCTACTAACTGATAATGGACGAAGGAGGTTACACAATGGCAAAACAAAAGATTCGGATCCGGCTTAAGGCTTACGAACACCGGATTCTAGATCAATCAGCAGATAAGATCGTTGAAACTGCAAAGCGCACAGGTGCTGCAATTTCTGGCCCGATCCCTCTGCCAACGGAACGGACCATCTACACGGTGCTGCGTTCCCCGCATAAGTACAAGGATTCTCGGGAACAGTTCGAAATGCGCACACACAAGCGCCTGATCGATATCGTTAACCCGACACCAAAAACTGTTGATGCCTTGATGAAGCTCGACTTGCCGAGCGGCGTCGACATTGAAATCAAATTATAATCTATAGGAAATTGGAGGTGTACCCATGGCACGTAAAGGAATCTTAGGTAAGAAAATTGGCATGACGCAGGTCTTCACCGAAAACGGCGAACTGGTCCCAGTTACCGTGATCGACGTCACCCCTAACGTTGTCCTGCAAGTTAAGACCGTTGAATCAGACGGTTACGAAGCAGTTCAACTGGGCTACGGCGACAAGCGTGAAGTACTTAGCAACAAGCCAAGCGTCGGTCACGCCAAGAAGGCGGACACGACCCCTAAGCGCTTCATTAAGGAAATCCGTGATGTAGCGCTTAGTGACTATGAAGTTGGCAAGACTGTTTCTGCTGACGAATTTGCAGCTGGCGACATCGTGGACGTCACCGGTACTTCCAAAGGGCATGGTTACCAAGGTAACATCAAGAAGGACGGGCAGTCCCGTGGCCCTATGGCTCACGGTTCTCGTTACCACCGTCGTCCTGGTTCTCTTGGGGCAATCATCAACAAAGTCTTCAAGGGTAAGAAATTGCCTGGGCGGATGGGTAACCATACGCGCACAATGCAAAACTTGACGGTTGTTTCCACCGATTTGGACCACAATGTGATCTTGATCAAGGGCAATGTCCCAGGGGCCAACAAGTCATTCGTTACAATTCGTTCCGCTGTTAAGTCAGCGGCTAAATAACACGAAGGGAGGACATTAACTAATGGCAAACGTTACTTTATTCAAGCAAGATGGCACAGAAAATGGCACCGTTGATCTGAACGATGCAATCTGGGCAATCGAACCCAACGATAACGCCGTGTTTGACGCAGTGCTGATGCAACGCGCTTCCCTTCGTCAAGGTACTCACGCCGTTAAGAACCGTTCCGCCGTTTCTGGCGGCGGTAAGAAGCCATGGCGCCAAAAGGGTACTGGTCGTGCCCGCCAAGGCTCCATCCGTAGCCCACAATGGCGCGGCGGTGGTGTGGTCTTTGGCCCAACACCTCGTTCCTACAGCTACCGGATCAACAAGAAGGTTAGCCGCTTAGCAATCAAATCAGCGCTTTCTCAAAAAGTGCTGGACAAGGAATTAGTTGTGGTCGACGCTTTGAGCTTTGACCAACCTAAGACCAAGGACTTTGCAGCTGCGCTGGCTTCCTTGAAGATTGAAGAAAAGGCCTTGATCGTCCTTGAAGACGGCAATGACAACGCAGCTTTGGCTGCCCGCAACCTGCCGAATGTCAAGACGATCGTCGCAGATGGCATCAACGTATTGGATGTTGTGAACTACAACAAACTGATCTTGACCCAATCTGCGCTTCAAAAGATTGAGGAGGTGCTCGCATAATGGCAGCAGCACGCGACATCATTTTACGCCCGATCGTGACCGAGCAATCAATGGCTGACATGGACAACAAGAAGTACACCTTCGAAGTTGCTCGTGATGCCGAAAAGACCGCTGTCCGTCGCGCCGTTGAGGAAATCTTCGACGTGAAGGTCGCTAAGGTCAACATTGCCAACGTTCGCGGCAAAAAGAAGCGCCAAGGTAACTACGTGGGCTACACCCGCAAGCGCCGGAAGGCCATCGTTACTTTGACCGCCGATTCAAACGAAATCAAGATTTTTGAAGACTAGCTTCAAAATTTTCAGATAGGAGGAAACAAGCGTGGGCATTATTAAATACAAACCAACGTCAAACGGCCGGCGGAACATGTCTGGTTCGGATTTCGCTGAAATCACCAAGACCAAGCCGGAAAAGACGCTCCTTGAAAGTCAAAGCCACACTGCTGGCCGTAATGCACAAGGTCACATCACTGTGCGTCACCGCGGCGGTGGCCACAAGCAGTTCTACCGCACCATCGACTTCAAGCGTCAAAAAGACGACGTGGTCGCAACGGTTAAGGCCATCGAATACGATCCTAACCGCACGGCTAACATTGCACTGCTTCACTATGAAGATGGGGTTAAGAGTTACATCTTGGCACCTAAGGGTCTGAACGTTGGCGACAAGATCGTTTCTGGCGATAGTGTCGACATCAAGCCCGGCAATGCAATGCCACTGAAGAACATTCCTGATGGGACCACCATCCACAACATCGAACTCAAGCCTGGTAAAGGCGGCCAGCTGGCTCGCTCTGCCGGTGCTTCTGCTCAGCTGCTGGGTAAAAACGACGATGGCAAATACGTTACCGTCCGTCTGGCTTCCGGTGAAGTGCGCATGATCCTTTCGGTTAACCGCGCCACGATTGGTGCCGTCGGCAATGAACAACACGAACTGATCAGCATTGGTAAGGCTGGCCGCAAGCGCTGGTTGGGCTTCCGTTCAACCGTCCGTGGGTCAGTCATGAACCCTAACGATCACCCGCATGGTGGTGGTGAAGGTAAAGCCCCAATCGGTCGTCCATCACCTCTTTCACCATGGGGTAAGAAGACCTTGGGTAAGAAGACGCGTGATCACAAGGCTAAGTCCGAGAAGTTCATCGTCCGTCACCGTAAGAACAAGTAAACTCACCATTGAATTACACCGTATAAAGGAGGTCACACAATGGGTCGCAGTCTTAAAAAAGGACCTTTCGCCGATGCTCATCTGATGAAGAAAATCGATGCTCAGGCTGACAGCGAAAAGAAGACCGTCATCAAGACATGGTCTCGTCGTTCTACCATTTTCCCTAGTTTCATTGGTTACACCATCGCCGTATACGATGGCCGCAAGCATGTCCCAGTTTTCATTTCTGAAGATATGGTCGGCCACAAGCTTGGTGAATTCGTTCCGACACGGACCTTCCGGGGTCACGCCAAGGACGACAAAAAGTCAGCAGCACGCTAAGAAAGGAGCATATAATTCATGGCTGAAGAAATTACGTCTGCAACAGCGACGGCAAAAACAGTTCGGATTACTGCTCGCAAAGCGCGTCTGGTAATCGACTTGATCCGCGGCCGCGAAGTCGCAGAAGCATTAGCAATCTTGGACTTCACGCCACGCGCGGGTTCTCCAATCATTGAAAAAGTTCTGAAGTCTGCTATTGCAAACGCAGAACATAACTTTGACTTAGATGCCCAAAACCTTTACGTCAAGGAAGCGTTCGTTAACGAAGGCCCAACCTTGAAGCGGTTCCGTCCGCGTGCTAAGGGTTCTGCATCACCAATCAACAAGCGCACCTCACACATCACCGTGACGGTCGCTGAGAAAGAAACAAAGGAGGGATAAAGCGTGGGTCAGAAAATCAATCCAATCGGTTTCCGTGTTGGCGTCATCCGTGACTGGGAATCCAAATGGTACGCTGAAAAAGACTTTGCAAGCTACCTTCACGAAGACATTGAAATCCGTAAATTCATCAACAAGAAGCTCGCGGACGCATCTGTTTCGACCATTGAGATCGAACGGGCCGCAAACCGCGTGAACATCTCCATCCACACCGCAAAACCTGGTATGGTCATCGGTAAAGGTGGCGTCCAAGTTGAAAGCTTGCGTAAGGAATTGAACGACCTGACAGGCCGCAAAGTCCACATCAACATCGTGGAAATCAAGAAGCCTGATCTCGACGCTAAGCTGGTCGGCGAAAGCATCGCCCAGCAGCTTGAACAACGTGTGGCTTTCCGCCGCGCGATGAAGCAAGCCATGCAGCGTAGCATGCGCGCTGGTGCCAAGGGGATCAAGACCCAGGCGGCTGGCCGTTTGAACGGTGCCGACATTGCGCGTCGTGAACACTATGCTGAAGGCACCGTGCCTTTGCACACCTTGCGGGCCGATATCGACTACGCATGGGAAGAAGCTCGGACTACTTACGGTCAGATCGGGATCAAGACCTGGATCTACCGCGGTGAAGTTTTGCCTGACAAGCCAAATCGTCAGAATGCGAAAGGAGGGAAATAATCCATGTTAGTACCTAAGCGTGTAAAGCACCGTCGCGAATTCCGTGGGAAGATGCGCGGCGCAGCCAAGGGCGGCAAGGAAGTTTCCTTCGGTGAATTCGGGCTGCAAGCCTTGGAATCACACTGGATCTCTAACCGTCAGATTGAAGCGGCTCGTATTGCCATGACGCGTTACATGAAGCGTGGCGGGAAAGTTTGGATCCGCATTTTCCCTCAAAAGTCTTACACATCTAAGGGCGTCGGCGTCCGGATGGGTAACGGGAAAGGTGCACCATCCGGCTGGGTCGCAGTTGTTAAACGCGAAAAAGTGATGTTTGAAGTCGGCGGCGTTCCGGAAGCAGTTGCACGCGAAGCTTTGCGCCTTGCGTCCAACAAACTCCCTGTCCGCACCAAGATCGTGACTCGCGAGGAAGTAGGTGAGCAATCTAATGAAGGCTAAGGATATTTCAGCATTAACCACAGAGGAAATGCTCGACAAAGAAAAGCAGTACAAGGAAGAGCTCTTCAACCTGCGCTTCCAACAAGCTACTGGCCAAATGGAAAACACTGCTCGCTTGAAGCAAGTGCGGAAGAACATCGCACGGATCAAAACGGTCCTTCGGCAGCAAGCGCTCAATAAATAAGCGGAAAGGAGACAATCACCTTGGAAGAACGTAATTCTCGTAAAGTTTATCAAGGTCGCGTCGTTTCAGACAAAATGGATAAGACCATTACCGTCGAAATCAACACGACAAAGACGCACCCCGTCTACGGCAAGCGTGTGAAGTACTCGAAGAAGTTCTACGCACATGACGAAGACAACGTTGCTAAAGTCGGCGATCTTGTTCAGATCATGGAAACTCGTCCAATGTCTCGCAACAAGCGTTTCCGTTTATTGAACGTTGTCGAAAAGGCAGTTCGTATTTAATCCAAATACGTGTGAAAGGAGGACCAACCCGTGATTCAACAAGAAAGTCGTCTTAAAGTAGCAGACAACTCTGGTGCCCGCGAGCTCCTGGTGATCAAAGTCCTTGGCGGTTCATACCGTAAGACTGGTAACATCGGTGACATCGTTGTGGCAACTGTCAAACAGGCTACACCAGGTGGCGTTGTCAAGGCACATGAAGTCGTTAAGGCTGTTATCGTGCGCACGAAGTCTGGTGCTCGCCGTACTGATGGTTCATACATCAAGTTTGACGAGAACGCTGCAGTCATCATCAACGCAGACAAGAGCCCTCGGGGGACTCGTATCTTTGGACCAGTCGCACGCGAACTGCGTGACGGCGATTTCATGAAGATCGTTTCCTTAGCGCCTGAAGTCCTTTAACATTCTGACCAAATAGGAGGTGCGACATGAAAATCAAAACTGGTGATAAGGTTCGGGTCATGCGTGGTAAAGACGCCGGCAAAGAAGGCACAGTAACCAAGGTCTTGCTTAAGGCAGACAAGGTTATTGTCGAAGGCGTCAACATGATCAAGAAACACCAAAAGCCGAATAACGACTACCCACAAGGTGGCGTTGTCGACAAAGAAGCAGCCATTGCCGTTTCTAACGTAATGCTGCTGGATCCAGAAACCAACAAGCCAACGCGCGTCGGCGCCGAGATCAAAGATGGCAAGAAGATTCGCATTGCCAAAAAGTCCGGCAAAGAATTAACCGCAGCGGCACCAAAAACCGACGGAAAGGAGGACTAATTCCAGATGGCTAATCGTTTACAAGAACGTTTTAACAAAGAAATCGCGCCAGCGATGGTTAAGAAGTTTGACTACAAGAGCACCATGCAGACCCCACACGTTGAAAAAATCGTGCTGAACATGGGTGTCGGTGATGCAACGCAAAACGCCAAGAACCTGGACGAAGCCGTTGCTGAATTGGCATTGATTGCTGGTCAGCAGCCACTGATCACCAAGGCCAAGAAGAGTATCGCGAACTTCCGCCTGCGTGAAGGCATGTCCATCGGCGCCAAGGTGACCTTGCGCGGCGAACGCATGTATGACTTCCTGGACAAGCTGATCAACGTCTCCTTGCCGCGGGTGCGTGACTTCCACGGTATTTCTGCGAAGTCCTTCGATGGCCGAGGCAACTACACCTTGGGCCTTAAGGAACAGGTTATCTTCCCAGAAATCGATTATGACAAGGTTAACCGCGTACGCGGTTTGGACATTGTTATTGTCACCACTGCTAACACGGATGAAGAAGGGCGCGAGTTGCTCAGTCAACTCGGCATGCCTTTCGCAAAATAAGGAGGGTCACACTTGGCTAAGAAGTCTATGATCGTGAAAAACAGTCGGCCTGCAAAGTACGCAGTGCAAGAATACACACGCTGCCAACGTTGTGGTCGTCCACATTCAGTTTACCGTAAGTTCAAACTCTGCCGGATTTGCCTTCGTGAATTAGCTCATGCCGGTCAAATTCCTGGTATGCGCAAAGCTAGCTGGTAAATCGAAACCCAGTCAAAGGAGGTTAAATCAATGGTCTTGACCGATCCAATCGCAGATTACTTGACCCGCATTCGTAACGCCAACATGGTGCGTCACGAATCTCTGGTCGTACCTGCATCAAAGATGAAAATCAACATTTCCGAGATCCTCAAGCGCGAAGGTTTCATTCGCGACTATGAAGTGATCGAAGACGACAAGCAAGGCGTGATCCGTCTGTTCCTGAAATACGGGAAGAACAACGAACGCGTTATTGCCGGCTTGAAGCGCATTTCCAAGCCAGGCTTGCGCTCCTACGTGAAGGCAGATGCTGTGCCGAAGGTCTTGAACGGCCTGGGCATTGCCATCCTGTCGACTCCGGAAGGTGTCATCACGGATAAAGAAGCACGCGCCAAGAACGTCGGCGGCGAAGTTCTCGCCTACGTCTGGTAATCAATTTAAACAAAAGGAGGTGCAACTGTGAGTCGTATTGGTTATAAAACAATCACCGTGCCTGCAGGTGTGACCGTCACCAAGGATGGCGACAACATCACCGTTAAGGGCCCCAAGGGCGAATTGACTCGTGCTTTTGCCCCTGAGATCGAAATGAAGCAAGAAGGCACTGAAATTTCTTTCAGCCGCCCAGATGACTCGTTCAAGGCTTTGCATGGTACCATGCGCGCTAACTTGAACAACATGGTCGTTGGTGTGACCGAAGGCTACGTCAAGCAATTGAAGCTTGTCGGGGTCGGCTACCGTGCGCAAAAGCAAGGCGAAAAGCTGGTCTTGAACGTCGGCTACTCTCACCCAGTTGAGATGCAAGCACCAAAAGGCGTTTCGATTGACGTGCCAAGCAACACCGAAATCAACGTCAGCGGCATTTCCAAGCAGGTCGTCGGCCAATTTGCTGCCGAGATCCGCGCGGTCCGCAGCCCAGAACCTTATAAAGGTAAAGGGATTCGTTACGTCGACGAATACGTTCGGCGTAAGGAAGGTAAGACTGGTAAATAGTCTTACTAAGCTGCAACTAGGTAACTGGCTGCGGCAATTGTATCTGGGCCTCATCAGGCCCGTTAACGCAGTCTATTAAAGGAGTGAACATTGTGATTTCAAAGCCAGATAAAAACAAAACTCGGCAACGGCGTCACGCGCGCGTCCGGGGTAAGATTTCTGGTACGAGCGAGCGCCCACGCTTGAACATTTTCCGTTCTAACAAAAACATCTACGCGCAATTAATTGATGACGTAGCGGGTGTGACGCTAGCAAGTGCCTCCACTCTTGATAAAGAAGTTTCTGCTGATGACAACAAGACTGAGCAAGCAAAGGCAGTTGGCGCATTGGTAGCCAAGCGTGCCGTTGCTGCTGGTCACAAAGTAGTGGTCTTTGACCGTGGTGGTTATCTCTATCATGGTCGCGTGCAAGCTTTAGCTGAAGCCGCACGTGAAAACGGCCTTGAATTCTAATCAAAGGAGGATAACCAACACATGGCATCATACATTGATCCAAACCAACTAGACTTGGAAGACCGCGTTGTGTCGATCAACCGGGTCACCAAAGTTGTCAAAGGTGGCCGTCGTCTGCGTTTTGCAACGATTGCGATCGTCGGCGACAAGCATGGTCACGTCGGCTTTGGGACCGGTAAGGCGCAGGAAGTGCCTGAAGCGATTCGCAAAGCGGTTGAAGACGCGAAGAAGAACCTGATCGAAGTGCCGATCGTTGGCACCACGATCCCTCATGATGTGATCGGTCACTTCGGCGCTGGTGAAGTTCTGCTTAAGCCAGCCGTTGAAGGGTCCGGGGTCGCAGCCGGCGGCGCCGTTCGTGCCGTTATGGAACTGGCTGGGATCGCTGATGTGACCTCCAAGTCACTCGGCCGTAACACCCCAATCAACATGATTCGCGCAACGATGGACGGCTTGACCCAGCTCAAGACGGCTCAAGAAGTTGCTGACTTGCGCGGCGTGTCCGTTTCTCACTTACAAGAACAAGACTAGGAGGGCACATAATGGCTCAGTTAAAAATTACTCTGACTCGCAGTGCTGCTCACCGGTTGCCTAAGCAACGTAAAATTGTGAAGGAACTCGGTCTTGGTCGGGTGAACAGCTCTGTTGTAAAGCCTGACAACGCAGCCACTCGGGGTGCGATTTTCCAGATTTCTCACTTAGTTTCCGTTGAGGAAGTTAAGGACTAAAAACACTAAAGAAACGGAGGTGCCTAACGTATGAAGTTGCATGAATTAAAGCCTAACGACGGTGCACGCTCAAGCCGTAAGCGACTCGGCCGCGGAACTTCCAGCGGTCAAGGTAAGACGGCTGGTAAAGGGACGAAGGGTCAATTAGCTCGCCAAGGCGGCAAGACCCGGCTTGGGTTCGAAGGTGGCCAGATGCCACTGTTCCGGCGCATGCCAAAACGTGGGTTCAAGAACATCAACCGTAAAGTCTTTGCCGTGATCAACGTGCAAGACCTGAACCGGTTCGATGATGGGACCGAAGTAACGCCAACCGTGCTGGTTGAATCCGGCTTGGTTAAGAACGAAAAGGACGGCATCAAGTTGCTTGCTAACGGCAAGCTCGACAAGAAGCTGACCGTTAAAGTCAACAAGGCTTCCGAAGCTGCTAAGAGCGCAGTTGAAGCAGCAGGCGGTTCGCTTGAGGTGATGTAATGCTGAAAACCCTCGTTAACGCATTCAAAGTCAAAGACATCCGCAACAAGATTCTTTTTACTTTAGGCGTTTTATTGGTTTATCGTCTAGGGGCGCAAATCGCAGTACCGGGGGTCGACGCCAAAGCGTTGACACA
This sequence comes from Lacticaseibacillus suibinensis, assembly GCF_003946175.1. Classification (GTDB taxonomy): domain Bacteria; phylum Bacillota; class Bacilli; order Lactobacillales; family Lactobacillaceae; genus Lacticaseibacillus; species Lacticaseibacillus suibinensis. The sequence continues at coordinate 28,573 of NZ_RHOK01000018.1, read as the reverse complement.
GGTCGGCTCGACCGGCTTGATCTCCTTGCTGGACACCGTCAGCGGTGGTGGATTAGCGAACTATTCGATCTTCTCAATGGGGGTCTCACCGTACATTACGGCACAAATTGTGGTCCAGTTATTGCAAATGGACATTGTGCCGAAATTCGTTGAATGGAGCAAACAAGGTGAAGTTGGTCGGCGCAAGCTGAACCAAGTCACCCGCTATTTGACCATCTTCCTCGGTTTCTTCCAGGCCGTCGGGATTACTGCTGGCTTCCAGCAGCTTTCCGCGTTGGGGTTGGTGAAAAACCCAACCGTCCAGACTTACGTGGTCATCGGCATTATCTTAACCGGTGGCACGATGTTGCTCACTTGGATGGGTGAACAGATCACTGACAAAGGGATCGGTAATGGCGTGTCCATGATCATCTTTGCCGGGATCATCGCCCGCCTCCCAAGCGGCATCCAGCAGCTGTGGCAAGACAACATCGCCAACAACAATGCCAGTGATCGCTGGCAAGGGGTGCTGTTCCTGGTTGCATTGGCCATCATTTTGGTGCTGGTCATCACGTTTGTTACCTGGGTCCAACAAGCGAACCGGAAGATTCCGATTCAATATACACGCCGCGTGACGGCAGCCGGTAGCAATTCCTACCTGCCGCTCAAGGTTAACGTTGCCGGGGTTATTCCGGTAATCTTCGCATCGTCCTTCATCATCACGCCGCAAACCATTTTGATGGCTTTTGCGAACAAGTTTCAAGATGCCGGCTGGTATAACGCCTTGACGAGCGTCTTCAACATGCAAAAGCCAGCCGGGACGGCCTTGTACACAATCTTGATCGTTTTGTTCACGTTCTTCTATGCTTTCGTCCAGGTTAACCCGGAAAAGGTACAGGAAAACTTGATCAAGCAAGGCAGTTATATTCCTGGGGTTTGGCCAGGGAAAGAAACTGAAAAGTATCTTTCTGGCCTGCTGATGCGCTTGTCCACAGTTGGGGCTTTGTTCCTCGGCTTCGTGGCCTTGCTGCCACAGCTGGCAGCCAACATTTGGGGTCTGCCACAATCAATCGGTCTGGGCGGGACAAGTCTTCTCATCGTGGTCATGACTGCGATTGAACTGGTCCGCCAGTTGGATGGGTTGTTGATGAAGCGGGAATACGTCGGGTTTATCCGCGACGATCTCGTGAAGGACTAGTGTCATATTAATAGGAGGAAGCAACGTGAATCTCATTTTAATGGGACTTCCAGGTGCAGGTAAAGGGACGCAGGCCGAACGCATTGAGGACGCCTATCCCGTTGCCCACATCAGTACGGGGGACATGTTCCGCGCCGCGATGGCTGCTGGCACCGAAATGGGCAAGCAAGCCAAAGCATTTATCGACCAGGGTCAACTGGTACCTGATGAAGTCGTTGATGGCATCGTCAAGGACCGCCTTGGTGAGAAGGATACCGATGAAGGCTACATGCTGGATGGGTTCCCACGGACCATTGCACAAGCTGAAGCACTTGAAACCATCACCAAAACATTGGCCAAGCCGATCGACGCGGTGATCAATATTGACGTTAAGCCGGATGTCCTGGTTGAACGCTTATCTGGCCGCTACATTTGCAAAAACTGTGGCGCGACCTACCATAAGCTGTACAACCCGACCAAGGTGGCTGACACCTGTGATCGTTGTGGTCACCACGAGTTCTTCCAGCGTGACGATGACAAGCCTGAAACCGTGAAAAATCGGTTGAAGGTGAACATCGAAATGAACACGCCGCTGCTTGATTTTTATGATCAGCGGCACCTGTTGTTCAACGTCAACGGCGACCAAGACATCGATCTGGTTTTCGCCGAGATCAAAAAGATCCTGGAGACGATCGCCCAGTAATCGTCTTTTGGCCACGGCCTGACTGTTTTCAAAGTGGTCGAATTATGTTACAATATCGCGGTATGCGCTGAGGCCAGATGTGGCTTCAACGTTTTCGCGTGTGATCCAAACAATTAGGAGGAATATATTTCGTGGCAAAAGACGATGTGATCGAAATTCAGGGCACCGTGGTCGATACTTTACCGAACGCGATGTTCAAAGTCGAGCTTGAAAATGGCGCGACGATTCTTGCGCATGTGTCAGGGAAGATTCGGATGCACTACATCCGCATTTTGCCTGGGGATCGTGTGACTGTAGAATTGTCGCCATATGATCTGACCAAAGGCCGGATCACTTACCGTTTCAAGTAATTTGCCAGAGTGCATGCATTCTGCAAGCACGTTTCCAAGAGGAGGCTACTAATCATGAAAGTACGTCCATCTGTTAAAAAGATGTGCGAGCATTGCAAGGTCATCCGCCGCAAAGGCCGCGTCATGATCATCTGCTCTGCTAACCCGAAACACAAGCAACGCCAAGGTTCATAATTCACTAATAGGAGGTGTCATCATATGGCTCGTATCGCAGGTGTTGACTTACCACGTGGTAAGCAAATCGTCATTGCGCTGACCTACATTTTTGGGATCGGCAACACGACCGCCAAGAAGATTCTGAAAGAAGCAGGCGTTCCTGAAGACGTCCGCGAAGAAGACTTGACTCCCGACCAGGAAGACAAGATCCGTGCAGCCGTCGACAACGTTAAAGTTGAAGGCGATCTGCGCCGTGAAGTTAGCCTGAACATCAAGCGGCTTCAAGAAATCGGCTCATACCGTGGCATGCGTCACCGTCGCGGTCTGCCTGTTCGTGGTCAAAACACCAAGAACAACGCCCGGACCCGTAAAGGTAAGAAGATTACCATCGCCGGGAAGAAGAAATAATTAAAAAGGAGGTAAGTATCGATGGCTGTAAGAAAAACCACACGCAAGCGCCGCGTTCGTAAGAACATTGAAAGTGGCGTTGCGCACATCCACTCAACGTTCAACAACACGTTGGTCATGATCACAGATCCTCGCGGTAACGCGATTGCTTGGTCTTCTGCTGGTGCCCTCGGTTTCAAAGGCTCCCGTAAGTCCACGCCATTTGCTGCGCAAATGGCTGCTGAAGCGGCGGCTAAGGAATCCATGGAACATGGCATGAAGTCTGTTGAAGTTGCCGTCAAGGGCCCAGGCTCCGGTCGTGAAGCTGCGATTCGTTCGCTCCAGGCAACCGGTCTTGAAGTGACCGCGATCCGCGATGTGACCCCAGTGCCTCATAACGGTTCTCGTCCTCCGAAGCGTCGTCGTGTGTAATTGTTTACCCTATTTTGGCAACGCTTGGTCGCCAAAATTGCGGCAAACCGCACCGGTTTGCCACGTGCTGGGAAACAAGGTTCACTTCTCGTTTTGAAAGGGGTACAGACTAGATGATCGAATTTGAAAAGCCGAACATCACAAAGGTTGACGAAAGCACCAACTACGGCAAGTTTGTGGTCGAACCGCTAGAACGCGGCTACGGCACCACATTGGGCAACTCGCTGCGGCGGATTCTGCTCTCTTCTTTGCCAGGTGCTGCGGTTTCTAACATCCAAATCGATGGCGTGCTCCATGAGTTCTCCACGATTGACGGGGTGCTGGAAGACGTTACGCAGATCATCCTGAACATCAAGAAGCTTGCTTTGAAGATGCATTCGGATGAAGATAAGACCGTCGAGATCGACGTTGAAGGTCCGGCTACCGTGACCGCCGCCGATATCGTCACAGACAGTGATGTTGAGGTATTGAACCCCGAACAGTACATTTGTACCGTTGCCGAAGGGGGCCACTTCCATGTCCGCATGACCGTTCGTACGGGTCGCGGCTACGTGGCTGCAGATCAAAACAAGACCGAAAACATGCCGATCGGCGTGCTCCCAATCGACTCGATTTTTACCCCAATTAGCCGGGTCAATTATCAAGTTGAAAGCACCCGCGTCGGTCGCCGGAATGACTTCGATAAGCTGACGTTGGATGTTTGGACGAACGGTTCGATCTCTCCGCGTGAAGCCATCAGCTTGGCGGCTAAGATTTTGACCGAACATCTCGACATTTTTGTTAACTTGACTGATGAAGCCAAGAACGCCGAGATCATGGTCGAAAAAGAAGAGACCCACAAGGAAAAGATGCTCGAGATGACCATCGAAGAGCTCGACTTGTCTGTTCGTTCTTACAACTGCTTGAAGCGTGCTGGTATCAACACGGTTCAAGAGTTAACCAACAAGACCGAAGCCGATATGATGAAAGTACGGAACTTGGGCCGCAAGTCGCTTGAAGAAGTTAAAAACAAGCTGTCTGATCTGGGTCTGAGCCTACGTAAGGAAGACTAATACACAAAAGGAGGCCAATCCATGAGTTACCGGAAATTAGGGCGCACAAGCTCACAACGTAAAGCGTTGCTGCGCGACTTGACGACGGATCTGATCGTGAACGAACGTATCACCACGACCGAAGCCCGCGCCAAGGAAATTCGTTCCACCTTTGATAAGATGGTCACACTGGGCAAGCGTGGCGATCTCCATGCTCGTCGTCAGGCGGCTGCATTCCTTCGCAACAAGATTGCTGACGTGAAGGAAGACGGTGACAATGTTGTTGTTCAGTCTGCTTTGCAGAAACTGTTCAGTGATGTTGCCCCACGTTATGCTGAACGCAACGGTGGCTACACCCGCATCTTGAAGATGGGTGCTCGCCGCGGTGATGGCGCACAACTGGTGATTATCGAAATGGTTTAAACCATTTGATGAACCGAATTTCAAAACCGAATCGACCCTAGTGGCCGGTTCACTTTGATCATTTGATCGATGGAGCGTTACGATGTTGGCTACCGAAGGGTATGGACATTTGTCCCAGGGGCGACCCTGCCGAGTCTAGCTTGCGAGCACCGGGCAACCGGTGTCTCCATCTCAAATGATTTTTTTATACATAGAATCGGCTGGGGCAGATGCCTCAGCTTTTTTAGTGGCCGAACGTTTCCAGGCCCAGCGAGCAGCGTTAAAATATGGTATCATGATTGACAGTTGTGATTGTTTGCAAACCGCTCAAGGAGGCAGCGCCGTGGCTTTGATCGACATCGAACATCTGAATTTTGCTTATCCGGATCAAACCAAACCGGCCTTACGCGATGTCTCGCTGCAGGTGAACGCCGGAGAGTGGGTGGCCATCATTGGCCATAACGGCTCCGGTAAAAGTACCTTGGCCAAGAATATCAATGGCCTGCTCGCCCCAGCTTCGGGGCAGGTGACCGTGGCCGGGTTACCGTTGACCGAAGCCAACGTCTGGGCGATTCGCGAAAAAGTTGGCATTGTGTTCCAAAATCCCGATAACCAGTTCGTCGGTGCCACGGTTCAAGATGATGTCGCCTTTGGTTTGGAAAACCGGGCGGTGCCGCGACCAGAAATGGTCACGCGCGTTCACGATGCCTTGGCGCAAGTGAACATGTTGGACTTTGCCACGCGGGAGCCTGCGCGCCTTTCTGGTGGGCAAAAACAGCGGGTGGCGATCGCTGGCATCATTGCGCAGCGGCCGGAGATCATTATTTTGGATGAAGCCACCTCGATGCTGGATCCGGCGGGGCGGGCGGAAGTGCTGACTTTGATCCAACAATTGCGGGCGCAAACCAATATGACCGTGCTGTCGATCACCCATGATGTCGACGAAGCCGCCTCGGCGGACCGGGTTGTGCTGTTAAACGATGGTGAAATTGTGGAGTCTGGCACCCCGGCTGAGATCTTTACCCATGGTGAGGAACTGCTTGCGTTAGGATTGGACGTGCCTTATCCAGAACGGCTTAAGGCCGCTTTGCGCCGCGCTGGGGCCACGATGCCGAAGGACTATCTCGATGAAGAAGGGCTGGTGAACTACCTGTGGACATTACATTCGACCATGTAAGCTTTACCTATCAGGCAGGGACCCCTTTTGCTGGTGATGGGTTGAAAGATGTTTCCGTCACCATCAAAGATGGTAGCTACACGGCCATCATCGGTCATACCGGGAGTGGGAAAAGCACGTTGCTGCAGCACTTGAATGCCTTGCTTAAACCCACCAGTGGCACCGTCACCATTGGGGATTTCAAAATCACCAATGAAACCTCCAACAAAAACCTCAAGCCGTTGCGGCAAAAAGTTGGCATGGTGTTCCAATTCGCGGAAAATCAGCTGTTTGAACAAACCGTGGCCAAGGATATCGCGTTTGGGCCAAAGAACTTCGGTGTGAGTGAAGAAGAGGCCTTGAAGCTGGCGGCGCAGATGGTCAAACTGGTGGGCTTGCCGGATTCCGTGCTCGAACAGTCCCCGTTTGATTTGTCAGGTGGCCAAATGCGCCGGGTGGCGATTGCCGGTGTGCTGGCGATGCAGCCAGAGGTGTTAGTGCTGGATGAGCCGACTGCCGGCTTAGATCCGGCAGGGCGTAATGAAATGATGGCGATGTTTCAGCAGCTCCATGAAACGCAAGGCCTGACCATTGTGCTGGTGACGCATTTGATGGATGATGTCGCCGATTTTGCGGATCAGGTGCTGGTGATGGACCAAGGCCAGCTGATCAAAACTGGCAGTCCCCGGGCGATTTTTGCTGATCCGGCGTGGCTGACGGCGCACCAGTTGGGCTTGCCGAAAACGGCCCAAATGGCGCAGGCGTTGACCGCTAAAGGCTTCCAGTTTGACCCGCAGCCGCTGACCACCGAAGAACTCGCGCAGCAGCTGCTGCCGCAAATCGGAGGTGGCGCGCATGACTAAGCTGCTGCTCGGGCGCTATCTGCCTGGTGATTCTTGGGTGCACCGCCTGGATCCGCGCACCAAGTTAATGGCCAGCTTTTACTACATTGGCATTATCTTTCTGGCCAATAACTGGCAATCCTATTTGCTGATGTTCGTGGCCACCATGGTGATGGTGGCGTTGTCCAAAATCAAGCTCGGTTTCTTCTTGCGCGGCGTGCGCCCGATGATCTGGCTGATTTTGTTCACGGTGGCCTTGCAGATCTTCTTTACCAAAGGCGGCACGGTGTATTGGTCTTGGGGCTGGCTGGCGATTACCCAGTATGGCCTGACCAACGGGGCGTTCATCTTCATGCGCTTCGTGCTGATTATTTTCGTGTCGACGCTTTTGACCTTGACCACCCAGCCGCTGTCCTTAGCGGATGCGGTGGAGTCGCTGCTCAAGCCCTTGCGCCGGATCGGCGTGCCGGTAACCGAGCTGGCACTGGTGCTGCAGATTGCCTTGCGCTTTGTGCCGACCTTGATGGATCAAACCACCAAGATTATGAATGCGCAGCGCGCGCGTGGGGTCGATTTTGGCTCCGGTAACTTGTTCCAGCAGATGAAGGCGGTGGTGCCGCTGCTGATTCCGTTGTTCGTGGATAGCTTTGGCATTGCTGAAGATTTGGCGACGGCGATGGATGCGCGAGGGTACCAAGGCGGTGATGGTCGGACCAAATTCCGGATTTTGCAGTATCACCAGCCCGATATCGTGGCGGGTCTGGCGATGGTGCTGCTGACCGTGGGACTCGTGTTCTTAAGAGCTTGATCATTTTGACGTGAGGGGCAGCCCTCACGTCTTTTTAGAGGGGAAACAATGACACATTACAAATTAACCTTGGCCTATGACGGCACCAAGTTTGCGGGCTATCAAATTCAGCCCCGCCAGCGGACGGTGCAAGGCGTGCTGGAAAAAGCGTTAGGCAAAATGGCCAAGGTCGATCATATCCATGTCGATGGTTCCGGCCGCACTGATTCTGGCGTGCATGCCTTGGGCCAGGTGATTTCGTTTGATTACCCGGGTAATATTCCTGAACGCTCAATGATGCTGGCGATGAATTCCTTGATGCCGCTGGACGTGGAAATCTTGAAGGCGGAAATTGTGCCGGCAACTTTTCATGCTCGGTACAGCGCCAAAGGCAAGCGCTATGTGTACCGTGTGGCGCGCGGCCGGTTCACCGATCCGTTCAACCGCCTGTATACTGGGCACTATCCGTATCCACTGGACTTGGACCGCATTCAAGCGGCGCTGAAAGATGTCGTGGGCACCCATGACTTTACCAGCTTTGCGGCCAGCGGTGGCGTGATTGAAGACAAGGTGCGCACAATCTATGAAGCGACGGTGCAGGACGACCCTGCCCACAATGAAATTCGCTTCGAGTTTTACGGCAATGGTTTTTTGTACAACATGGTGCGCATTCTGGTGGCGACGCTTTTGGAAATTGGCAACGGGCGGCGGGACGTCCATGATTTTCAGCGGCTGTATCAGGTCAAAGACCGCCAGCAAGCCCGCGGCACCGCGCCGGCGTCAGGACTTTATCTGAAGGAAGTCTATTACTAGCCGGCAGTTTTCTATTGACAAGACACCCCCTATCCGGCAAAATAAGTCCCATCAGCGCTAGTGTCTTGACACTGGCGCTTTTTGATTAAAAGGGGGATTTTTGCTGATGGAAACAACCAAACCGGCAGGGCTTCGGGCCCATGCGCGTTTGATTACTGGGGTCGGGGTAGCCTGGCTGTTTGATGCCATGGATGTGGGGATGCTTTCGTTCGTGATTGCGGCGGTGCATGAAGAGTGGCAGCTGAATCCGGTGCAAATGGGCTGGATCGGCAGTATCGGTAGCATTGGCATGGCGCTCGGAGCGATTGTCTTCGGCATGCTGGCGGACCGGATCGGCCGCAAAACCGTGTTAATCGTCACACTGCTGATTTTCTCACTGGGGTCGGCTTTGTCAGCGCTGGCCACGGGGTACGCGTTTTTCATGGTGCTGCGGCTATTGATTGGCATGGGGCTGGGCGGCGAGTTGCCAGTGGCGTCGACGCTGGTGTCGGAAAGCGTCGCCCCTGAGCATCGTGGGCGCAGTGTGGTGCTATTGGAAAGCTTTTGGGCCGCTGGGTGGCTGCTGGCGGCGCTGCTGTCCTATTTTGTCATTCCGCACTGGGGCTGGCGGGTCGCCATGGTAATCACTGGCTTGGCCGCCGTTTATGCGTTCTACTTTCGGGAAGGGATTAAGGAGTCGCCGGTGTACCTGACCAAAAATATCCAGGCTAAGCCGCGCTTTTGGCCCACCTTCTTGAAGTTGTGGCGGCCACCGTATCGGCGGGCGACGCTCATGCTGTGGGTGGTATGGTTCATGGTGGTCTTCTCCTACTATGGCATGTTCCTGTGGCTGCCCAGCGTGATGGTGCTAAAGGGCTTTTCCCTGATTAATTCTTTCGGCTATGTGCTCGTGATGACGCTGGCCCAGCTGCCAGGTTACTTTGTGGCGGCGTGGTTGATTGAAAAGTGGGGGCGCAAGCCCGTGCTGGGCGGCTTTTTGTTCGGCACGGCGCTGGCCGCGTTAGGTTTTGGCTTGGCGACGAGTTTACCGATGCTGTTGGCGTCAGGCATGCTACTTTCGTTTTTCAACCTGGGGGCATGGGGGGCTTTGTACGCGTATTCGCCAGAGCAATACCCGAGTGTCATTCGCAGCAGTGGTTCTGGCTTGTCAGCCGGGATTGGTCGGATCGGGGGGATTGTTGGGCCGCTGTTGGTGGGTAGCTTGATTGGCCATGTGGCGTTGTCGGTGATTTTCACCATTTTCACCGTGGCGATTTTGATTGCTGTGGCGGCGGTGTTTGGTTTAGGTCAGGAAACGATGGGCAAGCAGCTCGACTAAATTGCCACCGGTGGTTGTTGAAGCAGCGCGCTCGTGTTTTTCTGAAATCGTTGCCCTTGGAAGATTGACTTTCAAGGGTATTTTTGATAGATTAGTACCTGGTATTGTTTGCCCCACATAAGCCCCGGAAACTTATAGGTGTCAAACAGCACAGAATATTGGAGGAAACAAATCGTGCGTACAACATTTATGGCTAAGCCAGATGAAATCGAACGTAAATGGGTCCTGATCGACGCGACTGATATCAGTCTTGGTCGTCTGGCCTCAGTTGTTGCGACCGTTTTACGCGGTAAGAACAAGCCAACCTACACCCCTCATACTGACGTTGGTGACAACGTGATTGTGATCAATGCAGGCAAGCTGAAGCTTACCGGCCGCAAGGCGACCGACAAGATCTACTATCACCACAGTCAACATCCAGGTGGTTTGAAGCATGAAGTTGCGGGTGACCTGTTGAAGGACAACCCAACTCGCTTGGTCGAATACGCCGTTAAGAAGATGCTGCCAACCAAGAACACGCTTGGTCACCAGCAGTTCTTGAAGCTTCACGTGTATGCAGGTGAGGAACACCCACACACCGCGCAGAAGCCAGAAGTACTCGACATCACGAACCTAATTTAAGGAGGACACAACTGTGGCAGAAGTAGCATACAGCGGCACAGGTCGCCGCAAAAATTCGGTTGCCCGGGTCCGCTTGGTTCCTGGCACCGGTAAGATTACGATGAACGGCAAAGACGTTCACGATTACCTTCCATACGAAAACCTGATCCTCGATTTGACCCAGCCATTCGGTATCACCGAAACGACTGGCGCCTACGATGTTCTGGTTAACGTTAACGGCGGCGGTTTCACCGGCCAGGCCGGCGCAACCCGTCACGGCATCGCTCGTGCATTGCTCAATGTAGACCCGGACTTCCGCGGCCCACTGAAGCGTGCCGGCATGCTCACCCGTGACCCACGGATGAAGGAACGTAAGAAGTACGGTCTCAAGAAGGCACGTAAAGCATCACAATTTAGCAAACGGTAATAGTGTTATGCTATCGAGATGGAAACGTTGCTACGACAACGTTTCAAGCATATCTCGGACTCGGAAAGTGGTTCTCCCAATTAGGGCGAGCCACTTTTTTTGACCCCTCAATTAGGGCGTAATTTGTGCGCGTCTTTCGCTTGAGAAATCCTGGCTCCAAGAATTTTTGGGGCGCGTGTCCTAGTCTTACGTTCTTTTGTGCGTCAATTTTAATGAATTTCGTTGAGTTTCATTTCCTGTGCGAGTGAGTTAGCTCTTGCTTGTGCGATTCGTTCAGCGAACTTATCATGAACATCCAGACCAACAATATCAGGCGTGTTGACATACACGCGCGTGGTCTTGATGCTGGAATGTGACAGTGCTTCGGAGATCAGCTGTAAGCTGGCACCACCTTGACGTGCAAGTGTTGAGAACGTATGCCGCAACTTGTGCGGTGTGACCCGAACGAGGTCAGGGTGGCGCTTATAGATTGAATTCAGACGATAGTTGAGATAGTCGGCATGTAACGGTTGGTTGATCCCACCTTGGAAGTTCGTGTAGGTAAACAGAAACTGGTTTGGCCCAGACTCTAGGTTTACTTCTGCGAGTTCAATGGCTTGTTTGTCGTGCCATTCTCTCAACATCGGGATCAAAATCGGCGGTAAAGCGTGGGAGGTTTCCTTCTTGGCCTTGGTTGGACCGACCTTACCGCTTTTCTTGAGTGCTTGAATAATCAGAACATAGCCGGTGTTGAAGTCAACGTGCTTCCATTGCAATCCGTATGATTCACCCTTGCGATCTCCGAGGTGGAGTGTAAGGAGAAGTAACAGATAATCTTGATCACTTAACTTGCCGTTTTCGTGATCTGTGTTGGCAGCGTCGAGCCAAGCCACCATTTCATCAGCGGAAAGTGATTCGCCAGTCATCTTGCGACGAGTGGCGAGCCGTTCCTTTTTGGGACTGCCGATGGAGGAAATAGCTTTTTCTAGCCGGTTCACATCGATGAAGTCCACCATTTCGGCGGTATCAAACATCTGACTGACGTAAGACTTGACTGTGCGAATGTTTGCGTACTTCTCTGACAGAATTGCCAGTTCTTGCATGACGAACTGCTTATTGAGATTTAAGTAAGTCATTGAATACTCGCCGAACATTGGAAGCAGGTGAAGTCGGAAAATATTGCGTGTATTCGCTTGAGTTTCCTCTGAAGGAATAATACGAATACGTCCGGTTGCGCCAGCAGCGTATAGCGGCCACCAGACTTCGCGGTAAAAGTTCTTGAATAGCATTTCCCCGTTCTTCTTGATAGCACTTGCTGATTGTGTTTTTTGAGCCTCCTTAATTTTCTCATCGACCTGTTTTTGCAGCGTTCTGGCTTCCAACTTTGTCGCTACGGTTTTACGGTAACGTGGAACTTTCACGCCAAGAATGCCGCGAATATCTTTAGGGTAGAACACCTCCACAAAGTAAGTGCCTGCATCAGTTTTAGTAATAGACATGATATTTACCTCCTGTTGTTTGTCAACGAGCTTGAACAGGATGTAAAGCTACATCGACATATTACCATCCTTCAACGCGTTTGCGAAGCCATCCATCAACTGCGTCGCGATCATAGCGAACAACACCACAGATGTTGATTCTTGGTAGGCCAAGCTCAATCCACTTGTCCAAGGTATTGTTAGAAATCTTCAAGTACGCGCACAACTCCATCTTCAACAGGTACCGATCATGCTGTGATTGTTCTTCGCGAGCCCTGTTAACTTCATCGAGAAACAAGGTAGACAGAGCGTTACGAATCGCAATCACGTTCTGATCGTCCATTGGAAAATCGATTGGCGCTTCTATTGCTTGCGCTGAAATATGACACACCTCCTTCTTCGCAGTGTTGGCGAAACTGATGTTGTGAAGAACAGTTCATCATTCAGCCCGATTCCAATCGGCTATCGAGAATCTCAAAGAGAGCCTCTTTCCCTCGTTTCGTCAGGGTGACGTACAAGTATCCGGCTCACTGGGTTAGTCGCTCGCTCGTGAGAGGTCATGGCGTTGCGGAGCCTTCGTTGCTGAATGATGCTATTAAGTTATCAAAGGACATGGCGGGCCAAATAAAAACCTGCCTCTGATATATCAGACGACAGGTGAGTTCGGAAATGAAACCATATCCGAAATTAATTATTATTTAATGACGTGAACTTGAGTTTCCGACTTGAGTTTGTGGGCGACTCTGCCAAATGCTTTTCAACGTCGAAGTGTTTGACGATGTACACAAATTTAATTTGAAGTTCTTGCTTCAAATCCGGATCGACATAGCTTTTTCCAAATGCCGCCTCACGGTTGAAGTCGTGATTGAACATTATTAGTAGTTGGGACATTGCCTCATCATCTCCACCCTGCGCTGCCAAGATAACCGGGATCAGGTTATCGATCTGTGTGTAATGCATTGAATACTCCTCCGCACGCGCTACATATTTTCGTATGCTGCCTTAATCCTTTGCAATGCGCGCCGCCTGCGCTTATTTGCTCCTTGGCTAGTTATACCTACCTGACTACCGATTTCCACGTCGTTGAGTTCATCGTAGTAATACTGATACAAAACCATCTTATCAGCTGTTGAAAGAGTTGCGACGGCCTTTGACAACCGCTCGTCGTCAACAAAATTCTCCAACTCTGCAATTTCCTCAAGGGTCAAGGTGAAATCTTGGAGATGGTAAGGCTCCCGGATTTCTTCAAGTAGCCAGTCTTCAAGCGGTGTTGTATTAATCAGTCTAAGACCGGCGCGGTATCGATCGATGCGTTCGTTTCTTAACCCGTCTTGAACATACCTGATGAACATCTTTGACACTTCACGTTCGCTACTCATCGTGATAACCTCCTAATATTTTGAGCTCTTCTTAATAACAGACGAAAAAAAATCGAGATGTGAAACCGGTTTCAATATATTTTTGTGTAAATGACACAAAATAAAAACCATCGGTAAAAATGCCGATGGTTTGAGTGCGTAACCTATAGAACCGGGTTGAGATACAGCGTAACAGATACTGCGATAGAGCCAGCATTGGTGAGGATCCAATTCAATGCGCCCCATTTACTAAAACGGTGTTCCTGTTGGTAACACGTTACAGTGAGCTAAATGTGCGCTTGGATTCATGGTCACAGCGCAGCCGAGCTGAATATTTTTATAGATTTAATCGATTCTAAATCGGATGAGGTACATGGGAATCCAATATGCAAATATTTCTACATAAAATAAAAGGTTACATCACGAATCCGTGAGCTAATATTGCTAGTTAATGATATACTAAAATGATAAGTGAGGTGGCATGATGACGATTTCATATAAAGGACTCTGGAAGACCTTAATTGACCAAGACATCAATAAAACACAGTTGAAAGAGCAAGCTGGTGTGAGCGCAAATGTCATCGCAAAGTTAGGAAAAGATCAGCCTGTTTCGATGGAGTCACTCATTAAAATTGGTGAAGCTCTAAATGTTGATATCGGCGACATCGTTAGTATTAAGTCCGAGAACCGAAAATAAATACTCGGGTTTGCATTCTGTTGTGAATTGTACTTCCCGATATTCAATGGGTCGCGTACCGAGCACATATTAGTGTTTACACCAACAAGTAGAAATTAGTCGGAAAGAGGTAAGCGTATGTCAGAGAGTAACCCAGTTAAAGTTATTACAAATCAAGGTGACAATACTGTTCTACATTTGTTGCAGACCAGTATTGCCTCAGGGAGCTCCCTAGACATTGTAACGCCAGCCTTTTCTATCTTCGCCTTAAATGCGTTGATGGATCAGCTTAGAAATTTGAGTCGGGTTAGGATCATCCTCACCGAAGATATTTTTGAACAACCAGTATCTGATTATTTACGGCGTTATGAGATTGCCCAGAAACGGAATCAGATTGCTGGCAATAATTATGAGATTCGACTTCGCAATCAGATGATGAATGCGTCTATCGCTAAAGATATTTCAAAGATGATTAAACGAAAGATTGAGTTCAAGAAGATTAAAGGGCAAACGACAATGGCCCCGATGTTGATTCTCAATGGTAATACAGAGGGTGCAAGCTCCTTTGTCATTCAGAGCACTTTTAGCTTTACGGGTGATGGCATCGGTTTAACGGAGTCGAGCAATCTTACGCCAATGACAGCATTAATGAATCTGTCTGAGGTGAATGCGAGCATGACAGACTCGTTTAATGCAGCCTGGAACGACAAAAGCAAAACTGTCTCAGTTGACCAGTCCGTCATCGATAGGATTCAAAAAATGGCACAGGAGAAGAGCCCGGAGTGGCTCTATTTCGTGTCGCTCTACCATTTATTTAACGATCGCCTTGACGAATTAGACGAAGACAATATCATTCGAAAGGGTACCGGTTTCAAAGAGACAAAGGTGTGGAATGCCCTGTATCCATTTCAGCGAGATGGTGTTGTTGGCCTGATTGAAAAACTAGAGAAGTACAACGGTGCACTGTTAGCGGATTCGGTTGGCTTGGGGAAGACCTTCTCAGCCCTAGCAGTTATTAAGTATTACGAATTGAGAAACGATCGCGTCTTGGTACTGGCACCGAAACGTTTACGCGAGAACTGGGTGACGTGGACGCAGAACACTAAGACGAACTTCCTTGCTGCTGACCGATTTGGTTTTGACGTTCTGAATCATACCGATTTAAGTCGCACCTCGGGTTATTCTGGGGATATCAATTTGTCCACGTTGAACTGGGCGAATTATGATCTTGTCGTGATTGATGAGTCACATAATTTCCGTAACAATAATCATTACGATGGCCGTCAGAGTCGCTACGAGCGTTTGATGGAAGACATCATCAAGCAAGGCACAAAGACGAAGGTACTGATGCTATCAGCAACACCGGTCAACAATCGCATGAATGACATTAAAAACCAGATTAACTTCATTACAGAGGGCGACGAGCATGCACTACGTAAGTACGGGGTTGCAAATATCGACGAGGAGTTGCGTCGCGCTCAAACGCGTTTTAACGAGTGGTCACTACTTCAGCCGAGCAAGCGCACCACCCAGCGTTTCCTAGACATGGTTAATCCTGGCTATTTTGAGATACTAGATAGATTTACGATTGCCCGTAGTCGGAAGCATATTGAAAAATTCTATGATTCTTCCGCACTCGGCAGCTTTCCAATACGACTACGACCAAAGACCATCAAGTCTCAAATCGATTTATCAGGACAGTTCCCGCCACTCAACGATACGTACGAATCGATTGGACGGTTGCGGTTAGCATTATTTCAGCCAATGGCATACGTTATGCCGAATAAAAAGGCTAAGTATGCCGCTCTTTACGATACTAAGACTGGAAGAGGCAATGCCACATTCCGGCAAGAAGATCGTGAGCAGGCCTTAACGGGTTTAATTCGCACTAACTTGCTGAAGCGGCTTGAAAGCTCAGTCAATTCATTCGGACTGACACTTCAGAGAATGCTGGATTCCGTTGACGATGCAATCAGAAAAATTGATGAGGCTAACCAGAACGTTGACGAACTGGCTAGTATTACGGCTTTCGAAGATGATGACGATATCGCGGATGCGTTTGATGCTGAAGCGGTAGGTAAAAAGGTCAAAATCTTAATAGGCGATATTGATAGAATTCGCTGGCGTCAGGATCTCGAGGATGATCGTGACATTCTTCGAAACCTTGCAAACGATGCAACCGCAGTTAAACCAGAGAACGATGCAAAACTCGCCGATTTATACGGACTGATGGAAGAAAAATGGCTGCACCCGCTCAACGTCAATAATAAGAAGATTATTATTTTTACGGCTTTCGCGGATACGGCTGCTTATTTGTACGATAATTTAGCGACAACTATCAAATCAAAGTACGGACTTAACACAGCACTGATTACAGGTGGTCAGTCGAAGAATAAGACGAATATGACTGGCGTGAAAGTGGCGGACATGAACGACATACTGCTTAACTTTGCTCCGTTAGCGAAGCAGCGCGATGCCGACGACAGGCGTGCGCCGGAAGAAATCGATGTCCTGATTGCTACCGATGCTATCTCGGAAGGCCAAAATTTGCAGGACGCGGACTACCTCGTGAACTATGACATTCATTGGAACCCGGTGCGAATCATTCAGCGATTTGGTCGAATCGATCGAATCGGATCTAAGAATTCTCAAATCCAACTTGTTAATTTCTGGCCAGATGTGGATCTTGACGTCTATCTTGATTTGGAAGACAGAGTACGGAGCAGAATGACGCTGCTGGATGTGTCTGCGACAGGGGACGATAATGTTCTGCAGACTGAACGCGAACATACGGACCTCGATTATCGGCGAGAGCAGCTGCAACAATTGCAGAATGAAGTGGTGGATCTCGAAGACATGAATGGCTCCATCTCGATCACAGATTTAACTTTCAATGAGTTCAAACAGGACTTGACGGGGGCCTTAAAGGAACACGAAGCGGAGTTAAACCGCGCCCCCAAGGGGATGTACGCCGTCACCTCTGCAAGCCTGTTAAATGAGGCTGTAACCGGGGTGATTCTTGTGTTGCGTCAATCTGGTGAAATTCAACGTCAGGATAATAGTCTTGCCCCATTCTTGCTGGTATACATGTCGACGGACGGAAAAGTGAAGTTAAATTACATGTATGCAAAGCAGATTCTTGATTACTTTAAACGTTTGTGTCTGGGCCAAACTAGTATTTTAGAGGACGCAGTTACGCGTTTTAATGCCGGGACCAATGGTGGGCGCGATATGAGTCACTACTCTGAACTGCTGAATGAGGCAATCCAGTCAATTAAAGGAAAGAAAATTGAGGTGGGCATTAATTCGCTCTTTAGCCCAGGTGGGACTGCTATGGATGCTGCCGAAGCAGTTGCACAGGAAAGCGACTTTGAACTGATTTCATTTTTGATTGTTGAGGGGGCCATCGATGGAAACAAGTGATCTAATTAAGATATTGCGCCTTCCGCAGCCAACAATAATCAACCGAAACGTTCCTAAGCGTCAGTTTTATGAACATTTGTCATCATCAAAGGGGCAAGGACTAATACAGAAAGATGTAGACACAGTCTATTGGTTGAGTAGTGTGCGTCCGAATAATAGCGGATTTACGGTTACTAATGATGGCGAGACATCATTTGAAGAAATCGAAGTGTTCTACGTCCGGGTCAGGAACAGTGACAGAGAAGAAGCAATATTTCGCCAGATTAATTCTGCTATTCCGTATCCACTAATCATTTTCTTTGACCTTGACAATCGAATCACAGTTGGTGTTGCAGAATATAGTTATGGCAAGGCTCATGAGATGGGCATAGAACGAGTCGTGATTTCAAGCATCCTGAGTAATCATTTTATGGATTCAATGCTGGTCCCTACAAAAGAACCTGGAACAACGCTCTTTGAATATTATAAGGGAATTCAAAATCGGGTCTTATCGGTGACGCTTCAAGCCAATTTTAATAAATCACCGATGGACATCGATATTAAGGGTTACTCTGAAATTTTGCGCTTACAGTCTGAGGTCGAAACGCTTCAAACCGAAGTTATAAAAGAGAACCAGCTTAATCTGAGAGTCGAATTGCAGTTACAGATTGCTGAGAAGAAAAAATTACTTAATCAATTATTGTCAAACTAAAAGGGAGCAAATTATGACAAAAGATCGTAGCTTTAAGCCGATGGAGGGAACTTCATCTAATCTCACAGCAGAGAATATTAGTCAATTAAAGACCCTCTTCCCGGAGGTTGTTACTGAGGGAAAGATTGATTTTGACGTGTTGAAAACGATTCTCGGTGAAGAAGTGGATGAATCTGAAGAGAAGTACAAGTTTACGTGGCATGGGAAGCTTGCCTCAATGCAAACCGCCCAACAGCCAACGATGAAGACACTTCTACCGCATAAACAATCGTCGTTAGACTGGGAAAATACAGGCAATATCTACATTGAGGGAGATAACTTAGACGCTCTAAAGATTATTCAGAAGAGTTACGCTCACAAGGTGAAGGTAATCTATATTGATCCACCCTACAACACGGGCAAAGATTTTGTGTATCACGATGATTTTTCCACTGATACAGATTCTTATTTGGCTGAGACTAACCAGACTGATTCTTTGGGTTCACATTACGCAACCAATACAGAATCAAACGGGAAGTTCCACACTGATTGGTTAAATATGATGTATAGCCGGTTGAAATTGGCGCAGACTTTTTTGAGAGATGACGGTGTGATTTTTGTCAGTATTGATGACAGCGAACAAGCAAATTTAAAGAAGATGATGGATGAAATCTTCGGCGAGCAGAACTTTCTTGCACAGGTTATCTGGGAGCGTGCGTATTCACCTGTCAATTTAAAAAAGAATTTTTCGGAGAGTCATGATTATATTTTGGTCTATGCCCGGGCGGCAGGCAAGGTTGAAAGTCATGGAATTCCAAGAACTGCAGATGCTAATTCCAGATATCAGAATATTGACGATGACCCCCGTGGGCCGTGGAAGCCAAGTGATGCATCCGTTGGACCGGCTATCGATAGCAATATTTACCCAATTACCACACCGAGCGGTCGTAAAGTGTTTCCTCCTAGTGGATATAGCTGGCGCTTGTCACAGAACCGATTCGAAGAGTTTGTTCGGGACAATCGTATATGGTTTGGAACCGACGGCTCAAATGTTCCCGCAATCAAGCGTTTTTTATCAGAAGTTAAAGATAGCATAACACCAATGACTATTTGGAAATATGAGGACGTTGGCCATTCGCAAAAAGCAAGTCAAGATTTGAAAAAGCTATTTTCGGGTAAAGCCTACTTTAGTTATCCCAAACCGGTTGAGCTCATTGAGCGAATGCTCCAACTGTACTCAAATCCGGACTCCATTGTGATGGACTTTTTCTCGGGTTCAGCTACTACGGCGGAGGCAACAATGCGTCTGAATGCTGCAGATGCTGGGACAAGGCGTTATATTCTTGTCCAGTTACCGGAAGAACTAGGTGAGAAAAGTGAAGCCTACAAAGATGGATATCGTAAATTGACGGAGATCGGCGAAAAACGTATTCAGTTGGCTGGAGAGGCGATTGCTAAAGAACATCCTGAGGTAACCTTTGATTGTGGCGTAAGGGTTTATTCCGTGGCAAATTCAAATCTTGTTCGTTGGAATGCAAAGTCATCCGTTTTCAGCATCGACTTCTTAGAAGAAAATTTCGTGACAGGTCGCTCTAGTGAAGACATTTTAACTGAAGTCATACTTAAACAAGGCCTTGATCTTAGTTATCCGGTTGAGACGCGACACATTGATGGGGCTGACCTGTACATTGTCGCAGGTGGTGTACTTTATGTTGTTCTCGGTAATCAAACAATTACGTTATCTACTGCCGCTGCAGTCGCTGACGACTTTCGCCGTTCTAACATGGAACGGGCTACGGTTGTATTTCAAGACAATGGTTTCAAAGACGATAGTGAAAAACTAAACGCGATTGAAATTTTAAACGATGCGGGTTTTCAATATGCAGATATTCAGTCGATATAGGGGGTGCTTGTAATGAAGATTAAGTTTGATGAGCTGGAGTACCAGCTTCAGGCAGTCCAAGCTGCCACCCTATTATTCAAAGGTCAAACGGTTCGGCAAGCTAATTTCACTTTGTCGAATTCAAACGCACAAGGCGCATTCTTTTCTGAAGACGGGGTTGGGGTCGGCAACAGCGTCAATATTACTCGTGCTGAATTAATTAAGAACATGCAGCAGATTCAGATTAGCAACGGAATTGCCCCAGATGATGAACTGACGGGCGAGAATAAACAATTCCCGTCTTTCAATATTGAAATGGAGACTGGCACAGGGAAGACGCTGGTTTATTTGAAGACGATTCTTGAGCTCAATAAACAATACGGCTTCTTGAAGTTTATCATTGTGGTACCCTCAGTGGCCATACGTGAAGGGGTGCAGAAGTCTATCGAGATAACGCGTGGTTATCTATCATCGCAATACAATGGTGCAATCTATGACTCATTTGTCTATTCCAGCAATGATCTCAACCGAGTGAGGGAGTTTGCAAGCTCGAGCAACATTCAAATCATGATCACGACCATTCAAGCGTTCAATAAGGATACTAACGTCATGAATCAGGAGAACGACAAGCTGGGTGGTGATCGTCCGATTGACTTTCTGGCACAGACCAGGCCTATATTGATTATTGACGAACCACAGTCGGTAGATGGGACTCCCAATGCGAAGGCTGCGATTAATAGGCTCAATCCTTGTATTGGTTTCAGGTACTCAGCCACTCACAAGGAAAGTTATCCAACTATTTACCGACTAGGGCCGGTAGAGGCGTACGACCAACAATTGGTTAAACAAATTGAGGTTGCTGGTGTCCAGATGGATGAGGACGGCAATCGAGCATATTTGCGTCTCGTAAGTACGAACAATAAGAAAGGCGCTATCTCTGCCCGAATTGAGGTCTATAAGAAGACTAAACAAGACGCTGATAAGGCAATCATAACCGTGAAGAAGGATACGGATATTGCCAGCAAGACTAAACTTCAGACATACAGTAAAGTTGGATTTGTCACTGATATAGATACGACTCCGGGGGCTGAAACCGTCTATTTTTCTGGCGAGCCAAGTGAGATAACCTTAGCCTCTTCGAATGCAGAAGATGAAGCTTTGAAACGCGACCAAATCAAACAGACAATCCAGGAACACTTAGAGAAGGAACTGCGCTTTCAGAAGGCCAAGATTCCAGTAAAGGTGCTCAGCCTGTTTTTCTTGGATAAGGTCGAGAACTACCGTGAATACAACGATGATGGCACCACGAGTCTTGGTAAGTATGCGAAGATCTTCGAAGAAGAATATAACGCCTTAATTCATTCCAAAAAATTTAGCGGCCTCCGTGATGCCAAGGTGCCAGTCTCAGAAGTACATGATGGATATTTTTCGCGTGACGGTAAGAAACGCTTCAAAAATACGCGTGGAGATACGGCAGCGGATGAATCAACGTACAGTATGATTATGAAAGACAAAGAGGGGTTGCTGACAGCATACGATCCCGATACTGGGGCGGTGGCAAGCGTTAACAAATTACGTTTCGTCTTTTCTCACTCCGCGCTTCGTGAAGGCTGGGATAATCCTAATATTTTTCAGATCTGTACGTTGGCGGACACGAAGGACACGATGACTAAGCGACAAAAAGTGGGTCGTGGTCTGCGCATTGCTGTTGATCAATCCGGGCGGCGAATCCCTGGTTTCGAAGTCAATACGCTGACGGTGATGGCGAACGAGAGCTATAAAGACTTTGCCGAGACCTTACAGAAAGAATATGCCGACGATGGTGTTAAGTTCGGCGTATTTGGGCCAGACACATTTGCAACGATTGTTCTGAGTAAAGACGAATTTACTGGTGAACAAGAAGTGCTCGGTAAAAAACGTTCCAAAGCTCTAGTGCAAGCCTTAACAGACGATGGCTTTTTGAACACCGCTCACAAGGCCACTGATAAGCTAAGAAGTGCGATTAAGAATAAGCAAATAGAACTACCAGAAGAATATGCACCATTTGAGGCACCCGTCCTGGCGATTGCAGAGAAACACGTCAAGTCTCTAGAAATTCGGAATCGCGCTGATCGGCATGAGGTGGATGTGAATAAGGAAGCACTGAGTGATGATTTTCTTGCTCTTTGGGACCGGATAAAGGAAAAGACGACTTATCGTGTGCATTTTGACACAGAAGCTCTGATTGATCGCGCAGTGAAAAAACTAAATAATATCACGACTCACAAAGGAAACTTCACTTACTCCAAGGCACTGATTCAAAATACTGCTGCCGGGATGGAAGTACATGATCCGCACGAACGACGCCTATCGAGCAGTGATCAGACGCCATATGAGCTTCCTGATATTCTTACATTCCTGCAGAATGAGACACAATTGACTCGGCGAACATTAGCCAAAATATTGAACGGAGTTGATAGTTTAGCTGCGTTTGAGGCGAACCCACAAAGCTACATGACGCAGGCTGCCAAGTTGATTAACTGGGAGAAACGTCAGCTCATGGTTGACGGGATTGAATACCGAAAGACCGGAGACGAGTACGAACAGCGCTTATTCACGGCAGAGACGCTTTATGCTTATTTGGACCACGACGGACAAGAAGGTAACGCCGTGGCCGTTGATGGCGGGAAAACCGTCTATAATTACATCGTCACTGACTCCGACACTGAAAAGCAATTCGCGCGGGACTGTGAGCAGGATGATAATGTCAGGTTCTATATTAAGATGCCTGACTGGTTCAAGGTGAAGACACCGCTTGGAACATACAATCCTGACTGGGCGATCTTGTATGAGGAAGATGCCGGAACGCGGCTTTATTTTGTTGCGGATACTAAAGCCAATTCTGATGAGGAAGCATTGCGTGGTCGCGAGCGGTTGCAGCTTCGGTCTGGGAAGGCGCATTTTGAGGCTCTGGATACAGGGGTGACGTTTAAGGTGTTAAGAGACGAACGAGGGTTGGCAAGATAGAAAGCGCCTGGCTTAAGTCAATTGTCATTACGGATTGGAGGTGGCGGAATGAGTGTGGGCAGTACAAACGCTTCGGGGACTCAGAGAGGCTTTCATTATCAAGACTTTGCTGCGCTGTATTTGCTAATTTTAAGGATAAAGGAAGTTGAGTGGATCAACGTGGAGGGCCAAGATGATATAGATATAAGATACGAGGATGGCTCAATGCATTACTTTCAGGTTAAGGAGGTAAAGAATATAGCCGCTCAAATCCCAGCAAGTTCAGTAAGAGACGCAATTAGAGTGCTCTCAAACGACCTTGAATCTGGGCAAATAAACAATGAAATTCCTGAACTGGCCATCGTAACAAATACAAGTAAACCTTCTGGTAAGACTTCAGAAAGCGTCTTTGATTCGTCAATAATAAATATAATTAATAACAGGAGATCATTATGTTTTTAGCTATTAAAGAAATGTTACATGAAAAATTGCGTTATAGCCTAATAGTGGCACTTATATTTTTAGTAAGTTATCTTCTGATTATTCTTACTGGTTTAGCTACTGGTTTAGCTGACCTAAACAAAGCGGCAATTAACGAGTGGAATGCTTCAAGTATTGTCTTAAATAGTGATTCTGAAGGACGTTTACCACAATCTTTTCTTTCACAGGATACGGTTGTTAGTTTACCAAATAATGGAACCCGAATTTCACAGTATAGTACCCTTGTAAAATCAGAAAACGGATTAAAAGAGAATGCTCAATTAGTAGCTCTTGATTCCAAATCATTCATATTTAAAAAATTGAAAATAACAAGTGGTAGTAAAAATATCAGAAATAATAACAGTGTTGTATCGGATAAATTCAAAAATGATGGATTCAAAATTGGTGACTACTTGTTAGTTGCTAATTCATCATTGAAGATTAAAATTACAGGTTTTACACCCAGGGCAACTTTAAGTGCTCTTCCCGTGGTTTATATTTCACAAGATACTATTCAACCATTGAATAAAGGTGTAACAAATGCTGTGGTATTCAAGAATAAGTTAAAGAATTCAAAAATACCAAAAGGGACCAATCAATTGAGCATTAGCTCATTTATTAAGAAATTACCTGGATATAGCGCACAACAACTCACATTCGACTTCATGATTGCTTTTTTGTATATTATTATTCTAATTGTTATTTCAATTTTCTTGTATATTCTGACTGTTCAAAAATTACCCAACTTAGGTGTCTTGAAGGCGCAAGGAGTCTCAACGCAATATCTTATTTTGAGTACGTTATTTCAATCATTTGTCATGTCGATTGTTGGCGTTATCATAGCCATTATGTTGGGTGAAATAACGGCTCTTACATTACCAAGCGAGGTTCCAATTGTGATTGACAAAAGTAACGTTTTTGTAACTGGAGTTGGTATTATCGTTATGTCCTTGTTAGGTGCACTGATACCTATTCGTCAAATCGCCAAAGTTGATCCTTACAAAATTATTGGAGGTTAATTGCATGTCAAATCTAATTTTTGAATCGGTGACAAAAGTTTTCGGAGAAGGGAGTAGTAGGTACGTAGCGCTGGAAAATATTAATTTTAAAGCAGAAAGTGGTCAGCTTATTTTAGTTGTAGGGCCATCAGGATCAGGAAAAACTACATTTTTGACTATAGCCGGCGGGCTGCAGACACCAACTGAGGGTGACGTAAAAATAAATGACAGCACAATTAAAAGTTTATCCAAAAAACAGCAAACAAAATTAAGATTGGAAAAAATAGGATTTGTTTTACAATCTTATAACTTAGTTCCATTTTTAACGGTCGAAGAACAGTTTAAATTAGTAGATAAACTAAAAAAACAAAATTTAACTGAGCAAAAAATGCATGAACTTCTATCTAATTTAGGACTTTTAGAACTCCTAAAAAAATATCCTAATCAACTCTCTGGTGGACAAAAGCAACGTGTGGCAATTGCTAGAGCATTATACACTGATCCTGACTATATCTTAGCGGATGAACCCACAGCCGCCTTAGATACGGATAGATCTATGAAAGTAATCGAGTTACTCAGAGATTTAGCACATAAGAGAAATAAAATTATTATTGTAGTTACTCATGACTTAAGGTTAAAAAATACGGCAGACAAAGTTTATCAGATAATTGATGGTAAGATGCAAATGATAAATTAGCTACTGTCTTAATTTTACTTCCAGGAATCTCAAACACAACCGCTGTCTTACTCTTAGGCACCTTAGGTGACATTCGACGCTTTCGGAACCCGAATGCCTTAAATGCTTTTGTTGGAGTGGATTTGCGTCATTATGAATCCGGACAATTTATTACGGCTGACCATATTAGTAAACGCGGTAATACAATGGCTCGTAAAATCTTATACCGAACCATTGGCCAAATGGCTTCAGCTAGTCACTACCATCAGTGCCACATCGCAGACTACTACTTGCAAAAGAAAAAATCTTCCCTCAATTTTCAAGTCAAGTGCAACGATGATAACGAATCCTTGATAGTGGTCTAGGTTGTTAAGCCATGCGTCGGTAGTAATCGCATGGTCGAAGATAGTTCAGAATACGTCTGGGACGATGGTTCAGTGCGGATTGGACTGCTTGGATCTCAACCAGCGTAACGTCCCTGAGAGACTTTCCCTTCGGGAAGTACTCCCTAAGCAGTCCATTGGCGTTCTCGTTTGTGCCACGCTCCCAAGGCGAGTACGGATGTGCGAAGTAAATCTGGGTTCCAACAATCTCTGATAACTTGGCAAACTCGGAACCATTGTCAAAAGTGATACTCTC
Organism: Lacticaseibacillus suibinensis; assembly: GCF_003946175.1. Lineage (GTDB taxonomy): Bacteria > Bacillota > Bacilli > Lactobacillales > Lactobacillaceae > Lacticaseibacillus > Lacticaseibacillus suibinensis. The sequence continues at coordinate 2,769 of NZ_RHOK01000018.1, read as the reverse complement.
AAATTCCTTGGCCCCGTAGTCGTCGATCGTGTCCTGCAAGGCTTTAAGGCAGGTGCCCGCATGATAGTCAGGAATCTTGACGATGATCTCAGTCCGGCTGTACCGTTCTGTGAGCGTCATTAATGCTGGCTCATCAGCTAAGCGAATACCTTTGACCAAGTCGCCTTCCCAATGTCCCACGCCTGTGCGGTCATTCACGGCCGCAGGACGCAACTCGATTGAGTCGCCGTATATCTTCTTATTCTTGCGCTTGTGGGCGTTCTTATAGCCTTTGATGCGGCGTCGGAGCTTCTTGGGAAGTGTCATGTTGTCTAGCTCAAGCAGCCCGGCGTCGATGTAGCGATACACAGTTGTCGTTGAAGGGCAAGCCTTGCCCTGGTCGCGATAGAAGTGTACGAAGCTATCAACGCTGTGTACGCGCGGCTTACGAGTAAGCTCCCTGGCGAGAGCCTTGAAGAACGCACGGCCGGTCTTAAGAAAGGCGTAGTGACCGGTTCTATCGCGTTTACGGTCGTGCATGGCTTGGGCAGTTTCCGCAAGATAGACTTGATGCGAGTGACGACTGCGATGAAGCTTCTGTGCAATCACGGTCGCGGTGTCACCAGCAGCCCGAAGGGCCTGAATTGTAGCACGGTCGCTAAAACTGAGTTGTTGGTAATGCTTGTGGGTGTTAGTCTGAGAGTGGGTCATGAAGATTCCTGCTTTCTTGTTTAGCTAGCACTAACAAGAATAGGTCTTCATGGCCTTTTTGGTCTAGTCGCTAAGGTGTTGCACTTGACTTGAAAATTGAGGGAATGAAACGTTCTTTGACCTCGAGGAATTAAATAAGGCCGTTCGTATCAAACTCAAGGAGTTCAACGAACGACCGTTTACGAAGAAATACAAACAAGGTAGTCGCCTTTCGGCGTTTCAGGATGAAGAAAGCTTTGCCTTGCGACCACTACCAGTTCAAGCTTACACGATGGCCAGTTGGCGGACTGCCACCGTACAATTAGACTACCACATCAACGTGGAAAGTCAGTTTTACTCTGTTCCTTACGAGTATATCTCATCCAAAGTGGATATCAAGGTGACGAAAGATATCGTAGAGGTTTTCTATAAAGGTAATCGGATTGCCTCTCATAAACGACTAAGTGGTAAATTCGGGCAATTTTCAACCAATCATGACCATTTGCCAGCAGAACATAAACTGTTCGTTGATCATACACCAGAGAATGCATTAGCTTGGGCGGAAGCGGTTGGCATCAACACGCTTGGTGTAATGCGGTATCTTCTCCAGTCTGCCGCAAGCGAAAAACAAGGACTAAGCGCGGCCTTTCGATTCAAAGGCCTAGATCGAAAATACGCAGGCATTGAAATCGAAGCCGCATGTACGACCGTAATGAAGATTGCGACCGCACCGACGGTGTCGGTAGTTGAGCGAGTACTAAGGAGTCAGAAGATTCCAGTACAGAAGCCGACCAATGAACCAGACTATGGATTCACCCGCGGGGCAGCCTACTTTGGAGGAAACGATCAATGACAAATGATGAAACGCAACGCAAACTACGTAAGACGCGACTTACTGCGATGTCGGATGCCCTAGAGGTGCAAGAAAGTAACGCCGAATATCGATCAATGAATTTTGACGATCGGTTTAAGCTACTCGTCGATGCGGCATACGCAAGTCTTCAATCGAATAAGCTGAATCGATTGATCAAAAGTGCAAATTTTCGAACGAATGAACCATGTGTAGCAGATATCAATTACCTACCCGATCGTAAATTGGATCGGGGTTTGATTCAACGACTTGCGACTGGGACGTACATTCAAGAGCATCATAACGTCATCTTGATGGGTGCTTCAGGCAATGGGAAAACATGGTTAGCGACAGCCTTGGGAATTGAGGCTTGTCATCAGTTCCATAAAGTTAAATATGTACGTCTGCCCGAACTAATTGATGACCTGATTGTGGCGAAGCATGAGGCCAACGGAGACTTTCATAAGATTATTGAACGATACAAGAAAATCGAACTTTTGATTATCGATGAATGGCTATTGACGCCAGTCAACGATGAACAATCCCAAACCATTCTTGAGTTGATTGAGTATCGAAGCCAGCGTGGTTCAACGATCTTTTGTACTCAATTCGCGCCGGAAGGCTGGCATAGTAAGCTGGGAAACCCACAGATTGCGGATGCGATCCTTGATCGGATCGTCCATGATTCCTACAAGCTCCTTATCCAAGGCGATAAATCGATGCGCGAGCGGTATGGGATTGGAGGCGAATTTGCATGATTTCAGTTGAACTGGAACAAAGATTAGCGATGTTCTACGCACATACAGACGCAATGGAAGACTGGGAGAATGTGCTTGGCGACGCATTGGTGGATATCATCTGGGAACATGACGATAAATTGACAGATGACGAGCTCTTCGAATACGGAAAGGAAGTCATCTTGAAATATCTAGGAAAAGGTCGAGGTGATAAGCTCCCATAAAACTGAAGTGGCACCGCTGAAAACGTTCAGCGGTGCCACTTTTGAAATTCTTGGTCAATTCTTTCGCCGAGTGGTGTCAATTTTAGCACCGAGTGGGGTAAAAAAATCGCCGGGTTGGGCAATTGGCTTCGCCGCCTTCAAGAGGAGCGTCTGAAGTGTCGACAGACCGACCTGAAACCGCTGATCGATCAGTTCTGGGCATGGTGTGAACAAGCCGCTCCAGCGCCAAAGTCGCGATTGGGCGTCGCTTTGACCTACGCCTTGAATCAGCGCCAAATGCTCAACCGTG
>NZ_RHOK01000017.1 GCF_003946175.1 Lacticaseibacillus suibinensis | reverse complement strand
TTCAAGCAGTCCAATCCGCACTGAACCATCGTCCCAGACGTATTCTGAACTATCTTCGCCCATGCGATTACTACCGATGCATGGCGTAACAGACTAGACCACTATCAAGAATTCGTTATCATCGTTGCACTTGACTTGAAAATTGAGGCGCCATTTTTGGTATACTCGCTGGAGATATAACGCCGAGAAAGGGGTGGTCACATGAGCTATGAAGCAATCTTCTTCGAAAAAAGCGATCTGCAAAAATTCGAAATGTTTCGCACGTTGACGGTTCATCATAGCGATGGTTTATCCATCAGCGATCTGGCCACCAAGTTGCACCTGTCCTACCAGCAAAGCTACAACATTTTTCAAGAACTGCTGCGCGATTTGGTCGACTTAACCGATGACACCCGCGCCGTGTGCAAAAAGGCCTTAAATGGCACCACTCCGCTGAAAATCAGCCTCGATGACTACCGCACTTACCTTTTGCAAGATGCCATCGCCTTTCAGTTCATCGATTATCTGGTGCAGGGCAATCGGCCGTCGCTGGACCGCTTCTGTGCTGAACGCTACATCAGTCGCTCGACCTTGATGCGTAAAACCATACCGGTCCGCAATTTTCTAGCCGAATTTCACCTGAAACTGTCTTTGACCAAAACCGCCTTCGTGGGCGACGAAAAGCAGGTGCGGCTGTTTTTACAGCAGTTCTACTGGCTGAGTTACCACGGCACCGAATGGCCGTTTCAGGCGATTGCTTATCGCCAGTTGCGCGCCCAGTACAGCGAGCTACCGTCTGCGGATCCTGATCCGATTGTGGCCGCCCAAGAGCGCGTGTTCTGGGCCATTTGCCGCACACGCCTGTTGCACGGGCACTACATCAAGCTGGATGCCAGCTTTGCCCGCATCTTTACGCATTATCCGTTCCCGACCATCAATTTTTATCAAGAAAAGGCCTTCCCAGGGCTAACAAAACATATTTTGACGGAAGAAAATGCCTTTTTTTACTTCTTTCAACAAAAGACAATTCGCTTCACGCCACCGACCGCCGACCTCCAGCCAGCCGTCGCCTTTATCAAACAAGCGGAGAGTCCCATTTGGCCACTGGTCAAAAACTTGCTGACCATGCTCCAAACGAACCTGCGCGATCCCGAAGATCCGATCTTAAAAAACGACGAGATTCTCCAAATGAACCTCCTCCGCATGACTACGGCGTTTGCGCTGATGGGCGGCAACTACGTCAAGCAGCCAGACCTATTCCCGCCTGACGCCATCACTTACCAACAAACCCAGCTGCAAACTGAGCTCGCCCAATTTATCGCTGACCTCCCTGATGAGCCTGCTTACCAACCCTATAAGCAATCCGCAGAGGCGTTCATGCGCGTCTTGTTCTACTTGTTGGTCCCTTATTTGCGCCGCTTTAAGTGGGACAACACCGTCAAGGTCAAGTTGGTGATGGAAACCACCGATATTGTCTACCGCAACATCATCAATTTCCTGCAAAACCTCAATGTCGTTGAGCTTTTGCCTGATAATGCCCCGCTGACCAAGGCGGATTTGTTGGTCACCTCCTTGGACGATTTCATCGATCGCGAAAAGCTCACCGCTGATGCCGGCAAAATGGCCATTTTCAACTGGTACCTGGACGCCACGACCAGCGACTACCGCGCCTTGTTTGAACAAATCGCGGCGCTGTATCGCGCCAAGCTGGCCCGCCAAACCACCATTGCATAGGCGTTCGCCACTGAAAACGCCCCCGTTCCGCTTGCGCGGTGACAGGGGCGTTTTGATTCAGCCATTCAGCACACTGTCGCCAACTACAGCCGGCGGGCAGTTCGTGCGCGTGGAAGCCTGCGCATAAAGCGCGCGCAGCTTTGTTTTATCATTGCCAATCTCGTACATCACGATGGTCATCAACTCAAAGCGCGTAAACAAGCGGAGATGCCGCGGCTGGGTATCCAGCCAATTGGAAAAAGCCATTTCAAAATCGGTCAAGGTCCAATTCAACCGGCTCAACAACGTCTTCAAGGTCGTTTTCTCAAACTCCGTGATTTTGGCCCAAGTCGTATCATAGTCGAGCACTGTGCCATCTGGCTGCGGGTCAAGGTCTTGATCAATCAAGGCCATCAAAGTGTGCGCTGCCGCATCATTGTGATGCGTATCATATTCAAGCCGCAACTGATGCCGCAAGAGGATGGCCATGTAAGCAGGATCGTCGCTATATTGCACCTTGGCCTCTTGCAGCAAGCGCTCGAGCACGCCATAGTCCACTTTTGGGTGTGACCACCAATGGTCACGGACATGGGCGAAATCAATCACATCTGCAAGGTAGTACTCATGGACCCAGAGCCAGTTGTCAATATCAGCCAAAGCGGCTTGGCCCTTGGGCGTCAGCTCAAACGCCTGCCCGGCCTTGGCCGGCACCGGCTCAATCAAACTGCGATTTAGCAGCTGCGAAATCAGCCGCAGCGGCTCTAGCCGATAACGATCATGCCACACCGGATCGTTCACCGTCTCCGGCGAGCCAGACATGGTCAGCATATACATGAATACCTTAACGCCTGGTGATAACATGGACTTTCCCCCATTTCCCCACATAGGAGTATTTTAGGCGGATTTGAAAACGCTGTCAAATATTTATCAAAGGCAGCGGAACAAGGCCGGTCTTAGCCTGACGAGTAGCCTAGCCAGATGGTTTGCCACCGCTCTTTGGTGGCGGGCCAGCTGGCGTAGCTAATCGCTCAGGCGTTGGCCTTGCGCAGCGCAACTAGGCAGCGGAGCAAGGCGTGCGCAATGCTGCCGGGCCGGCCAGGCTCCGCAGCAAAGGGCTGGAACGTGGTGGCCAGCGCTTTGAGCCGCTTTGCGTCTCAAAGTCGCGGCTTGTTCTAAGCCAGTAAAAACCACTGGCTAAGAACAATTTCACCACTGAGCCCTTTTCTGCTCCACCTGGCCGGCCCTACTGTTGGGGTTGACTCAAATATTTACCGTCCACACAGCAGCTCCAGTCGCCAATGAAGTAGTGAACCGATTTCTCCTGGAATCAAAAAAGGAAGCCTTAGCCTCCTTCCTGTGTTGCTACTTAAGCTTTAATTCGATTTTAGCCAGGCCCTGGTCGGCGTCGAGGACGTCGAAGGTGAAGCCGAACTTAGGAAAAATGTGTTGGAGCTTGGCAAAATTCTCCTTATCAAAGGAGCTGATATTACCATCCAAGATGCCTGCTTCGGACTTACGGGCCAAATTAACGAAGGCCTTCAAGGCAAGCTGGGCAAGGCCCATGTTCTGGAAGTCGTAAAACGCTAAGCGGCTTTCTGAGCCGAGCGTTTCCAGCACGGTGATGTGCATCCGCTGCGACCAACGATTAACGTCAACCAGCAGTTGGGATTGGAAGTCAGCTTTTGAGTGGCCGTATTTGTCCACATTTTCAAACGGCGTGTACACACTGATGGTGAAACGGGTTTGTGAGCTGTTTGCTTTGTAATCGGTGTAGACGATGTATTGCGTCGCCTTTGTTGTGCCCTCTGGCCGGGCTTGATCCATACTAGATAAAATCGTTAAGGCAGGATCTTTTTCGATCGCTGCCAAGCGCTTGGCATAGATCTCATCATAATCAGTTTGGACACTCATTGTGAAACCTCCATTAAAATTGTCGGTTTCATTATACCATTAAGTGCGCAACTCCACGAGAAATCTTTTGCGATTTGAAATGAAAACTCTAATTTACACCATGAAAAAGTATTATTAGAGCCAATTTTCACTCAATCAACGTCTTCAAGCGCCAAAATGTGATTGACTAATTCGAAGTAAGCTTCCGACTGCGGGCCATCGGTGTGCAGGCCAGCTGGCAGCGGCACGGTAAAGCGATACTCGAACCCCAGCCGCGCGAGCAAGGCAATCGAGCGTTGATTATCGGGAAAAGTAGCCGCCCACAGCGCGGTCATCCGCTGGGTGAACAGCTCACGAATCACCAGCCGCAATGCTTCCCGCATCAACCCCTGCCCCCAATAGGGTTGGGCCAAAGCATAGCCGATTTCTCGGGTGCGGGCTTCTGGGGCGGCGGCATCGGCCGTGCGCGGATAAATCCCCACTTCCCCGACGACGGCGCCGTTGACCACCAACGCTAACTCGGTGGTTTGATTTTTCAGCACATGGGCCTTGGCCTCTTCTAAATTGGCAATCGGCCGCATCCCCGCGGGGCCCGCTACCAGCGGGTCTTGGGCCAAGGCCAAATACGCCGGGGCATCGGCTGCCGTGAACGGTCGAACTGAAACGCGGTCACCTGTTAAGTGCATTATTGTGTTCCTTTCCGCGGTGAACCCCCGACCGCCATGCAATCCCTGCAAGCAAACCTTGACTTTTTTTCTGGTTCCGGTATGCTATTAAGGTTCAATCATTATGAAAGAGGTGCTGTAAGATGCGTGATCACATTCTTCTTGCTTGCGCCGAAACCGGCGAACGGATCTACTTGACTTCCAAGAACAAGCGCAACACACCTGACCGACTCACTTTGAAGAAGTATTCTCCAAAACTGCGTCGTCGGGTTGACTTCGTTGAAGTCCGCAAGTAATTCGTCGTCGCTTACGGCCGTAGCGACAACCGCCGTCCTGACTTCAGGACGGTTATTTTTTTGCCCTTTTTTAGGCAAAAGCTGGCCAGTCCGCCGGCATGGTTAGTTGCTGATCATACTGCTCACCGGTGAACGGGTCAGTGAACTGCAACCGGCTGGCTTGGAGCAACTGATGCGCATACCGCTCATCCGCCTGGCCATACAGCGGGTCACCCACGACGGGATGGCCAATCGCGGCAAAATGCGCCCGAATCTGATGGGTGCGGCCGGTTTCTAGCTGGATAGTGACCAAGCTCAAACCACTTTGACTAGCCACCACTTGATAATCGGTGATGGCCGGCTGGCCGTCAGGTTGCACTTCCCGATGAATGCCATCAGCCGCTTTCCCCAGCGGCAGCGTAATCTGACCACTGGCTGGCGCTGGCGTCCCCACCACCACGGCGCGATATTCTTTTTGCAAGCCAGCATCTTGCTGCTGATCAAGCTTACCTTGGGCAAAAATGTGCTTCGCAATCAGCACCAGCCCAGTCGTATCGCGATCAAGGCGAGTCATGATAGCCGGCTGCGGGCCGTCAATGCCTGCCGCCGCCAAATAGCCCGCCGCCCGGTTTAGCAGCGAATCTTCACGGTTGCTGGGGCCAGGGACACTGGCGAGGCCTGCCGGTTTTTCGACAATCAGCCAGTTCGGCAACTCCAGCACCACCTGCAGCGAGCCGTCACTAGGGGTCACCAAATCACTCGGTGGCAGTTCAAAGCGAATTTTGTCGCCGTGAATCACCTCTTGGTTGGTGGTGACCACACCGTTGCGCCAAACCAGGCGCTCGTTAAAGAGCCGTGTCAGCAGGCGATGCGACACCCCGGCCCGGGCCAGAACGCGCTTGACCGTGGTCGCCCGTTCAGCTGAATATTGGAAAGAAAAGTTCATGTTTGCCTCCTGATTAGGTGGTGCTGGTTTCAATCAAAGCGAAACAACGCTCAAAATAGCGGTGTTCGCCGCCTGATTTAGTTGCGCTCCGCGAGGCCAACGCCTGACCGATTAGCTACGCTGCAAGCCTCGAAGCCTAAGACCGGCTTCAATGCTCGCAGCTAGGCTAATCGTCAGGCTAAAGCCGGCCTCACTCCGCAGCCTGATTTAGTTGCGCTCCGCGAGGCCAACGCCTGACCGATTAGCTACGCTGCAAGCCTCGAAGCCTAAGACCGGCTTCAATGCTCGCAGCTAGGTTAATCGTCAGGCTAAAGGCGGCCTCACTCCGCAGCCTGATTTAAATTATACCCGAATTCACGTGGTTGCGGTATGCTGGTGAAAACCGGAGGCGTCTTGATATGGTAGAAAACCCGAATCAGCTTCAGCACTTACATACCGCAAACGGCTCGGTGCTCTTTGATTATCATGGCTGGCATGCGCGCCTGATGGCAGTGAATGATCACTTACTGCGGCTGACCGTGACGGCTGGCGCTTGGCCGCAGCACCCGAGCATCCCCCAGGCGCCAGCAGTCGCCAAACATGCCGACGAAACCGTCGCCACTGGTGGCAGTGGCCAGCAGTATCAAACCCCGATTGTCACCGCCAGCGGCCAGCTACCGCTGAATTTGCATGACCACCAGTTCTCGCTTGGCGCTTACACCGTGAGCTTACAGGCTGGTCAGATGGTGATTAAGCGAGGCGACACGGTGCTTTTGACCCAAACCCTGCCGCAGCTCGCCGGCCAGGCTTGGACCACTCGGATCAAAACCGCGCTGAATGCGCACTATTTCGGCGGCGGCGTCCAAAACGGGCAAGTTGAGCAAACGGGCCGCCTGATTGCCATCAAAAACGAAAATCGATGGACTCGGGGCAGTGTTTCCAGCCCGGTGCCCTTCTATTGGACAACCAGTGGTTATGGCTTTTTGGCCAACTCCTTTACGCCAGGTGAATATGATTTCGGCGACCCGCTGCACGGTGCTTACCTCACGCATGAAGACAGCTTGTATGATGCCTACCTGATTTTAGGCCAAACCCCGGTCAGCCTCATTGACGGCTACTATGAACTCACCGGCCAGCCGGTGCGCCTGCCGGCCTTCGCCTTTTACCCCGCCCACTTCAATGCCTACAATCGCAATTATTGGGTGGCGGTGACGGCTGATTCGGCCGGGGCGCGGCAGTTTGCGGATGGCCATTGGTACAAGGCCTATTCACCGCTGAACAAGGCCACGTTCAACCTCGGCTTTCGGCCCGGCACCATCACCGTCAACAACCAGCCCCTGGTGCCGAATGTCTATGGCAATGGTCAAGTCACCTTCACTGATCCTGATAAAAATGGCATGCCGAAAACCGCGATTCACGAATCGCTCAATGGCGAACACGACGGCCAATTTTCTGGCCGCGCGGTGATTGACCGCTATGCCGAGGCAGGTTTTCCCTTGGGCTGGATGATTCCCAATGATGGCTACGGCTCAGGCTATGGGCAAACCGATTCCTTTGCCGGTGACTTAGCCAATCTGAAAGCCTTCATTCAATACGCCAACGCCCACGGCATTCAAGTGGGGTTATGGACTCAGGCCCAGTTGAGCCCGCAAACCGCCACTCCGCAGAAAAACGATCGCGACTTGCAACAGGAAGTTGAAGCTGGTAGTCGCGCCGTCAAAACCGATGTCGCCTGGATTGGTGAAGGCTATACCTTCGGCGTTAATGCCACCGCGAAAATTCAGGCCGCCTTCGCGGCTCACCAACTGCGACCGTTGACGGTGACCCTAGATGGCTGGGCCGGCACGCAACGCGCGGCGCTGGTGTGGACCGGCGATCAAACCGGTGGCACTTGGCGCAACCTAGAAACCCATGTCGCCAGTTATTTGGCCGCCGGATTAGCCGGCCAGCCGCACATCGCCAGCGACGTGGATGGTATTTATGGTGGCGGCGACCCTATCATTCAAACCCGCGACCTCCAGTGGAAAGCCTTCACGCCTAGCTTTTTTGCCATGGATGGTTGGGGCACGCAGCCGAAGCTGATGGGCATGGAAATGGCGACTGCGGCCATCAACCGCGCCTTTTTGCAGTACCACACCATGCTGGTACCTTATCTGTACAGCCTAGCGACCCAAACTGCGCCCATTATGCGCCCGACCTTCTGGGCTGACCCTGACGCCTTGGCCGCTGGCGAATTGGCGGATCAATTCATGGTCGGGGCTAGTTTGCTGGTGGCACCAATCGTGCGCCCTGACCGCCTGCAACCAGATGGTCAGGCCACCCGCGCCAGTGTTTACCTGCCGCACGGCGACTGGTTCGATTTTTGGACCGGCGCCAAAATTGCCGGCGATCAGACCTTAAGCGATGTCCCCGCGCCGCTGGCTCAACTGCCTGTTTACGTCAAAGCTGGAAGCATCATCCCCTTGGCTTTGCCGCATCAAAATCCAGCGGCGCGGTCGGCGGCGCGGTTAATTGACTACTGGCCAGGGCCAGCCAGGGCCTTTACGCTAGTGGAGGATGATGGGACCACCCTCGCCTATCAAACAGGTGCGCAAGCCACCACCTTAATCACCGCTGAGCGTAGCAGAGGTACCGTCAGCCTGACCATTCACGCCACCGAAGGCCAATTTGCTGGCCAAGCGGAAACCGTACCCGTTCAGCTCTTTGTGGCGGGTCCAGCGCCTACCCAAGTCACAGCTCGAAGCGGCGAGGTGCCGATCGCAGTGCACATGCAACCGGGCCGGCGCGTAGTCGATCCCCTCAACCGCAGCGAAACCGGCGTCACCATCAGTGTACCGGCACGTTCGATTCGCGAACCTCTGACCTTCACCCTGACTTGGTAAGCTTGCACCAATGCTTTAAGTTGACTAAGGTTAAAGTAGTGAAACAAAGGAGGACGTTATGAAAACTGATTTAGATGTGGCGTATGGCCCAGGAGCCTTGCAAAAAGCAGATTTATATTACCCAGAGACGCCAAATGGCGCCGCCATCGTCTTTGTCCACGGCGGCGGCTGGATTCGCGGGGATAAAAGTGCCGACAGCGACATCGGTGCAACTTTCGCCAACGCCGGCTACTTAGTGGCCCTGCCGAATTACCGGTTAGCCCCTGCTGACTTGTTCCCAGCGGCGCAGGATGATTTGGCCAGCTTTATGACTTGGTTTGAGCAGTCTGACTACACGTTTGACCGCCAGCGCGTCGGCCTGTTAGGCGCCAGTGTGGGTGGCACCATGGCCATCACGCAAAGTCTGCAGTCCGGCCAGCCGGTGGTGTCCTGGTCTGCGATCGTTGACTTTGCCAACTGGGTCCAGCAGCATCCCACCGTCAAAGCAGCGCTGGATGCGCGCGGAGAACTGGGTCTCACCGAAATTCACGCCATTCACAATGCCTTTTACAAGTACTTCATTCAAACCTACTTAGGCGACTTGACGCCGGAGAAACTGACCGCCGTCAATCCTATGAATCATCTCACGACCACGCTGGGTCCCACTTTAATGTACAATGCGACGGATGAACTGTCGCCGCTACCAGGGGTATTCCGCTTCCTAGAGCAGGCCGCCGCCTTTAAGCGCGACATCGCGGTTCATGTGGTGCCTGGCTCTGGCCATGCCCGTGATTACACCGCCTTTGCCCTGCCTGGGACGTTGGCCTTTTTCAACTATCATCTGCAAGTAACCGACTAACTGAGAGGTGAGCCAATTTGCACACCATTGCCCTGTTCGGCGGTCAAGACCCGCAAGGCCTGACCGCCAAACTGACCCACGCCTTGCTGGAGGCCTGCGAAGGCACCCATGAATTCATCGACCTTAATCAACTCACAATCCGACCTGATCGCCGCGGCGAAGCCAACCCGGCGTTAGACGCATTGGAAGAAAAGCTCGCGGCTGCCGACGTCTGGGTCCTGGCCAGCCCGACTTATTATGGCACGGTGGCCGGTACGCTTAAGCAAGCCTTAGACTGCTTGCGACCGCGCCTAACGCGGATGACGCACCAAGGTGACACCCTCCCTGGCAAATACAAAGGCAAGGTTTACCTCACCATCACCTCGTGTTTTGCCAGCGGCTTAGAAAACACCTTTACGCACCAAACCGACGCTTGCCTGACCATGCTGGATAAAGCCATGGCCGCGGCCGGTCTGCGCAAAGCCGGCGAGCTCATTTTGCCTGGGACTTGGAATGCTCATGCCGTACCTGAAGCCAAAATTGCCCAGGCTCAAGCCCTTGCCGCCAAACTCCCAGCCAAAGTCAGAAGGGACAACGAAACCATGAAACGCTATTTGCTCTTATTCGGCATGATTGCCATCATGGCCCTAGCCACCATGGGCATCCAGCTCTTGATTCCAGCCACGACCATGAACTTCTGGACCCGCTACGCCAGCTTCGTCCTCATCTTCTTCGTCCTCCTCGCCGGAATTTTGCATTACGCCACATTTGTAAGACATAAACACCGGTAGGCTGCGAAACGCGCCGGTCTTAGCCGGATGGATAGCCTAGCTTAATGCCTTGCCGGCTGATTTTGCCGGCAAGGCATTAAGCGTAGCTAGCCACTTCGGCGTTGGCGCGCTGAGCGCAACTGGATAGGCTGCGGAGCTGGGACGCTTTTAGCCGGATGAATAGCCTAGCGCCAAGCATTGCCGCCGCTTTTTGGCGGCGAGGCTTGGTGCGTAGCTATTCACTCCGGCGTTGCCCCAGCGGAGCGCAACTGGATAGGCTGCGAAGCTGGGACGCTTTTAGCCAGATGGATCCCCATAATCTCAAGAATCAAAAATGCGAAGGCCCACGCCTTCGCATTTTTGATTCACATTCTCATTAGCGGGTCAAAACCAGTGGTTCACTGGCCCCAGTGACCCAGTTTAACTGGCCATTTTCGAGGACAAAGTACAAATCATCAGCATCCCCGGTGGTTGGGCTGAAGACATAACCAGCGCCGCTCTTCACCGCGGTGTAGGTCGCGGTTTTGCCGGCTTGGCCAGCGGAAGCCACGGTCATGGTGGTAGCAGTCAAGGTAACCGTCACATTGGCGTTGTGCCAAGTACCGTAATATGCCGCCAACCCGGATACCGGCTGGCTCGGCGTGCTAGTCGCTTTAGCCGGTGTCTGAACGGTTTGACTGGCGGTGGTTGACCGACTCGCTTGGGTCGCACTTGTCGTTTTCGCACTCGAAGTAGCTGCCGCGGTGCTCGACTGAGTCGCCGCGCTGCTGGTCGAGCTGGCAGTTGCGGCCTGGCTGCTGGTTTCAGCCTTGGCCGCTTTGGCCGTCGTCTTCTTCGCAGACTTCGTGGTCGTCGATTTAGCCGCGGTTTGAACCGTCGCAGTGCTGGCCTGATCAACATTCGTATAAGCCAGCCCCAGCGCACCGACGCTCAGGCCTAAACTCAAGACACTCACTAACAGCCATTTCTTCATCTCAACCACTCCCTTGCTTTGTTAAATTCAGTATAGCAGGCTTGAAATCTTTTTGTAATAAAATCGTCACATAAAATAGTTAAGAATTCGTTATGCCCCGGTCTAGACAACTTTGCTATGTTACAAAATGACAACGGCCAAGCTCGCCCTTTTCATTTGCGAACGTATGTTTGTATAATGACCAAGAGGTGAGCGACATGACTTATGCAGATGAAATTGGCCAGGCAGCCTTCCAAAAACTGGTGGCGGACTTTTTTGCCCATCATTACCACGACCGCGGCATGGTGAAGTGGCAAGGCTACTATTTATCCGATCACACGGCGGCGCTTAATCAGCAGGCCGCCGCCAAAACCCAGTTGCAAAACCAGCCGCTGCTAGCGCAACAAAGCACGGAGCTGATTCGCCAGCAACTGGCAACGGCTTATCGCACTGGCCAAAGCGTCAACGTCCAATTGCAAACTAGCACGATTGATGGCCAATTGGCGGCGCCGCTGGGCGGCAAGGTGCAAGGTTACACTGAAGATGATGAAGTCGTGATTGGTGAAGTTACCGTCCCGATTGCGGCGATTCGCCATGTGACTTTGGTACCATTTTCCCCTTCATACAGTTAATGCTATACTGGGCGTACTTTACATCAGAGAGGAAGGATACCATGCCCCTGATTGCTCTACTGCTCGACGTGATTGCTGCCGGGGTCTTCTGGTTGCAGCAAAACCAAGGCTTGTATCTGCTCGGAACCGTGATTCAAGCCGGCTTAACTGTGATCTTGCTCATCATGCTCTTTACCTATCAAGGCAAACGCTTTGGGTGGTTCAACTTCAGCACTTGGAGCCATGTGTTTACGGTGCGTTTCGCGGTGATTGTCTTTTCGTTCATCATCAACGCCATTATGCTGTTCGTTTACATTTTGAATGTCACCGGCGCTAATAACGTCATTTTCCGCTGAGGCTGATTTTGGCCCAGCGGAGCAATCAAACGGCCTGTAAAACCCGAACTTGGGTGTTTGCAGGCCGTTTGATTTAGACGTTGTATTTTGGCTCGTTCTGTTCTGGGAGCGGCGAACGCCGATTGTGAATGCTGATGCCCTTTTGCACACAAAAAAGCCGGGTTGCCCCGGCTTCATGGTTAATCGATTTGGACTTGAATCATACTCAAATGCGGTAGAGGCATTGGGATAATCACCCGGTCGCCGACTTGTTGCAACGCCACCCGCTTATTGATGACCTGATCGCCATGGCGGGCAATCACCGTCGCATGCGTGGCCATAACTGGTTCGGCTGGATGCCAAGAAATTTGTTGGTAATCATCCAGCGTAAAGTTGGCCAGCCACAAGGTCAGACCGGCTTGGGTCGACACAATCAGCTTCGTGTTTGGCATGTCAATCAAGTAGTCAATGTCAAAAATCGAACTGAGCATCGCCTGATACAGCCCTTGCTTGAAACCGACATATTGCGACTCCCAGCCATACTTCGGATCTTGATTCATCGGCATCACAATGGTGCGGTGATTAATCAAGGCCATCACATTACCCAGCTGTTCATCGTACTCATTGTAGGCATGACTCCAAATTGCCACGTCAGCATCGTCGGCATAACTCAGCTGCAAATAATCGCCGGTATGCTGCAGCATCGTGATGCGCGGATCCATGATCCCTTCCACCGTATGGCCATCAGCCGCTTCAAAGGACTGATACCCGGTGCGCACGCCATGCCATGAGCTTTCAGTGATGTGCAGCAGGTCGCCCAAACCGCGATCCAGCAGCACTTGCACGGACTCGCCGTCGAGGAGCGTGATGTTGCCATGAAGCAGCTGGGTAATGGCGTCGTCGCTTAAGTTACGCAGCAGTTGACCGCTGATGGCCAGCATTTCATGTTCAAAATGGCTAGCCTTAACCAGCGGCGTAATCGTCGTCGAAAAGCCAAACGTGCTGAGCAGCGCTGCCCAGTTGGTTTCATGCGGCAACAGTTCTTCGGGATCAGCGCCTTTTGCCGTGTGCAGCGTAAAGGAAGAGTTCTGATCCACCAGTACCTTAATACCGCGGGTCTGGCTCATTTGCAGACGCTGCTCGGTAATTCGATCGAGGAACGGCTTGCTCTGGGCCAACATCTCGGCGTAATGGTAATCATTGTCGATGCCATTGCCAATCATATCGAAGAGATTGAGCAGAATGCCACGCGCGCCAACCAGCGCCGCGGTTTCAATCTGAAATTGGGTAAACGCCACCGATTTCACGAATGGCGAGTACATGTAGTTTTCCAGCTCTGGGAACAATTCGGCATCATCGCCCAGGTAAGCAGCAGTCGTGCGGGTATAGTCCTCAAACACGCGGCTGTATTTCAGCGGGGCAATTTCGTTGTAGGCTGGCAAATGCGGCCGCGCCACACGTGGATGCCCTTCGCCGCGCAAAGCATCAAACAACCCTGGCCAATCGCGGCCTTCTAGGGCATGCCAGTTCGGGAAGGAGGTCATCAAAGCCAAATCCGTGTCCGGTGAGACCGCATGAACGCGCTGCTCAACTTGATGCACGGTGTCGATCATTTCCTGCCGAGCCACGCTGAGATACACCTGACGCGCTGGCGTCGGCTCGCCGGGCTGGAGCATTTCTTTGACAAAATCGGCCCGGCTAATTTTCCGACCCAATTTTTCCTGATAAATCGCCATGTGCCGGTCGCAGAAGCAAGCCAGCTTCAGCGGCGTGTGGTTGTAGTGGCGGAAATCGTCCTCCAACCACAACTGCTTAGGCTTGAGCGTCGCGTATTGCGCGTAGCGGTCAGCCAAATAGTCGCGCCACTTCGGATCGGCCGGGCAGCCCATCGAGGTGGCTTTTTTGCCGTTAATATCCACTAAGGTGTCGAACCCGATGCTGGGATCAATGGTTTTGCCCCGGTCGCTGTGCATGATGGTCGTCCAAGGATTAAGACTGGTGGTAATGCCTTGGTCAGCGAGGCGCTTGGCCACCGGCCGAATGGCATCGAGCCATTGATCGGTTTGGGTGGCGGTGAGATGACTGGCGTTCAACTCTTCTGGATTAATGAAGAATGCGACGTTATCGACTTGCGCCTTCTGGCAAAATGCCAACAGCTTATCGTCCTTGATTGGCGTATTCGTGCGGGGATCTTGCGTGTAACGTAAGGAATAATGAAACATGGCTGCCTCCTAGTTTTACTAAATTTAATCGATTGCTGGCGTTTCGGGTTAGCAACCGGTCACATTTCGTCTCCTAGTGTACCATAGCCCAGCAAAAAAACGGTAATAGGTAAAATATTAGTTCACTTTTTTACCACCTTTTAGTAAAATAGGCGTGACGATAACAAAATTCTGATTTTGGGCAAAGGAGGGACCGGTATCGCCACCTTAAAAGATATTGCTGACGCCGCGCATGTATCCAGTGCCACAGTTTCCCGCGTACTCAACGCGGACACCTCGCTGCAAGTTTCCGCCGCCACGCGCAAACGCATTTTTGCCACGGCGGAGGCCTTAAATTACACCAAGCATCAGCATAAAACGCAAACTGCCGCGGGCACCATTGGCATCGTTCAGTGGTACTCCGAGCAGGAAGAAAACAACGATCTCTATTACCGGGCGATTCGCTGGGGCGCTGAAACCCAGCTGCAGGCCGCCGACTTTGCCATCGCCCGCTTTTTCTCTAACGATACGCTGGCCGATGCCGGCAACTTGGCCGGTCTGATTGCCATCGGTAAATATAGTGAAAGTCAGCTCAACCAATTCAAGGCGCTTAACAAGCCGCTGGTGATCGTCGACCAGGACACGCTGGATCAAAGTATCTCCTGTGTCACCACCAGCTTTGCGGCGCCAGTGGGCAAAATCATTGCCTATTTCCGGCAGCAAGGCCATCACCGCCTCGGCATGATTGCTGGCCGCGAGGAAACCACCGACGGCCAAGCCATTGATGATCAGCGGACAGTGGCCTTTGAAGCCACGCTGCGTGACCAAGGCCTGCTGGAAGACGCCATCATTGCCGATGCGCCTTTCACCATTGAAGGTGGCTATGCCACGATGACGGCTCTCATCAAGCAATATGGTGATCAGTTGCCGCATGCCTTCTTCGTGGCTAGCGATGCCATGGCCATCGGCGCCATTAAAGCGCTCCAAGAGCAGCACATCGCCGTACCAGACCGCGTTAGCATCGTCGGCTTCAATGATCTGGCAGTGGGCCGGTTTTTGAACCCGAGCTTGTCCACCGTCAAAGTGGCCACGCAGCAAATGGGCATTAACGCGGCCAAGCTGATTCAAGATCAGCTCTCTGGCCTGCTCACGGTGCCAACTCGCATCACCTTAAGTTCTGAACTGATTTTGCGCGATAGTAGCCGTTAACGGCAAAATACAATATTGGAGGTTTCATCATGGACACAGCAGCACTTAAGCAAGGCTTCAAGCAGGTATTCGGGCACGACGCCGCCCATGTCTATTTTGCACCAGGCCGCATTAATCTGATCGGCGAGCACACGGACTATAATGGCGGCCACGTTTTCCCTTGTGCCATTAGTTTAGGCACCTACGCCGCGGTTGGCTCGAATGATGAGGCCAAGTTCCGGCTCTACTCTGCCAACTTTGAAAATATTGGCATCATTGACCTGCCCCTGGCTGAAATCACCGGCGCCAAAGACGGTAAGTGGAGCGATTACTTCAAAGGCATGGCCCAGCAGCTGCTCAAAGCGGGCGCTACCTTCGACCAAGGCCTAGATTTATACATCAAAGGCGACCTGCCAAACGGCGCCGGCCTCTCCTCTTCCGCCTCACTGGAGCTGCTGACTGGGACCATTTTGAATACGACTTTCAATTTAGGCCATGACATGCTTGAACTCATCAAAATGGGCCAAAAAACTGAAAATGAATTCATCGGTGTCAACTCCGGCATCATGGATCAATTCGCCATCGGCATGGGCCGGGCCAACCACGCCACCTTGCTAGATGCCAGCACCTTGGAATACGAATCCTTACCACTGGCCATGGGCGACAATGTGGTGGTCATCATGAACACCAACAAGCGCCGCGAACTTGCCGACTCCAAGTACAACGAACGCCGCTCTGAATGCGAAGCAGCCGTGGCCCGCCTGCAAGCCAAGCTGGACATCAAAACCTTGGGCGAACTGGATATTGATACCTTCGACCAGTACACCTACCTGATTGAAGACCCGACCCTGATTCGCCGCGCGCGGCACGCCGTTTTTGAAAACCAGCGCACCTTGAAAGCCGCAGCGGCACTTAAAGCCGGCGACCTCGCGGCATTTGGCCGGCTGATGAGTGCCTCTGGCGTATCGCTGGCGTATGATTATGAGGTAACTGGCAAAGAACTGGACACCTTGGTTCAAACCGCCGTTAAGCAGCCCGGCGTCCTCGGCGCCCGCATGACCGGCGCCGGCTTTGGCGGCTGCGCCATTGCTTTAGTCGCCAAAGACCAAGTCCCAGCCTTCACTAAAGCAGTCGGCGATGTTTACCAGGACACCATCGGGTACGCCGCTGACTTCTATATCGCTAATATTGCGGATGGACCCAAGGTGATTGACTAACAACCAGGCTGCGGAGCCGAGCGGTCTTAGGGGGACGGGTAGCCTAGCGTAAGGCATTACCGGCGCATTCTGCCGGTGAGGCCTTATGCGTAGCTACCTGCTCCCCCGTCGCTCGGCGGAGCGCAACTACAGGCTGCGGAGAGTGGCTGTTCTTAGCCCGACAGCTAGCCTAGCTCTGGGCATTGAAGCCGTTCTTCGGCTGCAAGGACCGGAGCGTAGCTAGCTGCTCGGGCGTTAGCCACTCGGAGCGCAACTACAGGCTGCGGAGGCGGGCGCATTTAGCGGGATGGCTAGCCTAGCTCTGGGCATTGAAGCCGTTCTTCGGCTGCAAGGACCGGAGCGTAGCTAGCCACGCCCGCGTTGCCCGCCGGAGCGCAACTACAGGCTGCGGAGGGTGGCTGTTCTTAGCCCGACAGCTAGCCTAGCCTGAGGTATTGCTGGCGCACTTTGCCGGCGAGACCTCAGGCGTAGCTAACTACTCGGGCGTTAGCCACTCGGAGCGCACCTACAGGCTACGAAAGGTGGCTGGTTTTAGCCGGTGGAATAGCCTAGCTCAAGGCATTGCCGGCGTTTTTTGCCGGTGAGGCCTTGGGCGTAGCTATTCACGCCGGCGTTAGCCACCTGTAGTGCAACTACCGGCTGCGAGGCCAAACCAACGTACTTCCCACAGTTTCATCACTCAAAAAGGAGAGCTTATCATATGACAATTGCAGTTTTAGGCGGGGCCGGCTATATCGGCTCCCACACCGTCGCTCAGCTGGTTAAGGCTGGCGAGGATGTGGTGGTTTTGGACAATCTCATCACCGGGCATGAACGCGCCATTGACAAAAAAGCACGCTTTTACCAAGGCGACATTCGCGATTACCATTTCTTGAGTCAGGTCTTTAGCACCGAAAAAATCGACGCGATTATCCATTTTGCTGCCTTCTCCATCGTGCCAGAATCGATGCAGGATCCGCTGAAGTATTTTGACAATAATACCGGCGGCATGATCACGTTGCTGGAAGCAATGAAGCAATTCGGCATCGATAAGATTGTCTTCTCCTCCACCGCTGCCACTTACGGCGAACCGAAGCAGATTCCAATCAAGGAATCCGACCCCCAAGTGCCAACCAACCCGTATGGTGAGTCCAAACTGGCCATGGAAAAAATCATCAAGTGGGCCGATGTCGCTTACGGCATTCACTTTGTCGCCTTGCGCTACTTCAATGTCGCCGGTGCCATGCCTGATGGCAGCATCGGGGAGGATCACCATCCGGAAACGCATCTGATTCCAATTATTTTACAAGCCGCGGCTGGGACGCGCGACAATCTGCAAATCTTTGGCGATGATTACCCGACCAAAGACGGCACCAACGTTCGCGACTATGTCCATGTGGTGGACTTAGCGGATGCCCACATCTTGGCGCTGAACTACCTGCGCGCCGGCAATGCCAGCGACGCCTTCAACATTGGCTCGGCCACGGGCTTCTCCAACCTGGAAATTCTCAACGCCGCCCGCAAAGTCACCGGCCAGGAAATTCCCGCCAAAATCGGGCCGCGCCGCCCTGGCGATCCAAGCACGCTGATTGCCGCCTCTGACAAGGCCCGCAGTGTGCTGGGCTGGCAGCCGCAGTTCGATGATGTCGAAAAAATCATCGGCGATGCCTGGAACTGGCATGAGAATCATCCGGAAGGCTTTGGTGATCGCCTGTGAAAGCCGTTGAACGTCATGTCAACTGGTGCTTGGAGCTGAACCACGACTACACCGCGCTGGATCAAGTTTATTTGACCAACCGGACCTTGGCTTTGGTGGGCGACGAAGCGCAAAGTCTCGCCGGCGCAGAAGCCGGGCTAGATAACCTCGACCTCCTTGTCCAAGCCGCGGTGCAAAACGGCGTGTGCGTAGACACTACTGCGGCCAAACAGATTCTGGAGGCGGAACTGATGGCCCTGGCCACCCCGTTGCCAAGTTCCGTCAACCGCCAGTTCTGGGGCGCTTATGCCACCAGTCCCAGCACAGCGACGGATTGGTTTTACCAGCTGTCGCGGGCGAATAATTACATTCAAACCCGGGCGATTGCTAAAAACATCCAATTCCCAGCCCAGACGCCTTATGGTGAACTCGAAATCACCATTAACTTGTCCAAACCGGAAAAGGATCCCAAAGACATCGCCGCCGCTGCCAAAGTGAAGGCGCTAGGTTACCCTCTGTGCCAGCTTTGCCTAGAAAATGAAGGCTACCGCGGCCGCGCCGACTATCCCGCCCGGGGCAACCACCGCATTGTGCGCTTTCAGCTCAATGGCCAAACTTGGGGCTTCCAGTATTCACCTTATGCTTACTTCCCAGAACACGCCATTTTCCTCGACAGCGTGCATGAACCGATGCACATCAACCGCACCACTTTCACCAACCTACTGGCGATTGTCCACATGCTACCGACCTACTTCGTTGGCTCGAATGCCGATTTGCCGATTGTTGGCGGCTCAATGCTCAGCCATGAACACTACCAAGGCGGTCACCACACTTTCGCCATGGCCAAAGCCCCAGTGGAAAAAGCCATCAGTTTGCCTGACTACGAGGCTGTAGAAGCTGGCGTTGTGCGCTGGCCAATGAGTGTGATTCGCTTAACCTCCGCCAACCGGGAACAGCTGGCCGAAGCAGCCGAACACATTCGGGCCACTTGGGCGACTTACAGTGATGACAGTGTGGCCGTGCGCGCCTTCACCGATGGGACGCCGCATCACACCGTCACCCCGATTGCCCGCCGGGTCGGTGACGCCTACCAGCTGGATCTGGTGCTGCGCGACAACCAAACTTCCGCTGACTATCCTGATGGCATTTTCCACCCGCACCAGGATGTGCAGCACATCAAGCGTGAAAACATCGGCTTGATTGAAGTCATGGGCCTCGCCGTGCTGCCTGCCCGGCTGGCAGCGGAACTGACTGAAGTCAAAAAATACCTGCTTGGTCAGCCCAATCAGATTGAGCCTTCTCACCTGCCTTGGGCCAAGCAGTTGCAGGCCCAGTTCACCTGGACAGAAACCAATGCCACGGCGCAACTGAACGAAGCCGTGGGCCGCGTGTTCGCCCGCGTGCTGGAAGACGCCGGCGTGTTCAAACGCGATGAAGCAGGCCAAGCTGCCTTCGGGCGGTTTATCGCCGCGCTTTAATGCCACTATTGCATTAACCGGGTCGCCAAAGCGACCCGGTTTTTGCTTGCTTCCCGTTTTGTTAGCGGCGTACACTTAAAAGCAGTCGGAGGTGGCAAGATGCCAAGTGAAAAGCAGGTCATTGCCTTGTGTGGCCGGGTGGGGAAAATTCTGTTGGAAAATGGGGCCGAAACCGGCCGCGTCGAAAGTACGGTCGAGTACATCGGCGCCGCGGCAGGGGTGCCGATTTCGTGTCATGCCGAAATGACCGCGATTTTTGTTGACGCCGACACCGATACCGCCACCCATTTGATTAAGGTGCGCACCAAGGACTTCAACTTGCGCCAAGTGGATCGGATCAACTCCTTATCGCGCGCGTTTACCAGCGGCACGATTGATTACGCTACCCTAGAAAATCAGGTCGCGGTGATTGAATCCTCGCGCCGCGATTACTCCTGGCCGCAAAAAATTTTCGGCGCCGGTTTGGTGTCAGTGGCGCCGATGCTGTTATTTCAAGCGACCTGGGCCGACCTCGGCCTCGCCTTTTTTGTCGGCATCGGCGGCTACCTCGCTTCACAGTGGTTGGGCCAGCGCACGACCACGCCTTACATCAGCATTGGCCTTGGCGGCATGGTGATTGGCTTGCTTGCCACCCTGCTGCAGCGGCTCGGCGTGGCGACCAGCGCCGATAACATCATTATTTCGGCCTTGATGCCCTTAGTGCCTGGCGTGGCCATTACCAATTCCTTGCGTGAGCTAATTGCCCGCCACACCATTTCCGGCTTAGTGCGGGCGATGGATGCGATCATGGTCGCCGGCGCGATTGGTGCCGGCGTGGTGGTCGGCAGTGCCTGCATCTCACTGCTGATGGGAGGCGCGCTATGAGCTTGCTAATCGAACTGATCGTCGCTTTTGCCTCCACCATTGGCTTTGGCATCATCACCAATATTCCCAAGCGCACTTTACTACCAGCTGGGATCACCGGCGCCTTGGCTTGGGTCGTGTATGTGGTGGTGGCGGGCCAAACGCCAAACCTGATTTTACCGAATCTGCTGGCGGCCACGACCATTGGCCTGCTCGCCAACATTGCCGCGATTTGGGTGAAAGCCCCAGTCAATGTCATGTATATCCCCAGCCTCGTGTCCCTGGTGCCAGGGGCTATCATCTACATGAGTATGAAAGACTTTACCCTCGGCCGAGAAACGGCGGCGCAAGCGGGTTTGGTCAAAACCTTGAGTATCGCCATTGGCCTGGCGGTGGGTTTTGTGATTGCGGAAGCGATCTTTAAGCCAATGCGCCGACCGCTACGGCACTGGTTCGAAGCCCGCCGCTAACCCCCACTCGCACTCACCGGGAACCGGTGGGTGTCTTTTTGAAATCAGCAACAATTTTCTTTGAAAACTGGTGCATTTCAACTTTCAAACCGGTGGGCTTTCCTCTAAGATAGTAAGGTATGTACCAGGGAGGAGTATCATCTTGAAAACATCGCGCTTAAGAGCTGGGCTTGAGCTCGCTACCGTGCTGGTGATCGTAGTTTTCGCGGTCATCGCCCTCATGCCGCAAACACCGCACCATGCGCATTACACCTTGGATTCTGGCCAGATTACTTATGATGGCCAGGTCTTCAAACATAAGTTCAGCGGCCAAGGCCGGCTGACGATGAAAAACGGCGATCGCTACAAGGGCAATTTCAAGGACGGTCGCTTCAATGGTCAGGGCACCTTCACCTCGCACGAAGGCTGGCGGTATACGGGCACCTTTAAGGCCGGCGCCGTAACCGGCAGTGGCACCTTAACCACGAAACAAAATCAGACATATCGGGGGTTCTTCAAAAATGGCCAGTACCACGCACAAACACATTAGAATCAAATGGTTCAGTCTTGTCCGCGTCACCGGCCTGGTGTTGGTTTTAACCTATCATTTTTTCCAAAATGAATACCCTGGCGGTTTTATCGGCGTTGATATCTTCTTCACCTTTTCCGGCTTTTTGATTACCAGCCTGATGATTGATGAATTCGCCCGCAGTCATACCTTTGGCTTGCTGGCGTTTTACCGGCGGCGGTTCTACCGCATTGTGCCGCCGTTAGTCCTAGCCGTGCTGGTCGTCATTCCCTTCACGTTCCTTGTGGGCAGCGACTTTATCACCAACATTGGTCAGCAAATTGCCGCAGCGGTGGGCTTTGTGACCAACTTCTTTGAAATCGCCACCGGTGGGTCCTACGAGAATAACTTCATTCCGCACTTATTCGTGCACACCTGGTCCTTAGCGGTGGAAATGCACTTTTACCTGATCTGGGGGGTGGTGGCTTACCTGCTCAGCCGCCTCTTCCAAAAGCGGCCGGAAACCGCTACGGCCCGCCGCACCGATTTTCGCATGGCGATGTTTGCCGTTTCCGGCGTCCTCGCCATCGTCACCTGCTCGTTGATGGTGGTGCAGGCGCAAGGTCTGAAAGACTTCTCGCCGGTTTACTTCTCCAGTTTTACGCACAGCTTCCCGTTCTTCGTGGGCGCCATGATTGGCACCTTGACCGGCGTGGCAGTCCTGCCGAATTGGTTCACCCAAAGCTTCAAGCGCATTAACGCTTGGGTGCCAGCCGCAGTGATGGCTGGCGCCGCAGCCTTGCTGGTCGCGCTGGGGTTTGGGCTTGATTTCAACCAAATTGCCACTTACAACTATGGCTTGCTGGTCGCAACCTTGCTGGCCGGCGTGATGATTGTGGCGGCGCGGATTTTGCATGAAAAAACCCCGACCATTGCCGAGCCCAAGGTCATTACCTTCCTAGCGGACATTTCGTACAGCTTATATCTTTACCACTGGCCGCTCTATGTGATTTTCTCCCACCGGATGGACAACACCCTCGCCGCTGGCTTGACGGTCCTCGTCGGCGGGGCTTTCTCAGCGTTGTCCTACTACATTATCGAACCGGTGATTGCTGGCCGCCAAGGCAAGTTTCTTCACTTCCGGCTGCCTGGTCGCTATGTGGCCGCCCCAGTCATCGTAGCGGCCTTAGCCCTCACCGCTGTCACCGTTCAACGCGTGCAAGCAGCGCCAGAGCTCTCGCATTTGGAACAAACCTTGTGGATCGGCGGTATACAGCAAGACGTTGCCCAATACAACACCAGTGAAAAAATTATTGTGGCAGCACATGATCCCAAGAAAACAGCCCAAGCTGATCTGATGGCCCAAGCGAAAAAAGACGCTGCCGCGGCCGCCAAGGCGCACCCGGACAGCTATGCTGCGGTTAACCAAAATAGCACCGCGGCCAAGTACGGCATCCCCGCTGGTGTGACCATCATTGGCGACTCGGTGACACTGGGTACTGCCCATTACCTCGGCCCGCATGTGGCGAACTCCGAAGTTAATGCTGCCGGCGATCGCAAGATGAACGAAGCCTACGACCTAATGATGCAGATGCAGCAAGCCGGTCAGCTCCGTGAATTCGTTGTCCTCAGCGTCGGCACCAATGCGCTGGATGATTACGCGCAGGTGTTGGACCGCGTCATTGCTGGCATCAAACCTGGGCACAAGTTGGTCTTCATGACGCCTTACAACGCGCAGGCCAGCCCAAGCTGGAATTCCAGCAAGTTAGCAGAGCTGGAACGCCAGCTGCCGGCCAAGTACAAGTGGATCACCATTGCGGACTGGGGCAAAATCGCCCCGCAACATCCCCATGTCTTCAAAGGCACCGATGGCGTGCACTTCGGCGGGCATGACGATGGCGATGTGCTGTTTGCTCAAACCATCAATAACGGGTTGATTGAAGCGGCTAAGAAACCCGCCAAGAAATAAATGAAGCAAAACGAAGGCCCCCTGAATTCAATGTGAATTCAGGGGGCTTATTTTGCCTTAGTTTTGATTCAGATAAGTCACCATCCCATATCCGACACCGTTTTCGGTATTGGGCTTGGTGATAAATTGGCCAACTTGCTTAATCTCCGGTGCCGCGTTGCCCATGACGATTGGCACCCCCACCATGTTCAGCATGGGCAGGTCATTGCCCCCATCGCCAAAGGCCGCGGTTTCTTCGCGCTTAAGGTTTTCTTTTGCCATCAGATAGGCAATGCCGCGGGACTTTTTGGCGTCTTGGGAGGTGATTTCAAGCCATGCCGAGCCGGAGTGCTGGGCGGAAACGCCAGGGTAATCGGCGGCGGCGAAAAAGGCCAGCATCTTGGCCATGACGGCTTCATCGAAGTTAATCAGCATGATTTTGAGAATGTGACGCTCACCGGTGGCGAAGACCTCCTGATAGGGTTTGATGGTTGGGTGCAACCGGCTGACGCGAATTTCGCCTTCGATGTTCTCATCCATCCGCTCGGCATACCAGTCTTCCCCATCGTAATAACTCACCGAAGTCGACGGAAACTGGGCCAGCACCGCTCCAATAATCGCCTGAGCGGTGTCGCTGGCCATGGCGGTTTCGGTCAAAATGCGTTTGCCGGTGGCAGTCGGTTCAAAAATCATGCCGCCGTTAAACGCAATCTGCGGTCCCGTGAGCTGCAACACGTCAATGGCTTCGACCATTTCGCGCGGTGAGCGGGCCGAGACCAAGGTCAGTGGCAGCTGACTTTGCGCAATCAACGCCGCATTTTCTGGCGTCACCCGCCCTTCGTCATCCAGCAACGTCCCGTCCATATCAGTAAACACCCATTTGATCATTCGCCCACTCCTTGTCTGCTTGGCGCCTCGCGCCACTACTGCTTTCCATTGTGAAGGGCTCGGGCCAAGGCGTCAACCGTTCGCGCATAAATAACAAACCGCTTTCATCACCATCAGTAAGAAAATGACGCTTTCAGGTACGCCATAAGCCGCTGTGTCGTGCTTTCATCCAGGCGTCAAACTTGACTTGAGAGCCGTTTTCATTATACTAAGGCAGGTAAAGTGAGTGCTCACTCAAAGCCGAGGAGGGGCGAAATGAAACCAAAAATTCAAACCTACACTGCCTTTGACGCGGATCTCGTGCAAACCCGGGGCCAGGCCCAGCCGCTACCAGCCGATTACGATTGGGCCCAGCGCCAAAGGCCAGTGCTCTATCGCCTGCTCCGGCAGCTTGGCAAGGTCTACTGGCAGACCAAGCTTCACGCCCGCTTCGTCAACCTCGAGCGATTACGCCAGATTGAGGGTAGCTTTTTCCTCTACGGCAATCATACCCAAGCCTTTGGCGATCCTTTCTTGCCGGCGGTGCTAAGCCCGCGGCCAGTAGCGACTTTGGCCGCCGCCGCGAATTTAACCGTGCCAGTCCTGGGGCCGCTGCTGCCGCATGCCGGCGCGTTGATGCTACCAGAAACCGCCAGCCAAACGCGGCGTTTTATGACGCAACTCAAAGCGGTGGTAGGGGCCGGCACGCCGGTGGCCATTTATCCTGAAGCCCATGTTTGGCCGTATTACACTGGCATTCGTCCGTTTAAACCGGGGAGTTTTCACTACCCGGTCCAATTTTACCGGCCAGTATTCAGCTTCACCACCACTTATCAGCGCCATCACGTTACCATTTACCTCGATGGTCCCTTTGCCTTTGACGAAAGCCTCCCGCTACGGGCTAGGCGAGAACAATTGGCTGAGCAGGTGCAAGCCGCCATGCTCCGGCGCGCGCAGGCCAGTACCTATCAAGCGATTCAGTATCGGAGGCAGGAGCCATGAATATTCTTTATTGCGGCGATGCCAGTGTTCAAAACGGCGTCCTGCTATCGGCGCTCTCTTTGGCCCAGCACCAGGCACCACTGCACCTCTACCTCTTCACCGCGGCCTTAACGGTCAAGGGCGAGCGCAAGGCCGCGCTGACGCCGGCGGCTGCGGCTGAACTGCAAACCGCGTTGCAGGTAGCCGATTCTCGCAATACCGTGCACTTATTCGACCTCACGCGCCTCGTCAACCAAGCCCCACCAACCGCTAACTGGGAGACGCGATTCACGCCTTACTGCATGCTGCGGCTGTACGCCGATTTGGTGCCAGGTTTGCCGGAGCGAATGCTCTACCTCGATGCTGACGTGCTGGCCCTGAAGCCGGTGACCGCCTTTTACGAGCAGCCGCTGACCACCACCGAATGTGTGGGGGTGCTTGATCATTACGGCCAGTGGTTTTTCCATCAACGCCTCGGCCGCGACTACATGAACTCCGGGGTGCTCTTGTTGAACCTGGCCCGGATTCGCCAAACCGGCTTGTTTGCCGCTTGTCGCCAGCGCTGCGCCGACCAGCGCATGTTTATGCCTGACCAAAGCGCACTGAACAAACTGGCCCACCACAAGCGCCTGGCGCCACGGCGGTTCAATGACCAACACGGCCCGCATGCCGATACGGTGCTGATGCATTTCTCCACGCGCCTTTCGATTTGGCCGTGGTTTCATCCCGTCACCGTTAAGCCCTGGCAGGTTGAAGCGGCCCAGACGTTACTCGGCGCTGCCACCCCGACCGCGCTTTATCGCCAGTATGAAGCGATTTTAGCTACCAGAAAAGGATGATCTCATGACGCAACCCATCACCATTTTTTATGCCGTTGACGACCACTACGTCGACCCGCTGACCGTTTCGCTGCGCTCGTTGGTGCAAAACGCCGACCCGGCCAAGCAATATCAGGTCATTATCTTAACCGAGCATCTGACTCCGGCGCACAAGGCGCAATTAAGCGCCGAGGCGACGGCCAATGTCAGTGTCGCTTTTCAATCGATTGTCGCCCGGCTGAAGGCCCAGATTACCGACAAAAACAACAAGTTGCGGGCGGATTATTTCACCTTCACCATTTACTTTAGGCTCTTCATCGCCGAGCTGTATCCTGACTTGGACCGCGCCGTGTACCTTGATGCCGATACCGTGGTGTTAACGGATATTGCCAAGTTAACCGCGACTCCGCTCAACGGGGCCTTGCTGGGCGCCGTGATTGACCCCTTCATGGCAGCCAACCCCGAAACCACCGCCTACACCAAGGAAAGCGTGGGCGTGGATGTGGCCGCGTATTGCAACTCAGGGGTGCTGCTGATGGACCTGCAGCAGCTGCGGGCGCGGCATTTTGCTGAGCACTTTTTGACGTTGCTGAATACCTATCATTTCCACAGTTTGGCCCCTGACCAAGACTACATCAACGCCATCGCCCGTGATCGGCTGCTGCATCTGGATGAAAGCTGGAATGTCCAAGGCGAGCGGCCGATTGCCCACCCGCAAGTGATTCATTACAACCTCTTTGATAAGCCGTGGCATTACGCGAAGGTCCCGAACGACCAGTATTTCTGGCAATATGCGGACCAAATGCCTGCGGTCGCACAAACACTGCGCCGCACTCAGCAAGCCTTCGGACCTAAGCAAGTCGCGGCGGATCAAAAGCACCAAGCAGCGTTAATTCAGCTCGCCGTGACCACCAACGCAGAACCTGTGACCTTTGCGCGCATGGCTGCAGCAGGAAAGCAGGTGCAACTATGATTGAGCCCAATGTTGATCCACACTTACCCGTCGTGAAAAATATCGAGCAAGCCGTCCAAGAAGGCCGTTTCAATGATAAAGTGGAGGTGAACGATCCGAGTTTGCCGGCCAGCGAGCAAAAGGATGTCATCGCCAATTATTTGCGGCGCCAGCACACCTGGCGCCATCGCGTCAACAACGTGATTGTACGCACTGGCATGAATCTCACCGCCCGTTGGCTTGGCCGCACCGTCACCATCACCGGCCAAGCGAATTTGGCCGGTGTGCACAGCGGCGCGATCGTCACCAGCAACCACTTCAGCCCGATGGAGAACCTCGTGGTCCGCAAAGGCCTGGGCCTGCCGCGGCTGTACATTGTCAGCCAAACCACCAACCTCAAAATGCCTGGCACGCTGGGCTACGTCTTCAACAACGCCGACATCTTGCCGATTGCGGCGGATGTGAATTACCTCGCCCATGAGTTTCCCGCGATGCTGGAAAAGGTGTTAGCGGCGGGCCGGGATGTGCTCATCTATCCCGAGCAAGAAATGTGGTACAACTACCGCAAGCCGCGGCCGCCGAAGCGTGGGGCTTATTACTACGCGGCACAATTCAATGTGCCGATTATCTCGTGCTTCGTGGCCTTGCAAAACAGCAGTCGCCAGGTTTCCCCGGCGTTCAATGCCGTGTCTTATCAACTTGAAATTTTAAAGCCGATTTACCCGGATCCAACCAAAAGCGTGCGGGCCAACAGCATTGCCATGATGAATCAAGATTATCAGCAAAAATGCGCCGCGTATGAACGCGCGTATCACCGGCCACTGAGCTACACCTTCAGCCCCGATGATATTGCCGGCTGGCGCCAGTAAGCTTTGGCGGGTGCCCGCCGAGAAAGAGGAGCTCATGTCTAATTTAACCTTATTCGAATCCGCGCATGTCCTCGCTGGCTACACCCAAAAGCAGCGCCAAATCCTCGATGCCGCAATCTCGGTGTTCGCGGAAAAAGGCTATGCCGGCGCCAGCACCCATGAAATCGCCAAACGTGCCGGGGTTGCAGAAGGCAACATCTTCGCGCGCTTTGGCAGCAAGCGCGGCCTCTTGAATGCGGTGATCAAGCCGATTATCAATCAGATTTTCCCCAACGCGATGGCGGAAATGATCCAAAATCAGCTCAACCTCCCTTTCCCCAGCCTAGCCGATTTTTGCCGGGAGCTCGTGACGGGCCGGCTCCATTTGTTGCGTGATAACACGGCGGTGATCAAGGTTTTCGTCACTGAGCTCTTCAGTCAGGAGCAGATTCGCGAGCTAATTATTCAGCGGTTTAGCGATGATTACTGGGTGCAACTGACCAAGACCCTGGATCAGCTCAAAGCCCACGGGCAGCTGGTCCAATGGGATAATCATGCCATTATGAAATGCCTGTGGTCGATTGTTGGCGGCACCGCAGTCGGCGCCCTTTATTTTGGGCAGCCACTAGATGACCAAAGCATTGCCCTCACCGTTGAAGCGGCCATCAAGGCGCTAACGCCGTAACCACCTTCAAACTGTCAGCCTTAAGGGCTGTGACAAAAGGCGGGTTTGGAGCCGACAGGTAGCCTAGCCATCCACCAAGTCCGAACTCTGGACTCGGTGGATGGCGTAGCTAGCTGCTCGGCTCCGGCCTTTTGGCACGTAACTCTGCTGAAACATTCGGAGTGAATTTAGGGGCTGTGACATTGATCACAGCCCTTTTTTTGTGGGCTAAGCGCTTCACGAGCTGGTCAATCCAAGCTAATGTTCGGTTTTTGGGCAAAAATGAAAAATTTAATGAAAAAATGGCGATAGTTTGCCATTGTTCATAAAGACACGAACATTGTTTGAATATTTTACGAAATTATCCTTGAAATTAGCGATTTGGACTCCTATACTGATTTTGAAAAGCGAAGGCCGGTCATCGACGCCTGATCAGCGCCGCCGATTTTTTCGGCAAATGTTCGGCTTTTGCTTGCTGAGCTGCTCAGACACTAATACTTTTGTGGGGGACTAATAATGAAGTTCTGGAAAGCACTTGCCGCGTTGAGCACCGCCGCCATTGCCGCCGTTTCCTTGGCCGCTTGTGGCAGTAAAGCCGCTACCAAAAGCAGCGACAGCTACACACCAAAGACTTTGAACATTCAATTCGTGCCATCATCTAACGCCAACACCTTGGAAGCCAAGGCCAAGCCGCTGGAAGGCCTGCTCAAGAAACAATTGGGCATTCCCGTTAAAGTTTCTGTTTCCACCAACTACAATTCCATTGTCGAAGCCATGAAGTCGAAACAAGTTGATGTCGGCTTCCTGCCACCTGATGGTTATGTCCAAGCCCACAAGCAAAAAGCCGCCGACGTGCTCCTCATGGCCCAGCGTTACGGCATCAAGCAGCCTGGTGGCAAGAGCACCGGCAAGCTGGTCAACTACTACAACTCCATGATCCTGGTTAAGAAAGGGAGCAGCATCAAGTCCTGGAAGGATTTGAAAGGCAAGAACATCGCCGTGCAAGATGTCACCAGTTCTGCCGGCTACATCTGGCCGATTGCTGAAATCAAAGAAAAAGGCCTCGACCTGGTCAAGGATGCCAAACTGACCACCGTCACCGGCCACGACCAAGGCGTCATGTCCGTTTTGAACGGCGACACCGATGCCGCCTTCGTCTTTGAAGATGCCCGTACCATTGTGCAAAAAGATGTGCCTGACATCATGGACAAAGTGGTGCCAATCTACATCACCAAGAAGCCAATTCCCAATGATACGATTTCGGTCCGTTCCGATATGAGCAAAGCCTTCCGCACCAAGTTAGCTAAAGCCTTCAAGGCCGTGGCGAAGAGCAAGAAAGGCCACCAAATCATCTCTGAAATCTACTCCCATGAAGGCTATGTCAGCGCCAAAGACAGCGACTTCAATGTGGTCCGCAAGTACGACAAGATTTCAGCCAGCATCACCAACAACAAGTAAGCATGCGAAGCGTTTGCAAAGAAGCTAGGCTCGCCTAGCTTTTTTTGTGGGACGGCCACGGAGGCAATTAGTTATGAAACAAGAAGCGACCCCTGTCATTGAATTCGATCACGTGAGCAAAATCTATGAGAACGGCGTGGTTGGCCTCAAGGACATCAATTTAACCATCATGCCCGGCGAATTCGTCGTGGTAGTCGGCTTAAGCGGCGCCGGCAAAAGTACCCTGATGCGCGCTGTGAATCGACTGCACGATATCAGCCAAGGCGATATTCGGATTGATGGCGAATCCATCACCAAAGCCAAAGGCAAAAAGCTGCGGCAAATCCGGCGAAAAATCGGGATGATTTTTCAGAATTTCAATTTGATCAACCGGGCCACTGTCCTGCGCAACGTGCTCACTGGCCGGGTCGGCTATTACCCGACCTGGAAAATGCTGTTCGGCCTGTTCTCCCCTGAAGACAAGCAGCGCGCTTATCAGGCCTTGCAAACCGTGGAACTCGCTGATAAGGTTTACACCCGCGCCGATCAGCTGTCTGGTGGTCAGCAGCAACGGGTTTCGATCGCCCGCGCTTTGACCCAAGCGCCCAGCTTGATTTTGGCAGATGAACCGATTGCCAGCCTGGACCCAGAAACCACCCGCCGTGTCATGGATGACCTCAAACGCATCAACCAGGAACTGGGCATGACGGTGCTGGTCAATTTGCACCAGGTCGACTTAGCCCAGGCTTATGGCAGTCGCATCATCGGCATTCGCGCCGGGGAAAAAGTCTTTGACGGCCCTGTCAGTGAAGCCACCAGCGCCGTCTTCGATGAGATTTACAACGGCGCAGAAGCGGAGGGCTAACATGGAAGATTTGTTGCCAAAACAAAAACTCAACTGGCATAAATGGGCGCTTACCGCAGTGATGCTGGTGGCGCTGGTGTGGTCGGCCTTCATTACCGATGCGCATCTCGGCTTGTTTTTCACCAACTTTAGCCAGTTCACCGAACTCTTTGTGGAAATGGCGCATGTGGATTGGGCCTACACCGGCTACACCTTGGAGCCGATGCTGCAAACCATCAAAATGTCGATTATCGGCACCTTGCTGGGCTCGGCGCTGGCGTTTCCCTACGCCTTGCTGGTGTCGCGCAACATTGTCACCAATAAAGTCGTCGTGGGTGTGTTTCGTTTCATTCTCAACATTGTCCGCACCATTCCTGACCTAATGCTCGCCGCCTTGTTCGTGGCGGTGGTCGGCATCGGGCCGGTAGCCGGGATCTTCGCTTTAACGATTTTCACCTTTGGCATGGTCAGCAAGCTGTTTTATGAAGCGATTGAAACCATCGATCCCGGGCCGCTTGAAGCCTTGCGGGCCGCTGGCGGCAATCGCATTGAGATCATCCGCTTTGCGGTGTTTCCGCAGATTGCCAACTATTTTGTCAGCTATGTGCTTTATGCCTTTGAAATCAACGTCCGGGCCAGCACCGTGCTGGGTTACATGGGCGCTGGCGGGATTGGGGTTTACCTGCAGCAGGCCCTGTCGATGTTCCGTTATGACCGCGTTGGTGTGATTGTGCTGGTCATCTTCGTGGTGGTGTTAGCCATCGATTATGTCAGTGGTAAAACAAGGGAGGCGCTCCTATGACAGAATTGAAACTCCCTAATCCCCCGGCGCAGCGCCGTTGGGGCAAGGTGCTCGCCGCCGTGATTTTCATCGGCTTAGTCATTTGGGCCTTCACCGGCATGCCGGCTTTCAGTATCAAGGCCAACGCTGTCATGGTCACCAAATCGATTGGTGATGGGCTGATTCATCCTGATTGGGCCTATGTTTGGACTGGTGACGGCGAAGATCTGACCTCCACCCTGTTGGAAACCTTGGGGATTGCGATTCTCGGGACGTTTATCTCCGCAGTGATTTCCCTCCCCTTTGCCTTTTGGGCGGCGCACACCAAGCACAAGTTCTGGCTGGTGACGCGCTCTGGGAAGTTTGTCTTAACCGCCATTCGCACCTTTCCTGAAATCGTCTTGGCCTTGATGTTCATCAAAGCCGTCGGGCCTGGCTCTTTCGCTGGTGTCCTGGCTGTGGGCTTCCACAGTATCGGCATGCTTGCCAAGCTGTTCTCCGAAGCCATCGAAAACATGAATGGTGGCGCTGGTGAAGCCGTCACTGCCGCCGGTGGTAGCGCGCTCGATGTCACCATGCTCGCCAGCCTACCGCAGCTCCTGCCAGAATTCGTCTCGAACACGCTTTACCGGTTCGAACTGGCCATCCGGTCTGCTTCCATCTTAGGGATGGTTGGGGCCGGCGGGGTCGGAACACCGCTGATTTTCGCCATTCAAACTCGGTCGTGGCCGCGAGTCGCCATTATCTTGTATGGCATTATCGTGCTGGTCACCGCCACCGACTGGCTCTCTGGGGCGTTGCGGAAGCGCCTTGTATAAACCTAGTGTTGATTGCCTCAATTATCGGTGTTACCACCGGTGCTTGAGGCTTTTTGAATCCGACGGGTTGAAAATTCTGGGCCCGCCCGAGCAATCATGAAGATTAGATTTGACAATCATGGTATTCGCAGGTATGTTTATTAGAAGTTTCAAATACGATTATAAGGAGGACATTTCGCATGACGGCATCTAAAAAGTTCATGACTAAATTGAATGCACGTCGACTGTCGTTTGTCCGCCGAAGCCTCTAGTTTGAGGCAATCCACTCAGATTAGGAAGCCAGTCGCCGCGCGACTGGCTTTTTTGATGCCTAAATTCTTGACATCACCTAATCTGGAGGGCTTTTATTGAAATATACAGCAGTATCATCGTTTCGTTTGAATCACTATTTTCGGCAATCTTGGCGCTTGGGCCTCACCGTGACCTTCTGGCTCCTCATCAATGCTTTAGCCAACACGGCATACGGCGTGGCATTGGGCCGCGCGCTGACCGCGCTGGGCCAACATGCGACGGGCACTTTTCTGACCTGGCTGGGTATCACCACTGTGACCTTAACGGTTTACGCCGCACAGCGGTACTTCGAACCAGTGGCGGAGATGCGAGCCAATGAACAAATGGCCTTGGACATTCGCCGCGATTTGACCACCCGACTTTCGCATACCAACACCACGCAATTCCATGCTCACCCAGTGCCTGATTACACCTCATGGCTGACCAATGATCTCACCACCATTACTGAATACGGGTTTGAGAACTCCTGGCTGGCCTTGGAACAAGCATTGAATGTGGTCTTTGCCGGCGTGACGTTGCTCCACTACCACTGGAGCTTGTTTGTCGCCGTTTTGGCATTAACCGGGCTCATGCTGCTGGTGCCCAAGGCGTTCGTGGGCAAAATGAATGCCGCCAACACCGCCGTCTCACAAGCAAATGCACGCTTAACCACGGTGGTCACTGATTTACTGAATGGCTTCGATCAACTCTTTATGCTCAATCAAACCCGTCACCTTCCAGGTCAAACCACCGCAGAGAGTCGGCACCTACTCAGTAAGCGGGTAGCCTACGCCAAGGCCAGCAGCCGATTTTATGCAGTGAATATCGCCGTCAACTTCTTTTGCCAACTCGTTATCCTGGCACTAACCGGCTGGCTCTATTTTCAGGGTAAAATCCCGCTGGGCGTTTTTTCCACCAGTCAGATTTTATCCGGCACGATTTTTTCCAGTTTGACCGGCCTGACCGAAAACCTGGCCGAGCGCCAAACCGCTCAGCCGCTGCTGGATAAGTTTGCGGCGCTGCCAACCGCAGAGCTCGTTGCCGGCCAACCGCTGACGCCGCTGCAAACCGCACTGACGCTGGATCAAGTTAGCTTTGCTTATCAGAATCACCCCGCAACGCTACAAGGGCTGACTTATCAGTTTACCGCCGGCGGCCGCTACGCCATCGTTGGTCCCTCCGGCGTTGGTAAGAGTACACTCTTAGCCCTGCTGGCCGGTAAACTTGCGCCCACCGCTGGGACGATTTGCTTTGATGGCCACAATCTGACCACCATCGCCCCCTCAGCCTTGCATCAGCAAGTGGCGGTGGTTGATCAGCAGCCGCTTTTGTTTAATCGTAGTTTGCGCTTCAATCTGACTTTAGACGCCAAAACCAGTGAGGCTGACTTGGGGCAAGTGCTAGCAGCAACTGGGCTGGAACCGCTAGTGGCCAGTTTGCCTGAAGGCTTGGACACTGTGATTGATTACGCCAGTGCTAATTTATCCGGGGGTCAACGCCAGCGTATCGCCTTAGCCAGGGCACTGCTCGCCAAGCGGTCGGTGCTATTGCTGGATGAAGCTACTGCCAATCTGGACCCCGCCTCGGTGCAAGCCGTCACCAAAACAGTTTTAACTTGGCCTAACGTCACGGTAATCATGGTCACCCACCACCTGACCGAACCGCTCGCAACGCGGCTGGATGGCATCTTAACGCTCACACCGCAGCAGTGAGAGGCAACTTCTGCTTGGAATGGACGATTACACCCGGCGTTTGCTGGTGTACAATTAGATTAACCACAAGTTCAGAGGAGAAGTCGGATGTTAAAACGCTTGGGACAAGTACTCGCCGCGTTGATCTTACTCGCGGTCATCGCTGCCGGCCTGACGGTTGCGGCGCCGCATCGGCAAGGCGCTAGCCATGAACTCACCACCAGTAAAACCCCGGTGCTGTGGGTGCTGTCGGATTCGCATTTCATCACCCCGCAGCTGCATGATCAAGGCGAGGCCTTCACGGAAATCAAGCAGTCAGCGGCAGGCAAAGATATCCAGCATCAACCCGTCGCCATCAAGGCTCTCGTGCACGCAGCGTTAACCGCCAAGCCGCGGCCGACCGCCGTGATTTTGACTGGCGATGTCACCTTTAATGGTGAACGCGCCAGTGCGCAGGACCTAGCCAAGCGGCTAGCGGCCTTGCAAGCAGCAGGCATTCACGTGCTGGCCATCCCCGGCAATCATGATATCTACGACGGCTGGGCCCGGAAGTACAAAGGCAAAAATCAGTACAAGGTGCCGCAAATCAGCCCCACCGAGTGGCGCCGCATTTTTAGTGATGGCTATCAAAGCGAAATTGATGAAGATTCGGCTTCACTGAGCTACACGATTGCCCTGAATGCGAACTATCAACTGATTATGCTGGATTCCAACATCTACACCATTCAGCCTTCCAATCGCAACCCGAACACTGGCGGTGAACTGAAACCAGCCACCATGAGCTGGCTGAAAACGCAGCTGGCCGCGGGCAAAAAGGCCGGTCGCACCAGCCTGGTGTTCATGCACCACAACCTTTACCAACATAACCATGTCGTGTCGACGGGCTATGTGTTGAACAATGCCAAAGCACTGCGTAAATTGCTCACCCGTTATCAAGTACCGGTGCTGTTCTCTGGCCACATCCACGCCCAAGACGTGATGGCCGGCGGTGATGGTGAGCCCGTCGAAGTGGTCAATGGCTCCTATTCAATCTCGCCTGCCGGTTATGGCGTGGTTCAACTCACCAGCAAGGGCCTGACCTACACCCGCAAGCAGGCCGACCTCAGCCCGGTACTGACGGCTAAGCAAAAGCAGAACCCGGAACTGGCGCACTACCAGCGTTACTTGAAAAAACTGTTCCTGCAAAACGGTGAAGGGCTGGCGGTTCAAAGCCTCTACAATCGCCCTGGCATCACCGAAGCTGACTTAGACGCCGGCATGCACTTCATGGGTGAACTCAACTGGCGCTTTTTCACCGGTCAAGATCACATCTCGGATGCTGAAGTCAAAGCCCTTAAGCAAACCCGCGGTTATCAGGTGGACGCCAAAACCGCCTCCCTGAAACGCTACATCAACACGATTATTCAGGATACGAACATGAATGATTTGCATTTCACCATCAAAACCAAATAACCACCCAGAGGCTGAGACAAAATGCGGTTTTAGCCCAGAGTATAAGCCAAAGGGCCTGTGAAACCTGAACTTAGGTTTTGCAGGCCCTTTGGCTTATACGGCTAGGGCGTCGCATTTTGGCTCGTACTGTTCCGGAATAGTCGTGCGCCCATCTTCATCTCAAATTATGTTTCAATCACTTTTTTGCCAATCAAAAAGCCGCCAACCAAAGCGGTCAGCGGCAACGAGAGCCTAGAAATTCGTGGTGTCAGGATCGGTGGCTAACCCGGCAATGCCGTGCAACCCGTCCAGCGCCTTCATGTCATCGGCAGTCAAGTCAAAGTCAAACAACTCAGTGTTGGCCTTGATCCGCGCCTCGTGCACGGACTTAGCCAGCGGCAGGAAGCCGTGCTGCAAGGACCAACGCAAAAGCACTTGCGCGACCGACTTGCCATAGTGCTTGGCAATCGTGGCCACCTGCTCATTGCCCAGCAACTTGCCGGTACCAAGTGGGCTGTATGCTTCGCTCAGCATGTGATACTTTTCATTCATCGCGGTGACTGCTGGCTGCAAATCGCTTGGGTTCAGGAAGATCTGATTGACCATTGGGGTGACCGTAGCATTTTGCATCAGGACATCCATATGCTGCTGGCGGAAGTTCGAAATCCCAATGGCGCGCGCTTTGCCGGCCTTCAGTACGGCTTCCATTCCCCGCCAGGTATCAGCGAGGCTGTCTGGATAATTGTCCCGGAAGCCAACAGGGTTTGGCCAGTGAATAAGGTACAGATCAACATAGTCCAAGCCTAATTTGGTCAGGGAAGCATCAATGCCCGCCTGCACCAGGTCAAACCGGTGGGCGTCATTGTTCAGCTTGGTAGTGACGAACAAGTCATCGCGTTTGATGCCACTGGCTTTGATGCCGGCGCCGACCGTTTCCTCATTGCCATACATCGCTGCGGTATCAATATGCCGATAGCCGGCCTTGATCGCGGCCTCAACGCTTTGCTTGGCCACATCACCATCTGGGGTTTGCCAGGTGCCAAAGCCCAAAACTGGGATTTTCACCCCATTACTCAACGTGTAAGTATCCTCTAAACTGTTCAATTTTGTCATGTTTAATCCTTTCTTGGTGCTGATGATTGCCAACTTGCATACTGCGTGATCAGACCCTGGGTGCCTAAGTCCCCTTCGCCGGCGTCCACCATGGCCTGGTACAGCGCCTTGGCCTGCTTGGTAGCAGGCAGGTCCAGGTGCATCTGGTCGGCCGCCTCAAGTGCAATGCGCAGGTCTTTGACGAAATGCTTCACGAAAAAGCCTGGCGTATAGTCCCCCGCCAAAATTCGCGGGCCATAATTGGTTAAACTCCAGTTGGCGGCACTGCCGCCGCCCACCGTGGTCAGGACCTTATCCAAGTCCAGCCCCGCGGCTTTCGCGTACACCAGCATCTCACTGAGTCCGGTCATGGTGCCGGCAATCATAATTTGATTGGCCATTTTGGTATGCTGACCACTGCCAGCCGGGCCAAAATAGTTGATGGTACTGCCCATGGCGGCAAAAACCTGCTTCATCTGCTCGTAGGCCGTCTGGTCGCCGCCCACCATGAT
Organism: Lacticaseibacillus suibinensis; assembly: GCF_003946175.1. GTDB lineage: Bacteria > Bacillota > Bacilli > Lactobacillales > Lactobacillaceae > Lacticaseibacillus > Lacticaseibacillus suibinensis. Next base: position 19,215 of record NZ_RHOK01000017.1, on the reverse strand, counting down.
GGTGAGGGTCCCGTTTTTAGCACCAATGTCACCGCCTGATACCGGCGCATCCAGCGCCACTGCCGCTTGCTTAGCTGCCGCTTGGGCAATGCGCTGAGCAAGGGCTGGGGCACTGGTCGTCATATCAACCAAAATCTGGCCGGCTTTGGCGCCGGCCAAGACGCCATGCTCGCCGAAGTAAACGGCCTCGACATCCTGCGGGAAGCCCACAATCGACAGCACGGCATCTGCCTCAGCGGCGACTTGCTGCGGCGAATCGGCCCAGGTCGCACCAGCAGCTAACACCTTGTCAGCGTGCGCCTTGGTGCGGTTGAACACCACGACTTCATAGCCGGCTTGCAGGAGGTTGCTAATCATGCCGGTCCCCATGATGCCGGTGCCGATAAATCCGATTTTCACATGCTCACCTCATTTCAGACTTGCTAAAAGTAAGTATACCGCATTTTCCAGCAGAATCGAAAGGCGGCGGCTTATGAGAACATCAAAACAGCGCAGTCATCGCTGACTGCGCCGCTTGCTACTGCTGGATAAACCCGTATTCCAAAATGCGCATGTAACTTTTTACTTCATCGACGAGCCACTCGAGATCGGCCACTTGGGCGTCGGGATGGGCATCAAGAAACGGCCGCGCTTTGCTGGCAATCAGGTCATTCATCGCCGCAATCAAATCGCCCACCATTTTCGGGGTCACCTCGGGCTTCAGCTTCATCCGCCCAAGCACGGGACCGAGGAGATCTTGGCTGACCAGCTGCATTTCGCCGGCCATGAGCTGGTTGATTGCCGGCGCCAAGGCCTTGGGATAACCGCCGCCATACAGGGTCATCGCAAAGGCGAACTCTGGTTTATAGTCCACCTGGAGCGCAATCTTATAGCGCAGGGCCCGGGTGACCATGGTTTCCAAATCCGGTGCATTCTGCCAGACGCTGAAATCCGCCACCTCGTTCAGCCGCTGAAACACCCACTGCGCCGTGGCCAGGTACAACGCTTCTTTTGTGCCGAAATAATGAAAGAGCAAGCCTTTGGACACCTTGGCGTCGGCGGCAATCAAGTCGGTTTTGGCACTGCGATACCCCATTTGGGCAAAATGCGTCAGGGCCGCATGCAAAATCCGTTCGACTTTGGCCGGATCTTTGACCACAGGTTGGCCGATGGTTGCTGGGGTCATGTTGCTCACCTCAATTCATTAACAAGTCGCGACGCCGATAAGCCCACAGGCCGACCGCTAGCAGCACCACGCCGAGCGCCGTCATCCAGCCAAAGGTGCCCCAGTTAACCGCAGCTACCGGTACCTTGTTGACCCAGCCATACGGCGACAGCTTCAGCGCCCACTTTGGCAAGCCAATCAGCGGCCCCATGTACAGGGAGACCACCCCGTAAACCGGCACAATCCAGATGGCGCTTTGCCATTTTGGCAGGAGTCCGGCCAGCAGCATGGCCAACCCGCACACCACCAGCAGCGCCGGCCAGTAGCCGACAAAACTGCGCATGAAGCGCGCCAGCGTGATCGTGATGGTCATGCTTTGTTGACCCGCCGCGGCCATGCCCCAAATTGCGGCAATGAAGGCTGCGGAGCCGACCACCAAACCGTAACCGGCAGAAGTTAAGGCTAGGCGCAAGCGGCCGATGGGCTTGGCCTGCATCAAGGTCAGCAACCCTTTTTGCTCATCGCGGTTCAAGCTCAAAATCATCATCACTGCTGGAATGGTGGCCACAACGACGAAAATCACTGCCAGCTTGTTGGCCATGGCTAGCACCACGGCGCGATTGGCCGCCGCGACTGCCGCACCGCCAAGCAACTTGCCTAGTACTGGGTTCGTTTTGACCAAATCCCCCACGGTCCCGAAAATTGAACCGTAACTGGCGCCCAGCAGCACCAGGCCCAGCAGCCAAACAATCGTGCTGGTCCGGTTGACTCGCGCCAGCAGGGACAGCGGTCCGCGCAGGAAGGCACTGGCCCGCTTGCGGCCAGGCTTCGGGGCAATGAGCCCGGCACCTAAATCGCGCCGCGCGGCCAAAGCCACGGCACAGGCCCCACCAAGCAGAGCGCCGGCCAGCATGAGCAGCACCGGCCACCAAGTGTTGTTGGTGTAGAGCTCCATTTTTTCGATCCAGCCAAAAATCGTCCACCAGGTTAAATCAGGATTTTGAACATCCGTCCCCATCCGGGCGATGAACACCAGCCCTAGAAAACCGTAACTGAGCATCAGCGCGCCGCGGCTGGTGCTGGCCAGCTGGGCAAACAGCAAACTAAAGCTACCAAACATCAGGCCAAAGGCGGCTAGGCCCAAGCCAAACAGCCAATTCCCTGCCGCAGTGGCGCCAGGCATTTGCGCGGCTTGCAGGCCGAGCGCTTCCAGCACCCCACCCAAGCCATTGACAATCACCAGTTCCAACATGGCCGCCAGCAGTGGCGCCTGCCGGCCCACACTGCGCGCCAGCATGAGCTCGGTCAGGCCACTTTCTTCCTGACTGCGAGTGGCATGAATGGCCAAGTGAATGTTCATCATCACGGTGAACAGACCCATGAACACCATCATTTCACTGCCGTAGATCAGTGCCGTCGTATAAGGCGGCTTGGCGGTGAAGGGTCCCAGCAAGGAGACCATCGCTGGCGTCTTCAAGGTCGTGGCAATGGTGGCCATTTCCTTTTGGGTGCCATAAATGCCGCCGAACTTCGCCGCGGCGGCCGCCATCAAACCCACCAAGCCGGTGAGCCACAGCACGATTTTGAGCCAGTCATGCCGCAGCTCGAGTTTCAGCAAGGTGCCGGTGCGCTTAAACGTGCTGTGTGGCATCCGCTTCACCTTCTTTGTTGTAATAACGCAGGAACAAATCTTCCAGCGTCGGTGGGGTGCTTTGCAACTGGACGATTTCGAGGCTGCTCAGCTGATCCATCACGCTGCCCACGGCTTCACTGTCCACAGTAAATTCCGCCTTGGTGTTACTTTCAGCCTTGAACTGGTGCACGGCAGCCAAGGTCGCAATGGCTGTCAGCGGCTGCTTGGTTTGCACATGAATCGTGCTGCGGCTGAGCTTTCGCATCGAGGCCAGGCTGCCGACTTCGATGCTTTCCCCTTGCCGGATGATGCCGATGCGATCACACATCCGCTCCACTTCGCTGAGAATGTGGGAGGATAACAGAATGCTCTTACCGGCCGCCTTCAGCGCCAAAACCTCCTGTTGGAAGACTTCTTCCATCAGCGGGTCGAGGCCGCTAGTCGGTTCATCAAAAATATACAACTCGGCATCGGTGGAAAAAGCGGCGACCAACGCCACTTTTTGGCGGTTCCCTTTGGAATAAGTCCGGGCCTTTTTGGCCACATCCAGGTCGAATTTCTTGATCAACTCGTCGGTGCGGGCGGTATGCTTTTGACCGCTTAGTTTCAGTAGCAGATCTATAATCTCGCCGCCAGTCAGATTCGGCCACAAGTCAACATCCCCTGGCACATACGCAATCCGCTTGTGAATGGCCACGGCGTCGGTCCACACCGACTGGCCAAAAATGGTCGCTTGGCCGGAGGTGGCCTTGAGGTTCCCCAACAAAATCCGAATCGTGGTGGATTTACCTGCCCCATTCGGCCCGATAAAACCAAACACTTCCCCGGGATGAATGGTAAAGGTGATATTTTTCAGCGCTTGAAACTTGCCAAAGCGCTTGGTTAAATGATCGATTGCAACGACCTCTGTCATCGCTATCTCCTCCTCTTATGCTTTGATGGTCTCAGTGTAGAAGCCATCGACTGGCGAGTCAATGAGAATCGAGTCAACCAATGAGGCCCGCTAAACCGGCGCTATCAACAGATTGACTCATCAGGTCGGTCTGAGTCAATAAAAAAGCGACTGCACCTTAAACAGCGCCGTCGCTTCGTTCAAATCAAGCTGAAATTATGTCACTAGCCGAGAGTTGCAGCCTGCCTCACCGCCGTCGGCACCGCCGGATCAGCCGCAAAATCAGCCAACCAATTGCGGGTGATTTGAGCCGCTCGCGCGTGTTGCCATTGTCGAAGATCACTAGCCTGCCACTTGCGGGTGTCTCGCTGCTTCGGCAAAGCGGCGTGCGAGTCTAGTAGTCCTTGCGCCGCGGCGGCCAGTTTGGCCGCCACCAGGTCATCTAACGCCTGCCGCTGGCTTGGACTAGCCACGCCCCGCACCGCCAGGTAGTCATCCAGGCCAATGCAGTTCACCACAGTCTCACGTGCGATTTGCTGCATATAAGCTGGCACCACTGCCTCGCCAACTGGGAGGTCGCGCACGGCGCCATCAATCAATGTCATCATTCAATCACTCCTAAAATAAGATTAAAAAAGTCGTACATCAAATGCACGACCCCCGAAGTGATCTGCATCCGTCTATGGTGGGGCACGTTGCCTTGCGGTACGTTGCCGGTTGGTCACAGTGCATAGCCACTACCAACACTCTTGATACATACGATTTTCTTTGGCTTAAATATAGCAGATTTAGCGCCCAAAAGCCAGCAAAAAGAGCCTCCGCAGAGGCTCTTTCGGTGGTACTAGTATGACAGAAGGATGATTAACGCTCGTCGGCTTTCTTCTTACCGAAGAAGGCTAGCACGCCCGCAATCATGGCGGCGCCAAGGGCCATCAAGCCGGTTTGAGCTTGATCGCCGGTGGCTGGCAATGCCGCCTGTTGCTTGGTGTCAGTGGCGACGCCAAGCTTGGTCGCCTTGGCTGCACCCGTAGTCGCAAGCGCCGTTGGCTGCGCCGCAGCGGCCGCTTTGGCCTGGGCATCAGCCGCAGCCTTGACCTTGGCTTGCTGAGCAAGTAGCTTGGCTTGAGCCGCTTCATTAGCTGCCTGCGCTGCGGCCGCCGCATTGGCTTGCGCCGCCGCGCCTTCAACATCACTCCCGCCAAAGCGGGTGTTGTTCGCTGCAGTGTTCTTCGCCGCGGCTGCTTCGTTCTTGGCCGCCAGCGCCTGCGCATAAGCAGCGGCAGCATCGGCTTTAACCTGCGCCGCAATTAACGGCTTGAGGTTGGCCAGTTCGGTCAGCTGGGCCAGCTTTTGATCAGGCGTCGTTGCGGCTTTGCCGGTGTTCTTGGCATTGTCGACATCGCCGTACCAGCTGCGGCCGGTCGCCGCGTCGGTACTATTGCCTGTGGCTACTGGCGTCGCTTGCTTGACTTCATTGGCCAAAGTGTCCAGTGCATCATCAAGCAATGCATTCAGCTGTTCAGTTGCCTGCGCCGGCGTCAAAGCACCGGCCTTGGCTTGGTTGTACAGGTAATCGAAGTCACCATTGAATGTGCGACCAGACGGGGCTTGGGTTTCGCCTAACCCGGTAGCAGCCACTTGCTGCTTTGCGGCGGCGATTTCATCTAGCGTGGTGGCCTGGTTCAAGAAAGCATTCAATTGCTTCTTCGCTTCTTCTGGGGTCACAGTGCCAGCCTTGACTTCAGCGGTCAAGTTGTCCAAATCGCCGTAGTAGGTCCGCCCAGTGGCTGGATCTTGGGTTTCACCAGTGGTCGTGCCGAGACTTTGCTTAGATTCCTGAATGGCGGCGAGGATATCCGCATTCGGATCAACCGTTGGGGTCGTGGTGGCGTCCTTTTTCACAAGCTGAGCAATCGCGTTATCCAACGCAGTTTGCGCCGCTTGAACGTCAGCCAAGGTGGCATCCTCATCGTTCAGGACCTTTTGCGCTTGCTGCCGAGCCGTGGCAAGCACCGCTGCGGTTGCGTGCGTGTAGTCGCCGGTAGCACCCAGTTCACGCGCCTTAGTCAACGTGGCCTTCAGTGCGGCCTTGGCGTCCTTCAACGCCGCCGTGTCTTCAGCCGTAGCAGGCACATAGTTGACCACGATGGTTTGGACTGCGGTCTTGTTGCCAATGTAGTCCTGGGCGTAGATATTGAACGTGTTCTTGCCTGGCTTCAAGGTTTCAGATTGACTGAAGTCTTGATCGTAACCCTTCGTCGAATTGAAGTCCACGTCAGCATAGCCAGCCATGACGTTACTGCCATTGATATACAAGTCAGCGTAGGTGTTATCGTCCTTAACGTTCCCAGTGAGAGTGAAGGTCGGGTCGCTGGTTGTGATGGTGTCGTTGACGCCATCGCCATCAGTATCCTTGGCCTGGTCCACGGTCAGCGTTGGCAGTTGAGCATCCACGTACAAGCTAATCCGTTCTTGAATCGTGGTGGTGGATGTGTCGTCGCCAATCAAAACGCCGAAGTTATTGCCGTGATGCTTGCCGATGTCCAAGGTGACACTGAAGGTGCCATCAGAGTTGATTTTCACCTTCTGATCACCAATGGTCAGATTCGTGGTTGGCCGTGCAACTTTCCCGGTGATGGTGATTTTGCCCGTAGCCGGATCATAGTTCTTGGTATCCGCGGCGATGTAGTTGTACCCGAAGGCAATGCCATCATCGAAGGTCACGTCTTTGTTGGATGGTGCGACCACGCCGTAGTTGCTGGACGTAATCGGTTGATCGACTTCCGTTTGGTTACCATCAGCATCAGTGGCGGTGACTTTAGCCGTGTTGTCGCCACCGGCGATTGGCACATCGGCGGTGAAGGTGTGATCGGCGTTAACCGTAGCATCGATGGTTTGATCACCAACGACGACCTGAACGGTCTGCGTGTCGTCGCTGACGGTCCCAGTCAAGGTCACTTGCGTTTCGGAAGACTGCGCCGTCGTGGCCGCTTGATCCCCTTGCTTGTAAGTGGCCTGACCATCAACCGCCAAGGCATCGATCTCAGGGGCCTTCATTGCGACTTGAATCTGCTTCTCGTACAGCAAAGTTTGCTTACTGTCATCGGTGTAAACCTTAACCGTGGTGGTGTAATCATCATCGCTGACTGGCAGATCGGCAGTAAAGTTACCAGAATTATCATCGGCATAGTCAACTGTGCCGTCATGTTCGTTGCCATCAGCATCGGTATAAGTGAAGCTTGGTTCAACTAGGTAATTACCACCAAACTCAAACGCGGTGCCATCATCGTTGAAGCCCTTGGTTTGCGTCGTAATCTTGTCTGGCAAACCGCCTTGGTTGATGACCAAGCCGCCGTTGGCTTCGCCTGGCTTCTGAGCCGTAGTCGAGGTCGTGGCAGCGTTCGAAGCGTTGTCAAACACCCCAATGGCGATACTGTTGCGGCCAGCGGCCAAAGCCTTAACCTGCGCATCGCTCAGCGCAATCTTGATCTTGGTGTAGCCATCAGCGGTGGTGCCTTCGGTTTCGTAACTGGTAGGATCCTGGTCACCGTCGTTTTCCACGCCGTTAATGGCCGTGTTGGCGGAACCGTCCAGGCCACTGAAGTTATCGAAGGCTTCAGCCGTCAGATAGTACTGCTTGTTGCCATCCTGGTCGGTTTCGGCGGTCAGCTTCAGGTTTCGCACTTCTGGCTTAACGCTATCGATTTTAACCTTGAAATCAAGCACTTGCTGCTTATCGGTGCCGTCTGGCGTACCGACCACGCGGTAGGTGTAGGTGCCATCTGGCAGGGTTTCGGTTTGGTTAGTTTGCGGATCGAAGTACGTGCCGTCAAATTCCGCGCCATCCAGCTTTTCGTATTTCTGATCTTTCGCATACCAGTAACTCTTGGTAGCGGCCTTATAGGTGGAGAAGGTCGTCAGCAGGTTGCCTTGATCGTCTAACAGCTGAGTCTGGACATCATTGGCATTGCGGAACATCCAGTATTCAGGCTGAATCCAAGCAATGTCAGCGCCCGGCGCGGTGGAGAAAGCAATGTTGTTGGTATCGATGACGTAATTGCCTTGGGCATCGGTGGTGAGACCAGGGTTGCTGATGGCCCCATCTTCATCATTCCCGCCATTGACAATGGTCCCGGTGTTGCCGGTCGTGGTTGGCGTGAAGGTGACGCCGTTGAAGTCATCAAACAGCTGGGGATCGCCCCAGCTGCCGTAGAAGCCCATGTATGGGATGCTCAGCTTGGAGTCATCGGAGCCTTCAAAATTCAGGAAGCCTTCAACGTATTGATCCTTTTCAAAATCGCTTGGTAAGGTCAAGGTGAAAGTGAATTCTTGGGTGGTCCCTGCTGGTACAGCAATCGTGGAATCCGCCTTGATGTTGGCCCCAGCAATCGCCTTGTCATACAACGTCGCGGTTTGCGCGTCGGTGGCAGAGGTATAAACCGCTGTCAGCTTCGCGTTGTCCTTCAGCGTGTAGGTGATTGGCTGATCGGTGCGGTTGGTGAACTTCAAGGTAAACTGATGCGTCGCTTCATCGAAGTCTTTCAGTTCAACGCCTGGGTAGTCATTGGCACCAGTGACCGTGGATGGGTTCTTGCTGATGGCATCAATGGCTGCGTCCACGTCCACCATCCCTGCGCCTTGACGCCGTGGGGATTCGATGACAGCATCGCGGTCGACATCAGTGATTTCAGTGGCGGTGTTCATTTCGATGGTCTTCATGAAGGCCGCCCGTTCACTGGCAGTCATGCTTTGATACAAGGCATAATACTTGCCATTTTCGTCATTCATGGCCTGCGTCAACAGCGCCTGTGAACCAGCGATGAATGGTGAAGCCATGGAGGTCCCAGACAAGTTCGTGTAGCCGTTGTTGTTCTGGGTCGACCAGATATTGCCACCAGGCGCGGTGATGTCAGGCTTGAAGGACAAGTCCGACGTTGGCCCGTAGGAACTGAAGGTGGACATGGCATCCGTCGCGGTAAGGGTGTTGTCCATTTGCTTCAGGCCGATTTCAACATTGAAGGTGGCATCTGGGTTAGACGCCAGATAAGCGACCAACTTGTCCCCATCATTAGTGGACAAACCGGCAGTTGGGAAACCCGCATCGTAGGCCACAGACGTGAGTGCTTCGTCGCCGCCAGCATTGTTGACGATCAAGACGCCAGCCGCGCCAGCCGCCTTCGCGTTGGCCTGCTTTTCAGTAAAGTTGATGTCGCCGCGCTTCACAATGGCAATTTTGCCTTTCACATCAGCGGTGAATTGATCAGCCGTACCAATGCCGAGGTTACCGTCAGCATCTTTGACTTCGTAGAACTGTTTGCCATCAAAGGCGGTCAGGTCAAAGCCAGTACCGGTTTCGGTCATGGATGGGCCCAAAATCGTGGTGCCATCGGCGGAAATCGTGATGGCGTTGTTGATGGCCTTGGTGTTCTCAGCGGAAGCAACCGTAGTCGCATGGCGGGCCGTGCCTGGGGTGGCGACCATTTCCATATCCGGATTGCCGAAGTAGTCAACGTTGGTGCCATCTTGGTCAGACACTGAAGTCCCGTCATTCCCGGCGGAAATCACAGCGGCAGTCCCAGCATTGATGGCATTTTCCACCGCCGCGACTTCTGGATCGTCGTCACTTTGTTTGCCTGAAGCAGAACCCAGTGACATGTTCAAAACATCCGCACCCAACTTAGCGGAGTCATCAATCGCGCCCACAACTGAAGTGGAATCAGTGGTCGCCGCGGTATCAGAGTTCGAGAAGACTTTCATCGCCAAGAGCTGCGCTTCTGGCGCCACCCCAACAACGGACGTGGTCGGATCGCTACCAGTACCATTGGCCCCGATAATCCCGGCGACGTGCATCCCGTGTTGCTCTTCCGGATTGTCGTCGGTGATAATTTCATCGTTATCGGCGTAGTTATGCCCATAAGGCACCTTGGACGTGTAGTAGCGGCCATAGCCGGTCTTGCTGATGAAGGCATTGACGTCATCTTCGCTCAACTTGGCGGTGCTGGCATCGCTCAACCGGAAGTCCTTGTGGTTAGGATCAATCCCGGTATCAATGACAGAAACAACCGTGCCTTCACCTTTGTACTTGTAGTTCGACCAAACTGTGGAAACGTTCGCCATATCGTTGGCTGAAGACTCAGCGGCGTAATAAACCTTGGCAATGGAAACCGACTTGACCCCGGCGACTTGTTCCAACTTGGTTAGATCTTTGACCTGAACTTTGGTGGTAAAGCCGTTGATGACATAGCCGTAACTTTCGCCGGTACCTTGGGCAGTGATGGCCGCCACCGCCGCTTTGGTGCTAGCCTGCGCGGCAATGACCTTATCGGTCGCCGCCTGAATTTCGGCGGTGCTGGCGTTGGTGCTCAAGCTGCCATTTTCGGCGGCAGGAGCGGCAGCCAGTTGAATAATGACATCAACATAAGTGTCTTTTTGCTGGGCCGTGGTCAACTTCGTGAAGTTAACCCCCCGGGCCGCCAGCTGCGCTTCGACCGCTTTGGCAGTGGTATCCTCCGTGGTGGCCAACGCCTTGGCTTTGGCGTTACTGCGGGTCGCTAAAGTCGCCGCGGCCTTGGTCTTTGCCTTAGACTGACTATCAACACTTGCTTTAGCCTGCAGTTCGAACACAGGCGACAGTGCCAATGCCCCCAAAACAGCAGTACTTGCAAGCGCCGTCACAATCGTTTTGCTTGTCCTATTCATTCATTTACCCCCTAGAGTGACTCAAACCTCACCATCTTGATTAAGTGATGATAAGAATGATTATATGTGGAAAATTCTAATTTGCAACCTATTTCTCAAAGAAGGTTCTAATATTCTTCAAATTTTGTTGTGCTTTTATTCGGGCTAAAGAATGTGTTTCCGTATGAGAAACACCCACTAATGGGAGCTTTGTATCCAACAATTACCGGTATTTAGCGATTCTTCAAGAAAAATGAGAGAAATATTAGGAATAACGTTGCTCTTCATTAACTCTGGCGGTACAATCAGAAGCACATGTTTGGGGAGGAGTATTTTCATGAAGACAATTTTGAAACCAACCCGGGTGCTGGTCGCCCTGGGGGTCATGCTGACGTTGGCCGGTTGTGGCAACGCTTCACAAACCGATCAGGCCAATCAGCCGGTCGTCGCGCAATATGCCAAAAAGAAAATCACGCAGCAGGACTTTTATGAGGCGTTAAAAGCCGAGCCGAGTGCGAAACAAGTACTGGCCAATCTCCTGATCTATGGGGCCATGAAAGATGCGTACGGTAAGAAGATTGATGAAACCAAAGTCACCGCTGCCTACAAATCCTACCAATCGCGGTATGGTGATCAATTTGCTGATTACCTAGAAGAAAATGGCTACACCAAAAAGACCTTCAAGCAAACCTTGCGCCTGAACTACCTCAGCGAAGCGGCGTTGAAAGCACAGATCAAGCCCACCACTGCCCAACTCAAGGACGCCTGGAAAACGTACCAACCGAAAATTACCGTCCAACATATCCTGACGACCAGTGAAGACACGGCCAAAACCGTCATCGCCCAGTTGCAACAAGGCGCCGACTTTGCCAAGCTAGCCCAACAATACTCAGTAGATAACACCACCGCCAGCAACGGCGGCAAAATGGCAGCGTTTGACAGCACCGACAAGAACCTGGACTCCACCTTCAAGGACGCGGCGTACAAGCTGAAGGATGGCGAGTTCACCACCACCCCAGTGAAAACCACCAGCGGCTATGAAGTGATACAAATGATCAAGCACCCTGCCAAAGGGACCTTCAAGGCCAGCAAAGCCGCGTTAACCGCCTCCCTTTATCAAAAATGGGAGGCCAGCACCACGGTGATGAAGAATGTCATCAGCCAAGTGCTCAAAGACGAAAACGTCAAAATCAAGGACAAGAATCTCCAATCCGCGCTGAACGCTTATAAAGGCACCACCACTTCCGGTACTGCCACCACCAAGTAATGCAAGACACCGCCCCTCAGCGTGAGGAGCGGTGTTTTTGATTCATTATTCAATGAACGGGCTTCACTTCAATTTGATTTGATCAAGCGGAATCACATGCGTGCGATACCTAATTTTGTAGTAGGCAAACATCCCCAAGAACACCGGCAGCGACATGTAGCTAATCGCCAAGCGATACCACTGCCCAGACGTTACCGCCTGCAAATCCTGCCCGAACACAATCACTAGCCCCATCACTGCGGCCACGATTGGCCCCAGAGGAAACCACCGCGCATGGTAAACCAACTCATCCACCGAATGACCCTGCTTCGTGAACTGCTCGGCCATAAATGACCGAGCTTCTGGGAACACCGCTGACTTACACATCCAGCGCTGAGCTTTCTGCGCAGAGGTTACGACTATTGACCAAGGCACGTCCCGTGCCAGAGACTCTAACGAGCCTGTTTGCTTTTTTCTAAGCTGCTAGAATATTTATAGCCGCGTTAATGTCGCGGTCATGGTGAGTATGGCATCGTGGGCAAGTCCACTCACGGATAGTCAGTTCGTGTTTACCATCGTCATATCCACATACTGAGCATCTTTGCGATGTCTTGTATGGTGACACTGCGACGACTTGTTTGCCGTACCAGGCCGCCTTGTATGCCAGCATTAGCCGCAGTTCACGCCAAGATTGATTAGCGATTGCCCGCGCTAAGTGATGATGACGCAGAAGACCCTTGGTTTTCAGATCTTCCAGCTTAATCACGTCATACTTAGACACAAGTTCAGTGCTTATCTTCTGCAAGTAGTCTCGGCGCTGGTTGACGACTTTTTCGCTGTACTTTGCCACCATCACCTTAGCCTTCAGGTAATTTTTGAAATCACTCAACCGCCGTGGGGCAACAACTTTGAGATCTTTGTCCCAAGCGATTTCCTTTTCCGCTTGATGGCGCCGACGGGCAAAACGTTTTTCCCAATAGTGCTTTTTCTTGGCTAACGCCTTGTCGAAACGTTTAGTCGCGTACCTCTTACCATCACTTGTGATTGCAAGGTCGGCTACGCCCATATCAATGCCTGCCAACGCCTTAGTTTGATGCCAAGAGGCAATTTCAACCTCTGCGACCACCAACACGTCATATTCACCCGTGCTACTCCGAACCACCGTTGCGGTCTTAATCTTACCAGTGGGTAATTGCCCGGCCCGGAATTTGATTATGCCGACCTTGGGTAACCGAATATGGGTTTCATCTAACAGGGCAATATTGCCGTTAACGGCATTTGACCGATAAGCGGGGCGCGTAAAGCGCTTGGACTTGAACTTCGGGTAACCGGCGTGTTCTTTGAACAGCTTTTGGAAGGCTAGATGCAGATTGTGACTAACACCCAAAAGACTAGTTGCGTCAGCTTCCTTTAGCCATGGATATTCTTATTTGAGGGGCTTGAGTAAATAGTTCATGCCAAATTCATTAACGTACTTACCTCCATTTTCGTGACGTTTGGTCTGCATATTGAGCAATTCATTCCAAACGAACCGACCCATACCAAAGTTACGCTCAAATTGAAGCCGTTGAGTGATGTTCGGATAGATGCGGAGTTTAAACATCTTCATTGTCACTAAGCTTCACCACCTTCAACGTTGGCCATCAATGTATTGATTTTGTCGCTATTAGCTGAACCGCCCTTTCATGCCTACCACATAACAATTACGCGGTCATATGGGACATTCCCCAATTCACGAACAACTATTTTGTTGTGCCGAATCTTGCGCGAATCGGCGGCGCGGTGAAATTCCTTTCTGCCAGCGCAGAATATTAGTCACTGCAGGCTTGACGGGGCGCCAATCAATAGGGGCATACAATCGTCCTCACCGAATTCCATTCTGTCGATGCTTAATCCGTATTCCTCAGCAGTCTCAAATAGAATTCACTTGGCTGTAACCTCTTGTGGTATTTAGTTCCTCAGATGATGTGGTAATTTAAGATTGTAGACAGAGGTTCTACCATATGGAAGACTTGTGGCATCCTTCATGGCACTATCTATGGCAGCTTATGCGATACTGTACGCAGAGTGTATGCGACACACAAACAGGTCATTTCATCACGTGCTTAAAAGAACGTGTTTCCTTGCCCTAATTCAAAAAGGTCGCCACCGAGGCTGAGTCTCGGTGACGACGCATGGGCGCCTGACGCTAAAGTAGGTCTTGTTCAGGCAGCTGATAATTGGTAATCACCAGATGCTCAACGTCTTTGGCGTTGCGGTTCTTGAAGTTAACTAAGTAGGATTTATCGAAAGCATGCAGAAACACCTGCTGACCGTTGGCAGTGGCGGTGCCGGCTTCATACAAAGCGGCAATCAGCGGTGTGTGCTTGATCACGAGCATCCAATTAGCGACGGTCTCGTGAATTAAGTACTGCGCCAGTCGGCCTTGGTCGGATTGGCCAAACTCGTTATTGGCATAAGTGGAAAAATCAGTATCATAAGGCGGATCGAGAAACAGGAAATCGCCTGCCACCGGAGGATGCGCGGCCATAAATGCGGCAAAGTCCTGATTTCCTATGGTGGTGCGCGCCAACAGGGCCGTTAATTCCGGGTTGTGATAATCCGCCACCCGACTGGCCAACGTGTTGTGGTTGTAAGTCATGCCACCGTATGGGACGTTGAACTTTCCGGTTTTGGAATAGCGGAACATTGAGGAGTACGCGTACTGGCGAATGAACAAATACAGCGCTGCTTGCTCCCCAGGCGTGAAGGCCAGCTCAGGGATGCGATTAAACAAGTCGCGGTAGTACACATACAGCGAGGATTTAAAGGTGGTCAAAATGATTTGTTCAAAATCAGCCTGCGAAATGGTGACACCACCTGCCGCTTGCTTGCGCAGGAAGTTCACCTTGCGCGCCATCGCCACCGGCAAATCGGCAAAGAAGCCCTGTCCCTCTTCAAACGCCGGGGCAAAGGCGGCCGCCATCGCGGCTTGATGGGCCTTGACCCAGGCCTGAGTCTGCGGCCGCGTCTGTTCTGTGGCTTTCACCTGTGCCGCAAAAAAGGCCAGCAATTCCGGCTTCCCGTGCTCGACATAAGCTTCCGCCCCAACCCAAGCCGCATCAATGCGCGCGACCGCTGCAAAGAAGCTTTCATCCCCGGTGGCCACGGCGCGATACAGCCGCATCAGCTCATCAGAGCGATCATTGATGTAGTACCCGTCGATGGTTGAAGCACGGCGGCTGCCCACGGCAAAGTACACCGCGCCGCCGCCCACGAAGGGTTCATAATAATGACGAATTTGCGCCGGCAAAGCCGGCAAAATGTGCGGCAGCTCCTTGGTTTTACCGCCGGGATATTTCAATAAAGGCGTCAGCATCTTCTCTACTCTTTCATCGCAACCAAATTTTTCTACTCAGTGTCTCTAGTGTACCCAATGACCACCGGTGATACAACGCTCACCGGCGGGCCCAGGCGTCCAAGGCACTTTCAATCGCATTCGGCCACTGAATGTAAGTGGTCAGCTGGCGCGCCGCGGCACTGATCTGCTCTAGCAACGTGGCCACTTCCTGCGCAGTCGCGTCCGTCGCATAGGCGACCTGCATCATTGCGCTGAACTGTTTGATGGTCAGAGGCACCACTGGCACCGGTTGGCCCAACCAAGAATCGTGATTCAGCAAAAACAGCTGCCACAAAGTGCGCTGATTGATGCGTGCGCTGATAAACACGCCCAGCGTCGGCTTTGGACTGGCCTGGCTGATTTTGATCACATGGTCAATCACCGATGAGGCCTCGTGTTCCCATTGCACCGTGCCAGCCATCAGCGAGACTTCCGGCACCAAAATGCTGCTGGCCAGATGCACTTCCATATCTGGCGTGTTGCCGGTGCCTGGTGCAAAGGACTTCGGGGTCAAATCGGGATTCATCTGGAAATGATGAATCACTTCCTTGTCCTGACCGCTCAGCGCGACAAACGCCCGCCAGGTATTGACTTCCAGCCACAACGCCGCCTGGTCTTTATCATTTAAAATCGTCTCAAACCGCTCAAGAATTTCTTGCCGGGCGGCCGGCGTCTGTGCTTCTTTTTGGACATACAGCAGTTCCGTTTGCGCCAGCACGGCCTGATCCAGCGCCGACTCAAGGTCTTTCAGCTGTTGAATCGACGCCTTGGCCAAATTGGCCTTGATCCCCGCTACTTGCGCCGGTGCATAAGGCGCGTCAGGCAAAGTAGCGAATAACCGCGCCGCATGGTCCAGCTTGTCCTCGACCAACTGCACCCGCGCATCTGGCTGATCCCATGGCAGTGACAAATTGCCCACGGCCCCAAACCAAGCCAGCGTCTCACGGGCACTTTTTTGAACCAGGTGGCCATTAACCGACTGCTGCGGTGGCAGCACAAAGGTAAAATCGTTCACCAGTTGCTGCAGCTTCGGCTGATTCAGCGCCGAGACCCGCAACTTCATCGCGGTGCCGCGGCCGTGCGAGTAAAAGAGCTCGGTGAATTCCAACGCCCGCCGCAAGGCATCGGTGTAGTCATGCTGAATTGAAATGATCTTGCGGTCAGGGGTGGCGGGAAAGAACTGGTGCCAGGTCTTGATCGCCAAAGCCTCAACAGCGCGGTTGTCATTGCGACTCGGCAGCTTGGCATAGGCCGTGCGGAAGGCCCGCACTGCTTCAATGGTCGTTGGCACCGCGGCATCGTCCAACGTGCCGAACACAAAGGTGAGCTCGTTGCGACTCAGTGCGCCAAAATGTGCCATCAGCTGCAGCACTGTCCGCAACGGGAAAACACCATGGTGCTCATCGACCATCACGTACATTTTGAGCAGCTGAACCAAAAAGTCCTCACCGCTTAACTGGCCGGCCACTGCGCGCTGTCCCACCGGCGTGAGGCGCGCGGTTTTAGCGTCCATCAAGCCATATTGTTCAGCAGTGGTGACGATTTGGCGGACTTTGGATTCCTTGTCACTGAAATCACTCGCAGGTTGCTGGCCAGCCACAAAATCAGCTAACGTCAGTTGCGTCAGCGGGTCCGGATCATCGGCATCGCTTTCGATGGCATAGCGAATCGCCCGCCGCACCGGATAGAGCACTGGGATTTTGGCCATGGTACTTGGCTCCTGATTTGCCACTGCAGCTTGGTAATCTGCTTGTTGAAACTGGGCAAAATATGGCAGCCAGGCCATTAGCTTGGCAATCGACCGCGGCGCCGTGCGCCAGTTGAAGTTGGTTTTATCGGCCATGACAGTGGCCCCCCTTTTTAACCGTATAGTGATAGTTTAACATGCACGACTCGCCCACCTCGCAGGAGTTTTGGCCTCTCATTGAACGCTCGTTTTTCTCGGGAACAAATGTGCTACAATGCCCATTAAACTGTTTTCAAAATCACCGCGCGCTATCGCCTGGCTTCCAAGTGGTGAATCGTCAAGCGAAGAAAGGGGTTAACCCATGTCAAACCGCACCAAACGCACCATCACCATTTTGATTTTCAGCGAATTTTTGATCTGTCTTGGCATGAGCCTGATTTTCCCAGTGATGCCTTTCATCAAAAATGAGCTGCATTTTACTGCCACTGATATGGGCATCATGTCGTCGCTCTATGCCTTGATGCAGTTCATCGCTTCGCCGTTGATTGGCCGCCTGTCGGACCGCATTGGCCGCAAACCGTTGCTATTGGGGGGGCTCGCGTTGTTCGCCGTGTCCGAAGTGTTATTCGCTTTGACCAATCATCTTTATATGCTTGATTTGTCTCGCATCATCGGCGGCTTATCCGCCGGGGTGTTTGTCCCCACCGCGCAGGCTTTGGCGGCAGATGTGACAGATCTCAAGCACCGGGCCAAAGTGATCGGCTGGCTGTCCGCGGCTTTCTCCGGCGGCCTCATTCTCGGACCTGGCCTAGGCGGACTACTAGCCCAGCACGGTTCCCCGGTTGTCAACTCAAGCGCAACACTCGCTAACCAATCCTTGTTAGTGGTATAGCTTTAAGCCATGTTGGGATAATAGTCACAGGGCCGAAGCCAGCCCAGGCTGCGCCGTGGCCGATGGTTGAGGGCGGACTGCACTGCCTGAACCTGATCAGCAGTAACAGTCTTGAGGGATCTGCCCTTAGGGAAGTACTCACGCAATAGACCATTGGCATTCTCGTTAGACCCACGCTCCCAGGGTGAGTACGGATGAGCGAAGAAGATCTTGGTGCCGGTGACTTGGCTCAGCGCAGCAAACTCGGAGCCATTGTCGAATGTGATCGTCTCGAACTCCTTGGCACCATAGTCATCGATAGTGTCTTGAAGCGCTGCCCGGCAAGTCTCCGCCCGATAGTTCGGTATCTTCACGATGATCTCAGTTCTGGAGTAACGTTCGGTAAGAGTCATCAAAGCTGGTTCGCTCCGCACACGCTTGCCCTTGACTAGATCGCCTTCCCAATGACCAGCGCCAGAACGCTTGTCGACGACCTCAGGTCGCACCTCTATCGAGTCTCCAAGCTTGCGCTTATTCATGCGAGCATGGCGCTTACCAGGATGCTTCACTCTTCGACGCAGCTTCATTGGTAAGTCGACATTGGTGATGGGTAGCAGTCCTTGGTCAATATAGCGATAGATGGTCGGCGTTGAAGGACATTTCAAATGCGGATACATCATCTTGAAGGTATGCACGAAGCTGTCGAGACTGTGTACACGAGGGCGCTGGTGCAGGGCTTTGATGAGATCGTCGAAGAAGTAATCGCAGCTGTGAAGCAACCCGTGTGAGCGGCTGTTGAGCCGAGCTCGTTCATGACGAGCCTGGGCAGCATTAGCGAAGTATGCGGAATGAATCCTACGATTCGAGCTCATGTGATCAACCGCGCCTCGCCGTAGCTCACGGCTGATCGTACTAGGGTTGCGGCGAAGTACAAGAGCAATAGCGCGGCAAGACAAGCCCTGCCTGTGCAAGGCTTCAATAGCGCCTCTTTCGGCGGAACACAGTTGTTGGTATGAGCGGACGGTGGTAGTCTGAGAGTGGGTCATGAAGATTCCTCTTTCTTGTCTGTCTAGTCGCTAACAAGAATAGGTCTTCCTGGCCTTTTTGTACAAACCGGTCTAGCGGTTTAGGCGTTGCACTTGAAGTTTAAACCGGGGAAGTTAAATCTGGGGCTCAGAATTGGGTTACTGTCAGTATCCAGGATAATGGAATTGTTGATTTATTGCCGACAACACATGCGGACATGATTGGAACACAGATTACTCAAGCACGTTATAAGTTTGGAGATTTTGATATTCGTGATGAGGCTTTGGACTCGGAATATTTCAAAGAATATGAAGCAGCCTTCCAGGTTGATACTGGAATTAACTTCAATGTGATGGAGAGTGTGCTCCAATTCTTAGCAAGTTATGGAGTCGTGGAAGAGCTCAAAAACAAGCAAAAATTAACGGTCATTGGAAATGTGGTTGAAGCCTCACTGGATGAACTGGCAATGGAATTTGATTTACAAACAACATTTAGTGCTGAAGACTTTTACCTCAATTTTCAAGTCAAGTGCAACGATGATAACGAATTCTTGATAGTGGTCTAGGCTGTTACGCCATGCATCGGTAGTAATCGCATGGGCGAAGATAGTTCAGAATACGTCTGGGACGATGGTTCAGTGCGGATTGGACTGCTTGAAT
>NZ_RHOK01000016.1 GCF_003946175.1 Lacticaseibacillus suibinensis | reverse complement strand
AGTTGTTGGTAATGCTTGTGGGTGTTAGTCTGAGAGTGGGTCATGAAGATTCCTGCTTTCTTGTTTAGCTAGTACTAACAAGAATAGGTCTTCATGGCCTTTTTGGTCTAGTCGTCAGGGTGTTGCACTTGAATTGTAAACTGGGGAAAAATAAATTTTCGCTTTCGTGCTCAATCTTATTGTGATATAAGGAACAATAAGCGATACTAGCGAAGAATCGAGTAACCAAGCGTTTTCTTAAGCCATTACTGATACAAAATCGATACAATAACCATAATTATTTTAATCATTTACCCAACAAGGTCACTGCCATTAAGTTCATGCACCTCACTGGCGAGTTGCACATCAACGCCATGGGCCGCGGCTTGCGCTTGCGCTTTCAGGGTTGCCAGCGACAGTTCTTGCGGCAAATGTGTCAGTAGCAAATGCTTGACCGAAGCGGCCTTAGCCAATGCGCCAGCTTGAGGCGCGGTTAAGTGCCATAGTGGCGCTGGGTGATTCGCCAAAAAGTTCGTATCGGCCAGCAAGAGGTCTGCGCCTTGCGCAAAGTCCGCCAGCTGCGGGAAGGCCCGCGTATCGCTGGTATTGACCCACACTTGACCAGTCGCTTTTTCTTCAATCCGCACCGCAAACGCCGGCACCGGATGCTCGGTTTCAAGGAAGGTCAAACGCAGCGGCCCCAGGTCGAGCGGGGCTTCTGCCGAATAGCCCACCCCTTGAGTAAACGGACCAAAGGTTAAAGCCGCAAAATTCAGCGGATCTTTAGTGTGACCGTAAATCGGTAGCGGTGAAACCTTCTTCTCGCCGCTATGCAGCTGGCGATAATACTGCAAGACGCCGACATCCGCCGTGTGGTCGTGGTGGTAATGCGTCAAAAGCACGGCGTCCAACTGATTGGGATCCAGCACCTGCTCTAACGCCAACAACGCGCCAGCGCCACAATCCATCAACAGCTGATAATCGCCACTGGTGATCAAGTAGCTGCTCGTCCCCACCCCATGGTCGGGATAACCGCCTAAATAACCCAGAATTGTTAATTTCAAGCTCTTCAGTCCTTTCAATCAAGTAAGCGCTATACTAAGAAGATGGAGGTGGCCATTTCATGACCCAAACAATGCAACTCGTTCTCGGTAGTCAAACTTACATGCAACAATTCGCCAAACAGGCAGCCACGCCAACTAGGCTGCTCAAAGATGTGGAAAAAGACCGCGATTTTGCCCTGCTGGACCTCAAAGGCGCAATTCCCTTTGTTTCGCCAGTGCGCGGCACCGTCCTCGCTCATTATGGCACAGTTCCGGCGTATGGGTATATTGCGCTGATGTACTTCAAACTTGGTAAAGATGAGGCCGGCGTGTTCGTGAGCCAAATGACTGCATTCACTGCCCAGGCCGATCGGCTCGAAGGTTGCGACGCCATGGTCCTGATGAAAACCGACAACCCGCATCTGGAATATCTGCTGTTGTCCGCATGGAATCGCAAACTTGACGTCTACACCGCGCAAAATACGCCGCTGTATGCGCCAGTGCGGACTTTCGCTCAGCGTGCGCAAGCAGGTTTTGGCTATCACCGGGCCATTTATACCATCGTTGATCCCGATCACCCGACCAAAGCGCTCACGGCCGAAGCGACCAGTGCTGACTAGCTGCGGCGCACTAAGCGGGCAGTGAGCGCCCCGAAGCCGGCGTACACCAAGGCGTAAATCAAGACAATGATGACCACCAAACTGTAACCGGGATTATCCAAGTACAAACTAAAGAAATGAATGATCAGCCAGGCATTGAACGTCCCCACCAACAGCGGTAAGCCAAAAATCAACGTGGTCTGCCAGTTGATAATCTGGTGCATCCCCCGCGTTGGCATCCCCAGCGCCCGAATAATCTGCCGGCTTTGCCGCTCTTGAAAGGCAATGATGAGCTGCTTCATCAACAAAATGCTGGCCGTGGCAATCATAAAAATGAGCCCCAGCAGTATGACGACGAACAAGCCTAATCCAAATAGCATATTCATTTGCGCCAAAAGCGGCCCTTTCAGCCGCAACGCACTACGCGAATAACTGCCTGCATGCTCAGTGCGACTGAGCTGCAGGCTTTTTTCGCCTGTCAGTGCTTTGGAACTACCACTGAGAAAATCATAGGTGCTGGTGTTAGACGCCTTTTTCACGAAGGCCGCGACCTTTGCCCCCGACTTGAGCTGATAGCCGGTCATTGGATCGCGCGGCGCCGCCAGCACCTGATAATCATCATCGGTGACAATCAACGCCCGGTCAAAGTAGCCATCGACCCCAAGTGGGAACTGATTGCTGACGGATTGCAGTTGAAACTTTTGGCCGGTTCGCGGCAGCGTGATCGACCACTGGCGCCTTTGATTCAGCCAAGTGTGTTGATAGAGCGAACGACCATATACCGCCATCACGGCCTGGCCCGGTTTTAACGTCAGCTTGGCCAGGCCTTTTTGCACCTTGGCGATGCGCTGATAGTCACTTAAGGCAATGACATTATAAAAAGTTTCGTCACCGTCTCCAGGCTGGCCATGTTGCGTGTGCAGCCGGCCCGCAGCGAGTTTTGTTGGCAGCACCACGGTTTGCTTGATCCAGTCAGGATTGAGGTCATGGTAGGTGGTTTTCAACCCATAGGGACTCGCCACCAGATCCATGCTGATGCTTTGATTGACCCCAGCCTGCCCAAACTGGTAAAAAATCGCCCCACTTCCCAGCACGGTGATGGTGCCAGTGGCGAGCAACGTGGTCAAAAACAGCGAATGCACATTGCGCTGCAGGCGCTCGTTCAAATTAGTTAACGTCAGCAAGCGCACGGCATGATGGCGGAAAAAAAGCAGCCGCACGAGCCGACTGGTTAATGTCGGCAGTGAATACCGGAACACCAAATACAGCCCGACCAGCCCCACCGCCAGCACCGCCCATAGCACCATGTAACCATGGCCGAAGCGGCTCTGCGACACGGCATACGCCAGATGGACGAGGTTGTATGCACCTAGGTAACTGCCAATCAAGAGCACCCAGCCCACCGTGGCCCACACCATGCGCCACCCAGTGACCCGCGTCGGCAGACCTTGGGCTGGCAATTGGTAACGTCGACCAATCGGAATATGGGCCACATAAATGCCGTTGATCACGCCAATCACCGCGTAGACCAAGGTGAACACCGCCACCAGCTCCAGCATCGCATGCGGCTGCCACAACAGCCCCACCGTCACGGGTAGCGCCATTAACCGCAGCAGCATCATCGCCAAGAACTTGGACAACAGCAATCCCAGCGCAAAACCGATCACCAGCGTTTGCGCGCCTAGCAGCATCGACTCGTAAAACAGCGTCAGCCCGATCCGACCCGCCGGCATGCCCAAAAGCCGGTAAACCGAAATTGAGCGCGCCCGCCGCTCAATGAGCAAAGTATTCATATAGAGTAAAAAGATAATGGTGAACAGCAGGGCCACCACTAACAACACCAGCAACACTGACGGCGCCGCCGCACTGACCTCGGTATACCGATCGGCCGCCGCGAATAAGGCGTCATCTTCAATCAACGCCAAAACGGCATACAAAAGTGCGACCATCACCGCCGCCATGGCGACGTAAAGCCGATTGATGGTGGCATACCGGTGAAAATCAGAGCGTATCAGACGGCCCACGGCGCTTGCCTCCCCCATTAATCGTCGCTTCCATGTCGATAATACTGTCGAAGAACTGTTGCCGTGGTCCGCGCCGGGTGACTTCCGCAAAGTAGCTCCCATCACGAATAAAAATGATGCGATTGCAGAAACTGGCGGTGAAGGCGTCATGGGTCACCATCATAATGGTGACATCCTCTTCGAGATTGAGCTTCGTCAGATACTGCAACAGCTCCGTGGCTGCCATCGAATCCAAACTCCCAGTGGGTTCATCCGCCAAAATCAACGCCGGATTGCTAATCATGGCGCGTGCTGCCGCCACCCGCTGGCGCTGGCCTAAACTCAACTGCTCCGGATAACGGGTCAGCATCGACTCGAGCCCGAGCAAGTGGGCAAAGCGGGCCAGCCGCGCGTCCAAATCATCTGGCACCGGCGGCACAAAGGTCAGCGGTAGCGTAATATTATCCGCCACGGTTAAATCTGGAATCAGATTGAATTCCTGAAAAATAAAGCCGAGTTGCTCGCGCCGATAGCGGGCCGATTCCGATTCGGAAAATTGACTCAGGCTTTGCCCGGCCACGATGACTTCCCCGCTGGTGGGCGTATCGATCGTGGCAATGGTATTGAGTAAGGTGGACTTGCCGGCACCGCTGGGACCCATAATGCCCACAAATTCGCCAGCGTCGATGTGAAAACTCAAGTCATTCAACGCTGTGACGCGATTTAACCGATGTCCGTAGATTTTTGTCAGGTGTGCCACGTCGACCACTCGCATGCTGAAAGCCTCCTGTTTCAAGTTGGTTTTATCATAACAGATTTTATTAGCAGTGGCTTTGACCTTGCGATACTGTAAGACCCGTTAAACTCGGTCCCAGGTCGCTTGTACCACCACGGCGAAACCGCTACTATACAACTATAAGGAACGGAGATGGAAACCTTGTTCAAGATTATGATTGTTGAAGACGACCGCACCATTGCCAACCTGATTGCCCAAGCCCTCAACAAGTGGCAATTTCAAGCCAGTGTGATTGAGGATTTTAGCCGCGTGGCTGACCAGTTTGCTGCAGATCAACCCGATCTTGTGCTGCTGGACATCAACTTACCCGTTCGCGATGGCTACTACTGGGTGCAAAAAATCCGCGACGTCAGCCAAGTGCCCGTGATCTTCATTTCCAGCCGCAACACCAATATGGACATGGTGATGGCGATGAACTTAGGTGCCGATGACTTCGTCGAAAAGCCTTTTGCCATGGAAGTGCTGATTGCCAAAATCAATGCCTTGCTGCGCCGGACTTACCATTACCAGGACAATGGCAGCGAAGCCTTAGAGCATGCCGGCCTGACCTTGGATCTCAAAACCGGCATGGCGCAAGTGGCTGGTCAAGAAATCAACCTGTCCAAAAACGAATACAAGCTACTGCAGATTCTCATGCGCGCGCATGGCGAAATTGTGAGTCGTTCGCATTTGCTGAAGGACTTGTGGCAAGACGAACGCTTCGTGGATGACAACACCCTAACCGTCAACATCAACCGTCTGCGCAAAAAAATCGCCGAAGCCGGCCTGCCGGATTACATCCAAACCAAGGTCGGTCAAGGCTACATTGTGCCTTAAAGGAGGGCCACATGACGTTTTGGGAGTACTTGCGCGATCGCCGCGCCGCCATTGTCTTTTTTTGCCTCGGCCTCGCCTTGTTTGATTTCGGGCTATGGCTGGATCCGCGGCACCTGGTGCATCCGGGAACCTTAGTCTACATCAGTCTGCTGGTGGCCTTGTTTGGCGCGGTGGTGTTAGGGTGGCAATATCGGCGCACCAAGGCCTGGGTCAATCAATTCAAGGCCCGCACTGAGGCTGGCGAAGACGCCTTAACTTGGCGCCTGCCAGAAGCCCACCATTATGAGCAACAAGCCATCGTGGCGGCGTATAACCACGTCTTGCGCGAACATCAAAAGACACAGTCGCAACTCATCGCCCAGCAGCAAGATCAAAAGGCGTTCATTGACTCCTGGGTCCATGAAATCAAGGTGCCGCTGGCGGCGACCACGCTGCTGCGGGATAGTCTCGATGGCAAAGCCCCTGAGCAGCCACTCGATGACATGGCGCTACAGCTGGACAAAATCAACTTTTACGTTGAGCAAGTGCTGTACTATTCTCGCCTGGACAGTTTTTCCAAGGATTACTTACTCCGGGAATACGACCTGACCAAAATTGTCGATGCCGTGGTCGTTGATCAGCGCAACAGCTTTATCGCCGGCCAACTCCGCTTTCAATTGCAAGGCGGACCGCTGACCGTGGTGACCGATGAAAAATGGCTGCGGTTCATTTTGACCCAGATTATCACCAATGCCATCAAATACACCAAACCTGGCGGCACCATCACAGCCGCGCTAGCCGACACGCCAACCGAAGCCACCCTCACGCTGACTGACACCGGCATTGGCATTCCTGCTGATGAGCAGCATCGCGTGTTTGAAAAAGGCTTCACCGGCACCAACGGCCGCAACGCCAACCAAAAATCCACCGGTCTCGGCCTGTATTTGGCGGCGCAGCTCAGTCAAAAGCTCGGCCATCACCTCACCTTAACCAGCACGGTTGACCAAGGCACCAGCGTGGTGGTGCACTTCCCGCATTTGTCTTACTACGGCGAGTCAGGCAACACACTGACCAAACCGATCGTTGAAGAATAAATCGCACAAAGGGGCGCTAGCTGTTCGCAGCTAGCGCCCCTTTGCTTCCTTTAGCGGACCAAGTTGGCCCAAATTTTCACTTCGCCGCTCGCCAAACTGGCTGGCACATCAATGATGCGCTGGTTGGCACTGCCGCGAAACTGCAGCGTCAAATCCTTTTCGGCTTCCAGGAACCGGCCATCCACCAAAATATCCAGCAGGTTGAGTAATTCTAGTTTATCCGGTGATTCCTGCATCAATTCGTCCCATTTGTAGCCGGTCCAGCTCCAGATATCCTTGGTATGGCCGAATTCGCGCCGCACGCGCCGGCACAGCTGGAGGCAAGTTTGCGTATTCAAAAACGGTTCCCCACCGAGCAGCGTGAGCCCTTGCACATAGGACTGGCTAAGATCTTCGATAATCCGGTCTTCCAGCTCCTGAGTGTAGGGCGTGCCATAGTGAAAGTTCTGGGCCACTTTGTTGTAGCAGCCGGGACAATTGAACTTACAACCAGACACATAAATACTGCAGCGCACACCTTCACCGTCAACAAAAGTGAACGGCTTGTAGTCAGCGACATAGCCTTGCGACAAATCAGAAGCCAGCCATTCCATGGGCTTAGGGTTATTGGGTAAGGTCTTTTTTGGCAACTTGCTCACTCCATTTCACGCTCCATCGTACCATATCTGGTAGTTCAAAGCATCAAAAAAGCGACCACCGCCTGTATCTTGTGGTCGCTGATGGTTATAACCCTTTCGCGCCAATGTCATCGCGCACCGCCAGTGGCCCTTGCAGTGGCGCCATGCGGGTATAAGCCGCGCGCTGCGCCGCTGCCAAATCACTGCCACTACCAATCACGGTGAAAATGCGGCCGCCATGGCTCACTAACGCCTCGCCTTGCTTCGCCACCCCAGCCGGAATCCAGTAGTCACACTGGGCAGCGGTTGGCACCACTAGCGGCAAAGCTGGTCCACTTTGCGGATAAGCGGGATTGACTGCCACCACCCCGCAATAAGTTTGGCCATTGAGGGTCAAAGCCGGCGCTTGCCCGGCGAGTAAGTCCTGGGTGAGCTGGTAGAAATCATTGGTCACCTGCGGCAAAAGCACCTGTGTTTCCGGATCCCCAAAGCGCAGGTTGTACTCCAGAATTTTCGGTCCGTGCTGCGTGAACATCAGCCCCACATACAACACCCCAGTGCCGGTCAGGCCGTCTGCGACCATCCCCGCCAGCGTTTGATCCACCAGCGCCGCCGCTTGGGCCTGCTGGACCTTCGAGAACTGCGGCGCGGGGCTAATGGCGCCCATCCCCCCAGTGTTCGGGCCAGTGTCGCCAGCAAAGCGGCGCTTGTGATCCTGGGCCAGCGGAAACAGCACGCGCTTGGTGCCATTGAACATCGCCAGCACTGACGCTTCCTGGCCGCTCAAATATTCTTCGAGCAGCACCGGCGCCTGGGTATCCGCTGCGTATAAAGCGGCCAGGGTAGCCGTGACGGTTTCGGGACTGGTGGCAATGGTCACGCCTTTGCCGGCAGCGAGCCCATCCACCTTGATCACCAGCGGCAAGCTCATGACCGCGGCGGCAGCGGTGGCTTCAGCCTGGCTATGGGCAACTTTAACCGCCGCCGTCGGTAAATGATGGGCCGCCATGAAGGCTTTGGCGAACTGCTTACTGCTCTCCAGCTGGGCCACTTTTTGCGTCGGCCCAAACACTGGCCGGCCCGCGGCCTGAAAGGCATCGACCAACCCAGCGGCAAGCGGCTGCTCAGGGCCGACAAACGTCAAGTCCACGTCGGCGGCAAACGCGACCAGCGCTGCGGTCTGATCTTCCGTAATCGCCACCGGTGTCAGCCCCAGCAGCGGCATCCCCGCGTTACCCGGCGCCACAAACACCGCACTGACTTGAGGCGAAGCCAAAAAGGCTTGTCCCAGCGCACTTTCCCGTGCACCACTGCCAATAATTAAGACTTTTGCCATGATGCGCCTCCTCTGTCCTAGTGCCGGAAGTGCCGCACGCCGGTGGTGACCATCGCAATGCCGTACTTATCAGCCATGGCAATTGAATCTTGATCGCGAATCGAGCCACCAGGCTGAATAATCGCTTTGATATCATGTTGCGCGGCATATTCCACACAGTCATCCATCGGGAAAAAGGCATCCGAAGCCATCACGGCGCCAGCGAAATTAGCGTTTTGCTGGGCCTGTTTCAGCGCGATTGCCACGGAACCGATGCGGTTCATTTGCCCCGCCCCAATGCCTAAGGTTTGGCCCTGCTTGGCAATCACAATGGCATTACTCTTCACATGTTTGACCACTTGCTGGGCAAACAGCATGGCATCGATTTGCTCAGTGGTGGGTTGGGTCTGGGTGACCACCGTCAAATCTGCCGCCGTTTCAATGGCGGTGTCGGTGGTTTGCCGCAGCACCCCGCCTAGTACCGCGACGGTTTCGACCCGTGGCTTGCTCTGGGCCGGCGCCAAGGTGACCGTCAACAGCCGCAGATTTTTCTTCTTGGCGAGCACCGCATAGGCATCGTCATCAAAACTCGGGGCCATAATGATCTCTAGGAACAGCTTGTGCATTTTTTCGGCGGTCGCCAGATCGACTGGGCGATTGAGCGCAATGATGCCGCCAAAAATTGACATCGGATCGGCCGCGTAGGCCTTATCCCACGCTTCCTCAATGGTGGCCCCTTGCCCGATACCGCAGGGGTTCATGTGCTTCACTGCCACGACTGTTGGCTGCTGATATTCATTCACCATCGCCAGCGTGGCATCGGCATCGCGAATGTTGTTGAAGGACAGGGCCTTACCGTGAAGCTGCCGGGCGTGGGCCAACGATTCCGCTGGGGCATCCGGGGCCACGTAAAAAGCGGCGTCTTGGTGGCTGTTTTCACCATAACGCAGACTTTGCTGCTTGGTGAAGGTTGGCGTGAAGGTCGCCGGGAATGGCTCTGGATCAAGATAGGCGGCGATTTGAGCATCGTAAGCCGCGGTTGTTTGGAACACTTTGGCCGCCAGGCGCGCACGCAGCGCCGCATCGTCTTCATCCAAGCCGGACAGCACCTGAGCATAATCGGCTGGGTCCACCACGGCCCACACCGCAGCCGCGTTTTTCGCCGCCGCGCGCAAGGCACTAGGCCCACCGATGTCGATTTGCTCAATGGCTTCGGCGCGAGTGGTCTCAGGTTTGGCAATGGTAGCCGCGAAAGGATATAAGTTCACCACCACCACTTCAATTGGGGTGATGTCATGAGCGGTCAAAGCCGCCATGTGCGACGCCACATCACGCTTAGCCAAGATGCCAGCATGAATTTTGGGATGCAGGGTCTTCACCCGCCCATCTAGCATTTCTGGAAAGCCGGTCACCGTTTCCACCCCAGTCACCGGCAGCCCAGCCGCCTCCAAGGCGCGCTTGGTGCCCCCTGTCGACACCAGTTCAAAATCGCGGGCCACTAGCCCTTGCGCTAATTCCACCAAGCCAGTTTTATCGAACACACTAAGCAATGCACGTTTCACGTTAAATCGCTCCTTCTTTGATGAGAGTATCAATGGTTTGCGGTAAGAGGCGGTGTTCCACGTCATGAATCGCGGTTGCCACTTGCGCGAGCGGCTCACCGGCAGCAATCCTCACCGGCTCCTGGGCAATAATCTGCCCCGAATCGATGCCCGCATCGACATAATGCACCGTGACGCCGGTGATTTTCACGCCGTAAGCATAGGCATCTTCAATGCCAGTGCGGCCAGGAAAGCTTGGCAACAAGGCCGGATGTAAGTTGATGATGCGATTGGGAAAAGCCGCCAGCAGCGTCTTGCCAATAATGCGCATGTACCCGGCGAGGACCAACAAATCAGCTGGCGGCAGTTGCTCAATCACCGCTTGTTCAACTGCTGCTTTCGGGGTCCCGCCGTATTCTGCCATGATGACGGGAATCTGCCAGCGCGCCGCCCGCGCCAGTACTGGGGCCTTAGGCTGATCGCACACCACGGCGACAATCTGGGCCAACTGAGAATGGGCAAAATGCGCAGCTAAGGCCTCAAAGTTGGTGCCACTGCCAGAGGCAAAAACAATCAAGCGTTTCATTGTTCCTCCCATTCCACGGCGGAGGTGGTGCGAGGCACCACTTGACCGATAACTTTGGCATGCGGCACCGCTTGTAGCACCGCCGCGCGGTGCTCAGGCGCCACTGCCAGGACCATGCCGATGCCAAGGTTGAAGGTTTGCCGCATGGCGGCATCCGATAAGGCCCCTGCTTGCTGAATGCGGATGAAGAGCTCCGGCCAAGGCCAAGGCGTCAGCCGCGCGGCCAAATCGTCAGGCAGCATCCGGGGCACATTATCCGTGAAGCCGCCGCCAGTGATGTGGGCGGCGCCATGGATCAAGTTCGCCTCAATCAGTGGCCACACGGTATCAACATAAATCCGGGTCGGCGTTAGTAACGCCGCGCGGATCTCCGTACCATCACTCAAGGGCATGGTGCCAAGGTTGGTTTCCGCCAAGAGCTTGCGCACCAGCGAAAAGCCGTTGCTGTGGACCCCGCTGCTCGGCAAGCCAATCAGCACATCCCCAGCCGCTACGTGCCTAGGCAAGAGCTGCTGGCGACTGGCCAGCCCCACTGCAAACCCGGCCAAGTCGTAATGATGCTGCGGATACATGCCAGGCATCTCAGCGGTTTCGCCGCCAATCAGGGCCATGTGAGCGAGGCTGCAGCCATAGGCAATGCCTTTGATCACCGTTTCGGCCCGCTCGACTTGCAACTCATCGGTGGCCATGTAATCTAGGAAAAAGAGTGGCTTGGCGCCATCGGCAATCAGATCATTAGCCACCATGGCGACTAAGTCGATCCCAATGGTGTCATGTTGATCACACTGCAGCGCTAGGAGCAACTTGGTGCCGACGCCATCCGTGGCGGCGACCAGCACAGGCTCCGGCACTTGCGGCAAGGCATAAGCCGCGGCAAAACTGCCAAGCCCGGTGAGCACATTAGCATCCTGGGTGGCCGCCACCACGGTTTTGATGTTGGTCACTAAGGCGTTGCCCGCCTCAATATCGACACCGGCGGCTTTATAATCCATAGCCATTACGCATTCACCTCACTTAGATCCATCGACAAGCAAGCCAGCTCCTCATGCAAATTGGCCGCATAATCATCCAGCGGGGTTGGGTACTGGCCGGTGAAGTACGCCACGCACAAACCGCGATGCGGCGCTGTGGTTTGCAGGCCCACACTGTCTTCCAAGCCCTGCACCGATAAAAAGCCTAAACTGTCCACCCCGAGAATGCGTTTCATCTCCGCCACACTGTGGTTAGCAGCGAATAATTCTTTGGTGGTCTGAATATCGATGCCGTAAAAGCATGGGAAGCGCAACGGCGGGCTGGCAATGCGCAGGTGCACGCTTTTCGCGCCAGCCTCCTTCAGCAGTTGCACGATTTGTTTCGCTGTGGTGCCGCGAACAATGGAATCGTCTACCAGCACTACGCGTTTTCCGGCCACCGTGGCTTTCAGCACGCTGAGTTTCATGCGGACACTGCGCTCACGCAGCGCCTGGGTGGGTTGAATGAACGTCCGCGCCACGTACTGACTTTTGACCAGTCCCAGCTCATAAGGAATACCGCTAGCTTGCGCGTAACCCAAGGCCGCCGAAAGCGACGAGTTCGGCACGCCAACGACAATATCGGCTTCGGCCGGTTGCTCCTTGGCCAGCTGCCGCCCCATGGCCACGCGGGCCTGGTGCACATTGACCCCGTGAATTTCGGAATCCGGCCGGGCGAAATAAACATATTCCATGGCACACACCGCCAGCTGGGTCTTGTCCGTGTAAGCCTGACTTTCGAGGCCTTGGTCGGTGATGCTGATGAGTTCCCCTGGCGCGATGTCTTTGATCAGCTCCGCCCCGACTGCGGTTAGCGCCGCCGTTTCACTGCACACCACATAACCGCCACTAGGCAACTGCCCCACCACCAGCGGCCGAAAGCCCTGGGGATCGCAGGCCGCGTACAAACCGTGTTCCGTGAGCAAGGCAAAGGCAAAGCCGCCATGGACCTGGGTCAAAGCGTCTTTCAACTGCTCCACAAAGGTCGGCTGAGGGCTGCGGCGGAGCAGGTGCATCAAGACTTCGGTGTCGCTAGTCGATTGAAATATCGCGCCACTAGCTTCAAGCTTGGCCCGCAAACTCATGGCGTTGGTCAGGTTGCCATTATGGGCCAAGGCGACCGCACCATCGGCAAACCGAAACAGCAGCGGTTGGATATTCTCCAAAATCCGCCCCCCGGCAGTGGAATAACGCACATGCCCCAGCGCGGCTGGGCCGCGCAAGGCTTGCAAGTCCTCGGGATGAGCAAAGACTTGAGACACCAAGCCAAAGCCATAATGCCGCCGTAGTCCCGCCGGCGTGCGGCCGACAATGCCGGCCCCTTCTTGCCCGCGATGTTGCAGGGTATGCAGCCCCAGATGGGTCAGCTCAACGGCATGAGGATCCCCCCAGACGCCAAACACGCCGCATTCTTCATTGAGACTCTTTATTTCAGCTGCCATGCCAGGGCCTCCTTGTTAAGTTGCTTTAGGGTCGCGACATTGGCGGCCATCGCTTGTCCGGCTGCCTGCACCGTCAGCTCACCTGGCTGGGTGCGACCCAGCCGCGTCGCCAAAGGCCCAGCTAATGCTTCAAAGGCGGCGATATTTGCCGCCGGTACGCTGACCACGAAACGGCCTTGGCTTTCACTGAACCACCATGCCGGTGCCCAGGCCGCCGCCACCGCAGCGCCAATATTGCGGCCAAAGCTCATTTCTGCTAAGGCCGTCAGCAAACCGCCGTCACTCACATCATGCGCCGCGGAGACGAGGTGCTGGCGAATAGCCTGCAGCACCAAGGCTTGGTTTTCTTGCTCCTGCGCCAAGTCCAGTGGCCGCAAACGCCCGCTGACCTCGCCTTGCGTCATTTGCTGAAGCAGGCTACCGTTGAAATCGGCCTGGGTCTGGCCAATCACATAAACGGACTCGCCGGCGGCTTTGAAGCTTGGACTCATGATGGCGGTTAAATCTTCAATCAAGCCCACCATGCCGATCATCGGTGACGGCGCAATCGCTTCGCCGTCGGTTTCGTTGTACAGCGACACATTCCCGGAAATCACCGGGGTGTTCAGCGCCTTGGTCGCCGCGACAATACCCTTGGCGGATTCTGCCAGGCTGTAGAACTGCTCAGGCTTGGTCGGGTCGCCGTAATTCAGACAGTCGGTAATGCCAAGCGGCTCAGCGCCAGTGGCCACCAGATTACGCGCTGCTTCAGCTACTGTGATGGCGCCGCCAATTTCGGGGTCCAAGGCCAGGTACCGACCATTCGAATCGGTGGTCAGCGCCAGCGCTCGGTGCGTGCCGCGCACGCGAATCACGGCAGCGCCCCCACCAGGCCCGACGATGGTGTTGGTTTGGACCTGGGCATCATAGCGGCGGAAAATCGCGGTTTTATCGGCGACGTTCGGATCTTGCAGCACCGCCTCAAGTGTCTTTTTCAGATCAATCGCGCCAGGCTCAAAATCAGCCGCAGGTTGCGCCAACCGGGCGGGCTTAACGCCGACTTGGTGATACACCGGCGCATCATCCGTCAGCAGGCTGACTGGCACATCGCAAACCACTTGGCCATGCTGCAACAGCTTGTATTGATGGTCGAAGCTGACGCGGCCAATCACCACCGCGTCGAGGTCATACTGTTTGAACACCTTAATGATTTCGGCTTCATGCCCGGTGCGCACACACAGCATCATTCGCTCTTGCGACTCCGAAAGCATAATTTCAAACGGGGTCATGTTTGGCTCGCGCTGGGGAATGAGATCCAAGTCCAGCGTCATGCCACTGTTGGCTTTGCCGGCCATTTCCACGGTGGAGGACACCAAGCCGGCGGCGCCCATGTCCTGCATCCCCACCAAAGCCGCTTGGTGGTCGCGGGTCACTTCAAGGCAGGCGTCGACCAACAGTTTTTCCATGAAGGGATCGCCGACTTGAACCGCCGAGCGATTTGCATCTTCTGCCGTCGAGAAATCACCAGAGGCAAAACTGGCGCCGTTGATGCCATCGCGGCCAGTTTTCGCGCCGACATAAATCAACGCATTGCCTGCCCCAGCGGCCTTGCCGCGCTGAATGGCGCTTTCGTCCATCACGCCGACACACATCGCATTGACCAGCGGATTATTTTGGTAAGTCGGCGCAAAGCGGGTTTCGCCACCTACCGTGGGAATGCCGATGGCGTTGCCATAGTCACCGATGCCGGCGACCACCTGATCGATCAGCTGCTTGGTGTGGGCATCTTTGGGATAGCCAAAGGCCAAGGCATCCAAAATCGCCACCGGCTTAGCGCCAATCGAGAAAATATCGCGAATGATGCCGCCAACTCCAGTCGCTGCGCCTTGATACGGTTCCACGGCGCTGGGATGGTTATGGCTTTCGGCTTTGAACACCACGGCCTTGCCTTCCCCGATGGCAATCACGCCGGCGCCTTCGCCTGGCCCCATCAGTACGCGATCATTTTTGGTCCAAAAGGTTTTCAGCACTGGCTTGCTGTATTTGTAAGCACAGTGCTCACTCCACATACCACTGGCGAGGCCGATTTCCGTGTAATTCGGCAGGCGCCCGAGTTTCTCAGCAAAGCGGTCATATTCAGATTCCGTCAAGCCCCATTCCAGATACGGCTTGGTCGTTTTGATAACCGTTGGGGTGGGTTCAGTTTGCATGGATGGCGGCTCCTTTCGTGGCTTGGATCAGGGATTGAAAAACGCCCAACCCGTCGACGCTACCCAGCAGTGCCTCAGCGGCCCGCTCCGGGTGCGGCATCATGCCGAGCACATTGCCTGCTTCATTGGTCAGCCCGGCAATGTCATTCAAACTGCCATTGGGATTGTGCAGATAGCGAAACACCACTTGGCCATTGACTTCCAGTTGCGCCAAGGTCGCCGGGTCGGCATAGTAGTTGCCTTCCCCATGCGCGATGGGCAGCGTGATGATTTGGTCCTGAGCATAGGCCTGAGAGAAGGCGGTTTGATGATTGGCCACCAACAGCGGCTCTGGTTCGCAAATGAATTGCAGACTCGTGTTCCATTGCAGAGTCCCCGGCAACAGTCCGGCTTCCGTCAAAATCTGAAACCCATTGCAGATACCGAGCACATACCCGCCCGCCGCGGCGAAAGCCTTGAGCGCTGTCATCACCGGCGCGAACTTGGCGATGGCCCCGGAGCGCAGGTAATCGCCGTAAGAAAAGCCGCCTGGCACCAGGACCACATCATAACCGGTTAGGTCGGTGGCTTGAGAGGACACTTTCACCGCAGTTTGCCCCAGTACCGTCCCGACGGCGTGCAGTAAATCGTCATCACAGTTCGAACCGGGAAAACTCAGCACTGCCGCCTTCATTGCGCCGCCTCCAGTGCCTTCACCGTGAAGTGGTAGGCTTCCGTGTTGACATTGGCCAGCATTGCATCGCAGATTCGATCCACTTGCGCCTCGGCAGCGGCTTGATCTGGTGCGGTCAAGGTGAGCTCGAAGTATTTGCCAACCGATACCGTGGCGACATTGTCATCCCCGATGCGGGCCAAGGTGTTTTTGATCACTTCCGCTTTGGGATCTAGGACGGAGGGTTTGTAACTAACATAAATTTCTGCTTTAAACATGAGCGGCTCCTTTCAGGCGATCCAAGACCGTTTGATACACCGGGGTCAGTGGCCCCTGCTCCTTGCGAAAAACATCTTTATCCAGCGACTCGCCAGTGGCTTCATCCACCAGCCGCATGTTATCCGGGGACAGTTCATCGGCTAGCACCAAGGTGCCGTCAGCCAGCCACCCAAACTCCAACTTGAAGTCCACCAGCTTGATGCCGATAGCGCTAAACTGCGCCTGCAGCACCAGGTTGACCTGATCGGAAAGCGCATGTATGGCCTTTAGGGTGGCGGGCTTGGCCCACCCTAGAGCGATAATCTGCTCGTCATTGGCAAAAGGGTCGTCTAGCGCATCAGATTTGTAGTAGAACTCGTGGACAGCAGGCTGCAAGGGCAACAAAGGTTCGGTTCGGAACTTACGCTGAAAACTACCCGAGGCAAAGTTGCGCACCACTGCTTCCAGCGGAACCATCTCGCACCGTTTGCACAGCATGGTTTGGTCATCTGGGGTGCTCAGGTAATGGGTCGGAATGCCGGCCGCTGCCACAGCCTTGAACAAAAGGGTTGAAATCTGTAAGTTCAGCGCCCCTTTACCGCTGATCTGCACTTTCTTTTTGCCATTTAATGCAGTGGCTTGATCCTTATACGTGACCCAGAGCACGGCTGGATCATCAGTGGCAAACACGTCTTTGGCTTTCCCGCTGTACAGCAATTCAGTTTTCTTCAAGATGTTCCTCCTCTAAAGCAACGGATGCTAAACGTTCTTCCAACGTGCCCCCTAACACAGTCAAATGGCCCATTTTGCGACCAGGGCGACTTTCGGCCTTACCGTAATCATGCAGATGCCACTCAGGATGTTGCGGCCACAGCCGGCGCGCCTGCGCCAAGTCATCACCCAGTAAATTCCGCATCACCGCCGGGGCAGTTAAGGTGATTGGTGGAATGGCCAAGCCGCAAATGCTCAGGATATGAGCCTGAAACTGAGAAAAATTCGTGGCCTCAATCGAGTAGTGGCCAGAATTATGCGGTCTGGGCGCCAGTTCATTGACAAGGATCTCGGTTTCACTTTCGAACATTTCGACCCCCAGCACCCCGCGCAAATCCAACGCAGTCGCAATTTTAGTGGCCATTTCCACCACGCGGTGCTCCTCTAACCGACTCAAATGCGGCGCCGGCGCCAAGGTCGTATGCAGGATATGGTCCTGATGATGATTTTCCACAATTGGGAAACAGCGCACGGCATCGTTGCCGTCCCGGGTCACCATCACGGCCAACTCACGCGAAAAGGCCACTCGCGCCTCGAGAATACAAGGCCCTTGCGCAACCAACGCGCGAGCGGCAGGTAAATCCTTTTCATTATTAATATCTTGCTGACCATGCCCGTCATAGCCGCCAGTGGTGGTTTTCAAAATCGCTGGCACCCCAATTTCGTGCACGGCCGGAATCAAGGCTTCCTCATCTGGCACTGCGGCAAAATTCGCCGTTGGCACGCCGGTGGTTTTGAGAAACGTCTTCTCCGTGATGCGGTCGCGGGTAATCGCCAGCAGCCGCGTCCCTTGCGGCAAGGCCGCATATTGCTCCGCGGCTTCAAGTGCGGTTAAATCCACATTCTCGAATTCATAAGTCAACACGTCGCTCCGCTGGGCCAATTCGTCCAGCGCGGCGATATCATCGTAGGCTGCCTGTAGCTGAAAATCCGCCACCTGGCCGGCTGGCGCATGCGGGGTGGGATCCAGCACGCCCACCGTGTAGCCCATGGCTTTGGCCGCCAGCGCCATCATGCGCCCGAGCTGGCCGCCACCGACAATACCAATCGTAGCCGGCGGTAAAATCACCTTAGTCATCGAGCCGAGCCTCGCTTTCTTGGGCCGCCAACGTTTGCGCCTGCCGAAAGGCGGTCAGACGTTTAGCCACACTTTGATCACGCACGCTTAAAATCGCTGCTGCAATCAGCGCCGCATTCTTCGCCCCGGCCTCACCAATCGCCATAGTGGCCACCGGTACGCCAGCTGGCATCTGCACGATGGACAGGAGTGAGTCGACGCCATTCAATGTTCGGGTTTTGATCGGAACCCCAATCACGGGCAAAGTGGTATTCGCCGCCAGCATGCCTGGCAAATGCGCTGCACCACCGGCACCAGCAATGATGACATCAATTCCTGCCCCGCGTGCGCTTTTGGCAAACGCGCCTAAGGTGTCTGGCATGCGATGTGCTGATATCACGTGCTTTTCAAAGGAGATACCCAACTGGGATAACAACGCCGTGGCCTGCTTCATGGTCGGCCAATCCGAAGTTGATCCCATCACGACTGCGACGGTCAAGATGGTCACCTGCTTTCTTTGATTGGTTTGAGTTTATCATGGTTAATTGAGAATCTCAACGAAAATACAAATTATTTTAATTGTAATTCGATTTATTGTTCGTGTTTTAGCCAAAGTAAAAGCACAAAAAATAGGCTTTCAGCGTCGGTTTAGCGCTAAAAGCCTGTCAAGACAGGGTTCTATTTACTTTTCCGGATGCCGTTGTTCAAAATTGGCCACCGCACCAATCAAGTTGGCCGCTTCCGCATAATGGCAAATCTTAATCACCGGATGCTGCGAAGCAATCTCGATGGCCTTGAACACATTGACCATGTGCCGCTCAATCCCTGGCAGGAGCTCTGGATTACGCGACACGCCGCCGCCCAACAGGAACAGCTCGGGATCATAGCTGTATTGCAGGTTGAAGATCACCTGCGCCAGCGCTTCATAGAAGCCTTCCACTTCCTCGTGGGCCACGCGGTCGCCATTGGCCGCCCGCTGGAACATTTCCTCGCCGGTGATTTTCTCCCCGGTGCGCTTAGCATACGCTTCAGCGCTGTGGACCACGGTGGCCTGCTCAGACACTGAGCGGCCATTTTGCAGCATGAAGCCGAATTCGCCGCCGAGCAAATGGGCGCCATGTTCGACTTTTCCGTCGGCAATCAACGCCCCGCCGACGCCAGTGCCTAGCACCAACATGGCCACGCGGTTTTTGCCCACTGCGGCCCCACTTTTCACTTCGGCTAAAGCCGCACAGTTGGCATCATTTTCAAAGGCCATCGGTAGGCCAAAACGCTGCTCCAATTCTGGCTGAATCGGGAAGTTGTGAATGTAAGGCAAAGCACTGGCGCCTTCAATCACGCCAGTGGCCTGATTAACCGCCCCTGGGGAGGAAATCGCCACCCCTTTGAGATTGTGACCGGCTTTCATCTTGGCCACTGCTGCTGTCAGGCAGTCATAAAAGCCGCCTAAGTCCTTAGGGGTCGGTTCAGCGAACCGATCTTGCAGTTGTTCACCGTCCCACCGGGCAAACTTGATTGAGGTCCCACCAATATCGATTACAGCTAGTTCCATCTGCTCCATCTCCCGTTACACATTTGTATATACAAATACAGTCTAGCCGTTGGTGACAGCGCTGTCAACGAAAGCTCGCCTTCACCCCAAAAAACGACTCAGCCTTGGCGTTATCACCAAGGATGAGTCATTTTCGTCGAATTAAGCTTTTTCCCCAACCCCAAACGCTAGCCGCAGCGTTTGCATTGGATTGATCCCGCTAATCGTGTAGTAAGCACTGAGCTCCCGCCATTTGACGGTATTGCCGCGGCCCGCGGCAGTGGTATCGATCACAATGGCGCCGCGTTGCGCCAGCGGCAGCGTATTGTTGTGAATAAAATTATCAATGTTTTGCGCGAGCACCTTGACGTAATCAACCCCATCAGCGGTTTTGACCGTGATGGCATAATGCCCTTGGTGCCAAGTCAACGTGCTCAGGTCTGCTTGCTGCTGCAGGTAGGCGGTGATGTCATTGGCCAATCGCACTGCAGTCCCCACCAGCGGCTGGTAAGCTAATGCGGCATCCGCCTGATCGGCTGCCGCGGTACTGGTCGGCGTATGCTTTTGCAGGATCAACGGCGCCAGCGCCGCTTTTTGCTGGGCGGTTGTGAAACTCAGCAAGTAGTCACTCACGTTACCGCTGGCCTTTACTTGGAGCGTCTCCTCATCAGAAAACGGCGTGAAATGAGGAAACTTCACGCCTGGTAGCTTTTTTTCGGTTTGCCGCGCCAGGGTCTTGAGCTGGGTCGGCGAAGTGCCAGGAATTGGTTTCGGTTTGGCCGTTTGACTGGAAGCGGCAGCTTGCGGCTTGGGCGTCGCGGCACTAGCCTGCTTGCCGCAGCCAGCGGCAAACAGGAGCAAGACACAAGCGGCTAGTAATGGTTTTCTCCTCATATTCACACCTCTTTCTAATTGTAGTATAGCGGATGTGATAGCGCTTGCCTACGCTTAGTGAGAAATATTTTCGTTTCAAACCGCCGCCTTTGGGCTTGGCACCAGTCGCCTACTCGGCATTAAAGGCTTGCTTTAATTGTCCATAATTCAGGTCTGCCGTGTTCGGCACAATGATATCGGCTGCGCGCAGCACCCAATCATCACCAATCCCCACCGCAAACTGGCCGGCCGCCTTGATCGCCGCCACCCCTGCCGGCGCATCCTCAAAGCCAATCACCTCATCCGCGTCCAAACCCAGTAGCGCCTGTGCCGCCTGATAAATGTCCGGCGCCGGTTTGCCCTGCTGCACCTTGGTCGGGTCCGCCACGCCGGCGAAGAAATCGGCAATGCCAAGTTGGTCTAAAATTAGTGGCGCATTTTGCGAGGAAGAAGCGACTGCCATCATGACCCCATCGGCTTGAGCTGCGGCGAGCAGGTCGGCAATCCCCGGGAGCAACGCTTGCGGCGTCAGGCGTTTCACCAACGCTTGGTAATGGCGATTCTTGTCTGCCATCAAACTCGCTTTTTCTGCCGCACTGAATTGTTCCAATTCATGACCATACTGTAGCAGTAGGTTCAGCGAATCTAGCCGCGACCGTCCGCGCAAATCCGCATCGGCGGCGGCTGGCAAGTCGATGTTCAGCCGCTCAGCCAGCTCGCGCCACGCCAGAAGATGATACTGCGCCGTATCCGCCAACACACCATCCAAATCGAACAGTAATCCTTTAAGCATCCGCTTCCTCCTTAACTAAATGCTGCATAACGCCACTCACCATCACATCTAGCGGCGCACCTGCCAGCAAACTGACCTGAACCGAGGCACCCACCGCCACGGCCAACAGCCGACCGCGGTAATTCAGCTGGAACCGATAAGCCTGCCAGCCCGGCGGCAAAAACGGGTCAAACCGCAGCTGATTGTGGTCATACCGCATCCCCGCGAAACCTTGGACAATTGTCAGCCAGGCCCCGGTCATGGCCGTGATATGCAGGCCATCGGCAGTGTCGGCATTGTAATTGTCCAGATCCAATCTAGCCGTGCGCTGGTAAAGTTCAATCGCTTTCGCTGGCTGCCCCAGCTCTGCCGCCAAAATCGCATGCACTGCCGGTGACAGGGAACTTTCATGGACTGTTAGGGGTTCATAAAAATCAAAATTGCGTTGTTTTTGGGCAAAAGTGAATTCATCATTCAAAAAATACAGCCCTTGCAGCACATCCGCCTGTTTGATAAACGGGCTGCGCAAAATCCGATCCCAGGACCAATGCTGATTAATGGGCCGCTCTGCCGTGGGGATTGTACTGGCCGGCCGCAAATCCTTATCTAAGAAGGTGTCGTGTTGCACGAAAATCCCGAGGGCCTCATCTGCCGGATAGTACATGTGCTCAATGATGGCTTGCCACTGGGCTTGCTCGGCCGTCGTCACCTCTAGGCTGGCAGTTACCGCGCGGTCCGCTTGCGGCAGCCGCGTCAAGGTGTACTCAAGCGTCCACGCCGCCATCCGGTTGGTGTACCAGTTGTTATTGACATTATTTTCGTATTCATTCGGCCCGGTGACCCCATGAATCATGTATTGCCCGTGGCGCTGAGAAAAATGTACCCGGTCCGCCCAGAAGCGGCTAATTCCCACCAATACCGCAATGCCCTTTTGATTCACATAACTTTCATCCCCGGTGTAGCGCGTATATTGCGCAATAGCAAAGGCGATGGCGGCGTTGCGGTGGATTTCCTCAAAAGTGATTTCCCATTCATTGTGACTTTCCAGACCGTTAAAGGTCACCATCGGATACAACGCGCCTTTTAACCCTTGCTGCTGGGCATTGTGGTAAGCCCCAGGCAATTGATCATACCGATATTGCAACAGCGCCCGCGCCGCAGCCGGAGGGGCAATGCCTAGGTACATTGGCAAGACGTAGGCTTCCGTATCCCAGTACGTCGCCCCACCATACTTTTCGCCGCTAAAGCCTTTCGGGCCAACATTCAGCCGCGGATCTGAGCCATCATAGGTCATCAAGAGCTGGGCCAGATTGAAGCGAATGCCTTGCTGGGCAGCGACATCGCCGGTGATGACGACATCACATTGCGCCCAGCGCTGGGCCCACAGCTGGGTCTGCGTAACCAACGCTTCGGCAAAGCTTTGCTGCTGCAGCTGGGCCATCAACGCTTGCGCCGCCGCTGGCTGATGGCTTGGGGCGATATCACGGCTGGTTAGCACGATGACGTCTTTTTCTAGCACTGCTTGCTGACCGGCCGCTAAGCGCAAATGGCCAGTGGCAACCACCTGGCCCGGACTAGCCGCCACCTTAGCCGCCAGTGGTTGGCCGTTAAGCCGCAGCGCCTGCTGCAAAAACACGGTGAACTGCGGCACTTCATAGGGATTGGGTTTCGTCACCATCTGAAGCGAGTTGGCCGCGGCGTCTGCCTGCACCGGGACCCAAAACCGCTCGTCATAGTTGCTGTCTTCATTGACCACATTGCCGTCCAGCTTAGCAGCGTACTCGATTTGAGCTTGGCCCTGCAACACCTGAATCGCCACTTCGATGAACGCCGCCTGCTTCATCTGGAGCGCTAGGAACCGGCGGAAGGTAAACTGCACCTGAGCCTGACCCACCTCATAGGTGAAGGAGCGCG
This sequence comes from Lacticaseibacillus suibinensis, assembly GCF_003946175.1. Taxonomy (GTDB): domain Bacteria; phylum Bacillota; class Bacilli; order Lactobacillales; family Lactobacillaceae; genus Lacticaseibacillus; species Lacticaseibacillus suibinensis. The sequence continues at coordinate 35,709 of NZ_RHOK01000016.1, read as the reverse complement.
TCAGCAAGCCTTGGTGCAAATCTAGGCTTAACGAAAAATCGCGATACCGTCCCTTCGCCAAATCCACCCGCTCCCCATTCACTGTGAACTGCAGGTCAATGAAACTCGGCGCATTGATGGCCTTACCAAAATACGGCGGGTACCCATTTTTCCACCACCCGACCCGCGTCTGATCGGGAAACCAGACGCCACCTAGATAAGTGCCGAGCAGCGTGTCGCCGGAATAGTCTTCCTCAAAGTTCCCACGCATTCCCATGTAGCCATTGCCCATCGCCGTCAAACTCTCTTGCAGCCGCTTGTGCGCCGGTGCCAAGGCATGGGTGCCAATCACCCATGGGTCAAGGTCAAACAGCCTGTTCATCGCTCCACCCTCGCTTTCACGTCTCTTACCAGTTGCCTCTACAATTGACCGATAACAAAGCCCTTTGGCGCCAAGATGCCATCCTGGTATCGTTGGCTGAGTCCAGCAGCCGCCACTACCGCGACCGGCCTGGGCGTGGTATTGAAATAACCCACGATTTGCTCCAGACCTGACCGAGTGACGCGGATCAAACCTGGCGCAGTCACCATCAGTTGAACCTCACCTGTATCCAAAGTCCCCGCGTGCTGCCGCCGATAACGCACCACGGCCTGTACCTTTTGCCACCAAACACTGCCGAGCTGCAGCCAAGCCATTGGCCGCCGATTATCGGGATCTGGCCCACCAGTCATCCCCATTTCCGTACCGTAATACAGCCCTGGCATCCCCGGCTGCAGGAACATAAACGCCAGTGTCTGCAAGGCCAAGGCTTGGTCGCCATCAGCCAGCGTGAGCAGCCGCGGGGTATCATGCGAATCTAGCAAATTCAGCATGGCTTGATTGATCGGGGTGCGATACCACATGCGCTGATCGGCCAGCTGCGCCACCAGCGCCGGCGCAGCTAGCTCGCCGGTCAGAAAATGGGCCAAAATGGTTTCGGTAGCAGGATAATTCATCACCCCATCAAACTGATCGCCATTCAGCCACGGCTGACTGGAATGCCAGACCTCCCCCAGAATCAAGCAATCGGGTTTGACGGCATGCACCGCTACCCGGAATCGCCGCCAAAAATGATGATCCACCTCATTGGCCACATCCAGCCGCCAGGCATCGATGTCAAACTGCTTGAGCCAATAGGTCGCGACTCCAAGCAGATACGCCTGCACCTCAGGATTGGCGGTGTTTAATTTGGGCATGCTGGCTTCAAAGGCAAAGGTGTCATATTGCGGCACCGGCGAGATGACATCACTGTGCAGATGAAACCACCCGGCAAACCGCGATTGGCGGCCGTGTTTGACCACATCCTGCCACTGCGGGCTTTGCGCCCCGAGGTGATTAAACACCCCATCCAGCATCACCTTCATCCCGCGTTGATGGGCTGCGTTCACCACCTGCGCGAACAAAGCCTTATCGCCAAAAGCGGGGTCAATCGCGTAGTGGTCAACCGTATCGTATTTATGATTGGACGGCGCAGTAAACAGCGGACAAAAGTAAAGACCATTGACGCCAAGCGCCTCCAGATCCGCCAAGTGATCGAGCACCCCTTGCAAATCGCCACCGAAAAAATCCGTCCGGCTCGGGTGCGCGTCAGGTGCCCAAGCGCGCGTACCAGCGGGATCATTGCTCACTTCTCCGTTGGCAAACCGCTCCGGAAAAACCTCATACCACACGGTGCTTGCCGCCCACGCTGGCGGGCAAGCAGCATCGATGACATGCAAATAAGGTAGCCGAAAGCCATCCCGCCGGCGATTGACCGGCGTATCAGGGCGCACACCGCGGTCGGTGGCCAGCAGCACCGTGCCATCCACCCCCACCACTTGAAATAGGTACTGCATGCGGCGATAGGGCACAGTGACAGCCAGGGTCCAGTGGTCATCAGTCGCCCCAGTGGCTACGCGCGTCATCGGCTGAGTGTGGTAAACCCACACTGGATCGTCCTCTGCCGCCGCGGTCAAGTACGGGTCGCCATATAGCAAATTCACTTGGGCGACATCGCCTTTGGCTGTGTGAAAGCGCACCTCCACCCGGTTTGGCCCCAGCAAATAACAATCCTCTGAATCTGGTCGATGTTTCAGCGCTGCTGTATTCATCACTTTGCCTCCTTGTATGCGCTTTCAGATTACGCAATATTACCCAAAGCGACAAGTAAAACCACTTGGAATCAAAAAAACCACCGCGATGACTCGCGGTGGTTCTGCAGAACAGGTTTACTTATCTTCCGCGGTGAATTCGGCAACGAGCTTTTCGTTGTCTTCATTCGTGGTGGATTCGGTAACGGCACGTTCTGCCAGCGTCTGCATGTATTCAGCAGACAGGTGCTTCATCTGGCTGCGCACGCGCAGAACAGACGTTGCTGACATGGAGAACTCGTCGAGCCCCATGCCCATCAAGATTGGCACCATGATTGGGTCGCCAGCGGCTTCCCCACACATGCCAGCCCACTTGCCTTCTTTGTGTGCCGAGTCGATGATGTGCTTGACTAAGCGTAAAATGGAAGGGTTGTATGGCTGATACAGGTAGGAAACCCGTTCGTTACCCCGGTCAGCAGCCATCGTGTACTGGATCAAGTCGTTAGTCCCGATTGAGAAGAAGTCGGCAACCTTGGCGAACTGATCGGCTAAAACCGCAGCGGCAGGAATTTCCATCATCATCCCGGTTTGGATGTTGTCGGAAACCTTGACCCCTTCTTGAACCAACTTGTCCTTTTCTTCCAAGAAAATCTTCTTGGCCGCTTTGAACTCGTTGATTGTCCCAATCATTGGGAACATGATCCGCAGATTACCAAAGGCAGACGCCCGGATGAGCGCACGCAACTGGGTGCGGAAGATATCCTGCCGGTCCAAGCTGATGCGAATCGCACGATAACCCAAGAATGGGTTGTCTTCAGCTGGCAGTGGCAGGTATGGCAGCTTCTTGTCGCCACCAATGTCCATGGTTCGCACAACGACTGGTTTTGGATTCATGGCTTCCAAGACTTGTTTGTAAGCCTGGAATTGGTCTTCTTCGCTTGGTAGCTCAGAAGAATCCATGTACAAGAACTCAGTCCGGTACAAACCGATGGCTTCAGCCCCATTGGCCAGTACGCCATCCAAATCCTTAGGCGTCCCAATATTGGCCCCAAGTTCAAAATGCTTACCATCGGCGGTGATGGTCTTAGCTGTCTTCAGCTGAGCCCATTCTGCCTTCTGGGCGGCATAATCTTTGGCGGCTTTTTCGGAAGCAGCGATTTGGTCGGCGCTCGGGTCGATGGTGACTTCACCAGTCAAGCCATTAACCGTCAAGGTTTGGCCGTTGGTGACATCCTTGGTCACTTCATCTGTCCCAACGACAGCTGGAATTTCCAAAGAACGAGCCATGATGGCGCTGTGCGCAGTCCGGCCACCAATATCGGTCACGAACGCCTTGACGAATTTCTTATTCAGCTGAGCGGTATCAGATGGGGTCAGATCGTGGGCAACCACGATGACTTCTGAATCAATCAACGCTGGGTTCGGCAACGAACGACCAAGCAAATGCGCCAACACACGCGTGGACACGTCGCGGATATCCGCTGCGCGTTCTTGCATGTATGGGTTGTCGGTCATAGCCTCGAAGGTCGTGATAAAACCGTCGGAAACTGACTTCAACGCTGATTCAGCGTTAACGCTGTCGTCTTTGATCTGAGTTTCAATGGCCCCGGTAAACTCTGGGTCAGCCAAAATCATCATGTGGGCATCGAAGACTTGCGCCTCTTCTTCCCCTAATGACTCAGCCGCTTTGGCCCGGATGGTCTCCAGTTCCGAATTACTTTGATCGAGGGCGGTGTGCAACCGGTCGATTTCCTTTTGTGCATCATCAATCGTGGACTTTGAAAATGACAAATCGGGTTGCACTAAGAGGTATGCCTTCGCCGTAGCGACGCCATCACTTGCCGCGATCCCTTTAAGTTCTTTTGTCATTAGTTGGACAGGCCTTCCTTTTTCATCGTTTCTTCGATTGCAGCGATGGCTTCTTTTTCATCAGCGCCTTCTGCGGAAATCGTAACGTCGGCACCCTGGCCAACACCCAGGCTCATAACGCCCATGATGGACTTCAAGTTAACGCTCTTACCCTTGTATTCAAGGTTGATATCTGAGTTGAACTTGCTTGCGGCCTGAACCAGCAAGGTGGCTGGACGGGCGTGGATCCCTGTTTCTGCTACAACATTAAATTCGCGTTTTTCCATGACTAATCTGCTCCTTCGTATTTAAACTTTTGCCGAATAGAATGAGGCATTCTATTTCTTGTAAACCTTACCATTATTCCGTTTTCACGGCAAGTGGTGGCTGTGGTTTTATTCATCCGTTGCGGATTGGTAGTGATAAATAATGATGCCCTCACGCTTAGCTGAGCCAACGATTTCTTTGCGCGCTGGGTAATTGGTCCAGGCGCTACGAAAAGCCAGGAACGTTTCTGGCGTGATCTCGATTTCATCAAGCTTGCCAGCCCGTAAATCGTCCATCATTTGCACGTAATCAGGTGCCATTCGCTTGCCCCCTCTCCGGAGACTATTTTAGACTAGAGGGGGCAGGATGACTAGTCATTCAACCCGGGTTTAACAGCAAAAAAGTGTGGTTGAGGCCACGGGCGAGGTCGAGGCAGCGCCGAGGCGCGGTGGTGCTGCTGCGGGGTCGGCTGGAGCCACAGGGCGGTCTCCAGCCTCAAATGCGAGCCAGCATCGCGGACGCTCAACGCTGTCTCCCATTTGCCCCCAGTCGACACAGGAGCAGCCTGCTGCGCAGTCTCCTCGTGTGTCGACTGTTTCGCTGCCGCACCACCGCGCCTCTCTGCCACCTCGACCACACCCGCTAGCTAACAGTAACGACTTCACTTTTCGTGTTGCCTTGAGTCAAATGACATCTCCTTTACGCTACACTTGGCAAATAAAGGATTGCAGATTATAGGATAAAGCAGGAAGGTCAGCAGGTAACCCCTACTGTAATCGAGCGGGTGACGTTGGTGGTGAGCGGAGCTTGGGGCGCGAGGCTAGCCGTGAAACGATGAGGACTAGTCAGACTGCGCATTTGGCAGGCTGACCAGTCCTCATCGCGGCAAAGTTGAAGACAGCAATGAGCGAAGCGAAGCTGGCTTCAACTTTAGGCCCGAGACCGCCTTTTGGCTCGGGCCGGCCGCACTGGCTGCCTCGCGCCCCAGGCGGAGCCCACCACCAACGTCACCCGCGTTCTCCAAACTAAAAGTAAGAAAAATTAGCACTCTAGGGTCGAGAGTGCTTGCATTTTGGTTTGAAGGGTGTAAACTTAAACCAAGGTCAAAGAAGGTCAAAATTCTTGACCACTCTGCAAAGCGGCAGAGGAAGCGAAGAAGAAAGGTTGTGAACAACGGTGCTCTGTGAAAACTGCCATCAAAACCCGGCCACCATTCACCTGTATACCAGTGTTAATGGTCAGCGCCAGGAAATCAACCTATGCCAAAACTGCTATCAGCAGCTTAAACAACAAGCAGGAGGCAATATGAACCCAACGAATGCAAGTAACGATCCGTTCGGCTTCAACAGCCTTGATGACATCTTCCGCGCCATGGCTAATGGCGCCCAAGGCCAGCCAGACCAAACCCCACCCACTCAAAGCGGGCGCGGCGGCAATGGTAACGGCAACGGCCGCGGGGGCAATGGTCGCGGCGGCCAAGGCGGCAACTCCGTCTTAGGTCAATTCGGCGTGAACCTCACGGCGAAAGCGAAGAATGGCGAAATCGATCCGGTCATCGGCCGGGATGGTGAAATCGCCCGAGTCATCGAGATTTTGAACCGCCGCACGAAGAATAACCCTGTCCTCATCGGGGAAGCTGGGGTGGGTAAAACCGCTGTGGTTGAAGGGCTTGCCCTGAAAATTGCTAACGGTGAGGTCCCAACCAAACTGCAAGACCGCCAAGTCGTACAACTCGACGTGGTTTCGCTGGTGCAAGGCACCGGGATCCGCGGCCAGTTCGAACAGCGGATGCAGCAGCTGATCGATGAACTGAAGAAGAACCCGAATATCATCTTATTTATCGACGAAATTCACGAAATCGTCGGCGCTGGTAACGCTGAAGGCGGCATGGATGCCGGCAACGTGCTCAAGCCCGCCCTCGCCCGCGGCGAATTGCAGCTGGTGGGTGCAACGACTTCCAATGAATATCGCCAAATCGAAAAAGACTCCGCCCTCGCCCGGCGCTTGCAACCCGTCACGGTGGAAGAACCGAGTCCCGAGGAAACCATGGCGATTCTCAAAGGCATCCAGCCGCGTTATGAGGCGTATCATCATGTGAAATACACCGATGACGCGATTGAAGCCGCAGTGAATTTGTCCAATCGCTACATTCAGGATCGTTATTTACCTGACAAAGCCATCGACTTGCTCGACGAAGCTGGCTCTCGCAAGAATTTGACCATCACGGTGGCTGATCCCAAAGCCATTCAGGCCAAAATCGACGAAGCCGAAAAGCAAAAGCAAGACGCCTTGAAGCAGGAAGACTACGAGAAGGCCGCCTTCTACCGCGATCAAGTGTCCAAGCTGGAGAAAATGCAGCAAACGGACACCAAGCAAGCTGACAGCGATACGCCTGCCGTCACCGAAAAGGACATGGAACAAATCGTTGAACAGATGACGAATATCCCAGTCGGCGAGCTCAAGGAGCAGGAACAGCAACAGTTGAAGAACCTCGTCCCTGATCTGGAAAGCCACGTCATTGGTCAAAACCAGGCCGTGGAAAAAGTGGCGCGGGCCATTCGCCGCAACCGGATTGGCTTCAACAAGACTGGTCGCCCAATTGGTTCTTTCCTGTTCGTCGGCCCGACCGGCGTGGGTAAAACCGAGCTGGCCAAACAGCTGGCTAAAGAACTATTTGGTTCCGAGAACGCGATGATCCGGTTTGACATGTCGGAGTACATGGAAAAGTTCAGCGTGTCTAAGCTCATCGGTTCGCCTCCTGGCTATGTCGGCTATGAAGAAGCTGGTCAGCTGACCGAGCAAGTACGGCGTAATCCGTACAGCTTGATTTTGCTGGACGAAATCGAAAAGGCCCACCCTGATGTAATGAATATGTTCTTGCAGATTCTGGATGATGGTCGTTTGACGGATAGTCAAGGCCGCACTGTTTCCTTCAAGGACACCATCATCATCATGACTTCTAACGCCGGCTCCACCGACGCTGAAGCCAACGTCGGGTTTGGCGCTTCGATTAACGGTACCTCCAAGTCCGTGCTCAATCAGCTGGGCAACTACTTCAAACCTGAATTCCTTAACCGCTTCGACGATATTGTCGAATTCAAGGCTTTGGATAAAGCAGATTTGATGAAGATTGTCAGCTTGATGATTGCCGACACCAATGCCAATATCAAAGACCAAGGCTTGACGATTAAAGTCACCGAACCGGTCAAAGAGAAGTTGGTTGAACTGGGCTTTGACCCAGCGATGGGGGCCCGCCCACTGCGCCGTGTCATTCAGGAACAAATCGAAGACCGCGTGGCAGACTACTATCTCGATCACCCACAAGCCAAAGCACTTGAAGCTAGGATTGAAAAAGGTGATATTGCCATCACTGATAGTGCTACCGCGTAACAAACGTGCCGCCAGTTTCAGCTTGAAACTGGCGGCATTTTTGTTATTTAAACGGGGGGTGGCCGATTAAAATGATGAGTTATAACAGAATAGTGAGAAAGTTTTGGTTTTTGGTCACCGTTCCCTTATAATGAAGTCAGATAATTCGAGACTGGGGGCATACATTATGCGGTTGATCGACAACACCAATAGCTACCCGCATCTGGTGGCACAGCAGCTCGCCCATACCGACACGAACTATATCAAGGTCTATTCCCTAGGGAGTACCACAGTGATTTTCACCAGGGCGCAGGGCCACGATGAGTTACTGTTCACCAATGAGCGGCGCAATATCAAAGATCCAGAAATTGCCTTTGCGTTGGATAAGCTCTCCAATGTCGCCTTTAAGGATGTCAACGTCATTCGCGGCGATAAGCTCGCCGAAGTGTCCTTGACCACGGAAGAAATCTGATTAAAGGCCAGGCGCCAGCACATGGCGCCTTTTTTGTCTGCTAGGAGGTCACCATGAGTTTTCTTTCAACGCTAAAAGCCCTCTTCACGCGCCCTGCCCGGCGGCAACCGCCAACCCGGCCACATGCCGAACCGGCGGCGGGGCAACCGCAGCCCGCCCCCAACCGGCCCACTAATGCCCCACGGGTGGCGAACAGCTTACCGCCAGCCACCGGCCCAACGAGCCGCAACGTGCGCGTTGCCGTCTATTACCGGCAGCGCGGCATGCAAAAGGCCCTCTATCCGGCTCAATATTTGCACGGCCCGACTGGCGCTAAGCTGACTTTCCCGTGGCCAGTGCTACCCGGGTATGAGCTTGTCGAAATCACCGGCTATATTGACCGCTTTCCGCCAACCAACCAGGTCATCTACCTTCTATACGAACCGCATCTGGCCGCCCCGGTTACCATTTATCACCGCGACGAGCAAGGCCATCTCTTAACGGCGCCCCAGCTACATATTGGCCCTCTCAATGCCAGCTTCACGGCGCACGCGCTGGCAGATTACCCGCTTGCCGCCGGCGAAACCGCGACTCAGCAAGGACACTTCACCAAAACTGCGCAGACAGTGCGCTTCCGTTATCAACTCAGCCCTGAGCTCACGCGCGAGGCCGCTCCGGCCACCTATGTGGAACTGCTGGGCGCCAAACCAGCCTACGCGACGCCCAACGCGCCCAGCGCCTACCGCCGCACCTTACCGCTGCATTCTTTTTGGCGCGTCTTCAGCATTGCGCAAAGTGCCACCGGTGACATTTGGCTCGATTTAGGCGGGAGTCTGTGGATTACCGCTGATCTCACCATGCCGCAGGACACCAATCCCTACCTGCCCGCGCCTGCCACCTTGCGGCTCCCTGACCCGGCCCGGGCCGTGACCTTCACGCCGATTCAACAGGTCGCCGTCGTCGATACCTTCAGTGGCGTTTCCTTATGGACCGCGCCTTACGAAATGGTTAAACCAGACCGCTTGGCCGCAGGTAGCACGGTGCAACTGATTCGACTGGCGGTGGTCAGTGATGGTAGCCAGTGGTATCAGCTCAGCACTGGCGCTTATGTCCAGGGCCTGTATCTTAAATTAGCAGAAGCATCAACCAGCTAGGCAAAAGGCCATTGGTGGCGAATTCTAGGAATTCCCGCCAATGGCCTTTTTGCGTGGCTCATTTTGTGCTGCCAGTGGCCCCTGCGCGACGCCAGCCTAATAAAGCAAAACCCCCACTGCCAAAGCAGTGAGGGCAACAAGCGATTAACGCGTGAATAGTGGATCCACGCCGGCAACGATAGGCGCGGTGTCGTCATCATAACCAACGGCGCTCATCCCCAGCTCCACATCGGCAAGATATTTCTCACCGGTTTGACCCAAGGCTTCGGTCAATGCCGTCATAGCAGCAGCATCTTCATCAGGGGCATCGACGATCAAAATCAGGTGCTCGGTGCCATCATAATGCATCAGCCGCAGCCAAGCCCGCTTGACGGATTCCGCCTTGGTCAGCTTAGCTTTCAGCGCCGGCCACAGGTCCTTCGGCAAATCAGTTGGGTCGCTGACCGCCACCTGCACCTCGTCCTTGTCGGCATGATGCGCGCGCGCCTGCTTGGCCAAATCAGCCACCATTGGCCGGTCGAGGAAGATGTTATCAGCGAAAGGATTGATAGCGATGCCGTTGACCGAATCGTTATTTTTAATCAATTCAGATAGGTCATAAAAATTGATGGGCAAAATTGAGGCGCGGTCAACATTCTCATCCAAGCCGGCATTGTGCCAGTTGTCGAACATCATGTTGACTTCCTGCCAGTCGGTGAACAGTGGTTGGATCTGGCGATTGTCCTGCGTGGTCATCAGCGGGAACTTCATGTCGACGTCGGCGTCCATTTGGGCCTTGCCGGCTTCATCAGTTTTGATTTCCTGATCCGCCAACACCACCATCAAAAGCGTTGCGTGTTCAATCAGTTCTTCAAGAAAGGCACTCATGTTTTCATCGTTGTCTTCCAGCCGGTAGCTGTTCCACTTAGCTAGCAAGCCATCATTCGTGACGCCTTGAACGGCCAAATTGTGCTCGTTTTCTGTCATTTCAAACTCCTCCTCCGCCTGCCGCGGTGCTTACAGTTTCGCAGTTAATTTCACGTCAGGATACTTATCGGCAAACCAGCGCTCTGCGTACTGGTTTTCAAACAGGAACAGCGGCTGGCCTTGCATATCCTTGACCAGTAAATTCCGCGTACTGCTCATCTTTTCATCTAACTGATCAGGGTCGATCCAGCGCGCCACGCGGCTACCGATCGGGCTCATCACGACTTCCGAATTGTATTCATTTTGCATCCGGAACTTGAAGACTTCAAACTGCAGCTGCCCCACCGCCCCGAGAATGTAATCGTTGGTGGTGTACGTGCGATAGAGCTGCACGGCGCCTTCTTGCACCAGTTGCTGCATGCCCTTGTGGAAACTCTTTTGCTTCATGACGTTTTTCGGCGTCACCCGCATAAACAACTCTGGCGTAAACTGTGGCAACTTCTCATATTCCACCGGCGTCTTCCCGGCATAGATCGTGTCGCCAATTTGAAAATTCCCGGTGTCATACAAGCCGACGATATCGCCGGCCACTGCAGTTTGGACCTGCTCCCGGCTATCGGCCATGAATTCGGTCGAATTGTTCAGCCGCAGCTTCTTATCGGTGCGGGTCAGGGTGACATCCATGCCACGCTCGAACTCGCCGGCGCCGATGCGGACAAAGGCAATCCGGTCGCGATGATTAGGATTCATGTTAGCCTGAATTTTGAACACAAAGCCAGAAAAATCTGGGGCCGTTGGGGACAATTCCGTGCCATCAAGCAGGCGATGCGGACCAGGTTCCGGCGCCATGTTGACGAAGTGGTCCAAGAAGGTCTGAACGCCGAAGTTCGTCAGCGCGGAGCCGAAGAATACTGGTGTCTGTTCGCCGCGCATGATTTTTTTCAAATCATATTGGTTGCCGGCGTCATTGAGCAGTTCAATATCGTCCAACGTGTCGCGATAAATCGATTCATTGGTCAGTGGTTCACTTGGGTCGAGCTCACCATCTGCGTTCAGCGGCAGATACTTCTCGCCGGCTTCATTGTCGCGATAGAGCTCAATCCGATTGGCGACGCGGTCGTACAAGCCAACCAGGCCCTTACCCATGCCAATCGGCCAGTTCATCGCGTAACCCTCGATGCCCAGTAAGTCTTCCAGCTCAGCAATCAAATCCAGCGGTTCACGACCATCGCGGTCCAGTTTGTTCATGAACGTGAAAATTGGAATACCGCGCTGTTTGACGACCTTGAACAACTTTTTGGTTTGGGCTTCAATCCCTTTGGCCGAGTCAATGACCATCACGGCGGCGTCCACCGCCATCAGGGTGCGGTAGGTATCTTCGGAGAAGTCTTCGTGCCCAGGGGTGTCCAAAATATTGATTTGCTTGCCTTGGTAGCCAAACTGGAGCACCGAACTAGTGACCGAAATCCCGCGCTGCTTTTCGATGGCCATCCAGTCAGACTTAGCAAAGTGGCCAGACTTGCGCCCCTTCACCGTCCCAGCTTCGCGAATCACGCCTCCGTACAACAGCAACTGCTCGGTAATCGTCGTTTTCCCGGCATCGGGGTGAGAAATGATCGCAAACGTCCGCCGTTTGGCCACCTCATCCTTTAATTCTTGTGGTTTCATAACTTAAATTCCTTTCAAAATCCCGCCAGCGATCGACAACCGCGCACTCACATTGGCCCAACCTCGCTTCATAAAATAAGTCCCGGCAACAGTCCACCGAGACTAGGTCTTTTTAATATTATAGTGAATACAAGGAACCACCGCAACTAAAGGCGCAAAGCAGGCTGCGGAGGCGGGCGCACTTAGCGGGATGATTAGCCTAGCTCAGGGCCTTGAAGCCTGCTTTTGGCTTCGAGGCCCTGGGCGTAGTTAATCACTCCAGCGTTGCCCGCCGGAGCGCAACTACTTGCTGTGGAGCGAGCCCGCACTTAGCCTGACGAGTAGCCTAGCTCAAGGCCTTACTCTTAGTCTTCCCCACCTTCACGTTTCGGTCCGGCCGCTTGCGGCTGCTTTGGCAAGTGCAAATGCACATTAATCAGGCGCGACTTTTCGATTTTGCCAGATGTCAACGTGCCGCCGGGAATCGGAATGGTTTCCTTTTTGTGATTAGTCGGAATGGCGCCAAGCTGATTAATCATATAACCAGCGATGGTATCCACATCAGGGGCGGTCAAATTCAGGCCAAATTCCGCATTGAGGTCATTCAGCGTCATCCGGCCGTTGACCAGAAAATCATCCTCATCGAGCTTGGTGTAGTTCACCGTCGCCGAATCCGATTCGTCATCGATGTCACCGACGATTTCCTCAATCAGGTCTTCAATCGTGACAATCCCAACCACGCCGCCATATTCATCAAGTAAGATGCCCATTTGCTGCTGGCGAATGCGCATTTCTGTCAGCAGATCGTCAATGCTGATGGTTTCTGGCACAAACAACGGTTCCGTCATAATGTCTTCCAGCCGCACCTGCTCAAAGCCGACTTTGCGGGCCGCGCGCAGCAAGTTGCGCACATGCACAATGCCGACCACCTGATCCTTATCGCCTTGATAAACCGGGATGCGCGAGTAGATATTGCCGAGGATTTCATCAATCGCTTCGGAATCAGGCTCATCAGCGTTCACCATGAAAGCATCAATCCGCGGCACCATCACTTCCCGGGCCAACTTATTGGACAAACTGATGATGCCTTCCAGCATTTCGTACTCGTCCTTGTCAATCGCCCCGGATTGCTTGCCACTTTCGATCATGGACACCATTTCTTCACGGGTGACCTGGTCGCCTTGCGCCGCAAACTTCAGCGGCGTTACCTTCATCAGTAAATTCGTGGACGCTGAAAGCAACCACACGAAGGGCCGTAGCGCCACGCTGAGCCAAGAAATTGGCGTCACCGCCGCTTTCGCCACTCGTTCAGTCATTTGGAGCGCCACTTGTTTGGGATAAAGCTCACCGAACACCAGCGAGAAGTAGGACAAAATCAGCGTGACGACAATCACCGCCAGCTCATGGCCAAAACTCAAGCCCCCAAACACCGGCTCCAGGCGGGACGCTAACGTGGTCGCTGCGGAAGCCGAAGCGAAGAAGCCAGCGAAGGTAATGCCGACTTGAATCGTGGCCAAGAAGTTGGTCGAGTTATTCATAATGGTGACCAACTTGGCCGCCTTTTTATCGCCGGCCTTAGCCTGGCCTTCCATTTTCGATCGGGACAACGACACCACTGCGATTTCTGCCGCTGCAAAGCAGGCATTGATCACAGTCAAAATCACAATCAGTAATAATTGGCTCCATAAAGGACCCGCAGAATCACCACTCATCAGAACTTTCCTTTCTTAACTCGCCGGGATGGCGTTAACGTGCTTTCGGTTTTTGCAGCAGCGTTTGCTCACTTTGCCGCTGCTGCTTGTGGAAGCGATAGAGCTCAGCAGCATAAGTGACGGTGGTTTTACCCACCGCGTAAGCTGGCACCGCCAAAATTGTGCCGAGAATGCCCCAGAGGTTGCCCGCCACCAGCAGTAACACAATGATGGTCAACGGATAAATATCCAAGCTGCGGCCGATAACATTCGGATAAATCAGATTGCCGTCGGTTTGCTGGACAATCAGCACGACCACAATTACCAGCACCACCTTGCCCCAACCTTGCGTCAGTGCCACCATCAGCGCCGGCGCGATGCCAATGTACGGGCCGAGATAGGGAATGATGGTCACCACGCCGGCAATGAAGCCCAGCAAGAACGCGTAGGGCATGCCGATAATGAGATAGCCGATAAAGGTGAAGCTCCCCACGAACAAACACTCAATCGCCTGCCCAGCGATGTAATGCGACAAGGTCGAACTCATCCGAGTGAACACCGTGCTGATTTCCGTTTGGTACTTATCGGGAAACACTCGCTGTACCGCCGGCACCAACCGTTCGCCATCTTTCAGCATGTAAAACAGCAAAACGGGAATGGTGATGACGCTGATGACGGTGCCAGCGACAGAGCCAATCAAGCTCGGCACCCCGCTGGTGAAGCCGCCCAGTATTTTCGGCAAAATCGTCGCCGGTTCGACTTTCAGTTTGGCAATCAATTTGGCCACGCCAAATTGTTGATACCAGCGATACCGGGACAACTCTGACAGCTCTGCGCGCAGGCTCTTCAACAGCGCCGGCAACCCGGTGACCAACTGCGTAACCTGGTCAATCAAGTTCGGAATGATGGTGGCAATCAACAGCCCGATCAGGCCGATCACCACGAGAAACACAAAGATGATGGCGCCTGCGCGAGGAATGTGCGCTTTGGTCATGAGATTAATTAAAGGATTGAACAGATAGAACAAAAATCCCGCCACCAGAAAAGGAATGAGCAAGGTGGAAAAGAACGTCGCGATGGGCGCAAACAAAAAGCTTAAGTTGGACAGGCAGATGATCAAGATCACAATGATCAGCGCCTCCAGCGACCAGTACATCAGCCGCGATTCGCGTAACCGTTCAAACAAAGCCATCCCTCCTCACAAGATTTTCACTAACTTTAGTATATCGGATTATACCACCTTTGTAATGTCAATGATGACCGGCCGCAGCAGCTATTTTCATTTTGACTGGTGATGCTATAATAAGTCATCCCAAAAACAGGAGCCACTGACCTATGGAATTTAAAATCACCACTGATCTTGCTACCCAAACTTATCAAGATGCCTTAATGATTCGCACCACCGTCTTTGTCGACGAACAACACGTCCCGGCCGACCGCGAAGTCGACGCAGACGAAGCCAAAGCCATCTATTTTGTCGCCTATGATAGCGGCCTGCCTGTCGCCACCGCTCGTCTGCTGCCGGAACACGGCGGCTACCACGTTCAGCGCGTGGCAGTGATGAAAGCTTACCGGCACCATGGCGTAGGCCAAGTGCTGCTGGAGCAGCTCACGGCCTACGCCAAAGGGCATGGCATCGACACGATGCGCCTCGACGCGCAAGTGCAGGCAGTGGGCTTCTATAAAGCCCTCGGTTACCAGCTCACGGACCGGCCAGAATTTCTAGATGCCGGCATCCGGCACCGCGAAATGCAATTAACCCTTTAGAATCAGAAAACGGTCGGCAAAAAATGCCGGCCGTTTTCGATTCTAACTATGGTGAACATGGTGCTCGATGCGTTTTTCCGGCTGAGCCCACAGCGCTAGCAGCGCCACGTCCACAATGATGGTCAAAGGCGGCCATAGAAACGCCAGCAAAATCGCCAGCACATTGCCGCTGATGGTCACCAGCGGTTTGTAATAGCCTTCGCCCAGCAATCCGACCAGCGCCGTGTTGTGGCGATCAGCGTGAATCAACAGCCGAATGAGCAGCCAGAAAGTCACGTCCATCAGCAGCATCACCACGCCGTAAGTCATCTCAGGCACATAGCTGTCTAAGTGTTGCGCGCCGACCCAAGACGTGGCAAACGGCATCAATGACGCCGCAAACAAAAAAGCCAAGTTGGCCCACAGGACGCGATCACTGATTTTCTTGATCAACAAAAACAAATGATGATGATTGTTCCAGTACACCGCCATGGTAAAAAAGGAAATCAGATAAATCAAAAAAACGCTCCGCATCCCCCACAGCGCCGCGAAGCTACCCGCTTCTGGGGCGTGCAGGTCCAGCACCATGATGGTAATGATAATGGCGATCACCCCATCGGTGAAGGCTTCAAGGCGACTTTTGGGCATGGTTAGTCCTCCTACTTGATGGCGGCGTCATATTCGGCTTTGGCCTGCACCCAGCGGTCGTGATCCGCAGCAGTCAGCGGCCGTAGCACATGAGCCGGATTACCCACTGCAATCACTGAATCAGGCAAATCCTTCGTCACCACACTCCCCGCGCCGACAATGGTGTTTTCGCCAATCGTCACGCCAGGTAGCACCGTCACCTCGCCGCCGAGCCAGACATTATTGCCAATCGTGATGGGCTGGGCGTATTCGACCCCAGAGTTGCGAATATCCGCGTCCAGCGGGTGGCCTGGCGTCAACAAGCTGACCCGCGGGCCAAAGAGCACATTATCGCCAATCGTGATGGGCGCCACATCCAGCATGATGGGATCGTAGTTGGCATAAAAATTCTGGCCAATGTGGATGTTGACGCCGTAATCAACCCGCAAATTCGGTTCAATATAGCCGCCTGTCCCAATCGCGCCAAACAGTTGCTGGAGCAAGGCCGCCCGCTTCGTTTCCTCAGTGGTGGCCAGGGCATTAAACTGCGCTGTCAGCTGCCGCGCCTGGCGCCTTTGCCGGGCGAGGTCGGCGGCATCGGCGCGATACAGCTGCCCTGCTACCATGCGGTCGTGATCAATCGAACTCATCATAGCCCTCCAGTTGATTTTCATTGATGTACAGCAGATAGTCAACGCTGGCCACTTCACCAGCCTTAACCGGATACGATTCGATGTAATACGGATTGTCAGTTTGGCCAATATGCGCCGGAATCGGGAAGCCGGCTTTTTCAAGCACTTCTAGGCCTTTGGCGAAAGTGGTTTGCACCGGCAGTTGATTCAAAATTCCGTTCGCCGGCTTACTGGCCTTGCCCACGGTGGCGGCTGGTAGCTTCACGCCTTCCAGTCCCGCTGGCACCGGCGTATCAGCTTCGGCCAAGCTGCCAATCCAGTACTGGAAGTTATCGTAAGGCGAGAAAATCACCAGGTACGCGCGATTTGGCGTCGGCACCACGGCATCTAAAGCCTGAAAGGAACCGGCCGCTTCGAATTCCTGCCAGCAGGTAAAAAACGTCCCCATTTGATCTGAATCGGCGGCAGTGTACACCTTACCGATAAACTGACTCGCAGGCTGATTCAGTAATGCTGTCATTTATTTTCCTCTTTTCCATAAATAAAAACGCGAGGTTCCCCTCGCGCCTAACCGCAACCGCGCGGCTTCGGGTCTACACCCGGTGAGACAACTGCAAGTACCGGTTGTACCACAGATCAACATAGGCCTGTGAAAACGGGCCTTTACCATGGTTAATCCAATCGACCAACACCCGCACGTTCGCCTTCAAAATGCGATCCGTGGTGGCCGGGTATTGCCATTTTCGACTGTGCGCTTCGTATTCATCCACATCGAGGAGCCGCTTTTCGCCATCAGGGAAAACCTTAACGTCCAGGTCGTAGTCAATATACTTCAGCGCTTCCTGATCCAACGTCACAGGACTGGCTAAGTTGCAGTAATACGACACGCCGCCTTCGCGGATCATCGCAATCACATTGAACCAGTAATGTTTATGAAAATACACGATTGCTGGCTCGCGGGTCAGCCACCGTCTGCCATCGGATTCGGTCACAAGGGTGTGATCGTTACAACCAATAATTGCATCTTCGCTGGTTTTCAGAACCATCGTGTCTCGCCATGTGCGGTGCAGGCTCCCATCGTGCTTGTAGCTCTGAATGGCGATCGAGTCGCCTTCCTTAGGGATCCGCATAGTATGTCCAGCTTTCAGCAATTATCTTTTGTCAAAGTCAGTATACCAGAAAGCCCGAAAGCAAGAAAGGCAGGCTGTGGAGGTTGGCCGCATTTAGCCGGATGGGTAGCCTAGCGACGAGTATTGAAGCTGCTTTTTTTCTTCGATGCTCGTCGCGTAGCTAGCCACTCCGGCGTTGGCCAACCGCAACGCAACTACAAGAAGCGATGAAATTAGGCCCGGGCAGGACCGCCTCCGCAGGCAGTGGCTGGAACGTGGTGGCCAGCGCTTTGAGCCTCTTCGAGTCTCAAAGTCGCGGCTTGTTCTAAGCCAACAAGTTGGCTAAGAACAATTTCACCACTGAGCCCCTGCCTGCTCCGGCGGTCCTGCCCTACGGTGGTGAGCCTACTGTTCAATCCAGCCGATGGGCCGTTTTCGCCAGTTGTAAGCTCCATATCATGCCGGCGTTTTTGGCGGTGACTTGAACAGCGACCATTGGGACTTCTCGCCAAATTCTGCTCTTCCCCGCCACCGTTCGCTGCTAGCCGGTCATCCTACTATTATCAAGCGGGTTGCGGCGGTGGGCGGAGCTGGCAGGTGGCTGGCAGTGAAACGATTGGCGACCGGAAGACCAGCGCGCTTAGCTGGGCTTCCCAGAGCCAATC
Source organism: Lacticaseibacillus suibinensis (assembly GCF_003946175.1). Lineage (GTDB taxonomy): Bacteria > Bacillota > Bacilli > Lactobacillales > Lactobacillaceae > Lacticaseibacillus > Lacticaseibacillus suibinensis. Next base: position 17,509 of record NZ_RHOK01000016.1, on the reverse strand, counting down.
GCGGCAAAGTTGAAGACGCCATTGAGCGCAGCGAAGGCGGCTTTAACTTTAGGTTCGAGACCGCTTTTCGGCTCGAACCGGCCGCACAGCCAGCCGCCCACCAGCGGAGCCCACCACCGTAACCCGCGCCAGCCCCCACATTCACTCCGAATGTTCCAGCAGAGTTACGTGCCAAAAGGCCGGAGCCGAGCAGCTAGCTACGCCATCCACCGAGTCCAAAGTTCGGACTTGGTAGATGGCTAGGCTACCTGTCGGCTCCAAAACCGCCTTTCGTCACAGCCCCCGCGAAAAGCTTAGATGGTTTCGTCGATATGCGCCGCGACGTCATCGTGGACATGGACACCGGCGGCTTCAAGCTCGGCAATTTTCTTGGCGAACTGTGGTAAGTGCTGCTTGTTGGCCACCAGCATTTCATCCAAGAGATCCTTGGCTTTCTGCCCAGAGCGGATCATCGGGTTCATAGTGAACGCCTGCAGAGCTAAGCCATAGTCGCCAGTGACCGCGGCTTCGTCAATGACCAGCTCCATGTTTTTCATCAGTTGCAACCAGCCGCGTTCTGCTGGTTGGAAACGGCCAAAAGTCAGCGGAATCGCGCCAGCTGCGCCCACTTGCGCCGATACTTCCACCACATGATCCGTTGGCAAGTCTGGCACGGCGCCACGGTTAAGGGTGGAAACCACCATATGCGTGCGTTTGTCGGCATAAATTGAGGCAATCGCCTCGCAGGCGGCATCAGAGTAATGCGCCCCACCGCGTTCGGCCAGTTGCTTCGGCTTGTAATCCAGATTCGGGTCTTTGTACAAGTCAAAGAGTTCCTTTTCAATTCGCATCACCTGCTGAGCGCGGGTGCCTTCGCCGTTGAATTCTTCTAGGCTGTGGTCCAGCATTTCTTGTTCCCGGTAGTAATAGCGGTGGTAGCCGCAAGGAATCATTTTCATCTCTTCCAGCTGTTCGCGGAAAAACTGGACGTTGAAGATGTTCTTCGGCAACCCGGCATCCCCTTCGTACATCTTCGCCACAATGTCCATGGTCACTTCCCGGCCAGTGTGATCAAACACGCGGTGCCAGTGGAAATGATCGATGCCGGCAAACTTGTAGGTCAAGTCCTTGAGCTGCTTGCCAATCAATTCGGGTTCGGTCATCATCGCCATCACCGGCACATTGCACAGCCCAATCACCTTGTCCCACTTGCCGTAGGTCTGAATGGCTTCGGTGATCATGCCGCTCGGGTTGGTGAAGTTGATCAGCCACGCGTCGGGACAGCATTCTTTCATATCTTTGACAATGTCCAAAATCACTGGCACCGTGCGAAAGGCTTTGAAAATGCCGCCCGCCCCATTGGTTTCCTGACCTAAAAAGCCGTATGAGCCGGGAATGCGTTCATCCTTGATGCGCGCCTGCATCAACCCCACGCGGAATTGCGTCGAGACGAAATCGGCATCCTGCAACGCTTCACGGCGGTTCAATGTCAGATGCACTTCCCAGTCGAGCCCGGCGGCTTTGACCATGCGTTTGGCCATATTGCCGACGATATTGAGTTTCTCTTCACCAGCCGGAATATCCACCAACCAAATTTCTTTGATCGGCAGTTGGTCTTTGCGTTTGATATAGCCTTCAATCAATTCAGGGGTGTAACTCGAACCCCCACCGATGGTTACCATTTTCAATGCGTCACGACTCATGAGCAGGACCTCCATTTGTGAATGATTTTACTTACGCTTTCACCCTACCGCGTGGGATTGATCCCACGTCAAGCCATAACCATCAAAAAAGCCGAATCTTTCGCGATTCGGCTTGGCCTTAACAGCTCTCCCGCCGCACAATGACTGGCGTGATGGGCGTGATGGAAAGTTGCTGTTCATGGAGCTGATTGTAGAGATAAGCAAACGCGTTTTGCGCTTGCTGGCCCAGCTTGGGGTCAATGGTGGTGAGACCCATCACGCGGCCAAACGCTGAATTATCAAACCCGAAGACTTGGCAGTCTCGTGGCACCGTTTTGCCGGCTTGGCGCAAGGTCGCGATAAAATCGGCGGCGACATAATCAGAATAGATAATCACCGCTGGCGGCCGGTGGGCATCAGCAAGCCACTGCTGCGCCGCTTTGCTACCGGCGCCGGCTTGGACCGGGCTGAACATCTGCCAGCTTTGATCAATGCTCGGGTGGGCCTTGGCAAAGGTCTGAATCGCCTGCAGCCGGGCCTTGGTGTTCGTGCTGCTGGGGGCGCTCAACACATGCCCCATGCGTGTGAAGTGCTTAGCCGCCAGATAGGCTAAAATTTCCAGATACACGGGGTAGTGATCAACATAAGACGAATAGATCACCGGCGAATCCAGGCGGCGCCAGGTCGCGATTGGCCCGAACTGGGCATATTGTTCAATCACCGACCAGTCATTGAACTGCGTCATCAAATACACCGCATCCAACAAGTGCGTTTCCAGATTAGCCAACACCGCGCGTTCTTCCTCGGCATTGCGGGTCACATAAATGTTCACGTGATAGCCGTACTGCTGGGCCGCCTGGGCAAATTCATTCAAAAAATCGCCCAACGTGGGAAAGTACCCGGCCGTCAGCAGGCCAATGGTATGAGATTTTTGCGCTCGCATTTGCCGGGCCAATGAGTTCGGCACATAGCCGAGCGCCTTAATCGCAGCCAGCACCTTGGCCCGCGCGGCTGGGCTGACATGCGGATTGCCACTGATGACCCGCGAAACGGTCGACCGCGATGTCCCGGCGAAGCGCGCCACTGCTTGAATGTTAGCCATCAATAGCCCCCTGCGCTAACCGCTGCAAGACTTGCTCAATTGCATCGTTCTGGAAGCCTTTGCGCAACAAGGCCAAACGCACCCGCTGCGTCCGCTCATACCCTTCGTACTTGCGTTTGAGGCGCCACTGCTTGGCCGCTGCCCGTTCCAGCAAATCCGCCTCAGCTTCGTCGTCACGATCAAGCGCTAAACTCGCCAGCGCAGCACTGGTTTGATCGGTGGTAAAGCCCTTTTGCATTAAGGCCAGGCGGATTTTATTTTGCTGGTCGTTGAACGCTCGGCGGGTGGTGCGCCGGGCGGTTTTTTGCGCCACCCGCAGCGCCACCTCGGCCCATTGTGCCGGGGTCACTTGAGCAACAGCCGCGGCGGCCAGCCGCTCGTGAATGCCTTTGGTGCGCAAGCGCTGCTCCACTTGGCGCGGGCCGCGTTCCCCCATGGCCAGATTATCGCGCACCAGCGTGTCCGCATATAACCCGTCATCCAGCACATGCAAGGCCTTCAGCTGATCGGTGGTTTGCGTGATGACCGTTTCTGGCACTTCGTCTTCGCGCAGCCGCTGACGCACTTCATGCACCGTGCGCATTTGGTGGCTAATATAATTCAGCGCCGTAGCTTTGGCCACCGCTGCCACTTCCTCGTTCTTGATGGCCGCCACTTGCACCGGCTCCAGCGCCAGTCCCTTGGCCAGCCGGAATTTGATCAGCGTACTCTCGCTCACAGGAAAAGCATAGTGGTCATCCAAGAAAATGTTGTAGCGGCCGCGGTGTTTTTGGGCGGTAATTTTTGTGATTGTTTGCATGCGTTCAACCTCGTCTTGTGCACAAAATAATTAATTCGCTATGGTATACTGAGTAAAAGACTTAAATCTAATCGTGAGGGGGCTGACAGGATGTTTGAAGCATATTTCTATGACAAACACACCCAGACGAATTACCATGTTTTTCGGCTGCTCAAGGCCCGCCAACACGACAGTTTCACCATTAACCGCTTGAGTCTGGAGGCCAAGTTAAGCTACTCACAAGCCTATAACGCCTTCCAAGACATCATGACAGCATTGCAAGCGAAAAACGCCCATGGCTCGGGTCCCTTGAACGAAACCGAATATGCCCGGCTCAGCGCCGACGTCACCGTGGATGACTATCGCTATTTTCTGCTCAGCGATTCGATGGCGTTTCGCTTCTTCGACTATGCCTTTCGCCAGAGCACCCCAGATGTCCATCAATTTTGCAGCGACTGGGGTCTCAGTATATCTACCTTACGCCGCCGGATTGCCCCTTTCAAGCGCTACTTAACCAGCAAAGGTTTGCGCCTCAATACCAGCACTTGGGCCCTCGAAGGCGATGAGCTCAAGGCCCGGATGCTGATTCTCACCTTCTACAACATGGCTTACCGCGGGGTGGGATGGCCGTTCAGCGAACGCGCTTTTCAGACGGCTAAGCAGCGCTACCTCTACCTAACCCAAGGCCAAGCGCGGCTGTTCGGGCCGTCCACCACCTCGATGAAGCAAGAATTACTGTTGCTGGCGGTGCAGGCCATGCGGATTGAGCAAGGTCACATTTTGGCGGTACCAGATCGTATCCCTGATTTATTCGCCGAGTTCCGGGCGCCAGGCACCGATTTCCCCGCTGAAGCGCTACCGCCACTGACCAAGGTTCAGCGCCAATGTGAACGCAACTTCTATGACTTCGCCTGCTGGCATTTCATTTCGCTCAGCCACACCGTCAGCGCACGCGATCAAGCCGTGATGCGCGTGTTGGGTCAACCTGCCACTTGCGCCCATCATTTTGCCCATGGCCTGCTCAGCTATCTGCAAGCCCAATGCCCGCCGGCTGACCGTCAAGAGGAAAGCCAGCTGGCGATGCTTAATGTCAATCTCCACCGCGTAGCGGATACTTACCTGACGCTACAAGGCGACTTTGCCAAGCGGCTGGACTTTATGGATCTCAATCGCGACCTCGCCGAAAGTGGGCGCTTACCGTCATTGATCAAAACGTATTTCGACCATCTGGATCGCTGTCAAGTCGGGGCGCTGGTCGATTACTACAATGCCATGTATCAGGTGCTGTATCTTCTGCTTGCCCCGGCCTTCCCTGGCCTCAACGCGGACCATCAGCTCAAAGTGGCGGTGATTGTCGATGCTGGGACCTTCATGAGCCGGGATTTGAACAGCTTCTTAAACGCTCTCACCTTCATCGACCTGGTGTCGCCGGCGCGCAACGTGTTGCCAGATGTGATTATTACCAGCTTGTCAGTCCCGCAAGTGCTGAAAGATTACTACAGTCCTGAACGGCTCAAGCAGGTCACCGTGATTCACTGGCAGCCGGAAGTCGCTGACGAGGACTTCTTCAACCTGCTCAGCACGCTATCGCAGGTCAAGCCGCGCATTATCCATGATTAATAAAACAGACGCCGCTTCAATTTCTGCGACGTCTGTTTTTAACGTGGTCTCGTCAGCACTTTGGCGATGATTAAAACGACGACCGCCACAAACAATAACAGTAGCACCACGACGTTTTTCATCAGATAGCCGGCGATGCCAAAGGCCAGCAGCACCACCAAAATAATCAAAAACGCATTGCCATTCAGCCACTTCATCGGCTAGCCTCGGTGCACAGGATGCGCTTGGTAACCATTAAAGTAATTGAAGCCCTCAAAGATCACCAAGCCGACAATCACCACAATGGTTAAAATAGTATTGGAAATATTCTTGAGGTACCACAGCCCCACCAGAATCACAACCAACGCCGCCAAATAAGCGTACAGCAGCACCCGGTTTTGCGTGATTTCGAATTCCGCATCGGTGGCTTGATAGTCAATCGTGTGCTCTGCGGATAAGCGCCCCACTTTGTAAGTCACTTGCTCACCGCGCTTCACCTTGAGTTCCAGCGTTTGGCCCGGTTCGAGTTCATGCAGCTCGCCGTTGTGGGTAATGAAGGCTTTGATTTTGCCTTGATTATTATTGTTAAAGTAGATTTTCACCGGTCATCCCTCCTGCAGGTGATTATACCCGACATGGAGAAAGCGTGCCAATTTCTGTATACTGAACGTAAAGGAAGTGCAGCATGGAAAATACGGTTCAAGTCGGTCAGCGGTTCCCGTTGACCATCAAACGCCTCGACATTAACGGCCGCGGCATTGGCTATTACAAGCGCAAGATCACCTTTGTCACCGGCGCCTTGCCGCAAGAAGTGGTGGTCGCCGAAGTAACCGCGGTGCATGACCGCTATCTGGAAGCCACCACGCATCGCATCAAACAAGCCTCACCAGACCGGGTCACTCCCAGCGAGCCCTTATTTGGCCAAATTGGCGGCGTCGAGCTCAATCACCTGGCCTACCCGGCGCAGCTGAATTTCAAACGCGATGTGGTGGCCCAAAGCTTGGCCAAATTCAAACCAACCGGCTGGCAGCATTACGACCTGCGCCCCACCATTGGCGCCGCGCACCCGCTGCATTATCGCAACAAAGCCCAATTTCCGGTGCGGCTCATTGACGGTCACGTCCGCGCGGGCCTGTATGCCCCGAATTCACACAAGCTAATTCCGCTCACCACGTTTGCCACCCAACGGCCGCTGACGATGCAAGTCACCACCGCTTTGTGCGGCATGCTCGAAGATTTGCAGGTGCCGATATACGACGAAGCGCATCACAGCGGTATTGTTAAAACCTTGGTGGTTCGCGAATCGGTGGCTACCGGCGAGGTGCAAGTCACCTTCGTCACCAACTCGGCCAAACTGCCACATCACCTCCAGCTGCTGGAGCGCATCGCGAAGGAACTGCCAATGGTGGTGTCTGTTTCGCAAAATCTCAATCCCGGTACCACGTCTTTGATCTGGGGGGCCAAAACTACCTTGTTGGCCGGCCAGCCTTACATCACTGAGCGCCTGCTAGGCCGCGATTTCGCGGTGTCACCGCAAGCCTTTTTACAGCTGAATCCAGAGCAAACCGAAATCCTTTACCAAGAAGCGCTGAAGGCCCTAGACTTAACGCCGCAGGCCACCTTGGTGGACGCATACGCTGGCATTGGCACCATTGGCCTGAGCCTCGCTGATCAGGCCAAAACCGTGCGCGGGATGGAAATCATCCCTGAAGCGGTAACAGCGGCCAATTACAACGCCCAGCAAAATGGCATCACGAACGCGCATTACGCAGTCGGCACGGCTGAGGCCCTGTTCCCGCAGTGGTTGGCGCAAGGCTTCAAGCCCGACGCCTTGATTGTCGACCCGCCCCGGGCTGGGTTGGAGCCGGCCTTCATTCAGGCCTTGCTCAAAGCCGCCCCCAAGCAGTTCGTTTACATCTCTTGTAACCCGTCGACCCTGGCGCGCGATTTGGTCGCCTTAACCAAGCGTTATCAGGTCGATTACATTCAATCGGTTGACATGTTCCCGCAAACCGCCCGCTGCGAAGCGGTGGTGAAGTTCACGCGCCGTTAGGAGGCTCTTTGATGAAAATCTATTTTGCCAACGCTTTATTCAGCCAAGCCGACTTTGCCTTCAACGCCCAGGTGGTCGCGCAACTGCGCCAAGCCGCGCCAAGTTTGGACATTTACCTACCGCAAGAAAACGCGGCCATCAATGACAAAAATGCCTATGCTGATGCCAAAATGATTGCCCAAGCCGACACCGAGCAGGTGCTCGCCGCCGATCTGATGATTGCCATTCTCGACGGCCCCACCATTGATGTTGGCGTGGCCTCGGAAATCGGCGTCGCCTATGCCCAGCACATTCCGATTTTGGGTCTGTACACCGACTCCCGGCGCCTTGGCGCAACCAATCAACAAAAGCTGGCCGCGCTGCAAACTGTGGCCGAAAACCAGTTCCACTACCTCAATCTGTACACGGTTGGCCTCATCAAACTCAACGGCGGGATTTACACCACCGTCGAGGAACTGGTGAAGGCGATCCTCGCGTATCAAGCGTAAATCGTGGTTCGGTGCTAAATTCGTGTTTCGTCTGGTCGCCTGATCAATCGAAGTCTTGTCATATCAGGTTCACCCGGCTGAGCATCCATGCTATAGTGAACTACTCGGCCATAAATGACCGAGCTTCTGGGAACACCGCCGACTTACACATTCAGCACTGAGCTTTCTGTGCAGAGGTTACGGCTATTGACCACGGCGCGTCCCGCGCCTTAACGTTGATTTCAGATTGGTAGTTTGGTTTTCGCTACCAAGACAATTGTACCTGCTGACGCAGATACGGGCAATTTATCACGTCCTTAAAAGAACGTGTTTCCTGGCCCTAATTCAACAAAAAAAGCACTGCCACCCGAAATGAGTGGCAGTGCTTTACGTTTCAACTTACTTTTCTTCGTCTGCCAGAATCTGGCGGAACGGAATGAGGCTTTCAGCATGATACTTCTTGACGAACGCGTCAACCGCCGCTGGATCCTGGGTCTTTTTGTCCAGTACCAGTTGTTCAACTGGCAGTGGCCGCAGGTCGGAGATCTTCACGTCAATCACCACTGGGCCCTTGGCGTCCTTGGCCTTGGCAAAGGCGTCCTTCAATTCGGTCAAAGTGTGCACCTCGAAGCCGGTCGCGCCGAGCGCAGCCGACGCGGTCGCATAGTCGGCGTCAATCAAATCAACCCCGGAGTGTGGCTGCTGGGTGTCGTCTTGCTCCGCTTCGATGAAGCCCAAAGACTCGTTGGTCAAAATGACATTGATAATTGGCATCTGGTACTTCACTTGGGTGAGCACGTCTTGCATCACCATCGCGAAACCACCATCACCAGAAATCGACCAGACTTGGCGATTTGGATACTCGGTTTGGGCACCAATGGCTGCTGGCAAAGCATAGCCCATCGTTGCGTACCAGCCGCTAGTGGTGAACTGCTGCCGCTGGTCGGCCTTCAGGTAGCGCATGCCGTTAATGGTGACGTTACCGACATCCACTTGGAAAATCGCGTCGTCAGTGGCCATATCGTTGATCTGCTTGAACACAGGCTCTACGCGCAGTGGCGTTTCGTCATCATCTTCAAATGAAGCCATCCAGTCAACCCAGTTTTGCTTGTTCTTAAGGGCTGCCCGGTACCAGCCGGTTTCGGGCTGCTGGTCGATGGCATTGATCAAAGCCTGAGCCGTCTTCTTGGCATCAGCCAAGATAGCGACATCCACATAGTGACGGCGACCGAATTTGGCGCCATCAATATCGACTTGGATGTACTTGGCATTAGGCTGAATGAAGTAAGCCTGGAATGGCATGTCGGAGCCGAGGAACAGCACCGCATCCGCTTGGCCGGCCACTTCAACGCCAGGCTTGCTGGCCACGCGGCCGGCAGAGCCCATGTTGGCCTTGTAAGAATCTGGCACCACGCCTTTGCCCAAAGCAGAGGTCATGATTGGGGCGTGCAGCTTTTCAGACAAAGCAATCACTTCGTCCCGCGCCCCGCGCGCACCAGTCCCGATGTAAATCAGGGGGTGCTTAGCGTCAGTTAACAACTTAGCTGCTTCGGCAATCTTGGCTGCCGGTGGTTCTGGCAAAATCGGCTTCTGGTAGTTGCCGGCGCGAGAAACATAGTTGTCCTCGATTTCCTGCCAGCCGAGGTCCTTAGGAATGGTGACCACCGCCACCCCGTTTTTGGCGTAGGCTTGCGCAATCGCATCATCGATTACGGCTGGCAACTGTTCTGCCGTCATGACCGTGCGGTTGTAGACCGACACGTCAGCGAACATTGGGTTTTCGTTCATTTCCTGGAAGTAGTTGGTGTTCATGGCACTGGTTGGTACCTGACCCACCAAGGCCAAAACTGGCACATGGTCCCACTGTGCATCATACAAACCGTTCAGCAGGTGCACCGCGCCAGGGCCGGCAGAACCAAAGGTAACCCCGATTTTACCGGTGACTTTGGCTTCACCAACCGCGGCTAAAGCGCCGACTTCTTCGTGGCGCACTTGAATGTACTTGATCGTATCTTTACGGTTGTGCAGTGCATTCATGGTCGAGTCGAACGAACCGCCCGGCAGACCATAAATATTATGCACCCCCCAACTCTCAATCACCTTTAATCCTGCGTCTGCTGCATTAATCTTTGTCATACGCTCGCCTCCAGCATTTTCACTTACTTTTTAAAAGCCTTAACAACATCAGTATACCCGACTACTTACAAAAAACAAGTGGCGATTTCATTTTCCTAACTAATTACAATGTAGCACAAGGCTTATGATGACGCCTAACAAAGCGCTCTCACGCGTGAAAGGTACGAACGGCCCAAAAACAGGGCAATTCATCACGTCCTTAAAAGAACGTGTTTCCTTGCCCTAATTAAAAAAGCCTCGCCGCAGCGAGACTTGATTATGCGTTCGGATTCACTTGATATTGTCGTTCCTGCCCCGTTACGCCAGTGAGCACGAATGGGCCTGCATAATAGGCAGGATTGCTTTGGTAATCGGCTTTTGCATAAGGCACGGCGTCATTAAACACCGCCTCATATTCGGCAATCGGCAACTGCCGGCGTTGGTCGAGCCGTTCAGCATGGGCGGCCGGCTTGAGAGCTTGTTCGTACCCTGGCACCAGCTCAGCAGAGAAGAATTCGCCCACTGCGCCAGAGCCGTACGAGAAGAGTCCCAGGCGACTGCCAGCTGGTAAATGATCTAGTTCGAGCAGCGACAACAGCCCCAGATACAAGGAGCCGGTATAGATATTGCCAATCCGCCGACTGTACTGAATGCTTTGGTCAAAATGCTTCAGCAGGGCCGCCTGCTTGGTGGCATCGACACTCGGCAGCACTTGCCGCAAGGCTTTGAGGCCCATTTTCGTGTAAGGCAAGTGAAAGGTCAGCGCAGTGAAATCGTTCAACGTTAGCCCGGTTTCGGCCTGATACTGCTGCCAAACCAGGTCAAAAAAGTGCAGATATTGCTCAGTGGAGTACTTTCCACGCGCCAAGGCCTGGTCGGTGTACACCGGCCGCCAGAAATCGCCGATATCTTCGGCATGCACGACGGAATCGTCATTGATCACCAGAATCCGAGGATCAGCTTTGACCAGCATTGCCATCGCCCCGGCGCCTTGCGTCACTTCACCGGCCGTGGCCAGCCCGTAGCGCGCCACGTCGGCCGCAATCACCAAGGCTTGCTTGTTCGGATGGGCGGCCACGTAATCGCGCGCCATCATTAGCCCAGCGGTACCACCGTAGCAGGCTTCCTTGATTTCAAGCGCCCGCACCTGCGCCGGCAGGCCCAGCAAGCGAATGATCTGCAACGCGCCAGCCTTGCTGGCATCCACGCCGCTTTCAGTGCCCAGCACCACTAGGCCTAACTGGTCGCGGTCGATTTCACCAAGCAAACTTTGCGCGGCGGCGGCGCCCATGGTCACTGCATCTTGACTGCTTGGGGCGACAGCTTGCTGGTCCTGCCCGATGCCAATAGTGAACTTGTCAGGTTCCACCCCGCGCACCGTCGCCAGTTCCTGTAAATCGATAAAAAAGTCCGGCGTGTCCATGCCGATTTGGTCGATGCCAATTTTCACTGATTTTTCCCCGCTTTCGTTCTTAGCTGTGTCAGGAGCTGCTTGGCCACCGCCAGTTCTTTGCGTTCGCCTTGGAGGGCTACAGCCACCTGCGTGATTTCCTCGCCTTGCGCGCCAGCAGCCATCGCCAAAGCGTTGGCTTGCAGCGCCATGTGGCCGGCCTGAATGCCAGGGCCAGCCAGTGCCCGCAGCGCCGCCAAGTTTTGCACTAGGCCCAACGCCGCCAGGGCCTCTTGCAGCGCGGCCACGGTCTGGAATCCGCCCAGCCGCAGTGCTGCCCCCGCCAGCGGCAAGGCGCTAATGGCACCGCCTACGACGCCCACTGGCAGCGGTAGGCTGATTTTGCCCTTGAGCTGCCCGTCAACCATTTGCCATGTGCTGAGCGGCCGGCCCTGACTGTATGCGCTCACTGCCGCGGCCACGGCGCGGGTGTCGTTGCCCGTTGCCAGCACCGCCGCTTCAATGCCGTTCATGATGCCTTTGTTGTGCGTCGCGGCTCGCTCGGCATCCACCTGCGCTAGGTCGCTTAACGCCGCAATACGCCGGGCAATCACACTGCCGGCCTCGTTTTTCGTCGCTAAGCTCGCTGGAGCCAAGGTAACAGTCGCTGTCGTCAGCTGAGCACTAGCATTAGTCAAAATGGCCACCAAGGCGGGCTGAGCGAGCCACGCCCCAGCCGCAGCGGCGATTGCTTCGGCAATGGTGTTGCTGATATTGGCGCCCATCGCCTGACTCGGATCGATCACCAAGCGTAGTTTCAAAAACCGGTCCACCACCGTGGTCGTGATCTGCTTCAGACCGCCGCCGCGCTTCACAATCGACGGGTGCGCCGCCTGGGCCACTTGAAAAAGCTCGGCTTCATGGGCTTGCAACACCGCCTGCCCGGCAGCCAAATCTGGCACCTCATCGAACACCACTTCCGCCACCACGCGATGCGGTGCGGCCGTGGCCTTGACGCCGCCATTCAAGCCAGCGAGGCGGGCGCCGTTACTGGCAGCGGCCACCACCGATGGTTCCTCAGTGGCCATAGCCACTTGGCGCATGGCCCCGTTCACCGGTAGATTGCGCACCAAACCGAGCGGCAAGGTAAATTGCCCAATTTGATTTTCACTCAGATGGCTGGCCACATCATCAGGCAGCGCCGTGGCTTGTTGTAGCAGGGCAGCGTCTTCAGCGCTCAAATTGCCGTCTGCCACCAGTTGCGCCAGCCGCTCTGCCGTCGTCAGTTCATAAAACTTGGTCATGGCCGGCTCACCTGCATGGCCACACCGATGCCGCCGCCAACACACAACGCTGCGATCCCGGTTTGGGCTTCACGCGAACGCAGAGCGTACAGCAAAGTCGTTAGCACCCGGGCCCCAGACGCCCCAAGCGGATGGCCTAACGCAATCGCCCCGCCGTTGACATTCAGTTTGCTTTGATCGAGTTCGAGCTCCTTAGCCACTGCAATACTTTGGGCGGCAAAGGCTTCGTTGATTTCAATCAGATCAATCCCGCTCATTGCGGTCGCCGTGCGCTTCAGCAGCTTTTCAATCACGCGTTTCGGCGCGTACCCCATGAAATTCGGATCAATGCCGCCTTCGTTGTAGCCATCAATCACGGCCAGATACGGCAAGCCTTGGGCATCCGCCAGATCCTTGCGCATCAAAATCAGCGCCGCAGCGCCATCATTGATGCCACTCGCATTACCAGCCGTCACAGTACCTTCAGGTTTAAAAGCCGGCCTCAGCTTACCAAGTTTGGTCAAGTCGGTATCTGGCCGCGGGCCTTCATCCGCCGCCACCACGAGGTCACCTTTACGCGTGGTCACCGTCACCGGCGTGATTTCAGCATCAAAAGCGCCGGCTTGCTGCGCTGCCACGGCTTTTTGATGTGAGGCCAAGGCAAAGCGGTCCTGCTGCTCGCGGGTGACGCTGAACTGCTCCGCTACGTTTTCGGCGGTGACACCCATCGGCAGGCCCGTGAAAGCATCAGAAAGGCCGTCTCGGGCCAGGCCGTCAACGAAGGTCACATCCCCGAACTTATGACCAAAGCGCTGCTGCGGCGCATAAAATGGCGCCTGGCTCATGTTTTCGGTGCCACCAACCAACACGGCATCGGCGTCCCCCAGCAAAATGGCACTTTGCCCTAGGCGCACCGCCTTAAGTCCTGAGCCACACACTTCGTTAATAGTCATCGCGGTGCTATCCGTGGTCAGGCCCGCCTTGAGGGCGATTTGCCGCGCCACGTTCTGCCCTGAATTGGCTTGCAACACATTACCAAAAATCGCCTGGTCGAGCCGCTCCGAGGCAATCCCGGCGCGCTGAATGGCCGCTTTGGCAGCGATGACACCCAGCTCCACTGCCGACACACCTGCCAGCGCCCCCCCGAATTTGCCGATGGGGGTGCGGGCGGCACTGAGAATGACAACTTCAGTCATAGGTTCCCTCCTGTTAAAGACCGCGCCATGCGCTGTCTAATCTTGGCAATTATTATACCGTGTTGGCGGCGCGCCGACCCTTGCCCTTAAGAAATCTTACAATTTACCGCCTATCATGTATGATAGAGCTAGAAAGAAGGTGGCCGCATGCGCGTGATTGATCTACTTGCCTTAATGCAAGACTACAACCGCAATACCAAAGTCCAGCTCCGCACCGCTGCCGGCAACGCCACCGTGGCCAAAATTCGACCGGCCGAGCAGCAAGAACAGCCGCAACTGATTCTGGTGCCAGGCCCAGGTAAAGCGCTCAAACTCTGGGAGTTTGCCGTGCTCTTGGACCAAAAAGACCGCCGGCTGCGTTATCTCTATATTCAAGATGACGCCGCCTTGCGGCCTGTGTTTGGCTTTCAAGAAGTCGCCGGGGTGCTCGTGGTTAACTGAGCCGCTGTGCGAGCTGCTGAAGGTAGGCGTGGCTCGTCAGCATTTCGTGGCAATCTGCTTGATTGCTCAGATTGATTTCGTAAATACTGCTGGCGCCTGGATTAAGCACCGGTAGCACCCGCGCCCAATCGATTCGGCCTTGGCCCAACGGCAGACTGTCGTGGGTCTGGCCCATGGAGTCCACGAGATGGTAATGCCTAATCAGCGGGGCCAGATGCTTTAGACTCGCCACCAAAGCCTCGTTGTCGCCGTGCAAGTAAATGAAGGCATGGCTGATATCATACGCCAGCGGCAGGCGCAGCGCCAGCAATTGGGCTTCCAGGGCAGCATCCCCGAAGGCCCAGATTGGGCTGATGCTATTTTCAAACACCACATGCCCCGCAGCTTCAGCAGTCAGCTCACACATCCGGCCCAGCACCACCGCCTGCGCCTGGGCTAAACTCGACCAATCCCCGATAAAATCATAGCCTTTTTGATTATACCCGCCATGCACCAGCGTCAGCCCATCGACCTGCTTACTCAAGGCGATGAGCCGCCGCGCCGTGCTCATCACAAAACCATACTGCGCTGGGTGCAGCGCCTGGTTCACGCACAGTTCATTGCGCTTATCCTGATACCGCATCGGGTGATGGAACACGATGCGCGCCCCACTGGCTTGCACCCGCGCCACTTGCGCTTCTAGATTGGCCCAGCCGGCCGGCGTGAAATCCTCAGGCGTCAGGTAAAATTCAAACACCTGGGGCTGATATTGTAGCCGGTCCGTGACCTGTTGCGCCATCGCGCCCGCTTTTAACCCTAACATCGGTGAGAACACACCCATACTTCCTTTCGCTTAGCTCGGCAGCCGCCGCATCAGCCGTTTCAAGCGCGGCCGGTCAATTAACGTCACGCCTAGCTGCTCCGCCAGCTCCTTAGCCGCATCGGTGAATTCCGAATTCGTTAGCACCATCGCCTCATCCAGCTTGTAGAACGCCTGGCCGCTCCAGGCCTCTTGCACTGCCTTGTTACCCACTTGGCCGGTATAGCGTTTGCATTGGAACCCGACTTGCTTTTGCTTTTTGACGCCAATAATGTCGATGCCTTGATCGCCTGAAGCCTTGGTGGTTTGCAAATGCTTGAAGCCATTGCGCTTAAGCAGGTAGACGCAAAATTGCTCGAAATCCTCGCCTGCCATGGCATCCACATTCTCCAGCTGCAGGTCTCGGAAGCGAAAATGCCGCCGATAAATCAAGCCGGCATTGATCACTACCCAGGCCACAATGGCGGCAAAAGCCACCAAGTCGAACTGCTGCTGCCAAGTGTGCAGATAGTGCCGCCCCAAAAAGGCGTACCCCAGTGCCAACGCAAACAGCGCGGTGAGCCACCAGTACAGCCGCTTCATGAACGCCTGCAGTTTTTCCTTCAGTGCTTTCAACCAATCACCTTTTCCTCTTATTCTTACTTATCCTACCAAACCCGCACCGCGCAAAACACCGCGCATGCCGGATTTTCATTGAATCTTAGGCTTCGGTTCGGTACGATTAAAGCGGATACGGAAGGAAGCGCTCACAGTGAAAATTACCTCAAAAATCTTTTACCGCATTAACGACGAAAAAATCATGCAGTATTCGCTGCAAAATGATCACGGCATGACCCTGAACTTCATTACCTTCGGCGCCCGAGTGCAGCAAGTGCGCCTGCCGAATCGGGCCGGGATGAATCCTAACTTGACCATTGGCTTCATCACCTTTCAAGATTACGCCGAAGACAGTGAACTGTTCGGCGCCACCATTGGCCCGATTGCTGGTGAAAATGGCGACCAGCCGCTGAATTCAGGCCGCACCGGCTGGCAAAACTGGAACTGGGATGCCGCCACTGAAGAAGCTGAGGACCATGTGAGCGTCAAATTCTCCCTCCAGCTCGCTGACGGCCAAGACGGGCTGCCCGGCAGCCGCACCGTGGCCTTGGTGCACACCTTGGACAACCGCAACCGCTGGACCATTGATTGGCACATCGAAACCGACACCAAAGTGCAGCTCCGGCCCAAACTTAACGTGGCCTATGCCTTAACAGGCGACCCGGCCCAAAGCGTGATGGATCAGCGCCTGCGCCTTGACGCCGAGCCAGTGCCGTTGCCGACCAAAACCCTCAGCACCGAAGCGACTATGGCGACTCTGACGGCGAATGACTGGGCCTTGAGTCTTAACACCGAAGGCCCGGGCTTGGTGGTAGACACCTTCGCCCATCTCAATGAGCAGAATTATTTCAATGGCATCACCGGCGCCCCCCACACCGCAGTTGCCATTCGGCCAGTCACGCCGCTGTTCACTTTGCTGCCAGGCGCCCCGTTTGAACGCCGCACCACCGTGACCTTGCACGCCTTGGCGTAGGAGGTTAGCGGATGAGTGTGATGATGCAAGCGGGACTGGCGCTGGTGGCTGTGGTGGCGTTGACCGCGATTGTGTGGCAGGTAGTGCCGAAAGGACGGCTAAGGACCGGGCTCGGGCTGGTTTCGGCAGTGATGGTGGCGCTGATGATGGCAGTGCTACTAAAAAGCCTGCTGAAATAGTGCGAAAATGCAAAAGCTGAGCTGATCAGATTTGACCAGCTCAGCTTTTGCATTTTCATGACGACTTAGTACAAAAGATAACGCGGATTGCTGTCACTGTTCCAGTTGAATCCATTTTGAGCATTTAGCGCATTTTCCTTGGTATTGTAATTGTCCAGCGTCGTGCTTGACAATCCAAGCTCACTACGCTCCAGATTGGAGACACGCTGCAGTTCAGCGGTTGACGGGACTTGGTACGAGGCAGCGTTGATGTAAGCCCCAATTTCACTGAGATGATCCTGAGTGACGTTTTCGAACGCCCCACGATATTGATTTGCTAGCGTAACTAGTTCGTCAAAGCTCAAGTTCGTGCGCAAGTTATCCGCTAACGATTTCATCAAATCTCCATAATTATTGAAAGTCTGAGCAGACAAAGCCTGGTTTACAATGGCAGAAATGACCTCTAGCTGACGCTTTTGCCGACCGTAATCACCAGCCGGATCCTGGTGGCGCATCCGTGCGTACGCCAGCGCCTGCTGACCATTCAGAAGCGCCGGTCCCTTGGTGAAGGTCCCTTGCGAATACGGATCCGACCAAGAGAAGGCCACGTTAACATCTACGCCGCCAACAGCATCGACAATTTTCTCCAAGCCACCCATGTTGACCAAGGCATAATAATTAATCGGCACATTGAACATCGTGGCCACAGAATCAACTGCCCCTTTGACATCATTGTAGGTATATTGGGCCCCCAGTTTACAATTCAAGTGCAACACCCTGACGACTAGACCAAAAAGGCCATGAAGACCTATTCTTGTTAGTACTAGCTAAACAAGAAAGCAGGAATCTTCATGACCCACTCTCAGACTAACACCCACAAGCATTACCAACAACTCA
>NZ_RHOK01000015.1 GCF_003946175.1 Lacticaseibacillus suibinensis | reverse complement strand
CTCCTTTTCGATTAAGTAGTATGGCCTTGAACATCCATATTCTAATCGACAAGGAGAGTTTTTCGTATAACCAGTTTGACTCCACCCGCATAGCGGGTGGTTTTGAGCCTCGCGCGTCCCCGCGCGAGCCCGGCTAAAGCCTCTATAATCAAAAAGCGTGCACCAGGCACGCTTAATGGCTTTAGTAATTAGGATATTCGTCATCGACCGTGTGCTCGGCATCAATCACAATGTAGAGATGACCGTTTTTGGTTGAGACCTTGCTGGTTTGATATTGATTGTCCAAACCGCTGGGATCTTTTTGGGCAAAGGGGAAATAAATTTGAATCCCATTGCTGCCTTCTTCATCGAATTGCAGATCCATTTTCTCGATGTCCTGGTACTTCATTGCCCGACCGAACATCCCAAGTTCTAGGGAACCGGTGTTGATATCGGAAGACTTCACATGGTCAGCTTCTGGCAGGATTTCCACCTTGAAACTCTTGCAGGGATGGATTTCCTGAATATTGCCGCCATTAATACGGCCATAGCTGGTGGTCACTCGACTAATCCAAATATCAGCCAGTTCCTTATGGGAAATCGTCCATTCGTCGCCATTGCGGAAGTGAAAGACGAGCTGTTCAAAAACATGTTCCTTCATACTCCTCATCCTTTCTGAATTCGCTTACACGGCTATCTTACCATAATCGGGGCGATTAAACCTCTGCCGCCTTCAGCAGTGCGGCTTGGTCATTCGGCAGCTCACCAGCCACCACCGCCTGCTCAAGTTGGTTCAGCACTTGCCCCAGCTTGGGGCCAGGAGCAAAGCCATGCGCAATCAGCGTTTTACCATCAATGGCCAGCGCGGATTTATCATGAATCGGCAGCGTCTGATATGCCTGAGCCACCGGCGCCGCATCAAACTCAGGCGCCAGCGCCTGACCCGCCGTGAGTGCCACCGGCAGCGCATCTGCGCCCGCCTGATACAAGGCCCAAGCAGTTGGCGTGGGTAGCTGACTCAGCAGCGCCGCGGCACGCTTCACCACCTCGGTCATGGCATTGGCCTGCTTCCAGGCGCGCATGAGGGCCAACACTGGCAGTTGCGTCAGATGCGCGAGCAAGGTCCAGCCCACCGCCGGGTCCGCCCACTGCGGCCCAGTCGCGGCCGCCAGCTTGGTAATGGCCGCTTCCTGGTCACCCAAAAGCGGGGCATAACGATACAACCCAGTCGCCACAAAATCGTTCAGCCCGGCTTGGCGAGCAATGCCGGTCAAAAGCCGCGTGAATTCCGCTGCAATCCGCTCCACTGACACATGGGCCAGCAGCGGGGCATTTTCGGCAATCGCCGCTTTGGTGGCCGGTTCCAGCTGAAAGCCGAGTTGACTTTCAAACCGCACCCCACGCATCATGCGCAAGGCGTCTTCATGAAACCGCTCGTGCGGATTACCCACGGCTTTTAGCTGTTTGGCCGCCAAATCTTCCAGCCCCCCAAACAGGTCAATCACCGTGCCGTCATGGCGCACCGCCAGCGCATTCACCGTAAAATCGCGGCGCTTGAGGTCTTCGGCGAGCGAGCGCACAAAAGTCACCTGATCCGGGCGCCGGAAATCCTGATAGCCAGATTCGGTGCGGAAGGTGGTGACTTCATACCCCGTCCCATGGTCCAAAACCATCACGGTGCCATGCTGGATCCCAGTATCGACCGTGCGGCGAAAAATCTGCTTGATTTCCGCTGGATACGCTGAACTAGCAATATCAACATCGTGGATCGGCAAACCAAGCAGCGCATCGCGCACACTGCCGCCGACAAAATAGGCTTCATAGCCTGCCGCCTCAATGGCCTTCATAATGGGAATGGCGGCTTTAAATTCTGGATGGCTTAAATCGAGCTGCATCATCTCGCCCCTTCTTTTATGCTAGGTCTATGATAGCAAATTCAGGCCCGCTTGACTAAACCAGCGGGAAAGTCTGCTACAATGAAATTAATAAGCTGGTTAAGGAGGGGTTGTATGGCAAAACGTCGTCAAAGGGTCGCCTTGGACTTGGCTTTGATCACCCTGGGCTGCGCACTGTATGCGTTTGGGCTGGTCACGGTGAATATTGCCAATCATCTGGCAGAAGGCGGCATCACTGGGATTACTTTGCTGATTCGTTATTGGTGGCACATCGACCCGGCCTACTCCACCATTGTCTTAAATATTCCCCTCATTATCATCGGCTATAAGTTTCTCGGCAAACGGGCCTTGGCCTACACCATTTACGGCACCGCGATGCTGTCGGCCTGGCTGTGGATCTGGCAGCGGCTGCCAGTCAGCTTACCCATTAGTCATGACCTATTCATTGCCGGCGTGATGGCGGGGCTGTTCGGCGGCATCGGCTCCGGGTTGATTTACCGCCGCGGCGGCACCACCGGCGGCTCGGATGTGATTGCCCGGGTGCTGGAAAAAAACACTGGGATTCCCATGGGCAAATCGCTGCTGGGGTTTGATGTCATTGTGCTGCTGGCGAGCCTGAGCTATCTGAATCTCGAGCTGATGATGTACACCCTGCTGGCCAGCTACGTCTTTTCGCGCATTGTCGACTTCACCCTGGAAGGCGCCTATGCCGCCAAAGGGGTGCTGATCATCTCCAATCAAGCGGAACCGATTGCCAATGCAATCATGGACAAACTCGAACGCGGCGTCACTTACTTGAAGGCCGAAGGCGGCTTTGCCCGCGATCAAAAACGCATGGTGTACGCGGTCGTCGCGCCAACCGAAATCGCCGCCACCAAACGCATCATTGAAGATCATGATCCGCAGGCGTTTGTCACCATTTTGGATGTGCATGAGGCGCTCGGTGAAGGCTTCACCTACAAACGCAAACCGCGCCGGTTGTTTCTCAGTTAGCAGAAAGGAAGGCTAACGGATGCCTCTATTAGTGATTGGCTTCATCTTGTTAGCGGTTGGCCTATGGGAAATTCATATCACCAGCCGCACCTTCAAGCAATTGAAAACCGGCCAGCTCCAAACCGGCAATGGCTTCATGCCCTGGGCGCTTTGGACCAGCTTAGTGATTGGCACCATCATGACCGTAGCGGCCCTCGGCTGTTTTGTGGTCGCCCTTTTTCAATCCTAGTGAGCGCAGTCGCGCAAAAAAATGGCGTCGTCCTTAAGGGCGGCGCCATTTTCGTGGATTACTGATCGTCTTCGGCTTCAAGTTCCTCCAAGCGTTCCTGCATCTCTGTGTCTGTCGGTGCCAGCGCCAAGTAACGCGTCAAAGCCGCCTTTAATTCGGCTTTGGCCCCAGTTGACTGGAAGAAGTCGATGATGTCATGTAAGAACAGCACCGAATCCTGCAAGGCGTTGAAGGCCAGCAAGTAGTTCTCCCGCGCCTTCGTCACCTCATCCAGGCGATCATAGCTTTTGGCCAGATTCCAGTAAATCTGGGGGTCCACTTCATCTGACTTATCCATCGCTTCCAGGTAGGCAACGTTAGCTTCATCATCATGCTTAGCCAAGAGCAAATTACTCCAGGCCATGGCCACTGCCTGATTTTCTGGATCCAAGTGGCGGGCCTTGGTTAGGTAGGTCTCAGCCAAATCAAGGTTGTCTTCCTGCAGCGCCAACGTTGCGCCGTAAGCAAACAAATCGGGATTGGTGTCATCTTGCATCAGCCCCGCCTGCACCGTGGCCAATGCGGCCTCGCTGGCGCCGCCTTTAACTTGCGCCTTGGCCAATGGTAAGTAAGCATTGGCATAGGTCGGGTCAGCATCGATCAGCCCTTGCAGCGTGGCAATGGCATCTTTAGGTTGATCCAACTCGGCGTACAGCGTGCCCAGGCGCAACTGACTTTCCGCATCCAAAGTGGCCGGTCCCGCATCTTCATACACCGCCACTGCGTCTTCGTATTGGCCTAGATTGGCCAAGGACCCGCCGTAGCGGGCTTTAATGTTCACCTGGGCGAATTCATCGATGCCTGCCGCCAGCAGCTGAGAATACGCCAAACTGGCTCGATCATCGCGGCCCCAGGCATTATAGAGTTCGCCTAAGGCAAAAGTCACCACTGGCTCGTCAGGCACCAGCTGCTGGGCTGCCAGTAGTTTTTGCTCACTGACCTCGTATAAGCCTTGCGTTTGGTAGACATCTGCCGCAGCCAAGAGGGCCTGCGGGTAAAAGTCACTGTCCGGGGTGATTTGACTAAGCAAGCCCAACGCCTTGTCGGGTAAATCATCACCCACAGCGATATCCGCCAACGCGGTTTTCAAATCATCTTGGTCCGGATACTTGCCCATCAGCTCCTCGTACAAGCGCTGGGCTTGGCCGGTGAAGCCTAACGCGTACAGCTCACCAGCCAGATTATATTTCGTTTCATCGTCATCGTTTTTCAATACGGATTGAAAAAGCTCCCGCGCCTCGGCCATATGACCAGCCTCTAGCGCCGCCAGCATTTGCTCTGAATAGCTCATATTTCCCCCTTATGACGGAAAAACGGGTCCAGGCGCAAGGCCTGATCCCGTTTTTAAGTATGGATCCTATCATTGCTTCAAGGAGACTACTTAACAGCGTCCTTGAGGGCCTTACCAGGCTTGAATGCAGGTACCTTGGATGCAGGAATCTTGATTTCTGCACCAGTTTGCGGGTTGCGGCCCTTACGAGCAGCGCGTTCGCGAACTTCGAAGTTACCAAAGCCGATAAGTTGAACCTTTTCGCCTTTAGCCAGGGAAGCCTGGATAGAACTAAAGACTGCATCTACAGCTGCCGTTGCATCTTTCTTCGTCAAACCGGTTGTTGTTGCAACGCTTTCGATCAATTCTGCTTTATTTGCCATGATCTTTTCACCTCCGTATTGATTTAGATGGTGGACCATCTAAACATACCCATCTTGGTTTCCAAAATGAGGAAACAATGATAAACCGGTATCACCATTTCAATCATTAAGATAGCACACAAAGCCCGTCGTAGCAAGGTTATTTAGCCCTTTCGCCGAAATTTGCGCGTATTCTTGAAAAAAATCTACTGAAAACGGTCGAGCGCCGGTCTAACGCCGCTTTCACCCCACTATTTCCGGTTACGGGCAATCAAATGAATCGGGGTCCCTTCAAAGTCGAAGGTCTGCCGCAACTGATTAATGAGAAAACGTTCATAAGAGAAGTGAAGCAGGTCTGGATCATTGACAAAAACCACGAAAGTCGGCGGTTTAACAGCCACTTGGGTCATGTAGTAAATACGCAGGCGCTTACCATTGATGGTGGGGGTCGGGGTCACTGCCAAGGCATCTAGTAGCACATCATTAAGCACGGCACTTTGAATTCGGCGGTTTTGATTTTCAGAAACCGTTTGAATCATGCCTGGCAAATTTTGGAGCCGTTGTTTGGTCTTGGCGGAAACAAAAACGATGGGCGCGTACTCCAAATACTGGAATTCAGCGCGAATGTGCGCCTCAAATTCCTGCATCGTGTGATTGTCTTTCTCTTTCAGCGTGTCCCATTTGTTGACGACAATGATAATCCCCCGGCCTGCTTCATGCGCGTACCCGGCGACTTTCTTATCTTGCTCGCGAATGCCTTCTTCCGCATTCAGCACCACTAGCACCACATCACTACGATCGATGGCCCGCAGCGCCCGCATCACCGCATACTTTTCGGTGTTTTCGTAGACCTTGCCCCGCTTGCGAATCCCAGCGGTATCGATCATCGTGAATTCTTGGTCGCCATGGGTGAACTTGGTATCAATCGCATCACGCGTGGTCCCTTCGATTGGGCTCACGATTACCCGTTCTTCACCTAAAATCGCGTTCACCAGACTGGACTTACCAACATTCGGCCGCCCAATAAACGAGAACTTGATGCTGTCATCGTCATCGCCGCTGCCTTCAGCCGGAAAGCCAGCAAACACGGCGTCCAGCACATCGCCCAGGCCAATACCATGGGTCCCGGAAATCGGATACGGTTCGCCGAACCCCAAACTGTAAAAATCATAGATATCCTGCCGCCGCTCGGGATTGTCGACTTTATTGACAGCGAGCACCACCGGCTTGTCGGCCTGGTAGAGAATCTGAGCCACTTTTTCGTCGGCATCAGTGACGCCTGCTTCGACGCTGGTCAGAAACAAGATGACATCAGCTTCATCAATGGCAATTTCGGCCTGGTCGGCAATTTGATCCAGAAACGGTTCGTCGCCGATGTCGATCCCACCGGTGTCAATCAACGCGAATTCACGGCCAAGCCATTCCGCCTTACCATAAATGCGGTCGCGCGTAACGCCTGGCGTATCTTCAACAATGGAAATGCGTTCGCCAATCATGCGGTTAAAAATGGTTGACTTGCCGACGTTTGGTCGACCAACAATCGCTAATGTGGGGAGTACCAAACTGATCCCTTCCTTCTTTGAAACCGGACCACTTCAGGAAATGTGGTCCTCAGAGGCTGACCGCCACGTTTGGCTGGTCAGAATTAAACCGCAAAAAACCGGGACATCACTGCCCCGGTTTCGTGCTTGGCTCAGGTATTACTTGTCGTTGTCTTCAGCGCCTTTAGCAGCATCCTTCAGCGCGTCGCCGAGGATGTCACCCAATGAGAAGCCGGAGTCATCTTGCTGGTATTCAGCAGGAATCTTGGTGTGTTCATTGCGGCTGTTGTTACGACGAGGACGACCTTCGCCGCGGCTGTTATTGTTGCGGCTTGGGCGTTCTTCTTCCATGCCTTCAGGACGTTCTTGGAGCGCCTTGATGGACAGGGCCAGACGGTGCTGGTCTGGATCAACAGACAGGACTTTAACCTGAACTTCTTGACCTTCCTTAAGCACATCTTGAGGCGTTGCGATGTGTTCGTGGGAAATCTGAGAAATGTGAACCAAACCTTCAACCCCAGGGAAGACCTCAACGAAGGCACCGAAGCTGGTCAAACGCTTGACCGTCCCGGTCAAGGTGCTGCCTGCAGGGGCTTTTTCGTCAATGTCATCCCAAGGCTGTGGCAAGGTTGCCTTGATGGACAAGGAAATGCGATCGCGTTCTGGGTCAACGGCGAGGACCTTAACCTTAACGTCTTGGCCAACCTTCAGCACGTCGCTTGGCTTGTCAACATGGTCAAAGGCGATTTCGGAAACGTGAACCAAACCGTCCACGCCGCCGAGATCAACAAAGGCCCCAAAGTTGGTCAAACGCGCAACCTTGCCTTCAACGACATCGCCAGGCTGAATCTTAGCAAAGATTTCCTTGCGGGCTTCAGCCTTGCCTGCTTCAACAATGGCACGGTGGGAAAGGATCAAGCGGTTTTCGCTTGGTTCGATCTCGATGATCTTGAATTCAAGTTCTTGGCCCTTGTACTGAGACAAGTCTTCAACAAAGTGATCTTCAACCATGCTTGCTGGGACGAACCCACGCACACCGGCGTTAACCACCAAACCACCCTTAACCACCGAGGTGACCGGTGCGGTGATGGTTTCGCCAGCATCAAACTTCGCTTGGATTTCCTTCCAAACCTTTTGGGCTTCCAGACGACGCTTGGACAGCAGGTACTGACCATTTTCTTTGTCTTTGCCAATAGTAGAGATCACGACCAAGTCAAGCTTGTCGCCGACTTTAGCAACCGACCGAATGTCATCGATTGGCTGAGTAGATAATTCTTTCAGAGGAACGACACCTTCAACGCCGGTGCCTTCGATACCTACAACCAGTTGCTTATCTTCGACGGCTAATACTTCACCCTTAACGGTGTCACCGATGTGAACAGTTTCAACGCTCTTCAGCGCATCCGCCATTGTTTCGGGGTTTTCTGCTTCATTCTTTTCACTCATGCCAAAAAATCCTCCTATACGACTGTCATACTTGTTACATTGTAACCGATTAGCGCCAAAATACCAACAGTTTGTTTCAAAGCCGGCAAAGTTTTGTTCAAGCCCTGACCGGTTTTGACCGGAAACGATGAATCAGTGCTTCCGCTTTTGATTCGCCAGGGCAATGATTTCTGCCACTTCCTGGTCGATGGTCATGTTGCTGGAGTCGATTTCCACTGCATCAGCCGCCTTGCGTAGCGGCGACACCGCCCGCGTGGAATCTTTGTGATCTCGGGCTTCGATTTCTTCCGCTAACACGGCCACTGGGGTCATGATGCCTTTTTCGACGTTTTCTTTATAGCGACGCTCGGCGCGCTTTTGGACGCTGGCAATCATGAAGATTTTAACCTCGGCCTGGGGCAACACGGTGGTGCCGATATCGCGGCCATCCATCACAATATCGCTGGCGGCGGCAATGGCGCGCTGGCGCTTCACCATTTCTTCCCGCACTTTGGGCAAGGCCGAAACTTGGCTGACGTTGTTGGTGGCGTCTTCCTGGCGAATGGCCAAGGTCACATCTTCGCCATCCATAAACACCAACTGACCTTCAGACGCCGGCTTGAAGGTGATGGTCAAAGGCTTAAGCGCCGCCATAATGGCCGCTTCATCATCCAATTTCAATCCCTTGCGTAAGGCCATCACCGTCGCCGTCCGGTACATGGCGCCAGTATCACAGTAAATAAAGCCTAATTGATTAGCGACGCGTTTAGCGATGGTACTTTTCCCTGACCCGGCTGGGCCATCAATTGCGATTTGCATGTTTTCGACTCCTATCAAAATATTTCTAAAAGACCTGACACAAAAATTGAGTCGGTCGCCCGACTCAATCTGGTTACTTCACTCGCACTGACTGGCCCGGCTGCAGCTTTTGGCCATTCCAGGCGTAGAACTGTGACAGCGAAATCCCGTGGTTCAGCGCAATCCGATAAGCGTTATCGCCGGCCTTCACCGTGTAGTATTCCGCCGCACTGCTGGAAGAGCTCGCCACGCTTGAAGAGCTCGAGGCAACGCTGCTAGAAGCAACGCTACTGCTCGATTCACTGCTGCTGGCCTCGCTACTGGAACTGCTGGACGAAGCCTTGCTGGATTTGCTCGACTTACTTGAGCTTTGTTTTTTGCTGCTCTTTTTGCTACTTGATGATTTCTTGCTTTCGACGGCAATTTTGTCACTGCCACCATTGTTGCTGGCATTGCTAGCAATGGCATTGTATGTAACTGGCACAATGACAAACAAAGCAATCAACACCCAAAGCACATATTGCAACACCTTGGTGCCGTGCGACTTGCGCCGAGTTGCGACCCGCGACAAATTACCCTCGTCGTCACGATCATCCTCAAATTGTTTATTCCATGGCTGATTAGCGTCATCGGCCTGAGGGGATTTCTGATCGGTTTTCTTATTCATGACGATCCTCCTTGCTCAACTACAGCCTATTGTATCATAGTTGGTCCCAGCGATTTTCACTTAGAATTAAAGATGCGTTTAAAAATCACAGACCAGCTTGCCCTTGACATTTGGGCTGGCCGCGGGAGCTTGGGAAGTTGGGCTAACACCCCGGCAGTCGCTTCGCCGCAGCAAAACTCGCTGTGCGGCTGGGCTGGTGAGTCAAAATACTGCATCAGCGCCGCCCGCTTGCACGGTGCCTGCAGTAAGTTAGCCATCGCGGTGAAGCTCGCCTGCTTGTCCTCGCGGCGGCCGCTTAACTGTGCGAGGACTGCCGCTTGGCTAAAGCCAGCTTGAATATACGCCTCAATCAAGGCAACCTGCGGATCATCAAAATCTTGATAAGCACTGGGCTGTTTAAAAATCGTTTGAATGAGGTTTTCATCGGGTACACTCGCTGCGAACTGCCCGGCGCGCGCCACATCATTCGGCCCGAGCAGCAACATCGTTAGTGCTTTTTGGCCGTCGCGCCCCGCGCGGCCAATCCCTTGCGAATAGGCCTCAAGCGACTCCGGTAGATGCAGGTACAAAACCAGGCGCACATCAGGTTTATCAATCCCCATCCCAAACGCGCTGGTCGCGCAAATCACTTGCAGTTGATCCGCCATAAACTGACGTTGCACCAAATCGCGCTGGGGCGCGGTCAAACCGGCATGATAATAAGCCGCCTTAATGTCATGGGCATTCAGCGCCGCACTGAATTCCTCAGCCGCCTGTTTGCGGTCGAAGTAAATGATTTGCGGTCCCGCCACGGCTTGCACCAAAGCCAAGGCGCGGGCGGCGCGGACCTGATCACTGGTCAGTTGCTCCACCCCGAGAAACAGATTCGGTCGATCAACCGAACCAATCAGACAGGTCGCATCGGGTAATTGCAAGCCGGCTAAAATATCTGCCTGCACCCGCTTCGGCGCAGTGGCGGTCAAAGCCAAGGTCACCTGCGGCTGCAGCACGGCCCGCGCCTGCCCAAGCTTCAAATAGGCCGGGCGAAAATCTGGCCCCCATTGGGAAATGCAATGTGCCTCATCCACCACCAACAACCCCACTGGCAGTTGGCGCAAGCGGCCCTGCACATCGGGCCGCGCCAGTGTCTCTGGCGAGATGAACAAGAACTTCTCCTGATCCAGGGTTCGCAGCACCGCAGCAAAGTCGGCTGGGGCCAAGCGGCTGGATAAAGCCGCCACCTGCTTTTCCCCTAGCACTTGTAGCCGGGCCACCTGATCTTCCATCAAGGCCAGCAGCGGCTCAACGACCACCACCAGCCCCGGCAGTAGTAGCCCGGGCAGCTGATAGCAAAGCGTTTTGCCGCTCCCCGTCGGCAGCACGGCCAAGGTGTCTTGCCCGGCTAGCACCGCCTGCACAATGGCTTCTTGGCCTGGCTTGAAGGCCTCAAACCCGAAATACTGTTTGAGCGCTTGGTTTAAGTCAGTCATGTGGCCACCTTCCTTGCAAATCGAGAATTTGAAACAAGCGCACTTGGAAAAATTCACTGCCTGGCACCGCATCGAGCAAGGCTTGATAGTTCAACTGCTGGCCCTGATAGGCGGTCAAGGCGGCCTTGATCGTAGCCGAATAAACCTGTCCCACCGGCGGCTGCCAACCTAAGATGGTGGCCTCCAGCAAATGCTCATTCACGGTGCTTGGCCGCAGTCGCATTTGCTGTGCAATCTGCTGGCGGCTCTCGCCGCGGGCAAACCGGTCGCACACCAGCTTCGCATTCGGTGGCAACAGCGGCGTCGGCCCGCCCCACAAGGCCCAAAGCGCCGGCCACTTTTGCTGCGCAATCGCAGCCACCAGCAGTGCCAGATCGTTGGTGGCTTCAAGACTCGCGGTCAGCGAACCCACCTGAGCAGCGCCCACAAAATCATGGCCCACCAACCGTTGGGCCAGTCGATCCGCCACCGGCGCTGGGAGCGTTGCAAACGCCGCTGTCAACTCGCTGACGAAATTGGCGGATTCAGGGTGTTTAAGCCAGTCCCGCACGGCTTGTTGGGTCGCCCATTCCGCCACTGCCGGGCGATAGCGACGATTGTCGAAGCTGGCTTCCGACACCACTTGCACCGCCAGTAGCAATCGGCGCTCAAACTCCGCTAGTCCCATCCAAGGTTGATAGGCCTCAGGCAGTGGGACCTTGACGGCAGAATCAACGCCATTGGACCCTAGCACCAGGCCGGCATCAGTTTCAACCAGTCGTTTTTGCGCAATCAGGGTGTTTAACGCCGCTTGAAAATCCGCTCGCGCCAGCGTAGGGTAAAGCTGAAGCCATTGCAGCTGATGATGCTGCAACGCCGAAAACAGAATCGACAGCGTCTTTTTGCCGGTTAATAAGAGATAAACCGCTGGCCCGCGCCGCGGTTGGTCACTAAAAAATTGTAAAATGAATGCTTCTAACATTTCGGCTCCTGGAGGTTTGACTTATGAAACCAGTATACGCGCATGTTGACCGCGCTGCCTGCATTGCTTGTGGCTTATGCCAAATGCTGGCCCCAAAACTATTTGAGTATGATCAAGAAGGCATCGCCAGTTACTGCCCTGATGGGAATACTGGCACGGTACCTTTAACTGGCGAACAGCTGATTGACTTCAAGCTCGCCTATCGCCGCTGCCCCACCGGCGCCATCCAGCGTAGCGATCAGCCGTTCACCCAAGCTTAATCCATATTTCGCTAGATGCAAAACGGTCCCCGGCAATTTGCCGAGGACCGTTGTTTGATTCAAACTATTGTAGGTGAGCAGTCGTTTGATGCGCCCGCTGCTTTTCCAGCCAAGGCATCAAGGCCTTGGCAATGGCGAAGAACACCACCGACACCACGGCCCCTTTGATCAGGTTAAAGGGGACGACCCCAATCAGGACGTAGCGGATCACGGACATACCCAGTGGGAAGTTCATCACCGCCAGGTACATCGGCATGATCACCAGCCAGTTCAGCACACTCATAATCACGGTGAGACTGACTGTGCCCAAGGCCAAGCCGCTGACTTCGCGGCCGAGCCCGCTTTTGGGCTTCATGGTCATGACCACCGGCAACATGAAGCCGACACTGGCGATGAACGCGGCCAAATCACCAATCAGGTTCACCACCCCGCCGCCGGTAAGAATAAAGTGCAGCAGGCTGCGAACAAAGGCAACCATGATGCCGCCACCAGGACCATAAATTAAGCCCCCCAGCAGTACGAACAAGTCAGATAAATCCAACTTCAAAAACGGAAACATCGGCAAAATAGGAAAGGCCAAATACATCATCAGCACAAACCCGACTGCCGCCAAAAGGGCGACCCCAACTAAACGATGAACCCTAGAACCAGACATGAAAATCCCTCCATGTGGTTGCTTCAGAGAGGCCAAAAAAGGCCTGTTTACCCCAGGGTAAACAGGCCTTAACTTGAATTCGGGATTCAAAATAAGCCCCATCTTCTTTATCTAGACTGTACTATCGGTTCCGGAATCACACCGGATCGGCCGCGCCAAGCGCGGGTCGCGGACTTTCACCGCCGGTCGGGAATTTCACCCTGCCCCTGAAGACGAACCAATATTTAATTTTTATTACTAACAAATTGTAACTGGTCAATCTGGCCTTGTCAACCCTCATTTGAAAGCGCTTCGAGCGCGGCCACTTCTGCCGGCTTCAGCGCCCGGTAATCACCTGGCTGCAGGCCAGCAAGCGTCAGCGGTCCGTATTGCTCACGGGACAATTTGATCACTTTGTAGCCCAAGGTTTCAAACATTTTTTTGACTTGGTGATTAATGCCCTGATGAATGGTCAAGGAGACAATTGAGGTTTGCTTGGCCTTATCCGTCGACATGATCTTGAACCGCGCTGGCGCCAGCTTCTTGTGGTCCACCACCAGGCCATCGCGCAGCGGCATCAGCTTCTCACGGGTTGGAATCCCTTGCAGCTTGGCCACGTACTTCTTTTCTACCTTGAAGCTCGGGTGCATCAGGCGGTTTGCGAAATCGCCATCGTTAGTCATCAGCAAAAGCCCTGACGTATCCCAATCCAGCCGGCCCACTGGATAAAGGCGCTGGGGTTCGTCTTCAAAAAAGTCGGTGACCACCCGGCGCTTTTTGTCATCCGAAGCGGCGCTGATCACGCCCCGCGGCTTGTAGAAGAGGTAGTATTTCTTCTGCTCTTGGGTCAGCGGCACCCCATCCACCTCAATGGCATCTTGCGGCGTCACTTTAACGCCCATTGCGGTCACGGTTTCGCCATTGACGGTCACCCGCCCGGCGCTAATCAACGCTTCCGCGTGGCGGCGCGAGGCGATGCCAGCTTCGGCAATTGCCTTTTGAAGGCGCATTTCACTGGTTGCTTTCGGCATTCTTTTCTCCTTCTGTCGGCGCAGCATCTGGGGCTAGCGTCTGTTGAAAATCACTAAATAAATCGACTTCCGTTGGCGCCGCTTCCGGCTTCAATGGCGGCAAGTCTTCGAGGGTGTGCAGGCCAAAATAATCCAGGAAAAACGGCGTGGTGGCATAAAGAATTGGCCGCCCGGGCGCTTCCTTGCGGCCTGCTTCTTTGATCAACTGCCGAGAAGCCAGCGTCGTTAAAGCACCAGAACTCTGCACCCCGCGCACTTCATCGATTTCAATGCGGGTAATGGGCTGCTGGTAGGCAATGATGGCCAGCACTTCCAGCGCGGCATTGGACAGGCCTGCTTGCGGCGGGCCGGCGAAATACTTCTTCAGCACCTCAGCAAATTCCGGCTTGGTGACCAAAAAATAGCGCTCATCCGCTTCTTGCAGCTGCAGCCCGCGACTAGAATCATCGCTGAGCGCCTGCGCATAGGTGGTTAATTGCTGACGCATGGCCGCTGGTGAAATCCCGAGCAGCTCGGCAAAGGCCTTCAACTCCACGCCGGCCTCGCCTGCTGTGTAAAGCACGGATTCGATCACCGGTTGCATTACGCTGCCTCCTTTTTTGTCACGATAATTGGGTCAAATGACGCGTCTTGCTGACAAATAATCTGATCTGACTTCATCAGCGTCAGCAGCGCCATAAAAGTGGTCACGATGCCTTCAACGCTTTTCACTGCCACCAGGGTTTCAAACTGACACGTCCCGACCTTGCTTAACTGCGCGAGAATTTCGGTGATCCGTTTTTCCACCGAAATCGGTTCGCCTTCGATATGGGCAATGGTTTCGCGCGTGGCTAACTGCCGCTGCAGCACCGCCATCATCGCCGCCGTCAATTCATTAAGCTTGACTGATCCTGGCCGCATTGGCACTTTAACATCGGCGCCAGGCAAGGTTTCTGGTTTGGCGTATGATTGCGCCCGGGCGGTTTCGCGGGTGCGCAGTTGGGCCGCCGCTTCCTGATAGACCTGATAAGTCAGCAGCTGCGCCACCAACCCTGCCCGGGGATCTTCATAATCCTCGGGCAAGTCTTCATCATCAGTTTCCGGCTGGGGCAATAGCATTTGACTTTTCAGCGCCATTAAGCTGGCAGCCATAACAAAATAATCACCAGCCACATCCAGCCGCGAATGCTGCATCTGATGCAGGTACTCGAGGTATTGGCTAGTGATTTCTGCGATGGGAATGTCGTAGATGTCGACTTCATTGGTCCGAATGAGATGCCAAAGCAAATCAAGTGGGCCAGAGAAGTCATTCAGCACTAAGGTCAGTGCCATCAGGGTCCTCTTTTCTATACTGAGAAAACGCAGCGATTAAAGGCGCCGTTTCCATGGTGCCCATCAATTTCTGATCTGGATATAACTTGGTCAAATCATTGAGCACCGCAAAATTAGTCGCCGCCGAACGCACCGCCGGCGAAAGCGACAAATGGCGAACCATGACAAAATCGGTCCCCATTTCGATGCCCACGACGCCTTCGAAATCGCCCCCAGCGACTTCGCGGTACAGATAAAGTTGGTGCGAATTATCTGTGGTGTATAGCGTCAATTCTGTTTTCAGATGATCGATGTCCTTGAGATCAGGGATGAACGACAAAAAGCCCATCGCGATCTTGGCATAATCATTCTTATACTTAGTCAGCATGATAGCCTCCACACATTAACTACTCTGAGGCATACTTTACCATATCTTAAGAGAAGCAACAAATATTAAAGAAACAGGCTGACCCCAGGCTGCGGAGTAAGGCCGCACTTAGCCCGACAGGTAGCCTAGGCGTAAGCATTGCCGGCGCACTTTGACGGCGAGGCTTACGACGTAGCTAACTGCTCGGGCATTGGCCTTACGGAGCGCAACTCTAGGCTGCGGAGAACGACCGCTTTTAGCCGGATGGGTAGCCTAGCTTGAGGTCTTGTCGGTGTCTTTTACCGACAAGGGCTTAAGCGTAGCTAGCCACTCCGGCGTTGGTCGTTCGGAGCGCAACTACGGTAAATCACAGGCGCCCGGCCAGGCCAGCTTCCGCAGGCAGGGGCTACGTTAGTGTTTTCTTGCTAGATTGGACTCCCTGACCCCAACACTTCTGATTGAAAACTAGTTACATGACAGACGATTGGATGCCCGCCATCTCTATGATTACGATAAGGCCTTAACGCAGGTGCAATAGAAGATTGCGCCCCACCTATCCCCGTGGATGTGTGTCGTGATAGACCTTCATGATTTTCTTATTACTCAAATGCGTGTAAATCTGCGTTGTGCTGATGTCAGCGTGGCCGAGGAGTTCTTGCACGACGCGCAAGTCCGCTCCGTTTTCGAGGAGATTGGTGGCAAAGCTGTGGCGCAGCGTGTGCGGGGTGACGTCCTTTTCGATGCCCAGGGCTTGAATATAAGCTTTGAGGTTTTTCCAGATGCCTTGGCGGGTGAGCTGGCGGCCGTGAAAATTGACGAATACGACGGCCGGCGGCGTTTTTTTGATCAAGGCTGGCCGGCTAGTTTGTAGGTACTGATTGACCCAATCGACGGCTTGCGGCGACACGGGCACGATGCGCTGCTTGTCGCCTTTCCCTGTCACTTCCAGCAGGTTAAGTGAGAGGTGCATTTGATCCAAGCGCAGGTTAACGAGTTCCGACACCCGCAGACCGGTGGCGTACATCAGCTCAAACATGGCTCGATCGCGTAACCCCAGCGGTTGTGTAATATCAGGCGCGGCCATTAAGGCATCGATTTCCGGTCCCGATAAGGTGGCTGGTAAATGCTGGGCGGGCTTAGGTGAGGCAACCATGGTCATGGGGTCGCTGCTAACTACAGTTTCGCGCAAGAGGTAGCGATAGAACTTGCGCAAAGCCGAAATCATCCGGCTCACTGAGGTAGCGGCTTTGGCGTCACTTTGGGTCGCCAGAAAGGCCTGAATCGATTCAAGCGATTCAGGAAAGCCAGCGGCATCACTGGTATCGAGCCAGTCCGCAAATTCATTCAGATCTTGGCGATAGCTGGTTTGGGTCGTTTTGGCGAGCCCACGTTCAACATCCAGATAATGGACAAAATCACCAATTTGGTCGGCCATGGCTTGGCGTTTTTTACTGCTGGTCATTCCGCTTGGTCACCCCATTTTGCTGCGTGATCAATTTGGCTTTGAGCAAGTGCCCCAGCGCGCGCTTAAAGGCCCCTTTGCTGATGCCAAACGCTGCCTTAATGGCTTCGGGATCACTTTTATCCGTGTAAGGAATACTGCGGCTAGGGTCATGATCAATGACGGCCAAAATCATTGCGGCGTCATCATCGATTTCTTCGAAGGCTCGCGGCTTCAGCGAGAGATTTAAGCTGCCATCATCTCGCACGCCAATCACACGGCCGTGTACCACTTCCCCAAGGCGCGGTTCGGTTTGCCGTTCGCTGGGGTGAATAAAGCCCAGATAGTAATCTGACGTGAGGACATGCGT
Source organism: Lacticaseibacillus suibinensis (assembly GCF_003946175.1). Classification (GTDB taxonomy): domain Bacteria; phylum Bacillota; class Bacilli; order Lactobacillales; family Lactobacillaceae; genus Lacticaseibacillus; species Lacticaseibacillus suibinensis. Next base: position 45,764 of record NZ_RHOK01000015.1, on the reverse strand, counting down.
GCCTGCCAGCTTCAAACGGTACACTGTCGCTGTCACATCAGCGTTCATCATCGTCGGCTTGGCCTGATTGGCAATGGCTTGAAACATGGTCTCATCCGCCAAATCCGCCCAGAGGCGATGCTTTTTATCGATGCGCATCGCCACCATCAAGCGGTCGCCTTTGGCTGGCCACAGCCGCGCCAGTTCTGGCAACTGGTCCAAGGACAGCACCAGATCTTTATCTGGCAACCCGATGTCTAGGAAAACGCCTAGGTCCTTGCGCACCTGGACGACTGTGGCAAAGGCATAATGGTCATAACCGATCGTCGGAATTTTGGTTGTCAGCCGCGCTGTGTCATTTTTGTTTTCATACGCAAAACCGTGCACAGTGGCGCCGGTGGCTGGCACTGTCTCAAATTCGGTTTGGTCGATAGCTAAGGTCACGCCGTCGTATTGGGCGAAAACTTGGGTATCATTCGTATCTGAAACTGTCGCGTCAATGATTTGACCGTTAAAGTTCATGGTTGCCTCCTAATGTGTGGGCACTAAATTAAACACTGTTAAAATCACGTAGGTCATGCCACTGGCGATCACCGGGCCAGCGGCGATGCCTTTGAGAAACACAACGCCGACAATGGTGCCGAACACCAAGGCGACGGTCATTTCCGGGCTCTGGGCGAGCAACCCGACCCCTTTGCTGGATAGCACTGCCACCAAAATGCCCATGGCAATGGCAATCCACCCAGCCGGGCTTTTAACCACCTGCACCAGCTCCTTGAAGCCAATTTCGCCGGTGGCAATTGGCACCATGATGGCAGCCGATATAATGGTCACACCCCAGTTGATGCCTTGCGCCTGAATGGTTTTCAGCAACGGCTGCAAGGCTGGAATCAGTTTGATCACCATCACCAACCCGACCCCAATCAGCAGCGCTTTGTTTTTCGCCACGGCGGCGATCGCCAAGACGGCGGTTAAAAATGCCCAGCTTTCCATAATGACCTCCTGCATTTGTTCTGTTTCTACTTTACGCGAGTTCACAGCAAAAGTCACCCACCACCAGCGCACCAAAAAAGCCGAGCCAGCAAATGCTGACCCGACTTTCATGCTTGTTATCACAAGTAATTACAGCGTGTTGGTAGCACCCTTGTAGACGATCCCACGACGGGAGTCAACGGTGATGACCTGACCATCGGTGATGGCCTTCAGGGCATCTTCAGCGCCAACAACCACCGGAATACCCATGGCAATCCCAACCACAGCAGCGTGGCTGGTTAAGCCGCCATTTTCAACGACCAAGGCCGAAGCCTTTTCAATGGCTGGCAGGTAATCCTTATCTGTCGTCTTAACGACCAGAATGTCACCCTTTTGCATCTTAGCAGCAGCTTCATCAGCGCTGTTAGCCAAGACGGCTTTACCAACGACAGCTTCGTCGCCAACCCCAGAGCCTTGAACCAGCTTGGAGCCGATGAGTTGAACCTTCATGACGTTGGTGGTGCCACTTTCACCAACCGGTACGCCGGCGGTAATCAAGATCAGGTCGCCTTCCTCAGCAAAGCCGAGTTCTTGCGCCTTCTTGGTGGCCAAGTCGAACATTTCGTCAGTGCTGTTTGGACGATCAGCAACGATTGGGAAGACGCCGCGGTTGATGGTCAAGCCGCGCTGGGTCTTTTCGTCGAAGGTGATGGCCAGGATGTCAGCATCTGGGCGGTACTTGGAGATCATACGAGCGGTGTAGCCAGAGTTGGTAGCCGCCACAATGGTCTTCACGCCCAGCTTCTTAGCGGTGCGAGCCACTGCCACCCCAACGGATTCGGTGACAGAAGCGTTGGCGTAGTCGCGTTCAGCATAGCCGCCTTCTTTGGTGATCTGGTCTTCGATGTAAGCATCGATCCGCGCCATAGCAGCAACAGATTCAACTGGGTATTCACCGTTAGCGGATTCACCAGACAACATCGTGGCATCGGTGCCGTCGAAGACCGCATTGGCCACGTCGTTCACTTCAGCCCGCGTTGGGCGTGGGTTTTCCTGCATGGAATCCAGCATCTGGGTCGCAGTGATGACTGGCTTACCAGCATCGTTGCACTTGCGGATCAAAGTCTTCTGAACGATTGGCACATGTTCAAATGGAATTTCGACACCCATGTCGCCACGAGCAACCATCAGACCATCGGAAACCTTCAGGATATCGTCAAAGTTGTCAATGCCTTCTTGGGATTCAATCTTTGGGTAGATCTGAACGTTCAGGGCGTTCTTTTCTTCGAGCAATTCCCGAATGTCCATCACGTCCTGAGGCTTACGAACGAAGGAAGCAGCAATGAAGTTGATCCCATTGTCCAAGCCGAAACGAATATCATCGGCGTCTTTTTCGGTAATCCCTGGCAGGTTGATGGAAACACCAGGGGCGTTGACGCCTTTACGGCTGCCCAAGACACCGTCGTTTTGCACGGTGCAGACCAGTTCTCGGTTGGCTTCGTCCTTTTCGGTGATCAAAACATCAATCAAACCATCGTCGAACAGCACATGGCCGCCAACGTGGGTATCGTCATACAAACCTGGGTAGGTGACAGCGACTTTTTCTTTGGTGCCTTCGAGGCTAGCGTCCATCGAAATCCGCATTACATCGCCAGTATGATATTCAATCTTGCCGTTGTCAGTGTGCTCAACCGTGGTCCGGATTTCAGCACCCTTCGTGTCAAGCATGATCCCAACCGTCTTGCCGGTGATCTTTTCAGCTTCATGAACCATATTCATGCGAGCCAAGTGTTCTTCGTGGTCCCCATGAGAGAAGTTAAACCGGAATACGTTGGCCCCCGCCTGGATCAGCTTAACGATGATGTCCGTCGTGTTGCTGGCCGGACCGAGCGTGCTAACGATCTTGGTTTTTTTCATAATGTAAAATCGCTCCTTTGACAATTTTTAATGCCGACTTTTACGCCAGAATTAACACAATTAAAGTAAAACGAGACTAGTAAGCCAGGTCAGAAGCCAGCTTGTAAAGGGGAAGCTGACTTTCATGCTTGGAATTGAACAGGTCGGTCATCGCGTGGTTAACCAACTTGTTGTTTTGAATCCCAACAGCCAAGCCGCCTTTGCCTGCCATCAACAGCTCAACCGCATAGGCGCCCATTTCGGAAGCCAGTACACGATCTTTAGCGGTTGGTGAACCACCGCGCTGAACGTGGCCAATCGTGGTCGCGCGCAGCTGGAAGTCGCCGTACTTGCCAAGCTTGTCAGCAAATTCAGCGGCGGTCATGACGCCTTCGGCCAGCACGATGATAGCATGCTTTTCCCCGCGCTGACGGGAAGAACGCAGACGATCAGCGACTTTTTCGATGTCGTAATCGTGTTCTGGGATGATGACGTCGCTCGCGCCGCCGGCCACACCGGCCCACATCGCGATATCGCCGCAGTTGCGACCCATGACTTCAACCACAAAGGTCCGTTCATGAGAAGCAGCAGTGTCACGCAACTTATCGATGGCATCCAAGGCAGTGTTAACCGCGGTGTCAAAGCCAATCGTAAAGTCGGTGTACGGAATATCGTTATCGATTGTGCCTGGCAGGCCGATGGCATTATAACCATGTTCGGTCAGCCGCAAAGCGCCGTGGTAAGAACCGTCGCCGCCGATAACCACCAAAGCATCGATGCCGAACTTATTCAGTTGGGCAATCCCCTTCAGTTGAACAGGTTCCTGAGCAAACTCAGGGTAACGTGCAGAGTACAGCATGGTGCCGCCGCGCTGAATCACATCACTCACTTCAGCCGGAGTGATTTGGAAAATATCGCCAGCAACCAGGCCAGCGAAACCGTAGTTGATCCCGAAGACTTCAAGGCCTTCCGTAATGGCTTTACGAGCGACTGCGCGCACCGCAGCATTCATGCCGGGTGCATCGCCGCCACTAGTCATAATCCCAATGCGTTTCATCATTTCACCTCATGATTTTCTTTTTGGGGTAAGCCCCAAACACTTGTTAAGCATATCACTTTTCTGAAAAAATGTCGCCTATTGCTTATGAATCTTCCATTTTTTCTGAAACCCGCTCAACCCGCTGGAGCACTACGTTTTTTTCTCCCATCAGGGTCTTAATCTTGGCGACGTTTTCATCGCTGGCATCGATCCAGTAACGGCGATTGAGCATGACGCTTTCACGGGTTTGTGCATTCACCGTGATCACCGGGATGGGCCCGGTCATTTGGCCTAGCAGCGCCAGCAACGCTTTTTGCTGAGCCGGCGTTTGGTCGTGCAGCTGAATGAATAGCTTCGCTGCCGGCAGTTTGGCCACCAGGTGATCCGCCAACTCGATTTGGTTGGCAATCATTTGCAGGCCATCGCGCTCCTCGACTTTGCCTTGTACCAGTACCACCTGATCCACCTTAAATTCACTGATGGCCGGGTAAAGGCTCGGAAAAACCGTGATGCTCAGCGGTCCGCTGGCATCTTGACCATCGATGAACGCCATTTCCTGCCCCTTCTTGGTGCGAATGCGTTTGATCCGGCGAATCACTAGCAGCACCGTTGCTTGCTTTTGCCCCTGCAGCGCCGTGGTGGCCATGATCGGATAAAACGGCGCCAGTTGGTTCTGATAACGATCCACGGGATGCCCTGATAAGTACACCCCGAGCACAGCAGCCTCTTGGTCGAGCTGCTCGGTGGCTGACTGCCGCGGCACTTTAATCAGCTTGGGCTGGAACGCCTCAAACAACCCCACATCGTTACCAGCCAACTTGACGGTTTCCATCAACTCAGCGAGATTAGCGGTAACCTGCGCCCGATTGTCATCAAACTGATCAAACACGCCAGCCGCCACTAGCGGCGCGAATTGCTCCGCTTTCAACCACTTGGGGTCAAGCCGCTGAAAGACATCTTGCAGCGAACGGAACGGCCCGTCAGCCCGCGCGGTCAGCAATGCATCGGCAAAGTCCCGGCGCAGCCCCTTGATGGACAAAAAGCCAAAACGCAGACTGGCGCCTTCGATGCGGAAAACCAGCCCACTGCGATTGATATCTGGCGCTAGCACTTTGATTTTCCGTTGTTTGAGCTCCTGCACGTATTGGCGCAGCTTGGGGCCACTGTTCAACGTGCTGTTCATCAGCGCCGCGAAAAATGCCGTCGGATAATGAACTTTGATGTAAGCCAACCAAAAGGCAATCATGCTGTAGGCTACGGCATGACTACGGTTGAAACCATAATTGGCAAAGCGGTCGATATAGTCATAGACCGTTTCCGCGGTAGCCTGATCGTAACCTTTGGCCTTGGCCCCGGCCAGGAACCGCGTTTTTTCGGCTGCCAGGACGGCGGCTTTTTTCTTACTCATCGCGCGGCGCAACAAATCGGCTTCGCCTAAACTGAATCCGCCCATGGTGCTCGCCACCTGCATGACTTGTTCCTGATACACCAACACGCCATAGGTCGGCGCCAAAATCGGCTCCAGCGCTGGCGCGGCATAAGTAATCGGCTCTTGGCCGTGCTTGCGGCGAATAAAGGTATCGATTTGCTCCATTGGCCCTGGTCGATACAAGGCATTGGTGGCCACGACATCTTCAAAGGTCGTGGGCTGCAGGCGCTTCAGCACCGAGCGAATGCCAGCCGATTCAAATTGGAACACACCGTTGGTATCCCCGCGGGCAAAAAGTTGTAAGGTCGCCGCATCATCCAGCGGGATTTGCTTAGGGTCAAACGCTTGCTTGGTTTGATAGGCAATGGCCTTGCTGGCGCGGGCCAGCAGACTGAGGTTGCGCAAACCGAGAAAGTCGATTTTGAGCAGACCCAGCGCCTCGACATTGACCATGGTCACTTGGGTTTGGGCAATGCCGTCACCTCCATCTTGCAAGGCGACAGTGTCAGTCAGCACTTCTTGCGCCAGCACAATGCCAGCCGCATGGGTCGAATAGTGGCGTGGTAGCCCCTCCAAGGCCAGGGCGGTTTGAAACAACCGCTGATTTTCCGGCGCATCCCCCACTAGATTACGGAGCGGCAATGAATCCTCGTACGCTTGCTTCAGGTTGATATGCAACTGGCTGGGAATGGCATTGCTCCACTTATTGCCGTCAAATTGACTGAGGCCAAACACCCGCGCCACATCGCGAATGGCTTGCTTAGCACCAAACGTGCCGAAAGTGATGATTTGGGCCATGTGGTCATCCCCATACCGGTCATGGACATATTGAATGAGCTCGCCGCGGCGATCATCCGGGATATCCAGATCAATGTCCGGCATTTGCGCCCGAGCCGGATTGAGAAACCGTTCAAACAGCAAATGGTATTCAATCGGATCCACTTCGGTAATTGCCAAAGCAAATGCCACCAGCGCGCCCGCCGCGGAACCACGCCCGGGACCAGTCATAATCCCGACTTCATGGGCGTGGTTCATCACATCCCACACTACCAGGAAGTAATCGGCGAAGCCCATTTCATCAATGACTTTAAGCTCATAAGCGAGCCGCTTCTGATAGTCAGGCGGCACCGTGCCCATGCGCTGCTTCAACCCCGCTTGAGCCAAGCTGGCCAGATAGGCCGCCGCCGGCTGGTTGTCCGGCGTGGGAAAATGCGGCAGCTGTGGCTGTTTGAATTCAATGGTCACCTGACAGCGCGCCACTAGAGCTTCAAGGTTGGTCAACGCTTCGGGCAACTGCGCGAAAGGGGCAGCGGCCTGATCAGCCGGGGTTAGCCAATCAGGGCCGGCATCCATCAAGGTAGGATCCCGGAAATTAAGCTGCTGGCCAGATTTAATCGCCGCCATCACCTTCTGCGTGAACGCATCGGTGGGATTGAGGTAGCTGACTTGGCTCAGCGCCAATAGGGGTAGTTTTTGCGTCTCGGCAAACTGCGGCAAAGAGCCGCCCAGGTCCGCCGCCGTTACGCCCAGATACAAACTCGCTGGCTGCTTGGCTTTCAAAGCTGCGACAAGCTCTACACCGGTGTACCCGCGCTCGGCAAATGCCGGGCTGAGCAAATCGGCCCCAGGGATAATCACCGCCATTCCGGCCAGCGCCGGCAGGTCGGTCAGTTTAGGCAACTCAGATTGCAACATGATGGCACTCGATAGCCGCAGCAGCTGATGATACCCGGCAGTGGTTTCGGCCACGACTAAGAAACGGGCGTCAGCAACGGCGACCGTCATGCCTAACAGCGGTTTGATATGTGCGGCGGTGGCTTGCCGATAAAAATCGACAACGCCATACACCACATTGACATCACTGAGCCCGATCGCAGCAAATCCGCGGTCCTTGGCGGCAGTGATGATCTGCCCCAAAGTCAGTGGGCTTTGAAGCAAGGAATTGGCGCTTTGAACTTGAATATGTGTAAACATGTTGCCACCTCAATGCCATTATACCCGACTCCACCTGTTTCCGCAGAGGCGGCGGATTATTTTGCCTTGCCAGAATGAAAACCGCCTCGTCAGTTTCATTTTTCTTTTCAGCGTGTTAAACTGACATCAGAAAAGAGGGATTCTATGCGCTACGTAGCAACTTTAGTCTGGGGCGTGATTTTAGGTCAGGTCGTCGGCTTTCTGGTCAGTGCCTTGAGCGGTGGGACATACGATCCCAAGATGGCTGGCATCACGTCAATTTTGTTTGTCATCATCCTCTTCGCCTTGCCGCCAATCATGAAACACTTTGATAGCACTGCCACTGATAAAAAAGCGAATTAAACGCCGATAGGCTTAGCCAGAATACGTTTTTAGCCTAGAGGATAAGCCGAACGGCCTGTAAAACCCGAATTTAGGTTTTGCAGGCCGTTTAGCGTATCCGGCAAGGGCGTTGCATTTTGGCTCGTACTGTTCTGGAATACTTTAGCTGGTTTGAATCAAAAATCGGGGCGATGACCATGCCGTCATCACCCCGATTTTTCAATCACTTGGTCATATAGATAAACAATTCACTCGCCGAGAAGCCAACGTCAAACTTCACCCCATTGCTGGTAATGGTTTTGATGGTGGTCTGGGAGCCGTTTTGGTCCTTAATGGCTTTTTGGAACTGAGTGCCGACTTTTTGGGCATCAGCACCTAAAGCATTGGCCAACAGTCCAAATTCAATACCGAACTGATTGTCCTTCTGTGAGCCTTTCAAGGCCTTCACCGGGGCGGACAAGGTGGCAGAAAGCAATTCGCCATCTTGGACATTCACGCGCATCGTACTCGAAGTGGTTTTAACCACTTGCTTAAGCCCCTCTACCTTGGCCGGCAGCTGCTGATCTTTCACGGCGGCCTTGGCCTTGGTCAAAGCCGCTTTAAATTCCTGTTGCTGCTTGAGCAGGGCTTGCTGCTGGGCAGGCGTCATGGCCGCAATCTGTGTATTTGTCGGCGTGCCTTGCTTCTGCGCCGCTTGCATGGCCTTTAAAGTGTCTGCCGGCACCGCCGTCATCACTAAGGCCTGATTGTACTGGTCGGCAACGACACTGTATGTGCCAATGGCAGTTGCTGCTTTGATCTTAGTCGTGGTCGTCTGACCGTTCGCCTTCAGTGTGACCTTCTGTGCTTTGGTGCTCATTGGGAGGGTCACAACATATTTCCCGTTATGCACCTTCACCGAACCGGTTTTGGTGGGCGCCGTGTAGCTCACCGTTTTACCGGATGCATCCCCTTTAATCACCGCGACCATCCCCGAGTTATTGTAAACCGGTTTGGTCGTGGTTAACTTATTCCCACAACCGGCTAACACAGCGGTCAGCCCGAGCGCGAGGAGTGTCGTTTTGAACTTTTTCATGAGCAACCATCCTTTTATTTATTTCTCTGAATAGCCTACGCTGGCCACGCCCAAAGCACAAGGAAAAAGTGACTAGTTGTCACATTTTAAGCCTGAATCGTAAAGTTATGATCGGCCGAAGCTGTTATTTCTGGATGCTCCTGCAAGTAATCAGCAATCAGCTCGGTCATATCTTTTTGATTTTCCCGCACGATTTTGGCGGGGGAAAACATGGCAAAATTACCACCGCCAGCGGCTCGATACGAGTTCATGGTCACCTCATAAGTGCCGGTTGCGACCACCGGCTGGCCGTGATACAGCAGCTGGGTAACGCGCTGACCGACTGGCCGGCGAATATCCAGCGTGTAGGTGATGCCCTCATACATATCATAGTTGTAAAGCTGGGGTTTAGGCTTAAGAAACCGCGGCGTGACCACCAGTTGGCCATCATCCAGACTGAAGAACTCCGCCACCTGCTCCAACGCTGCTTTCAGGTCCGCCCCAGATAGCTTTAGCACCGCCAAGGTATTGGGATAAATGTAGTTCGTCACCACATCTCGCATCGTGATTTGCGAGGCAAAGCCCGTGCCCTCGTTGTTAAACAACGCGGTGCCAGCGATGTCGGTGCCGGTGGCGGCCATTTGCACGTGATTGATGAATTCAATGTAGGCGGATTCCTTAATCCGCGCCGCGGCCGGGTCAGCGATGGTCATATCGCCTTTCACATGGCCAAGGGGGGAATCCAGCCAGTCTTCCGTCGCCGTTTGCAATGCCGCCACACTATTAACGATGCCAGCATCAGCAGGTTGGTCGCCGGTCGGAGCCAAAGCCGCCTTGCCGCTGCCTGCGACCACCTGATAACCGGTGCTGGTAGCGGTCAATTCCAACGTGATCACGCCGACGTCCTGGCCCCGATAACCCGGCTGCGTCACTGGCACTCCATTCACCACTGCCGCAATTTCACGGTGCTGATGGCCGGTGACTAGGGCATCGATGCCGGGAATCTGGGTCAATTCATAACCGACATTTTCGCCGGTTAGCCGCTCGGTCGGCTGACCAGTCGTCAAGTCACGTTCGAAGCCGCCATGATAGGCCACCACGACCACATCGGCTAGCTCCCGCAGCCGTGGCACCCACTGCCGGGCAGTTTCTACCACATCATTAAAGGCCAGTCCCGCAATATGCGCTGGACCTTCCCAATGCGGAATATAACTAGTGGTCAGCCCCAGCAGCGCAATTTTAACCCCGGCTTTTTCAAAAAACTGATATGGCGCGCCAAACGCTGGCTCGGCGCCGGCCAAAATATTGGCGCACAACACTGGGTAATTCAGCGTCTGAATGGCATTGCTCAAATAATCCCGGCCGTAATTGAATTCATGGTTGCCGATTATCCCGGCATCATAGCCGACCGCGTTATACGCCGCGGTTTCCAAAGCCGGCTGGCGCTTGATGCGCGCGGCGTAATAAGCCAGCGAGGAGCCTTGCAGGTAGTCGCCATTTTCAATGGTCAGCACCGGGCCAGCCGCCGCCTGCCGCAACTGATCCAGCGTGCTTTTGGCCTTGGCTAGGGAAAAGGGTAAATCTTGATTACGCTTGACATAATTCGTGGGTAACACAAAGCCATGCGTGTCACTGGTCGAAAGAATCGTTAATTTCATCGCGGTTAAGCCTTCTTCTTCGGGGCTTCAGGCGTGACCATTTTGACCATCGCCTCCACCAGCATTTTTTGGAGCACGGCGTTGATGGCCAAATCGACCATGGCGCTTTGCACATTCAGCGTGTCTTGCTTGTTGATCTTGTTAATCATGACTTCGCCGCTGAAGCTGGAGTTGGCCTGCTGAATCGCGGTGATGAAGCCGAGAATGAACGAATCAAATGCTTGTTGCTTCTCCCGGCCCTTCAACTGGTAATCGATGCCGGCAGCGATGGTGTCCAAGGCAAAAACGGGCTTTAAAATCGCAATCATCAAAATGTTGGCGACTTGGCCTTTTTGGTACTTTTTCTTGATCGGCGTGGTAATCACGCCTTTTTTGACATAATTATTCACCATCGTGGCCGTCAGCTCGCCCAGCCCCAGCGGCTGGACAATATCATTCACGAACTGCACGACCTGGTCCATGTACAAATCAAACTGCGGCAAATCCGTCCACCGCGGTAAATCGACTTGCTGCAATTGCTTGAGATATGCCGAATATGCTTCTTCTTCAGCCATGTTGCTCCTCCTTGTTCAGTTGGCATGTGATCTTGCTTCCCTATCATTATAACATGCCACCTGGTTTTAAAGTCTAGGTCTAGCCAATCCATAAAAAAAGTGCTGATCAACTTGATCAACACCTTCATGAGTGATTACGCTTTTGCGTCTTCGCTCTTCTTAACCACTTGAGCCCCTTTGTAGAAGCCCTTCGGTGAAACGTGATGTGAAACGCGGTATTCGCCGGTCGCTGCGTCGAACTGCAAGTTAGGCACATTCAACTTGATATGACCGCGGCGCATACGCTTCTTGGTTTTTGAAGTCCTGCGTGCTGGAACTGCCATGAGCGGAAAACCCCTTTTGTTTTAGATTTCTTACCTACTATACCGAACCCAGCGGAAATTGCAAGCCGCTGGCCGATGCCTTGGATAGCGTTTTGCTATCACAGCATGACTTATGATACTAGAAAACAGGCGTCAAGGCAAGACCTTAACAGCTAAAAATTGCGTGCCCTCTCCCCCATGGCAAAAAAATGCCCATCAGGATTGGGAAAGCCGAAGGCGCGCGTACCGGCATCATCGACAATCGGCGTCGCGCCTTTGATGCGAGCATGCGCCGCATCGAGGTCACTGACCAAAAACATGAGCGATGGGCGATTATCGGCTACTTCCGGCGAATACTTTTGCACGAAGGCGTTGCTGAAAAGCGCCAGTTCAGTGGTGTCATCGACGGCGAGGACATTGGCATAATGATCCTCAGGTAATTGCAACGTCTCAACGACTTTTGCCCCCAGCGTCGTTTCCCAAAACTGGGTCAGTTTCGCCACGTCAGACACGTACAGCATGATTCGCGTTTTCATAGACATTCTCCTTTTGCCTGCCGGTTGCGTCTTTCAAAGGCGGCACGGTTAATCAGAATTAGTCGCCGTAGCACCGGCGGGCTGACTGGTGAAGGTCAACGCAGCATCCTTCACCCCAATTTCGACCGTGCTATCCGGCATAATGGTACCGGCAATCAACTGCTTGGCCAGCGGCGTTTCAACTGCCGTGGTAATCAGGCGCTGCAGCGGCCGGGCGCCATAGGCTGGCTCATAGCCTTTATGGGCCAGCCATTCCTGGGCGGCCGGGGTAACCGTCAACTGGATATTTTGATCCGCCAGCCGCTTGCTGAGTTGGTCCAGATCCTTGACGGCAATTTTTTCAACATCCGCGAGCCGCAGCGGATTGAACATGATAATGTCATCGATCCGGTTCAAGAACTCAGGCTTGAAGTGCGTCCGCACCTGGGCCAAAACGCTTTGATGGGCCGCTTCGGTGATGGTGCCGTCATCAGCCATGCCATCCAGTAAGGCTTCAGAGCCGAGATTGGAGGTCATAATGATAATCGTGTTTTTGAAATCAACCGTCCGCCCTTGGCTATCAGTTAACCGGCCGTCGTCTAAGACCTGTAGCAAAATGTTGAAGACATCAGGATGCGCCTTTTCGATTTCGTCCAACAAGACAATCGTGTATGGATTGCGCCGCACGGCCTCAGTCAGCTGCCCGCCTTCTTCGTAGCCCACATAGCCTGGCGCAGCGCCGACAAGGCGAGACACGGAGATTTTGTCCATATATTCGGACATGTCGATACGTACCATATGCTTTTCAGAATCAAAGAGATCTTCAGCCAGCGATTTGGCCAACTCGGTTTTCCCGACCCCAGTGGGACCAAGGAACAGGAAGCTCCCCAGCGGCCGGCTGGGATCCTGCAGGCCGGCGCGCGAACGGAGCACAGCATCAGCCACCGCATCGACGGCTTCATCCTGGCCAATCACGCGTTGATGGAGTTTCTCCGGCAAATGCAGGAGCTTCTGGCGATCGCCTTCGACCAGTTTGGCTACCGGAATGCCAGTTTGGCGTGAAATCATTGCGGCGATTTCGTTTTCGGTAACGGATTCTTGGACGAGCCAACTGTCAGGCCGATCGGTAGACTCCAATTGCTGGAGCTCTTTTTCCAGTTCTGGAATCGTGCCATGCTGCAGGCGCGCCGCTGCTTCCAAATCGTAGCGGCTTTGAGCGTCTTCCAGATCATGTTTGGCCTTGTCGATTTCGGCCTTCTTCTCGTTCAATTGATTGATATCTTGCTTTTCGGCATCCCACTGAGCCTTGAGCTTGTTAGTTTCTTCCTTCAAGTTTGCCAGGTCGGCTTGGGCTTGCGCCAGGCGTTTTTGACTGGCCGGATCAGTTTCTTTTTTCAGGGCTTGGGCTTCAATTTCCAGCTGCATCTGTTTGCGCTCCGCCACATCCAGCTCCGTCGGCCGCGAATTCATCTCGACGTTGATGTTCGCTGAAGCTTCGTCAATCAGATCAATCGCCTTGTCTGGCAAATACCGATCGGTGATGTAGCGGTTGGACAACGTGGCGGCTGCCACCAGCGCCGAGTCGTGAATGCGCACGCCATGGAAGATTTCAAACCGTTCCTTGAGGCCCCGCAAAATTGAAATCGTATCTGCCACCGTAGGCTCCTGCACCAGCACCCGCTGGAAACGGCGCTCCAGGGCCTTATCTTTTTCGATGTTTTCACGATATTCATCTAAGGTGGTGGCCCCAATCAAATGCAGTTCGCCGCGCGCTAGCATTGGCTTCAAGAGGTTACCGGCGTCCATCGCCCCTTCGGCCTTCCCCGCCCCGACAATGGTATGAATTTCATCGATGAATAGCAGAATTTGGCCTTCACTTTTTTTGACTTCGTTGAGCACTGCCTTGAAGCGCTCTTCAAAGTCCCCACGGTACTTCGCACCAGCCAGCAAGCTGCCCATATCCAGCGAGACAATGGCTTTATTCTTCAAGTTGTCAGGCACGTCATTACGGACAATGCGCTGCGCCAGACCTTCGACAATGGCAGTTTTACCAACCCCAGGCTCCCCGATCAGCACCGGATTATTCTTGGTTTTCCGCGACAAAATGCGAATCACATCGCGAATTTCGTCATCCCGCCCGATGATTGGATCCATTTTGCCAGAGCGCGCTTCTTTGACCAGGTCTGTGCCGTACTTTTTCAGTGCCTTGTAATTGTTCTCTGCCGTTTTGCTGGTGACTTTCGCACCGCCGCGGGCCTTGTCGACCACTTCGCGGAACTTTTTGCCAGTGACGCCTTGATCCGTCAGGTACTTGGTAATGACGTTGTAGGGCTGATCAAATAAGGCCAGCAGTACATCTTCAGTGGCAATAAATTCATCGCCCAGCTCGCTTTTCATCTTATCTGCATCTTGAAACAGCTGGTAGAGATTCTGACTCATGTTCTGACCATAGGCAGACGCGCCTTCGACGACGGGCGCCTGATCAATAGCCTGGTCAATCACAGCATTCAAGCCATCAAGATTGATACCAGCATCTTGGAACAGCTGCGCACCAAAGTCATTCGGCTGGACCATACTTTTGATTAATTCCGGAATATCAATTTCTTGGTGATGCCGCACTTGCGCAATTTGTTGTGCCGCTGCCACGGCTTCGGTGACGGCTTGGGTTAAATTATCTGGGTTCATATTGTGGCCTCCTGATCAAACGTTTATGTCGCTTTCAGTGTAACAATCAGGCTAAATGCCGTAAAGGTCAAAAATGGTCAAAACATCAAAATCAGTCTTTAGCCTGAGCTTCTTCTTCAGTCTAGTCAATTGTCGACTGGCAACGCAAGAATTGGTGCTCTCGGCCGCATTTTTTTGATGGCGGGAGCCTCCGCTCAGGGGGTCAAGGCCTGCTGTGCGGCCGGCTGGCACCACCAAAAACCGCTTCGACTGGTTTACCTTCGTTGAAGAATCATCCAAATTCGGAGAACTGTTATCGCTCGAGGGGATGCGGCATCAGTACTCAGTGTTGCACAACCTTTTTACCCCAATGAACCAACTACCGTTAATTAGCGGATCTGGCTGGGGTGGCAGAGGGGCGCGGCGGACCAGCTGCGAAACGAAAACCAGGGCGAGACTGCGCTTTTGGCAGGCTCACCCTGGTTTCGGGGACAATCTGGCGGCTCAAAAGCGAGCGTAGCGAGTCGAGGCTCCAGATTGAGGGCCGAGACCTTAGCTCGGCCCGGCCCCGCAGTCAGCCCACCGCGTCTCGGCGCCGCCTCAGCCAGGCCCGCGGCCCACAATATAAAAAAGCCAGCATCCGCATGGACACTGGCAATAGCATTAAGCCTGTGATTCTTCAGCGGGCGCTTTAGCCGCGGCCAACTCTTTTTGCAAAGCCGTTACTTGGGCAGTTAAATCGGCGGTCGCTTCTTTGACCGCTTTAGCTTGAGCCTCCGCCGCGCCGGCCTCAGCAGCTTGGGCGGACTTGAGCTCTTTTTTCATCTTCGCAAGGCCAGTGGTGGACACCAAGAACGTAATCACGGCGCCGATGATCACCGACACCACAATCACGACAATCAGCGGCCAGGTGAACTGGGCGCCGAAGAAATTCACGTCGACCCCTTGGCCATTGAGCACGGCAAAAATGATCAAAACCAATGCCAGCACCAGGCCGACAATTAAGCGTTGTTGATTTTTCATGAGCGACTCTCCTATTTTTGATTAAACAATCCGCCGGCCAGAAAATCTCCGACACGTGGCGCCAAGTCATAGAACTTCGCGGCCGCCGCCATCACCCAAGGGGCGTTGATTTCGCGCACTGGGCGGTGGAAGCTCCAGACGATGCGCCGAGCCAACTTCACCGGATCCAAGACGATGAAGTTCACCCGTTTGAGGTAGTCATTGGCTTGGGCCACAGTGAAGAAATCGGTGTTGATGGGACCGGGGCTAACCGTCGTCACGCGCACGCCGAACGGTTTGAGCTCTAGGCGCAACCCATTGCTATAACCCACCACGGCAAACTTGGTGGCCGAATAGATGGCTGACTTTGGCGTAGCCATTTTACCCGCCATCGAAGCAATGTTAATGATGTGACCATGGTGCTGGTCAATCATCTCGCGGCCAATCAACTGGGTCATATACAGCATCCCCAGCACATTCACCCGAAACATTTTTTCAGTCGTGGCCATGGGCGTTTCCAAGGCGTCTTCAAAATGGCCAAAGCCTGCCGCGTTCACCAAGACATCCACTGGCCCGACGTCGCGTTTGATGCGCGCGACCACGGCTTCAATCGCCACTGGATCGGCGACGTCGCAGACAAAGGCAAACGCCGGCTGACCAGATAAGGCCGTGGCTTCGGCTTGCGCCTCCACCAAGCGGTCCTTGCGCCGGGCCAAAAAGACCACCGTGGCGCCTTGTTTCGCTGCTTCAAGGCCAATGGCGCGGCCAAGACCACTGGAGCCGCCAGTTACCACTACCGTTTGATTAGCTAAGCGTTTCATTGTGCGGGCCTCCTTGGGCAAAAGGAATTGGAATTTCGTCAAAATCATGCACCAGCCGGGTCGCTGGGAAAATCTGCTGCGCTGTCGTTTGTAGCATCAGCGCATTTTTCCCTAGGTAACGCGCCGAAATGTGGGTCAACAGCAGCTGCTTGGCATGAGCGCTTTTCGCTAGCCGCGCCGCCTGAATATTCGTGGAATGGTAATACTGGCGGGCTAGCGCTGCTTCTTCTGGGCCAAAGGTCGCCTCATGCACAATCGCATCGGCATCTTGGGCGATTGGCAATTCGCGGTCAGTACTGCGCGTGTCGCCAAAAATTGCGACAATGCGCCCCGGCTTGGCATCCCCGATAAAGTCGTGACCGTCAAACTGGCGTCCATCTGGTAAGGTGATGGTTTCGCCCGCCTTGAGCTTCGCGTAAAGCGGCCCTTCTGGGATTTTTGCCGCTCTTACTTGGTCGATGAGCAGCTCACCAGGATGCGGTTTTTCCTCCACCCGAAAGCCGAAGCTGTTAATGCGATGATTGAGCAAGCCAAAGCTGACTTTGAAGGTTTGATCTTCAAACAACACGCCAGGATTTTTCAGAATGACGAACTTCAGCTGATAAGGCAACCGGGTCTGACTGACCTGCAAACTGGTGCGCACATAGCGGTCGATGCCTTCTGGACCATAAATCGTCAGCGGCGCCTCGCCGCCTTGGTTCGCCCGACTGGCCAAAAAGCCTGGTAGGCCGAAAAGGTGATCGCCATGGAGATGCGTGATAAAAATTTTTGTCACTTTCCGCGGGCGAATCGTGGTTTTCAAGATCTGATGCTGAGTGCCTTCGCCGCAATCAAAGAGCCAGACCTCATTGCGCTCATCCAGTAACTTCAACGCCGTACTGGTCACATTGCGTGTTTTCGATGGCGAGCCAGCGCCAGTGCCTAAAAATAAAAGTTCCATGTCTGCTTCATCCTAACTATGGGTCCAAAAGTGTCGTTATCAGTTTAGCACAAGCGCGGAAGTCAGATAAGCCGCGTAATATTTGACCCCGACTTGGTTGGGATGAACCAGGTCATGATAGAACCAATCCTCATGCTTTTTGGCATAGCCATGCCAATCAATGATGGTCAAATTCGGGTAGTGCTTAGCTTCATGGGCCAGCAACTGATTGACCACGCCTTGCCACGGCCGCGTCGGCACTTGGACGTTGACCCAATACACCTGTCGTTTCGGGCCAATGGCGGCCATCATTGCCGCTAAGTCGCTAGCCCGAAACGAGCCATTCGTCCCTAGGGCAATCAAAACTTTATTCGCCAGCAAGCCTTGGCGCGCGTAATCCTTAACCAAAGGAATGGTATCGACCATTTGCCGGGCCACTTTGCCATCGATAAAGGCATTCGGCATGAGCTGCATCAATGTCGGTCGGGCCCCCAGCAGTACGGAATCGCCAATCGCAGTGACCGTCACATGCTGTGCGGCTTGCAGCGCCTTTGGGGTGATGCCGAACCGTTCAAAGCTGGCGTTCACTCCTGGCTGATCAGCAGTCGCACGGCTAGACTGGCCTGATGAGTGGGCTTGGCTGGACGCTTGCGCTTTAATCGCATTTTTGGCGCGCGTTTCGTCGGCCTTGCGCTGGGCCTTGGTTTCCTCGCTCGCCTTGAGGTGCACTTCTTCCGGCGCCGCCGCTTGCGGCTTGACGAAAGGCGCCTGCACCAAGGCGGCCACCCCTAGCATTGCCACCACTAGCCCTGCCAGCAGTTTGACTTGTTTGAAGCGGAAATGGTGCTGCTGGAGCAGTTGCCACTGGCGGCGCAGGTGCGCTTGGGCTTGCATCCAAGTGAGCTGGCGCGCTGGCTTTTCAATGAAATGATGGGAGAGCTCGCTGAGTAGCACAATGATCGCACACTCAATCACCGGATACAAAAGCGGATGGTCGGCGATGTTGCGAAAGCGATTCTCCCAAAAAATCATCACGGGGAACTGGTAAATGTACAAACCATAGCTCCGGGTGCCAATCCAATGAAACACCGGGTTTGACAGCAGGCGCCCCCACAATGTCGCCGGGGAAGCCACCACCGCCGTCAGCAACATTGCCAGGATGGTAAACAGCAACATGCCACCTTGATACAAAAAGTCGCTTTCGGCATTCATGAAGAAAATGCTGAGCCCCATTCCTACCGCTGCCAGCGTCCCAACCCCACCCAGCAGCCAGCGACCGGCACTTGGCAAATGGCTAGCCAGTTTAGCGCTTGGCCAGGCAAACGCCAGGCTCGCGCCCAACAACAACGCGAATAGGCGGGTATCCGTACCATAATAAAGCCGGCTAGGATCCGCGCCGGCCGGCTGCAAGTGAAACAGAACTGCCATCCAGCCGGCGCTGAGCGACGCCAGCGTGAGCACGGCAGCGAAGCGCTGCCGATTTTTCGGCAGCACCTTGAGTAACAACCAGAGCAGCAGCGGTAGAAGCAGATAGAACTGCCCTTCAATCGACAAGGTCCACAAGTGGGTAAACGGTGATTCATTTTGGGCAAAGCGCTGGAAATAGGACTGGCCATGCGCAATTTGCCACCAGTTATAAACCAGCGCCAAGTTTGCCAGTACAATTTTGTGTAAGTCAACCAGCAAATCGCGTGCAAACAAACCGATGTAGGCACTGGCCGTTAGTAGTACCGTCAAAAGCGCTGGATACAAGCGTTTGACCCGTTTCAGCCAAAACTTGCGCACCGCAAAGCGGCCTGTTTGGGCGTGAACCCGTAACAGACCGTCAGTGATCAGATACCCCGAGATGACAAAGAAAATCAAAACCCCCAAGTAGCCGCCTTGAAATAAGTCTGGCCGTAAATGGTACAAAATCACACCTAACACTCCGAGGGTTCTCAGGCCATCAAAGCCGCCAATGTACCGGCGTTGCCCGCTTGCTTCCATGATATCCCCGCCTATTGTTCAAGCCTATCAATCAATTTAATTATTCAACAAATTCAAAAGTGAAATCATCGATGGCCACCAAATCGCCGGTTTGCGCGCCGGCTTCCCGCAGCGCATCATCAACGCCGAGGCTCCGCAACTGCCGGGCGAACCGCAAGGCGCCATCATCGTGATCCAAGTTTGCCATTTTAAACATGCGCTCGACTTTGGTGCCGCCTAAAATAAAGGTACCATCTGCATCGCGCGTCACCGTCACCGCCTGCTCTTCTGGCTTGTAAATATAATCCGCCTGTTCCGCCGTGGCTTTCGGGGTGAAGACCGGTGCCGTAGCTAAGGCCTTAGCGGTGTCTTGCATCAGCGGCTTCACCCCATCGTGCGTGATGCTGGAGATGGCATAAATATTCTTGGCCTCAACGCCTTCATCAAGCAAGGCTTGCTTAAAGGCGGCGAAGCGTTCACTGGCGCCAGGCAAATCCATCTTGGTGGCCACCACCAGCTGCGGACGGGCCAAAATCGTATCGTCGTAGGTCTCCAGCTCTTGCCGAATCTGATGGTAATCATCCAGTGGTTCGCGCCCATTTTCGGGATCCATTTCCACCAGATGCAAAATCACCCGGGTCCGCTCCACATGCCGCAGGAACTGGAAGCCCAGTCCGACCCCGGTTGAAGCCCCTTCAATCAACCCAGGCAAATCCGCCATGACAAAATCGCTGCCGTCATCCAGTTGCACCATCCCCAAGTTAGGGGTTAAGGTCGTGAACTGATAAGCCGCAATCTTCGGCTTGGCCGAAGTCACCACCGACAACAAGGTAGACTTACCCACTGACGGGAAACCAACGAGGCCGACATCGGCCAACACCTTGAGTTCCAAGGTGACATAGCGATGCTGACCGGGTTCGCCATTTTCCGCGATTTCTGGCGCCGTGTTTTTAGGCGACACAAAGTGAACATTCCCCCGGCCCCCACGACCACCTTTGGCCACCACGAGCTCCTGCCCGTTGCGAGTGAGATCCCCGATTTGGGTGTGGGTATCGGCATCGTAAACCGCCGTGCCGGCTGGGACTGCTAAGCGAATATCTTCGGCTTTGCGGCCATACATTTGCTTACCTTGCCCGTTGCCACCGGCCTTGGCATGAAAATGGCGTTGATAGCGAAAATCCATCAACGTACGCAAACCTGGGTCCACATAAAGCACGATGCTGCCACCGTGGCCGCCATCACCGCCGGCTGGCCCGCCAAAGGGCACGAATTTTTCGTGGCGGAACGCCACCATCCCATCGCCGCCTTTTCCGGCCTCAACTTCCACTGTCACCTGATCGACAAACATGTGCTCCTCCTTATACCGAACTGGCGCCATGCGCCAACGCGAACGTCTACTACTAAACGTCAATCATACGGGTTCTGCCCCCAAAGTGCAATACAGCCAGGCTGCGGAATGAGGCCGGGCTTAGCCTGACGAGTAGCCTAGCCCAAAGCATTGCCATCGCCTTTTGATGGCGAGGCTTTGGGCGTAGCTAGTCGCTCAGGCGTTGGCCTCATGCAGCGCGACTAGGCTGCGGAATGAGGCCGGGCTTAGCCTGACGAGTAGCCTAGCCCAAAGCATTGCCATCGCCTTTTGATGGCGAGGCTTTGGGCGTGGCTAGTCGCTCAGGCGTTGGCCTCATGCAGCGCGACTAGGCTCCAAAGGTCGGGGGGCTTAGGGCGACGAGTAGCCTTGATACCGCGTGTCAGCCAGCGTGCACCTTAGCTCGTCGCTTCGGCGTCGACGCTGCGTAGCGACTAGTTCACCACCTGCATGACTTTCATTATCGTTATTATACCAATTTCTGCCCCAGCCCATGCCGCTGAGGCCAAAAAAATAACGGCCTGCGCCGTTATTCGACCAAACTCAGGTCGTCGCTATCTAAAATCGTAATCTGGCTGCGGCCATTTTGCTTGATGAGGCCGTCGCGCTCAAACGCCGCTAGCTTGCGGCTGACGGTTTCTGGGGTCGTGCCCAA
The DNA here is from genome assembly GCF_003946175.1 of Lacticaseibacillus suibinensis. Taxonomy (GTDB): domain Bacteria; phylum Bacillota; class Bacilli; order Lactobacillales; family Lactobacillaceae; genus Lacticaseibacillus; species Lacticaseibacillus suibinensis. The sequence goes on along the minus strand of NZ_RHOK01000015.1, from coordinate 24,679 downwards.
GTAAGCCGCCAAATCCTTTTTCTGCAGGGGCAAGGTGAAATGGGCCTGGCCTAGAGCCGCACTGGTTTCCACCAGGTAGCCGGCGAGGCGTTCACTGACGCTGGCCACATTGGCGGCGGTTGTTTGGGCCTCTAACTGCACCACGCGTTCGCCGAGGCTATTGAGCATGTTCAGCGCTAGCGCCGGGGTCTTTTTTAACAACTGCTGAAAGTCCTGGCGACTAATGGTGCAGACCACCACCTGGGTCAAGGCAACGCCACTGGTGGTGCGCTCGCTCGGCGTGAACAGCACAGCCTCGCCATCAAACTCGCCTGGGCCCAGCACCCGTAGCAACTGCTCGCGACCACTGGCCAGGGTTTGGGTGACCTTGACTTGGCCATGGGCAATGATCATCAAAGCGTCCGCTGCGGTCCCGGCCGCAAACAGCGTCTCGCCAGCGGCATACTGCCGGTCGCGCACCAGTTTAGCCACTTGGGCCACATCGTTTGGGTCAAGCGCCTGAAAAATTGGCACTAGCCGCACACAATCTTCTGCTTCGTGTTGATGCATCTTACCCACCTCGCTTTTTTCTATAGTATACGCCAACTAGCGAAGAACCAACTTGATTTGCATCAAGTTAGCGGCTGAACAAAAAAGGACCCCGCAGGCTGTCCAGGCACTGCGGAGTCGATTTGATTTGGCTGACGACTATAGTGTAACGGCCGACTGCCTTGGCGAGGGGTTAATTTTCAAAGTAAATGCGGTCATTTTGGTGATACCGCTTGTACGCCGCCCGATAGGCACTCGGGGTTAACCCTTTCCAACGTTTGAAATTCCGGGCTAAGCTCCGCGAATTGCCGAAACCACTCGCCATTGCCACGTACTCAATCGGTTTGTTAGATGTGAGCAGCAGCTCCCGCGCTTTCATCAACCGCACCTCTTGCAGATATTGATTCGGCGATTGCTTCAGCGTGGCCTGAAACTGGTTGCCCAAAGTGGTGACCGAAGTGTGTAGCTTCGCCGCCAGCTGACTGATTTTGACCGGCTCGGCATATTGCTGATCGATGAGCGCCATGGCTTCATCCACCAGGGGCGCATTAACGCGGACCACCGGCGTGGCCTTAACGGCAGTGAAATGCGCGGCCAGCAGCGCCAGCATCTCATAAAACGCACTCAGCGCCTCTAGCCGACTGACTGGCGTCAACGGTGCCGTCATCGGTTTCGCCAGCGCAGCAAAGGCCGCTTGCAAAGCCGCATAGGCTGGCACCGGAGGCTCAGGCGGCCCTTGCAGCGTAAAGTGCCAATTGACACTATCAGGCAACACGGATTCCAAAAAGGTCGGATCGATGATGATGCCATATTCCTGCACGGGCACACCGCCGCTTTGCGAGGCGTGCACCACCCGCGAATCGACAGTCCACATGGCGCCGGCATGAAAAATCGAGGTGACGCCATTTTGAACGACTGTCAACGGTCCGCCAGCCACCAACCAATTCAGTTCCAAACCGCGGTGCCAATGTGGCGCAATGGCCGCCTGATGCGGATCTTTGGCATAGAACTTGAACGGCAAACTGGGCGTCAACTGCACCATTTCGTGTTTGATGGTCACCATCAGGCTCACCTCTAATAATTAAAGCGTGGCTTCCGCAAATTTGAACCCACTCCAAGGCTTAAGGTAACTCAAAAGAAACGCTTCATCTGGGTGAAGGTGGCCCACCACATTCACGCGCCCATCATTGGGCATGTCTTGCAAGGCAATTTGCGTTTCGCCTTTGTATTGGCCAAAGCCAACATTATCAATCAGCACATCCCCGCGCGTAATCGGCTTGGTGTTGTGCGCCGGAAAATCGCGATCCCGGTACTTCACCCGCGTCATGGTGCTACGGAGGAGGTATTCGCTGCGATCGCCGCGATAACTGTGGTCATTGTCAAAAATCACAGTGTGTTCCAGTGGCGTCATATCAGCTGCCGGCACCACTTTAATCACTGGGTAAGCTGCGAAGAAAGCGTCATGCGCCGCCTTTAATTCCGCCTCGCTGGCATACGCATTAGCAATAATGACATCATTAATGGTGTCCATCAACTGATAATGCTTCACTTGCGTTTCCACTGGCAAGTTCCGGTGCATTTCCAGCGTGCACAGGCCATCTTGGGTTGGCCAAGGGCCGAACGTGGCGGCCTGCGATGTGATGAAGGCGGCCGTGTTTAACCGGTACTGCGTGTATAGCGCCGTGGCTTGTTCAAAGAACGCCTGCCCCAAGCCGGAGAAGCGATGCGGATAGAAATTATGCGACCCCAGTAGGTTATTACGATCAGGTGAAAACGCCATGATGTTATCGATGTAGTGCGTGCCTTGTGACATGTTGACTTCGATCTTCAGGCCATAAGGATTGCGCGTCATCCGGGCTTCTTCGGCCCCGGTGAAGCCTTCATCCAGGCGTACCCCCCAAGCCCCAAGGTCGTGGAAGAACGCCAAGTTGTCGTAGGTGACCCCGAGCTGCTTGAACAACGCCGGGTTGATGTCGACCATCACTTCCATGCCGAGTGCATTGGCATGGTTGATGACCTTCTTGAAGTTGTTCACCACTGCGTCTTGGTCGCCTTTGATTTCAAGCAGCGAGGTGAAGACCCGTTTGAACTTGTATTGCGCCGCTAAATCCAAGTATGCGGCATCTTTTTCATAAGTCGATCGTTCTGGATAAACTGAAACGCCTAGTTTTCCCATGAGTATCGTCCCCCTTTTCGACTCTAGTTTACCATTTTGGACCATACCAATGAAAGGGCTTCCTACAAATTTGTGGGAACAATTTTGGTGTGACGGCTTGTGACCGTACATTGACGATAATTTGAATGTTTTTGACCGTTATGTATTGCTTTTGACCGTTTGACGTGTATACTAAGCGCTGTGAGGTGAAGAAAATGCTTACAGAAGAACGCCATCGTTACATTCAAGCGCTGCTAACCCGCCAATCAGTGGTCAAATCCCAAGCCCTGATGGCGGCTTTAGACGCTTCTGAGTCAACCATCCGGCGCGACCTCGCCGACATGGAAAGTGCCGGCCAGCTCCGGCGCATTCATGGTGGCGCTGAACGAATCGATGCCAGTTTAGTGGAACTCAGCGTCCAAGAAAAAGCCACGCAGGCGCTGCTGGAAAAACAGCAAATTGCCCAAGCCGCGGTGAAATTGCTGAAACCGCACCAAACGATTTTTCTTGATGCTGGCACCAGCACCGCGCAAATGATTCCCCTGCTCGCCGAGCGTGAAGTCACCGTGGTCACCACTGGCGTTGACAATGCCAGTCAACTTGCGGATTACGGCATCGCCACCCGCCTGCTTGGTGGCAGCGTCAAGCCCACCACCAAGGCGCTGATCGGGGCCACCACCGTGCAACAAATGGAAGCCTGCCGCTTTGACTTTGCCTTCATCGGCGCGAACGGGGTGCACCTGAAATATGGGCTGACCACGCCGGATCAGGAAGAAGCCGCGGTGAAGGCCGCTGCAATCAGGCAGGCCAAAACCGCCGTGATTTTGGCTGACCCCACCAAATTCGGCCAGGTCAGTTTCGCCCGCTTTGCGCCAATTTCGGCTGGCATCATTCTCACCACTGCTTTAGGTGACATTGCCACCTACTACGAAGATCAAACCAATATCAAGGAGGTTCATGCATGATTTATTCGATTACCCTCAACCCGTCAATCGATTACGTAATCGCCCTCCCCGACCTTGAACTCGGGCGGGTGAACCACCTCAGTTCAGCGGTGATGCTACCAGGCGGTAAAGGCATTAATGTCAGTCGCATTTTGAAGGCCTTGGGCATCGCCAGTACCGCGCTGGGCTTTAGCGGCGGCTTCACTGGCGCGTTCATTGAAGACCAGCTGGCGCAGCTTCAAGTCGCACATCACCTGACCACCACCGCGGCCGCCACGCGCCTGAACGTTAAGCTGCATGCGCAAAGCGAAACTGAGCTTAACGCAGCTGGGCCGCAAATTGCGGCTACTGAAGTCGAAGCCTTCACATCCGACCTTAAAGCCCGCCTGCAACCTGGCGATGTCGTGATTATGGCTGGCAGCCTTCCTCAAGGTTTACCGGCTACCTTCTACCGCGATCTCATTCCGATGATTCATGCCGCCAAAGCCGAGTTTGTGATTGACACCACTGGCCAAGCCCTGCTCGACACCCTGCCTGACCATCCCCTAGTCGTCAAACCGAACCACCATGAACTGGCCGCGTTGTTCGGGGATGACGAATACACGGATCTACAGCAAGTGGTCACTGCTGGGCGCAAGTTGCTGAAGCTCGGTGCGCAGCATGTCCTGGTTTCCATGGCCGGCAAAGGCGCGCTGATGGTCACCGCCGAGCATGCCTACCATGGCACCGTTGCCCCGGGTCGAGTAATCAATTCGGTAGGAGCCGGCGACTCGATGCTTGCCGGTTTCACCGGCACGTTGATGCAAACCGGCGATGCGCAAGCCGCGTTTAAAGCCGGCATCGCCTGCGGCAGTGCCACTGCCTTTTCCCAAGACTTAGCCACCAAGGCTAAAATCGCTGAAGTTGCCGCCACCATCACAATGGAGGAAATCTAAATGGATATTCGTGACTTACTACTCAAAAATGTCATGATCATGGACCTCAAGGCCACCACCAAGGCGGCGGCCATCACCGAAATGGTCACCAAGTACGCTGAAGAAGGCATTATCGATGATGCCAAACTCTATCAAGCCGACATTGAAAAGCGTGAAGCAGAGTCCACCACCGGCATCGGGGATGGTATCGCCATGCCCCACGCCAAGGACAAAGCCGTTCAACGCGCCACGGTGCTGTTTGCTAAAAGTGCCGCCGGCGTTGACTTCAACGCCTTAGACGGTCAGCCGGTGCACCTGTTCTTCATGATTGCCGCTCCCGAAGGCGCCAACAACACGCACCTGCAGGCCTTAGCAGCCCTGTCTTCGCTGCTGATCAATCCGAAGCTGGTGGCAGCCTTGAAAGAAGCCACCACCCCAGATGAGGTCTTGCAACTCTTTGCCGATGCCCAAGCCGCTAAGGAAGCCAAAGAGGCTGAAGAGGCAGCCGCCGAAGCTGCTGCGGCGCCGGCCGCGGTTGAAACCACCCCAGCAGAAAAGCCGTTTATCGTTGCGGTCACCGCCTGCCCCACCGGCATTGCCCATACTTACATGGCCGAAGCCGCCCTCAAGGAACAAGCTGAGAAAATGGGCGTGGCCATCAAGGTCGAAACCAATGGCTCTGAAGGCGTGAAGCACCTGCTGACCAAAGCCGACATTGCCAAGGCGGTTGGCGTCATCATCGCCGCCGACAAGAAAGTCGACATGCCGCGCTTTGACGGCAAGCATCTGATCAACCGCCCGGTCATCGATGGCATCAAGAAGCCGGAAGAATTAATCAACGACACCCTGGCCGAAAAAGGCCCGATTTTCCATGCTGAAGGCGGCGTGCAAAGCGACGCGGATGATGACGAAAAGAAGAGTACCTGGAGCAAGATTTATGCAGATTTGATGAACGGGGTCTCCAACATGCTGCCTTTCGTGGTCGGCGGTGGGATCATCATGGCGCTGTCCTTCATCTTTGAAAATGCGTTTGGCGCCCAGTCCGGTTGGTTCACTTTCACCAACAACTTAGGGAACTACGCCTTTTCCTTCTTGGTGCCAGTCCTGGCCGCTTACATCGCGGTGTCAATCGGTGATCGGCCGGCCTTAATGCCTGGGTTCGTCGGTGGTTATATGGCCACCTTGGCTTCCGCGTCAATTGTCAAAGCGCAAAATCCCGCTGGGTTTATTGGCGGCCTGGCCGCTGGGTTCATTGCCGGCTGGATGATTGTTGGCCTCAAGAAGCTCTTCGCTAAAGTCCCACGCTCCTTGGATGGCTTGAAGACCATTTTGTTCTATCCGGTCATTGGCTTAGCCTTGATTGGCCTGATCATGTTCTTCATCGTTAATCCGATTTTTGCCTTCCTGAATGGCGCGCTGATTGCCTGGCTTGAAGGCATGGGTACTGGTAACGCGGTCGTCGTCGGCGTGATTTTGGCGGCGATGATGAGCATCGACATGGGCGGTCCCTTCAACAAAGCGGCTTACACCTTTGCCATTGGGATTTACCAAGCTTCCGGCTTCAAAGACGGCCGCTGGATGGCCGCCGTCATGATTGGTGGGATGATTCCGCCGCTGGCCATTGCCTTGGCTGCGACCTTGTTCCCGCAAAAATTCACCAAAACGGAACATAGCTCGGCCATGTCCAACTATGTCCTGGGCCTGACCTTTATCACTGAAGGTGCCATTCCCTTCGCCGCCACCGATCCACTGCACATCATCGGCAGTTCGGTCATTGGCTCCGCGATTGCCGGCGGCTTGACGCAAGTCTTCAAGGTCAACGTGCCGGCGCCCCACGGCGGGATCGTGGCCTTGGCCCTGACCGACCAGAAATTGGGCTTCATCCTCTCCCTGATTGTCGGCACCGTCATTGCCGGGCTCATCCTCGGCCTATGGCGGCCCAAAGCCAAAGAGGCTTAATGATTCTGTCTCCCTCACCGCTTCGGCAGTGAGGGTTTTTCTTTACTCTGGCGCGGGGGCGGTGGTGGCTGCTGCTGCTTGGCGCCACCACCGTTCCCGCACCTGCCCAACAAAAAGGGCCCGCTGTCACTTGCAGCGGACCCACTCGTTTAATTAGAGAAACCCCAGTACCCCGGCCAGTACCAGACTGGCGACAATCAAGGCTAAACAGTGATATGGCTTGGGCGCAATCCGGTCATAAGCGCGGTCCTGATCGACTTGATGCTGCCTAGTGGGATGATTTGGCATCGCCATCATGATCATCACTCTTTTCATTTTATAATTTAAATCTCATTTTAATATCATCATAATAGCATGATTACCAGAGAAACGGAAGCACCAAAAAACGCGACTGTAAACAGTCGCGTTGGGTTACAGCGATAGTTTAATGGCCTGCGCCACTGCCTTAGACACGCCGGCTGCTTGCAGGTCCTCCATGGAAGCCGCTTTGATGCCATTCATCGTTTTGAATTTGCGGAGCAGCTTGGACCGGGTTTTTGGTCCCACCCCTTGAATGGTTTCCAAGCGCGACGCCAACGAATTCTTGTTGCGCAGCTGGCGGTGAAAGGTGATTGCAAAGCGGTGCACTTCCTCTTGAATCCGTTCCAGCAAATAAAACCCTTGGGACTTCGGATCCAAATCAATCGGCGCGTCAAAATCACCATATAGCAGACGGGCGGTTTTGTGCTTATCATTCTTCACCATCCCCGCCACCGGAATCGCAAGGTTCAATTCGTTTTCCAACACGTCCTTGACGGCATTCATCTGGATTTCGCCACCATCCATCAGAATCAAATCCGGCATCGCGGCATGCTCCTTCAACAGCCGACTGTAACGGCGGCGAATCACCTCATAGGTATTGGCGACTTCATCCGCGCTGTGTTCGTTTTCCGCTTCGGCCAGCTTATATTTACGGTAATTCGTTTTCTCGGGCCGGCCATCGACGAATTGCACCATGGCCGACACAGGGTTGGTCCCTTGAATATGACTGTGGTCGAAGGCCTCGATGACGTGCCCCGGCGCTAAGCCGAGGGCGGCAAAAATCTCGTTTTGGGCACCAACCGTGGTGCGATTATCCAGCTCCAGCAGCCGGAATTTCTCATCCAGCTTGATTTTGGCGTTTTTGGCCGCCAATTCCATCAAGGCCCGCTTTTCCCCGCGTTGCGGCGTCCGCACCGGCACCTCGAGCACCTGCTCTAAGACATCGTTATCAAGCCCACTGGGGACGAGAATTTCTTTGGGTTTGACGTTGTTCTTGCGATCATAAAACTGCAAAATAAAAGTTTCGAATTCTTCTTCGGCAGTCGTGGCAATTGGAAATAGCCGCGATTCCCGCTTCATCAACCGCGCTTGGCGAATGAAGAAAATCTGAATCGAAATCCAGCCTTTGTCCATGTAGAAGTTGAAGACATCGCGCTGGGTGCGGTCAGTGGAAATGATTTTTTGCTTTTCCACCGTGACTTCGATGTAGTGCAGCTGATCACGTAATTCGGCCGCGCGCTCGAATTCAAGCTTCTTGGCCGCCTTTTCCATCCGCTGAGTCAGCTCCTGCTTCACCCGGCCGGTGTTCCCATCCAAAAAGCTGCGAATCTTGGCGATTTGAGCGGCATACTCTTCCTCTGGTACCGTCCGCCAGCAAGCGCCGAGACACTGGCCCATGTGATAATACAGGCACGGTCGGCCTTGGAAACCATTGCAGCGGCGCAGCGGATAAACCTTTTGCAGGAAATGAATGGTTTCCTGCGCCGCGTAGACATTCGGATACGGGCCAAAATAGTAGGCGCCGTCTTTCTTGACGTCACCGGTGAGCTCCAACTTGGGATCACGTTCATTGGTGATTTTGATGTAGGGATAACCGGTGCCTTTTTTTAGCTTAATGTTGTAGTAGGGCTGCCACTTTTGAATCAAAGTGATTTCAAGCAAAAAGGCTTCCTTATCGCTGGAAGTGACAATGTAGTCGAAGTCAGCAATTTCCGCCACCAGCCTGGCGGTTTTACCATCGTGACTGCTTTTGAAATACGAACGGACCCGATTTTTCAGATTTTTGGCTTTCCCGACATAAATAATCTTGCCGTTGATATTTTTCATTTGGTAACAGCCCGGCTCATCTGGCAGCAAGGCAAGCTTATGTTCAATGTGTTCAGACGCCATTCTATCACCTCGTTTATCGAATACGAAACAAACGTTCGCTTACTATTCTAATATTCACCACCGCATAACGCAACTCAGACGCCGGCATGGTATCATAGGTTTAGCCGTTGATAGAGGATGAGGATTGTGCAAAAACACCGAAAGCGGCCGAATGCCGCGATTAAAAAACGCCAAACCCGGAGCGCAAAAGCCGCTGGGTTGGCCAACTTGCAGCGCCAGCTTGACCATGATTTAATTGGCCGGACCCCGCGCCGCCGGCCTAAATAATTGACCACTTGCCTTGCGCCGGTGGCCTTTTCTTTTGCCTGCGCTTTCCGTATACTGGTTAAGTTTGGCGGAGGTAATCATGAAAGAATTTATGGCACTGAATAACAATTTAAAATTACGGATGCTGACAGTCTTCTTGGCGGTCATGCTGTCGAGCGCCATTGGCCCTAACATGACCATTTACTACGCCAAGTACTTCGGCGCCGGCCTGACCGGGGTGCTACTCATTATCGTGTCGGTCATGGGCTTCATTGCCGGCCTGTATGGTGGGCATCTGGCCGATGTGCATGGCCGTAAACCCATCATGGTGCTAGGCACCATTTTGACGTTGGTTGGGTTTGCCTTGGCGGCGGTGATGAATTCTCCACTGGGTCACTATCCGATTCCCACCTTCTTCGCGTTTTTGATTGCGCAGGTCGGCGCCAACCTCTCTAGCCCCGCCGAAGAGGCGATGGTCATCGATGTCTCGACGCCGCAGAATCGGCGCTATGTGTACGCGTTGATCTACTGGATCATTAACATTTCGGTCATGATTGGGGCCGCGCTGGGCGGCTGGTTCTTCCGGGATTACCTGTTTGAATTACTCATCGGTATGGGCGTGGTCACCATCATCAACCTGATCATCATCTGGTTCTTCATGACCGAAAGCTTCGCCCCAGAGCATACCGGCTCTGGATCAGTTTGGCAGGCGGTACGTGGCTATTGGCAAGTCATGAGTGACCATCGCTACGACTGGTACCTCATCGGCATAGTACTCAGCGGCATGGTCACCAACCAGCTTGGTTTCTACCTTGCCGTGCATCTCGGCGCCGATTTTCACACGGTGCCTCTTTTCGGGCTGGAAATCTATGGCCAGCGCATGCTGTCTGGCATCACGCTGATCAACACCGCCATCATTATTCCCTTTATGTCCCTCTTCACCCGCTTGACCAGCAAATGGTCACTGCGCCGCGCTTACGGCATTGGCATGGGGCTGCAGACGCTGGGGTTTGCCCTCACATGCATGCTCAACACTCTGTGGCCGATTGTGATTTGCGCGGTGATTCTCACCATCGGCGAAATGGTCGTAGTGCCGCCGAGTCAAACGCTGCGCGCGGACTTAATGGATCCAGCCAAGATTGGCACATACTCCGGGGCCTTTTCCGCGGTTTATCCGTTGGCTTCGGTGCTGGCCGGAGCCACGGTCACCTTGTCGACGGCCATTGGCCAGTATGGCATGGCCATTTTGTTCCTACTGCTGGGCGGCTGCTCCATCGCGGCGGTGATGCATGTGCTCAATTTACCCAAGGCCGCTTGGAATCAAAAAGATCCTGACTGACAACCATGTCGGTCAGGATCTTTTCTACTGGGCCAGGACTTTACTGAGGAAGTCCTGGGTCCGCGGATGCTCTGGATGCGAGAAAATCGCTTCTGGCTTGCCTTTTTCAGCAATGATGCCGTCATCCATGAACCACACTTCATTCGCCACTTCGCGAGCAAAGCCCATTTCGTGGGTCACAATGACCATGGTCATGCCTGACTTGGCCAGGTCTTCCATAACTTTCAGCACTTCGCCCACCATTTCTGGATCCAGCGCCGAGGTTGGTTCGTCAAACAGCATCACATCCGGTTCCATGGCCAAGGCGCGCGCAATGGCCACCCGCTGCATTTGACCCCCAGACAAGCTAGTAGGGAAAGCATCGGCTTTATCTTCCAGGCCGACTTGTGCCAGCAAGGCCTTGGCTTTGGCCGTGGCATCAGCTTCGCTTTGAGCCTTGACTTTCATCGGCGCCAGCTTGATATTATCCAACACGGTCATGTTCGGGAACAGGTTAAACTGCTGGAATACCATCCCCATTTTTTCCCGCACCACGTCCAGCTGCTTTTCACTCAGGGAGGTCAAGTCGGTGCCTTCAAACAGCACCTGGCCAGAGGTCGGCTGATTCAGCAAATTGAGACTACGCAGGAAGGTACTTTTCCCACCGCCTGACGCCCCAATGACAACAATGACGTCGCCTTTGTTGATGGTTTCAGTAATGTCATTCAAGACAATGTTATCGCCAAACTTCTTAACGAGATGGTTCACTTGAATCAATGGTTGTTCAACGCTCATAACCCATTCTTCCCTTCACGGCCGAATTTTCCCGGCATCTTGACTATCATGTCGTTTACTATACACGTAAATTAGTATTTATGCAATATCTATTCTATTTTTATTCAACATTTGGTATCTGTCGCCTCTGCGTGCTATACTAGCGCCAAAAGCAAGGCGGAAGGAGCACACGACGATGGGCTTAAAAGTGAATACTAAAACCGACTGGGGCGAAATGTTCGACAAGTTTGCCACGGTGCCTGAGGAAACCAAAGCCACTGGCAATGATCCAAAAAAGCAAGAAGACCAGGCTAAAGCCGCCAAGGCCAAAAAAGCCACTAAGAAATGAATGAATCAAAATGCCGAGCGCGAGGCTCGGCATTTTGATTCACTGAAGATACGCGGTATAAAAGAAATAGCCCGCCAAGGCGAAAGCGCCAATGCCGATCAACAATCTAATCAAGCGATTAGAGACATGGCGCACCACCATGGGTCCCAGCAGGCCGCCAGCAAACATCCCCAGCCCCAGCGGAATCACCATCAACCAGTAGACTTTGGTGGTGAAAGCGTAAATCACTAGCGAGACGATATTGGTCAGTAACGTCGCGAAGTTTTTCAACGCGTTGCTGACAGCAAAACTGACGGGTAAGGTGACCGCCAAAATGGAGAGCATCATCACGCCCGCCGAAGCCCCGAAGTAGCCGATATACACCCCAACCAAGAAAATTAGGAAATTACGGCCGACCAGACGCCAGCCGCGAACGGTGTGACCGACCTGCTCCGGCGCGGGCTTTTGGCGCAGCGATGACAACATCAGCACCCCAGCAAGGGCAATCAGAAACGGCACCACTTTTTCAAAACTGGAAGCCGGCGCCACGGCCAAAATCAACGCGCCGACGATGCCGCCGATCACGGCCCAGACGCCGACCTGCCACATCAATTTGCGATGCGCCGACAGCTCTTGCGTGGACGCCAGGCCGGAACCCACCCCAGTGAAAATCATCGCGGCAGTGTTGGTGACATTAGCCGACACTGGCGGCACGCCTAACGCCAGCAACACTGGATAGGTGACCAAAGACGCCATGCCAGCGGTGGAGCTAATGAGCCCACCAGCCACCCCAGTGAGCAATAGAATTAACGTTAATAGAATTGGATTCATTTCCGCCTCATGATAAAACCAGCGGCCACACTGAAAATCGGCAGGCCGCTGGTTTCGTTTATGACTAAGTTATAACTTGATGTTGGGATACTTCTTGGCTAACGTTTGCAAATTAGCTTTGGCGACTTCCTCAAAAGGAATATCCGCCCATAATGCGATTTGCGATAAGTACCAAAGAACATCGCCCAGCTCGGCCTTCAGTTGCTCCTGATCGAGGTCCTGCCCTTGGAAGGTGTAGCGCTTGATGCGATCGACCACTTGCCCGCCATCTGACGCCAGCCCCAAGGCGAGGTTGGTCAGCACATGCTCATTGCCGGCCAGAGTCTTATTGGCCTTTTCCTGATACTCATTCAACTCCATGATCATTGCCTCCAATATTTGCTTGGGCCTCTAACCAAGCCCAGACCGCATCTTTGCCTTCCCCAGTTTCGGCGGAAAACATAATCAGCTGATCGGTTTGGTTTAGATCCAAGGTCTTTTTGATATCACGCATGATGGTTTGCCGCCGCGCCTTGCTGGTTTTGTCGACCTTCGTGCCGATCACCAACACATCGATATTGAAATACTTCAGATACTGATACATCGACACGTCATCGGCACTTGGCAAATGCCGCGCATCGACCAAAAGCACCGCACCGTGCAGCTGCTGCCGGGTACTTAAGTATTCCTCGATCATGGCCGCAAACTTTGCCCGCGCGGCTTTGGACACCTTAGCAAAGCCATAGCCAGGGACATCGACAAAATATAGCAGGTCTTCAATGTCGTAAAAGTTCAGCGTTTGCGTTTTGCCAGGGACGCTCGAGGTCCGGGCCATGCTTTTGCGATCGATCAGGCGATTGATCAAGCTTGACTTGCCGACATTACTGCGGCCGACAAAAGCAATTTCTGGGTACCCGGTGGCAGGATACTGCTTGGCACTAACCGCACTGATGGTTAGGCTCACATTATTGACTTTCATGGTGACCTCCTAAAATCTTTCGCCATTAAGTGTATCATACCCGCCGAAAAAAGGGGCGTCTGCATCGGTAAACAAACCAGGGGCAAAAATGATCCCATCAAAAAAGGCCAAGCTGAACGTCAGCTTGGCCTAGCTTATATCAAACTTATGAGGCTTTTCGATCGTCGGCTTTGATCAGCTCCGGCTTGCCGGTGCCTTCAACCGCCGCTTTGGTCACGACTGCCTTAACCACCTCTGGTTCACTTGGCAAGGTGAACATCATATCTTGCATCACGGCTTCAATGATGCTCCGCAAACCACGGGCCCCAGTATCGCGCACAATCGCCTTATGAGCGATCGCATGCAAGGCGCCTTGCGTGAATTCCAGCTTGGTGTCATCCAGCGACAGCAGCTTTTGATACTGCTTGACTAAGGCGTTCTTCGGTTCAGTCAAGATCCGGACCAAATCGTCTTCCGTCAGCTTCTCAAGCGATGCAATAATCGGAATCCGGCCAATGAATTCAGGGATGATCCCAAACTTCATTAAATCTTCCGGTACAATCTGCTGCATCAGTGACTTCTGCTCATCAACTTCGGTGTTGTCTGAATTCTTGCCGAAGCCGATGGTCTTTTCACCGAGGCGGTTCTTGACGATGCCTTCGATGCCGTCAAACGCCCCACCAACAATGAACAAAATGTTCGTGGTGTCGATTTGGATGAATTCCTGTTGCGGATGCTTACGCCCGCCCTGCGGTGGCACGTTGGCAATCGTGCCTTCCAAAATCTTCAGCAAGGCTTGCTGCACCCCTTCACCAGACACATCACGGGTGATGGAGACGTTCTCGGATTTCTTGGCGATCTTATCGATTTCGTCGATGTAGATGATGCCCTTTTCGGCCCGCTCCACGTCGTAATCGGCGTTTTGGAGCAACTTGAGCAAAATGTTCTCGACGTCTTCGCCGACATAACCCGCCTCCGTCAAGGTGGTGGCATCAGCGATGGCAAATGGCACATTCAAAATCCGCGCCAAACTCTGGGCCAAGAAGGTCTTCCCTGACCCGGTTGGTCCAATCAAAGCGATGTTAGACTTTTGCAGCTCAGTGTCGCCTTTGTCAGCGACTTCCATCTGGTTAACCCGCTTGTAGTGGTTATAAACCGCTACCGCGAGCGCTTTTTTAGCGGCATCTTGACCGATCACATAGTCATTCAAAATGCTCAAAATGTCGATTGGCTTTGGTACTTCCAGCATGTTGGAAGCGGCGTCAGCCTTGAATTCTTCGTCGATGATTTCCTTGCAGAGGTCGATACATTCATTGCAAATATAAACCCCAGGGCCAGCAACGATTTTCTTCACCTGATCTTGGGATTTCCCGCAAAATGAGCAGGTCACCGGACCGGTGGTTTCAACGTTGTCAAACATTAATCTTCAACCCCTTCTTGTTACCTTCATGATACCAAAACCGCGGCACCATGCCTAGTCAAACCGCAACAGCGTAGCACAACAAAACCGGGTTTGTCAAAAGCTAAGCTGCGAAGCTGAACCGCACTTAGCCCGACAGGTAGCCTAAGACTGAACCTTGAAGCCAGGGCTTGGCTTCAAGGCTCAGTCTGTAGCTAGCTGCTCGGGCGTCGGTTCAGCGCAGCGCGAATAGGCTGCGGAGGTCGGCGGGCTTAGTCCGACGAGTAGCCTAGCGCCAAGCATTGCCATCGCTCTTTGTTGGTGAGGCTTGGTGCGTAGCTAATCGCTCGGACGTTGCCGACCGCAGCGCGACTAGGCTGCGGAGGTCGGCAGGCTTAGTCCGACGAGTAGCCTAGCACCAAGCATTGCCATCGCTCTTTGTTGGTGAGGCTTGGTGCGTAGCTAATCGCTCGGATGTTGCCGACCGCAGCGCGACCAGGCTGCGGTCGAAGACTGTGCGGCCGGGTCGGTTAACCTCCGCAGTAAGGGGCTGGAACGTGGTGGCCAACGCTTTGAGCCTCTGCGAGTCTCAAAGTCGCGGCTTACTCTAACAGTCAAGAACACTGGCTAAGAACAATTTCACCACTGAGCCCCTTTCTGCTCCAGTTACCCGACCCTACTGTTTCACGACGAATGTCTTATCCATCTATACGCTACAAAAGCGATGATGAAAGTGTATGTTTGATTTTCTGTATGACTCATGCCTCAAATATGGCAGTTTACATCACAATAATCAGGACTCCTGCCGCCACCAACGCTGCGGCTAGGGTCAGCAGCAATTTACGAGCGGTTGGGCGCCATTGACGGCGACGGGCCAGGAGAAAAAGGGCCACGCCACTGAGCATCATCAAAAGCGCACGTTTTTCTGGGCCGCCGACTAAGCGGACGAATAAGCGTATGATTCTTATCAAATTGCCTCCAAGATGCAAAAAGCACTCCCCCTAAAGCGGAGGAGTGCCCTTGCGTGACACAAGGTTACTTGTCAGCGTCTTCCTTATCGGCGTCGGCTTTGTCAGCTGCCTTTGGGGCAACTTCCTTGACTGAGTCGGTGATGACCGTGATGGCATCTTGAACGCCGATATCATGCTTCAACATATCATCGGTCAAGGCGCGACGAACGGCCTTTTCTTCCATGTTGTATTCGCCAGCCAAGCGCTTGATTTCACCCTTGACTTGGTCTTCGGTTGGTTCGATCTTTTCCGCTTTAACGACTGCTTCAAGAACCAAGTTGGTCTTGACGCGGCTTTCAGCGTTAGAAGCAAATTGCTTCTTCAAGTCGGCTTCGGAAGTGCCAGTCAGCTGGTAGTACATCTTTGGATCGATGCCCTGTTGCTGCATGGAACCCAGGTATTGGTTCATCTGGTTGTCCACTTCGGTGTCAATCATGGCTTGGGGAATAGCCGGGATCGTGGCGTTGTCAACGACCTTCGCAATCGCCTGTTCTTGAATGGCATCGTCTGCTTCTTCGTCCTTCTTGGCTTGCAAGTCAGACTTGATCTTCAGCTTCAGTTCTTCAAGCGTCTCAACGTCTTCGTCGTCCAGATCCTTGGCAAAATCATCGTCCAAGGCAGGCAATTCCTTGCTCTTGATTTCGTGAACGGTGGTCTTGAATTCGGCATCTTTGCCGGCCAAATCCTTGGCTTGGTAATCTTCTGGGAAGGTAACCTTGACGGTGACTTCATCGCCAGCCTTGGCGCCAATCAGCTGATCTTCAAAACCAGGAATGAAGGAGTTAGAGCCCAATTCCAAGGCGTAGTTCTTAGCAGAACCGCCATCGAATTCCTTGCCGTCAACGGTGCCGACATAATCGATGGTCAAGGTGTCGCCTTTTTCAGCCGCGCCGTCTTCCTTGAGCACCAGTTCGGCCTGGCTTTCCTGCTTCTTGGTCAGTTCAGCGTCAACATCAGCATCGCTAATGGTGCGATCCTGCTTGTCAACGGTGATGCCCTTGTAGTCGCCCAGCGTTACTTCTGGCGCCACAGTGACAGTGGCCTTGATTACCCAAGGCTTGCCTTCGTCCATGCTGTCGATGTCGATTTTTGGCTGGTCAACGGCATTGATGCCGGCTTCAGCGATAGCAGCATCGTAAGCGTCTGGTAAAACAATGTTCAAGGCATCTTCGTACAATGCCGCTTCGCCGTACATGCGGTCGAACACGGTGCGAGACACGTGGCCCTTCCGGAAACCTGGAATGTTCAGGTTCTTCTTAACGCGGTTGAACGCTTTGTCCAGACCTTCTTTGATCTTATCTTGTGCGATTTCAAAAGTCAGGACGCCGTCTGTGTCGCCCTTCTTTTCCCAATTTGCAGCCATGATATCCCTCCGACTAAATTATGTTATTCGTATTGCATACTTTCCATACTATACGCGAAAAACCCGCATTTGTAAACGCAACGCGGGCTGACAAGTAAAAAAACTTTACGTCATATTCACGCCTGGGCATTTTGCGGGTCAACAATCTGGCGCAGCTTAAAGTCCCCTTGCACGTAATCAAAGATGATAATACCCGCATTCGGCAGGCGCTGATGCAACTGATTAGGGGCATAATGCTGCAAAAAAGTGTGGCAAGCGCCAGCATGTGACACCACTAAAATATTGGCCCCGGTGGCTTGTTCCATGATGGTACCGATGGTTTGGGTGATGCGCGCTTCAAGCTGGGCATCACTTTCCCCGCCCCAAGGCACGAAAAAGTCCCCATAGGGCGGCGTCGGATTCAGGTATTCCGGTTGGCCTTCAAATTGGCCAAAACCATGCTCGCGCAAGCCCTTTTTGCGAAGATAAGGCAGTTTGGTGACCAGCTCCAAGGTGTCAGTTGCCCGCTCAGCAGTGGAGCAATAAGCTTCATCCAGCGTAATGCCTTGCGCTGCGAACCACTGCCGGGCAGCCAAGGCTTGGCCAATGCCCTTGGCGGTCAAGGGTGAATCGCACCAACCTTGAATGCGCCGCAATTGATTAAATAACGTTTCGCCATGCCGCATCAAATATAACGTCTTCATGTCCTCGCCTCATTCAAAAACGCCGCGTCTCCCGCGGCGCCATGCTTAGTCTTTAAAATAATCTTCGAGAAACGCCAGCACGCCTTGCGCGTTATTGTCCAATGTCTGGGCAGCTGCCGCTTGCTTGACCGCAGGTTGGGCGTTGGCCATCGCCACGCCTAAGCCAACTTCCTTGATCATTTCAAGGTCGTTGCCCCCATCGCCAAACGCCGCCATATTCGCGAGGGGAATATGGAGCACCTGGCCCAGTTCGGCCAGGCCGGCGGCTTTATGCTGGCCGGGTTGAATAATATCAATATCGCCATGGCCACTGGAAGTCGCCACCGCCAGGCCCTTGAGTTCCTCACCGAGCACCTGCAGGAATTCCTCGGTGCGTTCAGGCGGAAAGTTCATCCCGAACTTGAGAATGTCATCATCCGTCACCTCAAGGGTGGGCTGCACCGCCAGTCGATGATAGTAGCGTCTGGTATTGGTGATAAAAGCCTCGCCTTCGCTGGCGCGGACATAGCCACTTTTCACGCCGCACGCGACGATTTTCAATTCGGGATGGCTCGTCAAAATAGCGGTAATCTTAGCCGTTTCAGCTGGGGTAAAGGTGTGCACCGCATAGGTTTGCGTTTCATCGCGGATGTAGGCGCCATTTTCGGCCACATAAATCGTTTCCGGATAAGCTTCAAAAAAGCTTTTTAGCTGATAATACTGATTACCACTGGCGACCACGAAGCGCACGCCGTGATTAGTTAGCATTTGATGGACCTTAGCAAAACGGGCCCGATCATAGTCCTGATCAGAGCGCAAAAAAGTGCCATCCATATCCACTGCAACAAGTTGAAGCATATAGACCTCCTGTGGTGACGTTTTCATGTTTCATTGTAGCAAACTTCAGCCTAGCAAGCGGTCAATTTTCGCAGCGACTATGGTCAAATTCCCCACAAAAATACCGGCACTAGGCCGGTATTAACGCTAAGCACGATGGGCCTGGGCCGTCGCAGTGGCCGCTAAGGCGGCGGTCAACCGGGCACTGCCTGGTTCAATCTTGGCCGTTGGCGGCGCCGCAAAGGTCAAACGGGCGCCATTGAGCAACTGATGCGAAGGGGTGAGGTTTTTGCTCGGTACCACACTCACATGCGCTGGGGTCAACCGCTGCGCCTGTAGCATCGTCATATCCACGCCAGCTGGCGCCGTCAACCACAGGAAGAACCCACCCGCCGGCTGACTCAGTTGGTACCCTTCTGGTAGCTGCGCACTGAGGGCATGATGCATCAGCTTGAGCTTGGCGCCATAGCACTGACGGAGTTGGTTCAGATGGGCCTCAAAGTCATTTTGTTCCAGGTACAGCGCCACGGCCCGATGAACCAACTGACTCGATTCGACATCACTAGCCCCGCGCAATGCCGCTGCCGCTTCTAAAAGCTCCGCGTCGGCGACCATCCACCCTAAGCGCAAACTCGGCGCCAGAATTTTGGACATGCTACCGAGAAAAATCACGCGCCCTTGGGTGTCAAAATGCTTAAGCGGTGGCAGCGACTCGCCTTGATACCGCAGCCAGCGGTACGGCCCGTCCTCCAAAATGATGACGTCATACTTATTGGCCAAGGCAATCAGGGCTTTACGCTTGGCCAAAGACATGACCGCACCTGTCGGATTCTGAAAATCCGGCACGGTATAAATCATTTTGACGTCGTGGGTCATCAAAACCTTCTGCAACTCGGTTAAGTCCATGCCATCCGCGGCCATTGGTACTTCATAGTAATGCGGTTCATACGCGTTGAAAGCAGCCAGCGCGCCTAAGTAGGTTGGCGCCTCGACCACCAAGCCGTCACCAGGATTAAGGAGCATCTTAGCCGCGAGATCAATGCCTTGCTGCGCCCCTTGGGTCAAAAGCACATCCTGCGCCGTGGCCCCAATGCCATCTGCTTGTAGCCACGCAGCAATGTGCTCGCGCAGTTTAGGTAAGCCCCAACTATCGCCATATTGAAATGCGGCCGGTTCAGCAGTGGCTTGCGCAAACGCCGCCTGCAATGCTCCCTGGGGAAACATGGTGGTATCAGGATACCCGCCGGCAAACGAGATGAGTTCAGGATCCGGGGCAGTGAAGAGTTCATCTAACCCTGACTGCATGGTGGTGGCAACTCGACTGGCAAACTTCATGTGACCGCGTCCTTTCATTGCTTACGATAACTTCATGGTACCGGTCTGCCAGCGTTAAGTAAAACTCATCTTATTTATTTTATGTTGAACGATTTTCATCTTAATAATCAAAAACAGCGCCTCGCCGAAGCGAAACGCTGTTAAAGGTTGAATTAGTCGAGGATTTCAGAAACGACCCCGGCACCAACAGTACGGCCACCTTCACGAACGGTGAACTTCGTACCTTTTTCAAGAGCAACTGGCGCGATCATGTCGACTTCGAACGTAACGTTGTCGCCAGGCATAACCATTTCAACACCTTCTGGCAGTTCGATCACACCGGTAACGTCGGTGGTGTGGAAGTAGAACTGAGGACGGTAGTTGGAGAAGAATGGCGTGTGACGGCCGCCTTCTTCCTTCGTCAGGATATAAACTTCACCCTTGAACTTCTTGTGGGTCTGGATGGAACCTGGCTTTGCCAGGACCTGACCACGAACAACTTGGTCGCGGTTAACACCACGAAGCAGAACACCAACGTTATCGCCGGCTTCACCCAAGTCAAGAGTCTTACGGAACATTTCAAGGCCAGTAACGGTGGACTTCAGAACTTCGTCCTTCAGACCAACGATTTCGACTTCGTCACCGATCTTAACGGTCCCACGGTCGATACGACCAGAAGCAACCGTCCCACGACCAGTAATGGTGAAGACGTCTTCAACAGGCATCAAGAAAGGCTTGTCGGTATCACGAACTGGGGTTGGGATGTATTCATCAACGATGTCCATGAGTTCTTCGATAACCTTTTCTTGTTCCTTGTCGCCTTCAAGTGCCTTGAGGGCTGAACCACGGATAACAGGAATATCGTCACCAGGGAAATCGTATTCGGACAGAAGTTCACGAACTTCCATTTCAACCAAGTCGATCAATTCGTCATCGTCAACCAAGTCGGTCTTGTTCAGGAAGACAACGATGTAGTCAACACCAACCTGACGAGCCAGCAGGATGTGTTCACGGGTCTGTGGCATTGGGCCATCAGTAGCCGCAACAACCAAGATCGCACCATCCATCTGAGCAGCGCCGGTGATCATGTTCTTAACGTAGTCCGCGTGCCCTGGGGCATCGATATGCGCATAGTGACGCTTTTCGGTTTCGTATTCAACGTGGGCGGTGTTGATCGTGATGCCACGTTCCTTTTCTTCTGGGGCAGCATCGATTGATGCGTAGTCCTGCGCCTTAGCGAGGCCCTTTTCGGAAAGTACCTTGGTGATAGCCGCGGTCAAAGTAGTCTTACCGTGGTCAACGTGCCCAATCGTACCAATGTTTACGTGGGGCTTAGTGCGTTCATAGTGTTCTTTTTCAGCCATGAAAAAACGAACCTCCTGTATATTTTCGTAAAGACACAGGCAAAGCCGCCCGTAATCCTTTACGTTCTATCTTACTACATTCACGCCAAAATACCAAAACAATATTTTGGCTGGAAATGAATTCCGAAAATGATTATACCGAGAACCCCCGGTTTTGTAAACCATCCTAGTCAAGTTTTTTTGCTTTACACGTCTTTTGAGGCGCTCCTGCCACTGTTCAGCCGCTCAACTTAGCGCGGTCAAAGCCTGGGTCTGCGTCCCTAACCATTCAAACAAGGCGTGCTCTTCGGCGGTCACCTCGGGCCGATCGCGGTTGAGATAACTGGCAGCAAAATGCTTGGGATCTGGCACAGCCTCTCCAATAAAGGGATAAAGGTAACCCAGCTCAAAGCGCAACGTTTCCACGGTAGCCTTCATCAGCTCGGGATCCGCTAAGCCGACTTGGAGCTGAATTTGATTCAGCACTTGCAGCATGGTCGGATCATTCATCACGCCAGGTAGCGCACTGGGAATGACCTCGGCAGTGGTCTGGTAACTCGTCACTTGAACTGGCGTTGCTTCCCCCACTGCCGTCAGCGCGTCTAACAGGCTAACGCGAATGGCGGGATGGACATCTGGATCAACCAAATTGGGCTTGGCTGCCTCGATGATTTTGGCTTTCGGCAAGCGCCCAAGTTGCTGAATCAGTTGTTCCTGCTCATGCGCGCTTAATCCACCCAGATGGCGCAACCGCCGGGCCAGATCTGCAATCTCATCCCCATGCGCGGTGAGATCAGCCGTTTCAGCGGCCGTAATTTGCTGCTCAAAAACGGCGGCGTTTTTAGCCTCCACATGATGTAACACCGCCCAGGCAAACCGGTAATCGGGCAGGTCCAGCAAAACTTCAAACAACAACTTAGTGGTGCTATCGCCGGCCAAGAAATCTTCCATATACTCACTGACGTAAGGCAAGGCTTCACGACTTTGATGCAGTCCCACCAGCGCTTTGACCAGTGGCCGGGCCACTTCAAACACCGGCGTTTCCTTATACGCCTTTTCTAAATGCGCCACGGCACTGGCGTAGTTCTGCTTCTGCAAGGCAGAAACGCCAAGGCTCATATGGCGGCTGCCACTATTTGGCAAAGGCACGATTTTTCCCATGCGCTTCACTCCCCTTTGGTTACCATCATACCAATGTTTGCGCTAGAAAAAAATATCCGGCTTGAGCGCTTCCAAGCATAGAAAAAACCTGAAGCTAAGCTCCAGGTTTGAACGGCTACTGCCGCTTAGCACTATTTTGGTTCACTTCCATAATCACAGGCAAGATCACCGGCCGGCGTTTCGTGTGATCAAACAAGAACCGGCTCAAATCATCACGCACCGCCTGCTTCAAAGTGCTCCAGTCAAAGGACTTGTTGTCCAATTGTTTTTGCACGGTTTTGGCCACGAGCTCGCCGCTTTCGTTAAGCAGGTCACGGGAGGTCTTCATGTAAACGAACCCGCGGCTTTGAATCTTCGGCTTGGCCACGATCTTCTTCTTCTTGCGGTCGATGGTGACGACCGCAATGAAAATCCCATCTTCGGCCAGCATCTTGCGGTCACGCAAAACGATGTTGCCAATGTCGCCGACACCGATACCGTCAATCATGGTATTACCGGCATCGACATGGCCAGAGAGATGCATCTTGCCTTTTTCGTAGCTGATGATGTCGCCGACGTTTGGAATGATGACATTCTCGGCTGGAATACCGGCATCTTTAGCAATCTCGGCATGGGCTTCCAGCAGGCGATACTCACCTTCCACAGGAATGACGAAGCGCGGCCGCAGCAAGTTGATCATCAACTGCAAGTCGTCCTTATTCGCGTGACCGCTGGCGTGGATGTCTTCCGAGATGGCCTTGACTTCACCACCAGCGCGATAAATCATATCACGGGTACGGGCGGCCATGGTTTCCATGGCGTGCGAAATGGTGGTGGTGATATAAACCAAGTCGCCTTCGTGAATGTGTACCAACCGATGCTTATTGGTGGCCATCCGTTGCAGTGACTTCAGCGGCTCGCCCATGCGCCCGGTTTCAAGCACCACGGTCTCTTCCGGCTTCATGGTCTTTAGCTCTTTGGTGGTGGCAATAATGCCTTCGTCTGGCAACACGATATCCTTGAGCCGAATAGCGGTTTTGACGACCCGCTCCACTTCGCGGCCCGTCAAAACGACGCGGCGATTGTTGGCCGCAGCTGCGTTAATGACCTGCTGGATGCGCTGAATGTTATTGGCGACACTGGCCACGATCACCCGACCTTCATGGTAGCGGAAAGTTTCGTTGATGTGATCGTAGATTTCGTGTTCGCTGGCACTGCGGTATGGCGATTCCGCATTGTTAGAATCAGACAGCAATGCCAATACTTTCCGGTCGCCGATTTTGGCTAGACGCGAAAGGTCCGTGTGGTACTTCGGCGA
Source organism: Lacticaseibacillus suibinensis (assembly GCF_003946175.1). Lineage (GTDB taxonomy): Bacteria > Bacillota > Bacilli > Lactobacillales > Lactobacillaceae > Lacticaseibacillus > Lacticaseibacillus suibinensis. Next base: position 1,169 of record NZ_RHOK01000015.1, on the reverse strand, counting down.
GGCGCTTTGGTCAAACTTGAAGTCCCCGGTGTAAACAATCGAACCATTTGGCGTTTCGATGACAATCCCTAAGCTCCCGGGAATGCTGTGGGTCGTTGGGAAGAAGGACACCTTGATTTTGCCAAAATCAATCACCGACTTCTCAGTGATCACATGGAAATCGCGGAATTTCTTGGCTTTCGGGCTGGCGGTCATGTTGAGCTTGGCCATCGCAATGGTCAACTCGGAGCCAAAGACCGGCACTGGATGTTCGCTGACAAAATACGGCAGCGCGCCAATCGCGTCGGCGTGACCGTGAGTCAGAAAGATGCCGGCGATTTTATCGGCATTTTCTTCCAGGTAAGTGAGATCAGGAATCACAACATCGATTCCCAGTAGCTCGTTGTCCGGGTATTTCAGCCCAAAATCGGCAACGAAAATTTGGTCGTCTACTTCGATGGCGTACATATTTTTACCGTTCTCACGCACGCCGCCGAGTGCGACCACTTTGATTTTACTCATGTGAGCACCTCGTTAAATTAGATTAGGTTCTTTCGCCAATCACTTGGCAACGAATTATTCCTTTTAACAGTGTACCACACAGGCAGTGAAATACCTATTCTAGCCAGCAGGCAGTGAGGGCTAACCGGTTTTAGCCGACTGGCTTCAACCGCGTTAACCGCCGGGCAGGGCCGCCTCCGCAGAAATGGCTGGAACGTGGTGGCCAGCGCTTTGAGCCTCTCCAAGTCTCAAAGTCGCGGCTTGTTCTAAGCCAACCAAACCCGTTGGCTAAGAACAAATTCACCACTGAGCCATTTCTCCTCCGGCGACCCTGCCCTAAATTGATTTTTTCTCTTCTGTTCGACTTCCTTACGCCAATGCCCACCGACCTTGCTTGTTCAATTAGGCTGTTTCACATTGAATTCGTTCGTGACGACACTGCAACACCCGTTAAGGATGTGGTTGAAGCGGCACAATAAAAACCACCCGTAAAACGGGTGGTTTTCACTGGGGCTATAAGCCCCCGCTACTGGCTGCGTGTCAAGGCGCTGGCCTCATTCACTGCGTTCAAGGCCTACTGCGATTGCCACTTTAACTGCCTCTGGAAGAGGCTCGTGTCCCAATCTGGCTACTTTTTCTTAGCTGCGTGATTGCTTCTAAACGGGTCCTCATATTCACGGACGCTCAAC